>NZ_JBUZRB010000034.1:0-623 GCF_055407105.1 Pseudomonas sp. C321 | reverse complement strand
TTGCAGAACGAATGTCAGATCTTGAAGCTATCGACCAACTGCTTCAAACGGCTGGCTTGTTGCGAGAGTGCATCACAGTCTTTCAAGGTTTCGTTGAGGTTGACGACGCCCTGCTGGTTCAGCATGTTGATTTGGTTGATGTCGACGTTGAGGGTTTCCACCACGGCGGTCTGTTCCTCGGTGGCCGCCGCTACCGACTGGTTCATCCCGTCGATCTCGACGATCCGCTGGGTCACGCTGACTAGCCGTGCGCCGGCCTGGTTGGCCACCTCGACACTTTCTTCGCTGGACACCTGGCTGGCATTCATCGTCGTCACCGCCTCGCGCGAACCGATCTGCAACGAGGTGATCATCTTGTGGATCTCTTCTGCCGACTCCTGGGTCCGGTGGGCCAGGTTGCGTACTTCATCGGCAACCACTGCAAAACCGCGCCCGGCTTCCCCGGCCCGTGCCGCTTCAATCGCGGCGTTGAGGGCCAGCAGGTTGGTTTGCTGGGAGATGCCTTTGATCACGTCAAGAATGTGGCCAATGTTATCGGTGCTGGCATTCAGGTTTTCAATCTGGGTGCAGGACAGGCTGATTTTCTGCGACAACTCCGACATTGCCAGAATGGTTTTTTCCAC
>NZ_JBUZRB010000033.1:0-674 GCF_055407105.1 Pseudomonas sp. C321 | reverse complement strand
GTCTGAGCACGGCGGTCGTAGACAAAGCCGGCAACCTGGGCGAGCAGAGCGTGCCGATCGACTTCACGGTCAACACCGATGATCTGGATATCGTGATCACTCGCGTGGTGGATGACGTCGGCAGCAAACAGGGCAACCTGGCCAATGGCGATGTCACGGATGACACCAAGCCGACCTTGCATGGCAAGGCGACAGCTGATTCGGTGGTGGTCATTTATGACAACGCCATCGAAATCGGCCGAGTTACCAGTGACGCTTCGGGTAGTTGGCACTTCACACCAGCCGAAGCCCTGGCCGATGGTGAGCACTCACTGACGGCTACCGTCTTCACCGCAGCCGCTGGCGAAAGTGCCCCGACCTCTGTGTTTGACCTGACCGTCGATACTGCGGCGCCAGGTAAAGCCGTCATTGGCGAAGTGTTCGACGACGTCGGCGAGATCCAGGGTCCGATTACCAACGGTGGCAGCACCGATGACACCACTCCGACTTTGTCGGGCAATGGTGAACCGGGCAGCACCGTGCATATCTACGACAACGACAGCCTGTTGGGCAGTGTTGAAGTGGATGGCAAAGGCAACTGGAGTTTCACCCCAAGCCCGCTGAACAACGGCGAGCATAGCTTCACCGTGACCAACGAAGACAAGGCCGGCAACGTCAGCGCGCCGTCCGATGCC
>NZ_JBUZRB010000032.1:0-778 GCF_055407105.1 Pseudomonas sp. C321 | reverse complement strand
TTCCAACACCATTACCCAAGTGGTCAGCGGCGGCGACAAGTACGAAAAACTCACCGTCAGCGACAAGCCGGCGGGCACCACCGTTATCGATACTGAAACTCCGTCGACCATCAAACTGACCGCCTCCGGTGAAGTCAGCGAAGGCGGCCAGGTCACTTACACCGCCACGCTGAGCCACGCAGCCGGCAGCCCAATGACCGTTACCTTGAGCAATGGCGCGAAAATCACCATTGAACAAGGCAAGTTCTCGGGCGAAACGAAATTCGACGCTCCAACTGATGACGTCTTCAAAGATGAAAGCACCGTCTCGGCCACCATCAAGCCCGACGGCATCGTCGGCGGTAGCTTTGAGAAACTGGAAATTGTCGGCGGCGCAGCGGACACCCTCGTCAAAGACACCATCGACGAAGTCACTGTTTCGCTCCACGCCACCCCAAGCATCAGCGAAGGCGGCGAAATCACCTACACCGCGTCTTTGCTGGGCAAAGACGGCAAGCCGGTTCTAAACCTCGGCTCCGATCTGGTCGTAAAACTGGCCAATGGCGAAACTATCACCATCGCCAACAACGCTTCGTCGGGCACCGCAACCATCACTGTTCCGGCGGACGTTTACGTTAATCCCGCGATCTCCAACACCATTACCCAAGTGGTCAGCGGCGGCGACAAGTACGAAAAACTTACCGTCAGCGACAAGCCGGCGGGCACCACCGTTATCGATACTGAAACCCCGTCGACTATCAAGTTGACTGCATCGGGCGAAGTTAACGAAGGTGGCCAA
>NZ_JBUZRB010000031.1:0-823 GCF_055407105.1 Pseudomonas sp. C321 | reverse complement strand
GTTGCCGGCCTTGTCTTCGTTGGTCACGGTGAAGCTATGCTCGCCGTTGTTCAGCGGGCTTGGGGTGAAACTCCAGTTACCTTTGCCATCCACTTCAACGCTGCCCAACAGGCTGTCGTTGTCGTAGATATGCACGGTGCTGCCCGGTTCGCCATTGCCCGACAGGGTCGGGGTGGTGTCATCGGTGCTGCCACCGTTGGTAATCGGACCCTGGATCTCGCCGACGTCGTCGAACACTTCGCCAATGACGGCTTTACCCGGGGCCGAAGTGTCTACAGTCAGGTCAAACACAGAGGTCGGATCGCTTTCGCCACCGGCTGCGGTAACCACGGTTGCGGTGAGGCTGTGCTCGCCTTCTGCCAAGGCTTGAGTCGGCGTGAAGCTCCACTCGCCTTTGCCATTGGACTGGGCGGAACCCAGCAATACCTTGCCGTCGTAGATGTTGACGGTCGAGTTCGCCGTCGCCTTGCCATGCAAAGTCGGCTTGGTGTCGTCAGTGACATCGCCATTGCCCAGGTTGCCCTGTTTGCTGCCAACGTCATCCGCTACGCGAGTGATCGAAACATCAACCGCGCGGGTGTCGACCGTGAAGTCGATCACAGCGCTTTGTTCGCCCAGGTTACCGGCTTTGTCGACCACCGCCGTGCTCAGGCCATGACCGCCTTCGGCCAATGGTGTGCCCGGCGTAAAGCTCCAAACACCCTTGTCATCAACCGGCACACGGCCGATCTCAACCCCTTGGTCATAAATGACCACGGTGCTGTTGGCTTCAGCTTTACCGCTGAAGGTCGGGGTGTTGTCGTCGGTGGTGTCACCGCTGACG
>NZ_JBUZRB010000030.1:0-1235 GCF_055407105.1 Pseudomonas sp. C321 | reverse complement strand
TGTAGTGGTCAACTAATCCCGGACACGACGTTAAGTTTTTTCTCGGCCTGAGCCGGTGGCAGCCCACCATTAAATTGGTGCGGTCGAATCCAGTTGTACCGGTGCATCAAAAAATGGCTGATATCCCGCTGAGCTTGTTGGACCGTCGTGTAGCCCATGGTCGGTATCCACTCGGTTTTCAGGCTCCTGAACACCCGCTCCATCGGCGCATTATCCCAACAATTTCCTCGCCGGCTCATGCTCTGACGCATGCGATATCGCCAAAGGCGCTGGCGAAAACTCCGGCTTCCATATTGCGAGCCCTGGTCGGAGTGGAACAGCAAACCTTGAGGCTTCCCTCGCTGCTCGTAAGCCATGTCCAAGGCCTTGATGACCAAGTCGGCATCCGGCTTTCCCGACAACGCCCAGCCCACAACACGGCGGGCAAAAAGATCTAGCACAACCGCCAGATACTGCCATTTCCCTTGAGCCCAGATGTAAGTGATATCGCCACACCAGACGTGGTCAGGAGCGGGCACATCAAACTCCCGGTTCAAAATATTAGGGATGTCGGGCCGCTCGACCGTCGCCTTTTTGTAAGCATGCGATCCCGGTTGTTTGCTGACCAACTCCAGCTCGCACATCAGGCTGCGCACCTTGAATCGCCCGATCTGCTCGCCGTCGTCCTGCATCATGGCCATGATGCTACGGCTACCGGGAGCACTGCGGCCTTGGGTGAACAACTCGTTCACCCGACTGCGCAATCGAAGGCGTTCTACATCCGGTGTGCGGCGCCTGAGACGCCGAGCGTAGTAGCACGAGCGGGTCACTTCAAACACCTTGCACAGCCAATCAACCGGCTCGTGGATGCTCAACTGGTCAATCAGCGCGAACGCTCGAGATCTTCCGACATCAAGAGCGCGGTAGCCTTTTTTAAGATCGATTTTTCCCGCTCAAGGCGAGCAATTCGGGCTTCCAGCTCTTGGATTTTCTGCTGCTCCGGAGTCAGCGCTTTGCTCTGCGGGGTGACGCCCGTGCGTTCTTGCTGCACCTGGTCGACCCATCGGCGCAAAGCCGACTCGCCGACACCAAGCGAGCGGCTGGCCTCAATGAAGCTGTAATCCTGCTTGAGAACGAGGTCGGCAGCCTCGCGTTTGAATTCAGGGGAAAAGGTACGGCGTTGTTTGATCATCTGACACCTCGTTCTGGCGAGCATTCTCGCCTAAATGGATGTCCGGTTTCATTAGACCACTACA
>NZ_JBUZRB010000029.1:0-1265 GCF_055407105.1 Pseudomonas sp. C321 | reverse complement strand
GATCGACAGACCGATGTACCAGTCTGCATTCGGCAAGTCGCTGATCGGGGTAAACGACAGAATTCGATCCTGACCCTTGAGGAGCACATCCTGATTGCCTTTCTCGATGCGGACATTGGTACCTGGGTAGATGTCCTTGAGATTTTTCATCACATGGTCCTGGTCCGGGCTGACGATGACCTGACCGTCGCCGCTAACCAGAAACGCATGACCGATACCGCCGAAATCCACCGAGTTGATGATCTTCACCAGGGTTTGCAGGCTCAAGTCACCGCCTACCACACCGAGCAGTTCACCGTGCTTCTTGACCGGCATGGCGATGGTAACGATCAAGCCACCCACAGCGGCCATATAGGGCGGCGTGAGCATAGTCTTGTCCGCGGCGACCGCCTGCTTGTACCAGGGGCGCTGACGCGGATCGTAACTATCCGGCATTTTCGCGTCAGGACGCTGGGTGAACACGCCATTGGTTTGGCCAACGTAGGTGAACTGAAAGTTCGACGTGAAAGCCGATTGATCGACCAACCCTGGCAGGTCGGCACTGCTGCCTTGATAGGCGATGTTTTGCGCAAGAGTCTCCAGGACCAGCACCCGGCCACTGAGCCAGTTCTGCACGCTGCTGGCCGTCAGATCGCCTGACTGTTGGATGGACGATTCCAGGTTTTGTTTGATGGTGCTGCGTTGCAGATAGTCGTTGTACAGCGTGAATAACGCGAAGGCCAAAACCACAACGCCTGACGCGGCCAACAGAATTTTATGACTGAATTTGAGATTCATTTCATCGACTTCTTTTTGCCAAAAATGGGTGAGCGTGCCGGATGCAACTTTCCATGTAACGGTATAGGCAGACTCTTCGACCGCTCTATTTCAGTGCACGTATGACTCATCAGGCTTTCGGCCTCGTCCGGATAAAATTTAGGGATTTGTGAGATACATCCTCTTTTAATGTGAAAAAGTGACCAATGGTAGCGGCTCGGGATACTGACCAGGCCTTTGTCAATCCCATCTCTCGAGTGTGCAGTACAGACGCTTTACAGCAACCACTACGGTTGGTTGGACAATGCCGCGGATGCGACCGACTTGACTGAGGATGGCATCTCTGACTTGTGTTGAGCCCTAAACGACAAAACCCCTGTCTGCGTTAGCAGACAGGGGTTTCGAAATTCAATCTTGACGATGACCTACTCTCACATGGGGAAACCCCACACTACCATCGGCGATGCATCGTTTCACTACTGAGTTCGGGATGGGATCAGGTGGTTCCA
>NZ_JBUZRB010000028.1:0-1356 GCF_055407105.1 Pseudomonas sp. C321 | reverse complement strand
AGTATCGATAACGGTGGTGCCCGCCGGCTTGTCGCTGACGGTGAGTTTTTCGTACTTGTCGCCGCCGCTGACCACTTGGGTAATGGTGTTGGAAATCGCGGGATTAACGTAAACGTCCGCCGGAACAGTGATGGTTGCGGTGCCCGACGAAGCGTTGTTGGCGATGGTGATGGTTTCGCCATTGGCCAGTTTTACGACCAGATCGGAGCCGAGGTTTAGAACCGGCTTGCCGTCTTTGCCCAGCAAAGAAGCGGTGTAGGTGATCTCGCCGCCTTCGCTGATGCTTGGGGTGGCGTGGAGCGAAACAGTGACTTCGTCGATGGTGTCTTTGACGAGGGTGTCCGCAGCGCCGCCGACAATTTCCAGTTTCTCAAAGCTACCGCCGACGATGCCGTCCGGCTTGATGGTGGCCGAGACGGTACTTTCATCTTTGAAAACGTCGTCGGTTGGAGCGTCGAATTTCGTTTCGCCGGAGAACTTGCCCTGAGCGATTTCAATCACGGCCCCGTTGCTGAGGGTGACGGTCATGTTGCTGCCGGCCGCATGGCTCAGCGTGGCGGTGTAAGTAACCTGGCCTCCTTCGCTGACTTCACCCGATGCAGTCAACTTGATGGTCGTAGTATCCAGCGAGTCGACGATCTTGGTCTCAACCGGCGCAGTATTAGGCGTCAGCTGTTCAAAATTGCCGCCGGTGGTGGACTTGATGAAGTCGGTGACGGTGCTGCCATTGTTGTAAACATCGTTGACCGGCGTATCGACCACGACAAAACCGCTGGTTTCCCCGGCTTCGATGGTGATCACCGCGCCGCTATTGAGCGTCACGGTGACGGCGGTGTCGGCAGGGTTTGTCAGTGTGGCGGTGTAGGTGATCTTGCCGCCTTCAACAATCGACCCTTCAGCGTTCAGCGTCAGGTCGGTGTTGTCCAGGGAGTCGAGGATCTTGGTCTCAACCGGCGTGGTATTAGGCGTCAGCTGTTCAAAATTGCCGCCGGTGGTGGACTTGATGAAGTCGGTGACGGTGCTGCCATTGTTGTAAACATCGTTGACCGGCGTATCGACCACGACAAAACCGCTGGTTTTCCCGGCTTCGATGGTGATCACCGCGCCGCTATTGAGCGTCACGGTGACGGCGGTGTCGGCAGGGTTTGTCAGTGTGGCGGTGTAGGTGATCTTGCCGCCTTCAACAATGGACCCTTCAGCGTTCAGCGTCAGGTCGGTGTTGTCCAGCGAGTCGACGATCTTGGTCTCAACCGGCGCGGTATTAGGCGTCAGCTGTTCAAAATTGCCGCCGGTGGTGGACTTGATGAAGTCGGTGACGGTGCTGCCATTGTTGTAAACATCGTTGACCGGCGTATC
>NZ_JBUZRB010000027.1:0-1419 GCF_055407105.1 Pseudomonas sp. C321 | reverse complement strand
GGCTCTTCGCATTTAAGGGTGTAGAAAAAATCTGACCGGCTGGAAAAGGAGTCGAGGATCTTAGAAAATGTAAGCTCTCACACCAACAAAAACTAAGCCCCCGACGTGAACAATCTTACCTTTTCTAGCCCTGATCTTTCCAGCTTTTGCCAACTGAATAACCTCGGCCTGACTGCCACTGGACAACATCTTTGTGCAGAGCGCGCCGTCATCGAATGTCGTTTAACCAAAGCACCCGAGCCATGCCCCAAGTGCGGGGCTGCTGGTGTTTCACGCGGTACTGTCGATAGGCATCTTGCTCACACACCTTACGGACAACGACCAACCAGATTGCTGCTGCGTATCCGTCGCTGGCGTTGTGCTTGCGGCTGTTTCTGGCATGAAGATACAAACAGTGCAGCACCTCCACGTTCAAAGCTTTCATATGGGGCGATACGCTGGGCATTAGCTGCCATCGTGCTGGATCATCTGTCGGTATCTCGTGTTGCGAGCCAGCTTGATGTTGCATGGCACACCGCTAATAATGCCATTATCAACGAAGGACGGCGCCTGCTTTTTAATGACTCGACACGTTTTGACGGTGTGACCGTGCTGGGCGTGGATGAGCATGTTTGGCGACATACACGCTGTGGTGACAAGTACGTCACCATCGTGGTTGACCTTACGCCCGTGCGTAACAAAAACGGGCCGGCCCGCTTGCTCGATGTGCTGGAAGGCCGCTCCAAACAAGCCTTTAAGCAATGGCTACAGAGTCGCCCCAAATCGTGGCGTGACCAGATCGAAAGCATTGCCATGGACGGTTTTACGGGGTTTAAATCTGCAGCGCAAGAAGCCCTGCCTCAAGCCCAAACCGTGCTGGATCCTTTCCATGTCGTGCGCTGGGCAAGCAACATGCTGGATGAATGCCGCCGGCGTGTGCAACACGACATCCTGGGCCGCAGAGGGCGTAAAAATGACCCGCTCTACAAAAGCCGTCGAACGCTACTGACTCGGATCAGCTACCTGTCTGACGCCAACAAAAAGCAACTGTTCCAGCTGTTTGCAGATGAGCACCACCTCGAAGTGGATTGCACCTGGAGCATGTACCAACGGGTGGTCAGCGCCTACAACGAGCCGGATCGAAAACGTGGTAAAAAACTCATGGAAGAGGTCATAAATATCATTACAGCCAGCGACTTGCCCAAAGCGCTCATCGAGGTGAAAGGCTTGGGGGAAACGCTGAAAAAATACGCTGAGAGCATCCTTGCCTACTTCGACCGGCCAGGAACCAGCAACGGTCCAACAGAAGCTATCAACGGGCGACTTGAGCACTTACGAGGTACCGCCTTGGGCTTTAGAAATTTAACCAATTACATAGCCAGGTGCTTGCTGAAGTCAGGAGGGTTTAGAAATCAGCTACACCCTTAAATGCGAAGAGCC
>NZ_JBUZRB010000026.1:0-1922 GCF_055407105.1 Pseudomonas sp. C321 | reverse complement strand
CTGCCGAAGCGGGTACTACGGTGTCGATCTACAGCAACGGCAAGTTGCTGGGCACGGTCGATGCAGACGCCAAAGGCAACTGGAGCTTCACGCCAGATGCAGACCTGAAAGACGGCTTGCACACTATCACCGCGACCGCGACCAACAGTGCTGGTAACACCAGTCCGAGCACCGGCGGTTACCCAATCACCATCGACACTGTCGCCCCAGGCAAAGCCACGGCTGAGCTGAGCGATGACGTGGGCGCGATTCAGGGTCCAATTGTCAGCGGCGACACCACCGACGACAACACCCCGACCTTCAGTGGCAAAGCTGAAGCCAACAGCACCGTGATCATTTATGACCAAGGCGTTGAGATCGGCCGTGTGCCGGTTGATGGCGAGGGTGTTTGGAGCTTCACCCCAGGTACACCTCTGGCCGAGGGTAGCCACAGTCTGAGCACGGCGGTCGTAGACAAAGCCGGCAACCTGGGCGAGCAGAGCGTGCCGATCGACTTCACGGTCAACACCGATGATCTGGATATCGTGATCATTCGCGTGACGGATGACGTCGGCAGCAAACAAGGCAACCTCGGCAATGGCGACGTCACTGACGACACCAAGCCGACTTTGCATGGCAAGGCGACAGCCAACTCCACCGTCAACATCTACGACGGCAAGGTATTGCTGGGTTCGGCCCAGTCCAATGGCAAAGGCGAGTGGAGCTTCACGCCGACTCAAGCCTTGGCAGAAGGCGAGCACAGCCTCACCGCAACCGTGGTCACCACAGTCGGTGGCGAAAGTGCCCCGACCTCTGTGTTTGACCTGACCGTCGATACTGCGGCGCCAGGTAAAGTAGTCATTGGCGAAGTGTTCGACGACGTCGGCGAGATCCAGGGTCCGATTGCCAACGGTGGCAGCACCGATGACACCACCCCGACTTTGTCGGGCAATGGCGAACCGGGCAGCACCGTGCATATCTATGACAACGACAGCCTGTTGGGCAGTGTTGAAGTGGATGGCAAGGGCAACTGGAGTTTCACCCCAAGCCCGCTGAACAACGGCGAGCACAGCTTCACCGTGACCAACGAAGACAAGGCCGGCAACGTCAGCGCGCCGTCCGATGCCTACGTAGTAACGGTCGACACCATTGCACCGGTCAAACCGACGATTGAATCGGTCTACGACGATCAAGGCGATGTACAGGGCAACCTGAAACCAGGCGAAATCACTGACGACACCCAGCCGACCCTTAGCGGTAAAGCGGAAGCCAACAGCTCCGTCGTCATCTATGACAAGGGCGTTGAAATCGGCCGTGCGCCGGTTGACGGTAAAGGCAACTGGACATTCATCCCGACAACAGCTCTGGCGGGTGGTGGGCATACGCTGACGGTCAAGGCCGTCGACGTTGCGGGTAATACAAGTGTGGCGTCTGATAGCTTCGATTTCACTGTGAATGCTTCGTTGCTCATCAAACCTAGTATTGAATCGGTATTCGACGATGTCGGGGAGGTAAAGGGCAATCTGAAATCGGGCGACAGCACTGACGACGTTAATCCGTCCATCAGTGGTAAAGCCGAAGCCAACAATACCGTGGTCATCTACGACAAGGGCGTAGAAATCGGCAGTGTGCCGGTTGACGGTAAAGGCAACTGGACATTTACCCCGACGACGGCGTTGGCTGAAGGTGACCATACACTGACGGTCAAGGCCATCGATGCGACGGGAAATATCAGCGGGGCGTCGGACAGCTTTGATCTCACCATCGACACTATTACACCGGTCAAACCGACTATTGAGTCGATCTACGATGACGTGGGTGAAGTGCAGGGCAACCTGAAACCCGGCGCTACCACCGACGACAGCAAGCCAACCCTCAGCGGTCAAGCGGAAGCCAACAGCACCGTCGTCATCTATGACAAAGGTGTTGAAATCGGCAGTGCG
>NZ_JBUZRB010000025.1:0-1995 GCF_055407105.1 Pseudomonas sp. C321 | reverse complement strand
AGAGTAGGTCATCGTCAAGATTAAATTCCGAAACCCCATTTGCGAAAGCAGATGGGGTTTTGTTTTGGGCGCTCGAAAAGTATGAGCGAGCGCCTGCCATATGTTCTCCTCTCTGAGCTTCGGCACTTGGAGCCAGTGCTTGGGGTAAATGCGCGATGGATTCCAGGTAGGCACGCTCGATTTCTTTGCGACGCCAGTGGCCGATCACCAACTCCTTGGCAGTCGTGCGCAAAAAGGCTCACGTGCCTTCAGTTAGAATCGCTCGGTTTTCTGCAACAGAGGGACAAAGGTGTCCTAGGTCAAGTCGGCCGCATCTGCGGCATTGTCCAATCAACTGCGCAGCCAACCGTAGTTGTTGCTGTAAAGCGTCTGTATTGCACACTCGAGAGATGGCATTGACAAAGGCCTGGTCAGTATCCCGAGCCGTTACCATTGGTCGGTTTTTCACATTAAAATAGTATGTGTCTCACAAATCCTTAAGTTTTATCCGGACGAGGCCGAAAGCCTAATGAGCCATGCGCGCACCGAAATAGAGTGGTCGAAGAGTCCGCCTATACCGTTACATGGAAAGTTGCATCCAGCACGCTCACTCACTTTTGGCAAAAAGAAGTCGATGAAATGAATCTCAAATTCAGTCATAAAATTCTGTTGGCCGCGTCAGGCGTTGTGGTTCTGGCCTTCGCGTTATTCACGCTGTACAACGACTATCTGCAACGCAGCACCATCAAACAAAACCTGGAGTCGTCCATCCAGCAGTCAGGCGATCTGACGGCCAGCAGCGTGCAGAACTGGCTCAGTGGCCGGGTGCTGGTCCTGGAAACGCTTGCGCAAAATATGGCCTATCAAGGCAGCAGTGCCGACCTGCCAGGGTTGGTCGATCAATCGGCTTTCACGTCGAACTTCCAGTACACCTACGTTGGCCAAACCAATGGCGTCTTCACCCAGCGTCCTGACGAGAAAATGCCGGATGGTTACGATCCGCGTCAGCGCTCCTGGTACAAGCAAGCGGTCGCCGCGGACAAGACCATGCTCACGCCGCCCTATATGGATATAGCCGGTGTGGGTGGCTTGATCGTTACCATCGCCATGCCGGTCAAGAAGCACGGTGAACTGCTCGGTGTGGTAGCTGGTGACTTGAGCCTGCAAACCCTGGTGAAGATCATTAACTCGGTGGATTTCGGCGGTATCGGTCATGCGTTTTTGGTTAGCGGCGACGGTCAGATCATCGCTAGCCCGGACAAGGACCATGTGATGAAAAATCTCAAGGACATCTACCCAGGTACCAATGTCCGCATCGAGAAGGGCAATCAGGATGTGCTCCTCAAGGGTCAGGATCGAATTCTGTCGTTTACCCCGATCAGCGACTTGCCGAATGCAGACTGGTACATCGGTCTGTCGATCGACAAAGACAAAGCCTACGCACAGCTGGGTAAATTCCGTACGTCTGCCTTGATCGCTATGTTCATCGCTGTCACGGCGATTGCCGTTCTATTGAGCTTGCTGATCCAGGTGTTGATGCGCCCGCTGACCACCATGGGCCGCGCCATGCAGGATATCGCCCAGGGCGAGGGTGATTTGACCCGACGCCTGGCCGTAGAAAGCAAAGACGAATTTGGTGAACTGGGCAGCGCCTTCAACCAGTTCGTCGAGCGAATTCACGCATCGATTTCCGAAGTTTCCTCGGCGACGCGTCAAGTGAATGATCTGTCCCAGCGAGTAATGGCATCATCCAACGCGTCGATTATCGGTTCCGATGAACAGAGCGCTCGCACCAACAGTGTGGCCGCTGCGATTAACGAACTGGGTGCTGCCACTCAGGAAATCGCCCGCAACGCCGCCGATGCATCGCAACACGCCAGCGGTGCCAGTGAGCAAGCTGATGACGGTCGCAAAGTGGTGGAAAAAACCATTCTGGCAATGTCGGAGTTGTCGCAGAAAATCAGCCTGTCCTGCACCCAGATTGAAAACCTGAATGCCAGCACCGATAACATTGGC
>NZ_JBUZRB010000024.1:0-2036 GCF_055407105.1 Pseudomonas sp. C321 | reverse complement strand
GTAAGCGCCTCATAAACCCCACATACCAAACGATGGGCTTAATGGTTACCGTGGCATCTCTGGCGAGCAGTTCCACGGCAGCAAGGCTTCGAAGTCTTCTACCGAAGTAGCTTGCGGTAGGCGTTCAAGTACGTGGCGCAGCCACGTATAGGGCTCCTGGCCGTTGGCTTTGGCAGTTTCGATCAGGCTATAGATCTGCGCACTGGCAGTGGCGCCCTTGGGCGTGTCGCTGAACATCCAGTTTTTACGACCGATCACAAAGGGTTTTACTGCTCGTTCTGCCCTATTGTTATCAATGGGCAGGAAGCCGGCCTCGGTGTAACGCTCAAGCTTGCTCCAGTTGCTGGCCAGATAACCGACGGCCTTGCCCAAGGCACTTTGCGTTGTCACCTGGAGATGGGTTTTCTCCAGCCAGCTTTTTAGTTCTGCGAGTACCGGCAGGCTTTTTTCCTGTCGACCGACAAAACGCTGATCATCAGTGACCTCTTTGAGTTCACGCTCGATGCCATACAGTTTGTTGATCAGATTCAGCCCCATGTCGGCTCGCCCGGTCTTACCCTTGGGCTGCACTTTTTGCGCATCGACGAACTTACGTCGCGCATGCGCCCAGCAGCCCAAACGCTCGACACCTGGCTGCGCGCCCAAGGCGTTATAGCCAGCGTAATCGTCGGTCATCAGGTAGCCGCGATAATCGGCAAGCAGGCGCAGCGGCACCTCCTGCGCTCGGCTGGTGGTGTAGTCAAACAGGACAACTGGGCGCGCAGGCGGGCCGCTGGCTTGGACCCACATCCAGGACTGGCTGGTCGGGTCTCGATCCGGCTCCTTCAGCACTTGTACCCGTGTTTCATCGCAGTGGATAACTGGACTTTCCAGCAACCGGTCGCGCATCAAATTCAGCAACGGCTGCAAGTGTTCGCCGCACTGAATCACCCAGCGCGCCAAGGTTTGGCGGGGGATATCGACGCCGTGTCGGCCAAGTACTTTTTCGAACCGATACAGTGGCAAACCGTCGACGTATTTGGTGGTCAGCAACATCGCTAAAACGCTGGGGCTGGCCATGCTCTTTTCGATCAGATGAGCCGGTTTGTCGGCGGTGACCGGTGCCGTTTCACAACCACGGCACGCGTAGACCTTGCGGATGTATTTGATCACGCGGATCTGCATCGGCACGATTTCCAGCTGTTCACTGGTTTCTTCGCCGATGCTGTGTTTGCGGCAGCCACACGCGCAGGTCAGTTCGTGCTCGGGCAGTTCGTGGATGACTTCAATGCGCGGCAGATCGGCGGACAGCGGTTTGCGTTTGCCACGGCGCTGGGTCGGGGCAACAACTTCTTCGTCAGACTCATCAGTGGGAACCACGAGGCTTTCGGGCTCATTAAAGAGTGCGAGCTGCGGTGTCTGCGGATCAACTGTTTGTTCTGATTTGCGCCCGAACAAGCGCTGACGCAATAGCGTGATCTGCTCTTTCAGGTCAATGATCTGGCCCTTGTCCACCTGACGCTCACTGAGCATCTGCACAAGCATTTGCTTGAGCAGAACCGGATCATCAGGGAGGTCGTCGGGCATCAAATTCATGCCCGGATTATATCCGATCAGGCGACGAATCGAGGAGTTAAAACTTGATGCGGACGGTTCCTCCATAGATCAAAACCATCCAGCAGCCAATTCAATTCTTGAACCGTTAGTACAATGGCTTCGTCGGTGAGATCAGGCGATGTTTTGAAGCGCTCGGACTCCAGGCGCTTGAGCCAAAGGCAAAAGCCGTTGCGCTCCCAATAGAGGATTTTCACTCGATTACGGTGGCGATTCAGGAAAACGAACAGCACGGGATCAAACACCGCGACCTTGATATCCAATTCGACGAGGGCAGACAGGCCGTCGATAGATTTTCGAAAGTCCACGGGTTTAGGGTAGAGGTACACTTTTTCAACTTTGGCGTCGGGACGCATCATGGTTGCTGGCTCCTGAAAGAGATCGGGAGCACAGCTTCAGGCTTCAACTAGCGGATTTAAATGTGGGCACGGTGGATCGCTTAC
>NZ_JBUZRB010000023.1:0-2773 GCF_055407105.1 Pseudomonas sp. C321 | reverse complement strand
CCTCCATACGGGAACAGGTTCCCGTACTCCGATCGAGGCCAGTCCATCCACCGTTGAAATTCCTCAGGTCAGGGGCCGCGACCCCGGCTCGTCGTGACTCGCTTCACCGTCGCGGCGAACGGAGTCCCGGGCGGAGCGAACCCTTGACCCTTCGCTGATCAAATCACCCTCTGGCGCTCTGTTCCTGGCCACCGGCCGGGAGCGGAGGCCCCCAGCATGGGTGCTGTTGATTTTGCTTTTGGCGCTCTGGGTAGTATTGCGAAATGTTCTTCACCCCCCTCCCGGATCCTGTGGGGTGCTGTTACACCCCCACTTTACCGAAGACTCCTTCGTTTTTTGGCTCTGGAGTGGAGGCGCAAACCTCGCCCGTTATGTTCCTGGTCGTGATGAGAAAATTTGCCATCACCACTGAGGAGCTGGGCATGAGGGTTTCAATCGAGCTGGATCGTAAGGATGTTTTGTCCCTGATCGCTGTTTTTCTGCTGATGCTCCCGGATTCCGGGGCTTTGCGCGGTTCTGAGGCTGGCGAGTCCCTGCTTTACTTGATACATAGAAACAATGTGTTAGCAGGTGCTATGCTCGGCCCCACGAATAAGGGGGCCATGAATGGCGCATAAAAAAACCCCTGAGAACTCTTCCAACTTGGCAGGCGGGGAGTTCACAGGGGCTGACGAAGCTAGGCTTCTGGACGAGAGAATAACACGCTACGGCGTGGCTCACACAAGGTCTCAGGCGATGCTAGAACATCTCCGAAAGACCCCGTCCGAAGCGACCATCAAGACTGCCGCTAGCCTTGCCAGCTGTGGTAATTACCTGCATTTCCGGGAGTACTTCACCGTGGGCAAGGTACGGCTGCATAGCGCGACGTTCTGCAAGCAGCACCTGGTCTGTCCGTTGTGCGGCATTCGCCGCGGTGCCAAGGCTCTTGGGGCTTACTTGACCCGCTGGCAGGTGATCCAGGAGGAACGCCCGGATCTGCGGCCCTATCTCCTGACCCTAACAGTCAAAAACGGGCCGGATCTTGAAGAGCGTCAATCGCACCTCGCGAAGTCGCTACGTCGCTTGATGGATCGTCGTCGCTACTTCAATGCCGGTACTCGTGGCGCTCCCTGGACAGAGCTTTGCAAAGCCGAGGGGGCCGTCTACACCCTCGAGCTGACCAACAAGGGCAATGGCTGGCACCCGCATTGTCACATGATCATTCTGGCCACATCACAGCCCTCCCAAACCGACCTCAGCACCGAGTGGCACAAGATCACCGGTGACAGCATGGTCGTGGATTGCAGGCCCATCCTGGGCGATCCCGTTGAGGGTTTCATGGAGGTGTTCAAGTACGCCGTGAAATTCTCCGATCTGACCTTGGCTGACAACTGGCACGCGGCGCAGATCCTCAAGGGCAAGCGCCTGCTGAACAGCTTCGGCTTGTTCCGTGGCGTTGAGATTCCCGACTCGCTGCTCGATGAGCCGCTCGACGGGCTTCCGTACCTGGATAGGTTCTATCGCTACCTGGGCGATTCATACCAGCCGGCGAGCATCAGGGAGTGAGGGCAGGCGACAGCGTAGCGCCTGCCTGCCTCACTCCCTGAAATTGCCGCTCCTATGGCTCACCTATTGCTGCGGCAATAGGCCCAACAATAGGACCTGCAATACAACCGCCAAGAGCCAAAAACATAGAACCCAACAGCAAAATGCCGTCACCCCTGCGGGGCTCCGTGGCCGCCCCTCCGGGCCGCCCAAACCTCCCGGGGGAGCGCCCCGGAAGGCCTTCAGGGTTCTGAATCGCTGCGCGATCCGCCACCCTCTTTCCTCCCCTGCGCCCTGGACGGGCTTGTCTCGAAAATTCACCCGCGTGCGCGCCCGGCAAAGCCGGACCAACCCGCTTTCTGAGACTGCGCGACGCATCGGCGCGGGACTCCGTCCCTCCCTCTGCTGCTTCGGCTCGAAACCAGGTTGGTCCGGTTTCACCTGACGCGCACGCAAGCGGTGCGGCCGGATGCTTCGCACCCTGGTTTCGCCCTGGACGGGCTGCACCAGGGCAGAACGGAAAAATTCGGCCTGGGGGCCATTTTTCCTCACCCCCCTCGTGGGCTCGGGTGGCGTCTGTCAGGCTGTTTCCGTCGTCTTCGACGCCGGTTTATCAGAGCGGCTTTTGGCCGCTCTGGAAGCAGCTTTCGCTGCCCAAAGCCCTCTGCGCTATCATTCGATTTTCGTCTAGGAAAATTCCTCATGCAGCGTCTCGCCATACCTTCGGATTACGTCCTGCAGTTCATCCTGGGCCGCGCCTCCTATGTCCTCCCATGGGAGGACAAACTTTGCCCAGGTAATCCAGCAGATGATCCCGAAACTGGCGCAGAGGAATACAACGCATATGCCATCAAAAAGGCGCAGGAAGTCGGCAGAGCAACGAAACCAGACCCCGTGCTAGATGCAGTGTATTTGGCGTTAAAAACGCCTGGAGAGGCTTACAGGGCCCTTGCTGAGGATCTTGCGGAGGCTTATCAAGGTCGTTATAGGTTTCTCATAGACAATTTGGCCCAGTGGGACGAAGAAACCAGGTGGTTGAGGGCTGACCTGGTTTTTTCCAATTCTGAGCTTCGCCATTTGTCAGCCACGCAAGTGATGGCTTTACGAACAAGGGCCGCCGAGGCCTGACGCGCTGCGCTTGTCCCCTCGACCTCCATACGGGAACAGGTTCCCGTACTCCGATCGAGGCCAGTCCATCCACCGTTGAAATTCCTCAGGTCAGGGGCCGCGACCCCGGCTCGTCGTGACT
>NZ_JBUZRB010000022.1:0-3122 GCF_055407105.1 Pseudomonas sp. C321 | reverse complement strand
ACAGGTCAAGGGTCCGCTGCGCCCGGGACTCCGTTCGCCGCGACGGTGAAGCGCGTCACGACGAGCCGGGGTCGCGGCCCTTGACCTAGGAATATCGCGACCTACGCACAAGCGCATCAGCTGGTATGCGGATCAGATGTCTACAGGGCTCCAGCAAAAGTCACGAACGACAATGACGTTGTTGCCGTAGATGATATGCAGGTCATTTTTTTTGAGCTGTTTTGCGATGTTTTCCATAACCACATCGGCGAGACGTTCTCTGTCGCATATTTTGTAAAACTGAGCCCACTTTAGAGTCATGAACTCATTTCCATTTTTACGAAGTAATTCATTTACTTCCGATGCGATGCTGCTTACTGCCTTGGACATATGACACCCCAAAATGATGCTTGCGCGATTTTTTTGGCGATTCTATATGCCACTAAAAAATAAGCAACAGACTTCTTATGTATTTTTTGCGAGAGTTTTTAAAACGTATTTAAAATATCTTGCAGAATCCTTACAGACACCTTCGGGAAGAAGCATACAGGTGTGTTTGGATCATCAAAAATAGGCAATTAAGAGCCTCGATCGGGGCACGGGTACTTGTTCCCGTGCACTGATCGAGGAGACAAGCGCAGCGCGTCAGACCTGTGCAGCTCGAGCGCGAAGGTCCATAACCTGGCGCGCAGATAGCTTGTGTAGATCCTGGTTGGAAAAGACCAGGAGAACGCGGATCGCTTTGGTTTCTTCGTCCCAGAGCTCTAGGTCGCTCATAAGAAATTGATAATCACCCAGGTATGAGGCCGCCAGATCCCGCGAAAGGGTCCTGTAAGCCTCTCCAGGCGTTTTTAGTGCCGCATTCACTGCGTCGGCTACCGGATCGGTTGCGATGGCCATACCGCCGTTATGGGCCCTCTCAATGGCATGCTCGTTGTACTCAATCGAACCAGCATCAGGGTCGTCTGTGGGATTCCCAGGACAAAGCTTGTCCTCCCAGGGCAGCACGTACTGCGATCTGCCGAGGATGTCCTGCAGAACGTAATCAGAGGGTTTTGCTAGACGCTGCATTGGGCTGCTCCCAGGCGAAAATCGCATGGTAGCGCAGCCTGCTTTGGGCAGCTGAAAGCTGCCTCCAGAGCGGCCACAAGCCGCTCTGATAAACCGGCGTCGAAGACGACGGGAACAGCCAGACAGACGCCACCCGAGCCCACGAGGGTGGTGAGGAAAAATGGCCCCCAGGCCGATTTTTTCCGTTCTGCCATGGTGCAGCCCGTCCAGGGCGAAACCAGGGTGCGAAGCATCAGGCCGCACCGCTTGCGTGCGCGTCAGGTGAAACCGGACCACCCTGGTTTCGAGCCAGAGCAGCAGAGGGAGGGACGAAGTCCCGCATCGATGCGTCGCGAAGTCTCAGAAAGCGGGGTGGTCCGGCTTTGCCGGGCGCGCACGCGGGTGAATTTTCGAGACAAGCCCGTCCAGGGCGCAGGGGAGGAAAGAGGGTGGCGAATCGCGCAGCGATTCAGAACCCTAAAGACCTTCCGGGGCGCTCCCCCGGGAGGTTTGGTCGTCCCGCAGGGGCGGCCACGGAACACCGTAGGGGTGACGGCACTTTGCTGTTGGTTTCTATGGTTTTGGCTCTTGGCTGTGCTATTGCTCGACCTATTGTTTCGCCTATTGCAGCGGCAATAGGTGAGCCATAGGACCGGGTCAGTCTCGAATGCTTGCCGGCTGATAGGAATCGTCCAGGTAGCGATAGAACCGATCCAAATACGGGAGCCCATCGAGAGGCTCATCAAGCAGTGAGTCTGGAATATCGACGCCACGGAAAGAGCCGAAGCTGTTCAGCAGGCGCTTACCCTTGAGGATCTGCGCCGCGTGCCAGTTGTCAGCCAGGGTCAAGTCGGAGAACTTCACCGCGTACTTAAACACCTCCATGAAGCCTTCCACGGGATCGCCCAGGATGGGCCTGCAATCCACGACCATGCTGTCGCCAGTGATCTTGTGCCACTCGGCGCTGAGGTCAGTTTGTGATGGCTGAGAGGTAGCCAAAATGATCATGTGGCAATGCGGATGCCAGCCCTTGCCCTTGTTGGTCAGCTCAAGGGTGTAAACAGCCCCCTCGGCTCTGCAAAGCTCAGTCCAGGGCGCGCCGCGAGTACCTGCGTTGAAGTCTCGGCGATGGTGCATTAGACGTTTGAGGGAGTGGCTGAGGTGAGCTTGCCGCTCGGCAAGATCAGGGCCGTTTCTAACGGTCAGGGTCAGGAGGTATGGGCGTAGATCCGGACGCTCTGTCTGGATAACCTGCCAGCGGCTCAGGTAAGCCCCAAGAGCCTTAGCGCCGCGGCGAATAGCACACAAAGGACAAACCAAGTGCTGCTTGCAGAACGTCGCACTGTGCAGTCGTACCTTGCCCACGGTGAAGTACTCGCGGAAGTGCAGGTAATTACCGCAACTGGCAAGGCCAGTAGCAGCTTTGATGGTCGCCTGGGAAGGAGCCTCTCGTAGATGCCTAAGCATCGCCTGAGACCTTGCGTGAGCAACGCCGTAGCGTGCTATCCTTTCGCCCAGAAGCCTAGCTTCGTCAGCCCCTGTGAACTCCCCTCCCGCCAAGTTGGTAGAGTTCACAGGGGTTTTTTTATGCGCCATTTTCGGCCCCCTTTTCCATGTGGCCGAGCATAGCACCTGCCGACACATTGTTTCTATGTATCAAGTAAAGCAGAGATCCGCCCGCCTCAAATCCGCGCAAAGCCCCGGAATCCGGGAGCATCAGCAGAAAAACAGTGACCAAAGCTAAAACATCCTTGCGGTCCAGCTCGATTGAAATCTTCACGCCCAACTCCTCAGTGGTGACACCCAATGCTGGCATCACGACGAGGAACATAACGGGCGAACTTTCCGACTCCACTCCGATGGCAAAAAACCGAAGAAGTCTTCGGTAAAGTGGGGGTGTAACAACACCCCTCACAGCAAGAGCACCCTCGCCGGGTGGCATCCCCCGGGCCCATTCGGGCCCAGGGAATTGCCAAAGGGTGATTTCGTCGGTGACAGGTCAAGGGTCCGCTGCGCCCGGGACTCCGTTCGCCGCGACGGTGAAGCGCGTCACGACGAGCCGGGGTCGCGGCCCTTGACCTAGGAATATCGCG
>NZ_JBUZRB010000021.1:0-4863 GCF_055407105.1 Pseudomonas sp. C321 | reverse complement strand
CTCTTGAGAGCGGCGGACGGGTGAGTAATGCCTAGGAATCTGCCTGGTAGTGGGGGATAACGTTCGGAAACGGACGCTAATACCGCATACGTCCTACGGGAGAAAGCAGGGGACCTTCGGGCCTTGCGCTATCAGATGAGCCTAGGTCGGATTAGCTAGTTGGTGGGGTAATGGCTCACCAAGGCGACGATCCGTAACTGGTCTGAGAGGATGATCAGTCACACTGGAACTGAGACACGGTCCAGACTCCTACGGGAGGCAGCAGTGGGGAATATTGGACAATGGGCGAAAGCCTGATCCAGCCATGCCGCGTGTGTGAAGAAGGTCTTCGGATTGTAAAGCACTTTAAGTTGGGAGGAAGGGCAGTTACCTAATACGTGATTGTCTTGACGTTACCGACAGAATAAGCACCGGCTAACTCTGTGCCAGCAGCCGCGGTAATACAGAGGGTGCAAGCGTTAATCGGAATTACTGGGCGTAAAGCGCGCGTAGGTGGTTTGTTAAGTTGGATGTGAAATCCCCGGGCTCAACCTGGGAACTGCATTCAAAACTGACAGGCTAGAGTATGGTAGAGGGTGGTGGAATTTCCTGTGTAGCGGTGAAATGCGTAGATATAGGAAGGAACACCAGTGGCGAAGGCGACCACCTGGACTAATACTGACACTGAGGTGCGAAAGCGTGGGGAGCAAACAGGATTAGATACCCTGGTAGTCCACGCCGTAAACGATGTCAACTAGCCGTTGGGAGCCTTGAGCTCTTAGTGGCGCAGCTAACGCATTAAGTTGACCGCCTGGGGAGTACGGCCGCAAGGTTAAAACTCAAATGAATTGACGGGGGCCCGCACAAGCGGTGGAGCATGTGGTTTAATTCGAAGCAACGCGAAGAACCTTACCAGGCCTTGACATCCAATGAACTTTCTAGAGATAGATTGGTGCCTTCGGGAACATTGAGACAGGTGCTGCATGGCTGTCGTCAGCTCGTGTCGTGAGATGTTGGGTTAAGTCCCGTAACGAGCGCAACCCTTGTCCTTAGTTACCAGCACGTAATGGTGGGCACTCTAAGGAGACTGCCGGTGACAAACCGGAGGAAGGTGGGGATGACGTCAAGTCATCATGGCCCTTACGGCCTGGGCTACACACGTGCTACAATGGTCGGTACAGAGGGTTGCCAAGCCGCGAGGTGGAGCTAATCCCAGAAAACCGATCGTAGTCCGGATCGCAGTCTGCAACTCGACTGCGTGAAGTCGGAATCGCTAGTAATCGCGAATCAGAATGTCGCGGTGAATACGTTCCCGGGCCTTGTACACACCGCCCGTCACACCATGGGAGTGGGTTGCACCAGAAGTAGCTAGTCTAACCTTCGGGAGGACGGTTACCACGGTGTGATTCATGACTGGGGTGAAGTCGTAACAAGGTAGCCGTAGGGGAACCTGCGGCTGGATCACCTCCTTAATCGACGACATCAGCTGCTCCATAAGTTCCCACACGAATTGCTTGATTCATTGAAGAAGACGATTTAGAAGCAGCCCGAAATTGGGTCTGTAGCTCAGTTGGTTAGAGCGCACCCCTGATAAGGGTGAGGTCGGCAGTTCGAATCTGCCCAGACCCACCAATTTTGTGTGGGAAACGCCTGTAGAAATACGGGGCCATAGCTCAGCTGGGAGAGCGCCTGCCTTGCACGCAGGAGGTCAACGGTTCGATCCCGTTTGGCTCCACCACTACTGCTTCTGTCATGTAAAGCTTAGAAATGAGCATTCCATTGTGATGATGGTGAATGTTGATTTCTAGTCTTTGATTAGATCGTTCTTTAAAAATTTGGGTATGTAATAGAAAGTTAGACTGGGCAACACTTTCACTGGTGTTGTTACAGGCTAAGGTAAAATTTGTGAGTTAAATTGCGAATTTTCGGCGAATGTCGTCTTCACAGTATAACCAGATTGCTTGGGGTTATATGGTCAAGTGAAGAAGCGCATACGGTGGATGCCTTGGCAGTCAGAGGCGATGAAAGACGTGGTAGCCTGCGAAAAGCTTCGGGGAGTCGGCAAACAGACTTTGATCCGGAGATGTCTGAATGGGGGAACCCAGCCATCATAAGATGGTTACCTTACACTGAATACATAGGTGTATGGAGCGAACCAGGGGAACTGAAACATCTAAGTACCCTGAGGAAAAGAAATCAACCGAGATTCCCTTAGTAGTGGCGAGCGAACGGGGACTAGCCCTTAAGTGGCTTTGAGATTAGCGGAACGCTCTGGAAAGTGCGGCCATAGTGGGTGATAGCCCTGTACGCGAAAATCTCTTAGTCATGAAATCGAGTAGGACGGAGCACGAGAAACTTTGTCTGAATATGGGGGGACCATCCTCCAAGGCTAAATACTACTGACTGACCGATAGTGAACTAGTACCGTGAGGGAAAGGCGAAAAGAACCCCGGAGAGGGGAGTGAAATAGATCCTGAAACCGTATGCGTACAAGCAGTGGGAGCCCACTTTGTTGGGTGACTGCGTACCTTTTGTATAATGGGTCAGCGACTTATTTTCAGTGGCGAGCTTAACCGAATAGGGGAGGCGTAGCGAAAGCGAGTCTTAATAGGGCGTCTAGTCGCTGGGAATAGACCCGAAACCGGGCGATCTATCCATGGGCAGGTTGAAGGTTGGGTAACACTAACTGGAGGACCGAACCGACTACCGTTGAAAAGTTAGCGGATGACCTGTGGATCGGAGTGAAAGGCTAATCAAGCTCGGAGATAGCTGGTTCTCCTCGAAAGCTATTTAGGTAGCGCCTCATGTATCACTGTAGGGGGTAGAGCACTGTTTCGGCTAGGGGATCATCCCGATTTACCAAACCGATGCAAACTCCGAATACCTACAAGTGCCGAGCATGGGAGACACACGGCGGGTGCTAACGTCCGTCGTGAAAAGGGAAACAACCCAGACCGTCAGCTAAGGTCCCAAAGTTATGGTTAAGTGGGAAACGATGTGGGAAGGCTTAGACAGCTAGGAGGTTGGCTTAGAAGCAGCCACCCTTTAAAGAAAGCGTAATAGCTCACTAGTCGAGTCGGCCTGCGCGGAAGATGTAACGGGGCTCAAACCATACACCGAAGCTACGGGTATCACTTAGGTGATGCGGTAGAGGAGCGTTCTGTAAGCCTGTGAAGGTGAGTTGAGAAGCTTGCTGGAGGTATCAGAAGTGCGAATGCTGACATGAGTAACGATAATGGGTGTGAAAAACACCCACGCCGAAAGACCAAGGTTTCCTGCGCAACGTTAATCGACGCAGGGTTAGTCGGTCCCTAAGGCGAGGCTGAAAAGCGTAGTCGATGGAAAACAGGTTAATATTCCTGTACTTCTGGTTATTGCGATGGAGGGACGGAGAAGGCTAGGCCAGCTTGGCGTTGGTAGTCCAAGTTTAAGGTGGTAGGCTGGAATCTTAGGTAAATCCGGGATTCTAAGGCCGAGAGCTGATGACGAGTTGTCTTTTAGACGACGAAGTGGTTGATGCCATGCTTCCAAGAAAAGCTTCTAAGCTTCAGGTAACCAGGAACCGTACCCCAAACCGACACAGGTGGTTGGGTAGAGAATACCAAGGCGCTTGAGAGAACTCGGGTGAAGGAACTAGGCAAAATGGCACCGTAACTTCGGGAGAAGGTGCGCCGGTGAGGGTGAAGGACTTGCTCCGTAAGCTCATGCCGGTCGAAGATACCAGGCCGCTGCGACTGTTTATTAAAAACACAGCACTCTGCAAACACGAAAGTGGACGTATAGGGTGTGACGCCTGCCCGGTGCCGGAAGGTTAATTGATGGGGTTAGCTAACGCGAAGCTCTTGATCGAAGCCCCGGTAAACGGCGGCCGTAACTATAACGGTCCTAAGGTAGCGAAATTCCTTGTCGGGTAAGTTCCGACCTGCACGAATGGCGTAACGATGGCGGCGCTGTCTCCACCCGAGACTCAGTGAAATTGAAATCGCTGTGAAGATGCAGTGTATCCGCGGCTAGACGGAAAGACCCCGTGAACCTTTACTATAGCTTTGCACTGGACTTTGAATTTGCTTGTGTAGGATAGGTGGGAGGCTTTGAAGCGTGGACGCCAGTTCGCGTGGAGCCAACCTTGAAATACCACCCTGGCAACTTTGAGGTTCTAACTCAGGTCCGTTATCCGGATCGAGGACAGTGTATGGTGGGTAGTTTGACTGGGGCGGTCTCCTCCTAAAGAGTAACGGAGGAGTACGAAGGTGCGCTCAGACCGGTCGGAAATCGGTCGTAGAGTATAAAGGCAAAAGCGCGCTTGACTGCGAGACAGACACGTCGAGCAGGTACGAAAGTAGGTCTTAGTGATCCGGTGGTTCTGTATGGAAGGGCCATCGCTCAACGGATAAAAGGTACTCCGGGGATAACAGGCTGATACCGCCCAAGAGTTCATATCGACGGCGGTGTTTGGCACCTCGATGTCGGCTCATCACATCCTGGGGCTGAAGCCGGTCCCAAGGGTATGGCTGTTCGCCATTTAAAGTGGTACGCGAGCTGGGTTTAGAACGTCGTGAGACAGTTCGGTCCCTATCTGCCGTGGACGTTTGAGATTTGAGAGGGGCTGCTCCTAGTACGAGAGGACCGGAGTGGACGAACCTCTGGTGTTCCGGTTGTCACGCCAGTGGCATTGCCGGGTAGCTATGTTCGGAATAGATAACCGCTGAAAGCATCTAAGCGGGAAACTAGCCTCAAGATGAGATCTCACTGGAACCTTGAGTTCCCTGAAGGGCCGTCGAAGACTACGACGTTGATAGGTTGGGTGTGTAAGCGCTGTGAGGCGTTGAGCTAACCAATACTAATTGCCCGTGAGGCTTGACCATATAACACCCAAGCAATTTG
>NZ_JBUZRB010000020.1:0-5703 GCF_055407105.1 Pseudomonas sp. C321 | reverse complement strand
GGGTGAAACTATCGGATAAACCGCTATCCCCCGAGGAACGGCGCATTGCCGCCCAAGGGCTGGCCAAGCACTACGGCGGCGACCCCAACAGCGCCGACAGCCGCCACTATGGCCGCTTGGCAGGCTTCACCAACCAGAAGCCACAGCACGCCCGGGAAGGCCGCCAGCCCTACGTACTGGCGCACGAATGCCCCGGAAAGGCCGCTACAGCCGCGCCAGAGCACCTAGAACGCATCCGGCAGGGGGTGGATAGGGTAGAGGCTCAAAAAGAGCGTCAGAGCCGCCTAGAGGCTTTGGAGGGCTACAAGTCGCCCGGTTACGGCTGGACGACCGACCCCGGCCACGAATACCGCAAGCAGGCACAGCGCCTGATGCAGCGTTACGGCAAGACCGCCGACTTCTCGCGGCTGGATTGGATGATTGCCACCGACATGGCCAAGTCTGGCCGGTTCAGCGCGGATGGCATCGCCGGAGCTATCGCCAAGCACTCGCCGCAGGTGGAGAGCCGCAAGGCTGGCCACGTTGAGGACTACGCCCGCAGGACGGCAGAAAAGGCATGGAACGCGCCCGAGGTGGCCGCAGAGCGCCAGCAGCAGGCCGAGCAGGCACGGCAAGCGAAGCGCGACCGTGGCCCCAGCCTTGGGCGTTGATCTTTCCCCCAGCCCGCAGGGCGTGGGGGGCGTGTGTCGGTGTAGCATGAAAAGCGGCGCAGGCAGGGGCTAGACCCCCCGGCCAGCGCCTAACCAAAATGACCTATGTAGGAGGCCAAAATGGCTGATATTGAGGATACCAAGAGCAAGCGCGACCCGCTGGAGTGGGTCAAACAAAAAGCCGCCGAAGTGGCAGCGCAGGCCGAGCAGAAGGCCGCAGAAACACCCCGGCAAATGTTCCTGCCAGGCATGGATGAATTCATGCGGGCGATGCCGAACCACATAGCCAGGTCAAGCCTGTTTGCGCCGGTGGCGCGTGGGCGCAAGCGGATGCACCAGGACACCGTTTTGCAGAGCCGTGGCGATGCGGAAATCCGGTTCTGGGGCGAGCAACTGGACGAAGCACAGGCGGACGTGTGGATGCAGTGCATGAAGGAAGCCCAGCGCCAGCCGCTGGGAACGCCGGTTGTCATCAACCGCGCTGCCTTCCTCCGGGAAATCGGACGCCAAACCGGGAATTACGAATACAAGTGGCTGCACCGCACGATGAAGGCGCTTTCCTTTGCCATGCTGGTGATCGAGGTCACGAAGGCGGATGGCAAGCCCAAGCTGTCCATTGGCAAAACCCGCACGCTGCACCTGATTGCAGGCTTCGACTACGACGAGGCCAGCGAGGAGTACACGCTGACGATAGATCCCCGGTGGCACGCCATGTACGGCAATCGGGAATTTGCCCTGATCGACTGGGAGAAGCGGCGCGAGTTCGGGCGCAATCAGGACATGGCCAAGAGCCTGCAAAGGTTGGTGGCCACGTCTGCCGAAGTTGTGCAGCGGTTCAGCCTGGAATACCTCAAGGGGCGGGCGCAGTCGGCGGGGAGGATGCGGGACTTCCGGGATGCGCTGGAGAAGGCCATGCGCGAATTGGAGCGGCTGGGAATCATTGCTGGAGGTCGCATTGAAAAAAGCACCAGAGGCAAAGAACAGGCCGTATGGACGAAGCTGGGAGGCGGTGATGCTGAATGACTGGGAAACGCCGCCGACAGTCGAAGGGATGATTGTCCGTGCGTGGATTGGCGAGGCTGGGCAGCCAGACGTGATGCATGTGCAAGGCGTTGAGGTTGCCGCCGACATTGGCAACCTAGACCGCCTGAATTAAGCCGCGCCGCGAAGCGGCGTCGGCTTGAATGAATTGTTAGATGCCAACCCGGTCAATGTGCGCTGACCTTGGATAGCAGGTTTAGAACGGCGACGCCACTGACAATAAGTCCCATGCCAATGAACGCCCAGAAGTCTAGTTTTTGGCCATGGAAAATCCAAGCAATAGCTGCCACAAGCACGATGCCAAGCCCAGCCCATACAGCGTAAGCAATACCGACCGGAATGGACTTGACCGCGAGAGACAAGAAATAGAACGCAAGCCCGTAGCCAGCCACAACTACAACGGAAGGAACTAACCTAGTGAATCCATGGCTAGACTTCAGTGCGGAAGTTGCGATGACCTCGCCAAAGATTGCAACAGCCAGAAATATCCAGTTCTTCACGCGCAATCTCCTCTACGGTATGAAGGAGAAATTGTAGTGGCTATGAGTTGCCAAAAACAGTCTTGCGGCTATCGATTTTCTGTGAGCATACGCAACGCCAAATCTGGCATCTAACGAGTGATTGGCGATCCAGACAACCCAGACCCAAACAGGCCATTTCTGCTGATGGGGCGTGCCGGGACGCTGGCAAGACACGGCTACCAAGACGCGGGCAGGCTGATTGGCAAGCGTTGCCTGATCTACTCGGGCGGGCGTTTCGATACCGTCGCCATCGAGCCGGAGCAGGGCGAAGAATGGCCATTGGTGATCTGGATGGAGTACAGCGGCATCCCGTTCCACTGACCAGCGCAGCGAATTACCACCAAGCCCGCCTAGTGCGGGCTTTTTGTATCGCGCTTTATCGGGGTTGCGTCGCGCCTGCATCGGGGTTGCGTCGCGCTTTATCGGGGTTGCGTCGCGCTTTATCGGGGTTGCGTCGCGCCCCCCCTTTGCAAGCCATTGATTTACAAAGGAAAAAAGGGTTGTTTTTCGCTTCTACCTTTCTTCTACCTTTTCTTCTACCAGGGCAGGGCTGTGGATAACCGGGTGAGCGAAGCGAAGCCGGAGGCAAAACAGCCATATCTAGCCCCCCAAAGGGGGGGGAACGGCCCCCATCTGACACACCGCCCCCAGCCCCTGCGGGGCAGTGGGGAAAGGGGGCAGCCCTACGGGCAGCCCAAAGACCGCGCCCCGATAGACCGCCTGCATTTTATCCGTTAGTCTGTGCCTATTGTATCCGCGCAAAGGATAGAAAAATATCACAGCAAAGGATTGTAATTTATCCGCGCAGCGGATATAATTCAATCATCGCAACGGATAATAAAACATCCACCAGACAGATAGAAAGGTATCCGCCGTGCAATTCCGTGAACAGGGTAAAAAAATCCAGTGCATCCGCTCGACCTATGACCCGGCCACCAAACGCAGCCATCAGAAGGTTGTCGCCAGTTTCAACCGCTGGGCGGATAGCTTGCCATCCGATGGATTGGAGGGGCTGACCGAGGCTGAACGCGCCGAGCTGGTGGAGTGGTTCGCTGCGAAGCAAGCCAAGGCGCAGGCCAGCCGCCAGCAGTGGAAGGTGGGCGATGCCCCCCGCACGCTGGCAGACCTGGCCGAATCCATCCGCGCCGCCGACACCTTGACCGCCGACCATGCCGCCAAGATTTGGGCGGGCATGGGCGAGCTGGCCAAGGCGCTACGCAAGGCAGGCCATCCGAAGCCGAAGCGCGAGCGCACGGCCCCGGCTGCCCTTGCTGGACAGGCTGATCTGCTGGCTGAAGCCGCAGAGCCTGCCCCCGCCGTTTTGCCCCCTGCATCGACTGGCGTATGATGGTAGGTGGCGCGGCATATCGGGTTAGAAGCAAGCCATGTTTTCGCTTCGCTCAAACGGCTTGGCATGGGCTGCGCCCCTGCACCCCGGCGGCAGTCGCTGCGCTCTTTGCCGCCTGCCGCACTCATTCGCTGGAGGCTCATTCATGACGGCAGAAACACCCCCGCGCCGTGGGCGAGGTGGCCGCCCCAAGGGCGACCCCGCCGCCGTGCGCGTCTCGACCATTGGCGTTCGCGTGTCGGCTGGCGAATACGCCGACCTACGCGCCAAGGCCGAGCAAATGGGCATGACCCCGGCGCAGTGGCTGCGGGAGGCTGCGCTATCGCGCCGCCTGCCTTCGCCGCCCGTGCCGCCCATCAACCGCGAGCAGTACGCCGAGCTGGCGAGGTTGTCCGGCAACCTCAACCAGTTGGCGCACGCCGCGAATATCGGCCAGAACGTGGCCGTAAATGATGCGCTTTTGCAGCGGCTGGCCGGTGAAGTTTCCCGGCTGCGGCTGGCCCTGATTGGGGCAGGGGGGCGCGAATGATTGCCAAGCTGGTCAAGGGGCGGGGCTTCCGTGGAGCGGCTGAATACGACCTCAACAAAGAGAAGGGGCGCATCATTTCCACGAACATGGCCGGGCAAAATCCGCGCGAACTTGCCGCCGAATTTGGCGAAATTCGCAAGCTTCGCCCGAATTTGGGCAAGGCGGTTTTGCACGTTTCGCTGTCCGCCGCACACGGCGAAAAGCTCACAGACGAGCAATGGCAGGCCATTGGGCAGCGTTATTTGCGCGGCATGGGCTTTACAGATAACCAGTTTGTGATGACCCGGCACACCGACACCGAGCATGAGCACATCCACATTCTGGCCAACCGAATCACCCACGGCGGCGAAGTCGTCAGCGATGGCCAGGACTACAAGCGGCAGGAAACGATCATGCGAGAGATTGAGCGGGATTTCCGCCTGCAACGGGTAGCCCCCAGCGCCGAGGCCGAGCGCCGCGCCCCCACCAAGGGCGAGATCGAGGGCGCAATCCGCACCGGCCAGCCCAGCGCCCGCCAGCAGCTCCAGCAGTTGGCCGATGCAGCGGCCAAGGACTGCCCCGACTTCACCACCTATCAAGAGCGCCTAGAGGCGGCAGGCGTTGAGCTGGTGCCGGTGGCACAGCTTCAAGGCGCGAAGCTGTCCGGCCTGTCGTACCGGCTGGACGGCGTGACCATGAAAGGCAGCGACCTGGGCAAGACCTACACCGCCGCCGGCATCCAGAAAAAGGGCATCAGCTATGAGCAAAACCGAGACTTTGCGGCAGTCCGCCGCAGCATCGAACGAGACGCGGCTAGAGCATTTGGCACACCAGATACAGGAGTTGAGCCAAGCCAAAGCGCAGAGCGCCGAGGCGTTGGCCACGATGCTGGAGCCATTGGCGCAGGCAATGGCCGCACTGACGGACGAGACACGCCAGACGCTGGCCGAGATCGACCGCAAGAGCAGGGAGCAGGGCGAGAAGTTCAGCGGCCAGATCAACGCAGCGGCCAAGGAGTGGAAGGCGGCAGCAGCCGAAGCGCAGAAGGCAGCCGAGGCACTGAACGAGGCAGGCCAGAGGATGGAATGGCGCCATTACCTGCTGGCCGCGCTGGTGGGCATGGTTACGGCGGCAGCCGTGACCGCATCATGGCTTTGGCTGGCACCGCCGACCATCGAGAACCAAATCACGCTGGACGCGCAGAGCGTGGCCGAGCAAATCAGGGGCGCGACCGTACCGGCGAAGCCATCCAGAAGCAAATAAATGCGCTGGGCGTGGAGCGTTTCGAGGTGGGAATTCGCGAAGCCAAGACCGGCCAAATGATGAACCGCGAATGGAGCCGCGCCGAGGTGGAGCAGTCCGCCGCATGGCTCAAACGCATGAACGCCAAGGGCAACGACATTTATATCAGGCCAGCAGGGGAGCATGGGCTAGTGCTGGTGGATGACCTGACGGCGGATAAATTGGCATCCATGAACAAGGATGGTTTTCAATCCGCTGCACGGATAGAAACCTCTCCGGGAAACTTTCAGGCATGGGTGAAACTATCGGATAAACCGCTATCCCCCGAGGAACGGCGCATTGCCGCCCAAGGGCTGGCCAAGCACTACGGCGGCGACCCCAACAGCGCCGACA
>NZ_JBUZRB010000019.1:0-9091 GCF_055407105.1 Pseudomonas sp. C321 | reverse complement strand
CAGCCCAATGACCGTTACCTTGAGCAATGGCGCGAAAATCACCATTGAACAAGGCAAGTTCTCCGGCGAAACGAAATTCGACGCTCCAACCGACGACGTCTTCAAAGACGAAAGCACTGTCTCGGCCACCATCAAGCCGGACGGCATCGCTGGCGGTAACTTCGAGAAGCTGCAAATCGTCGGCGGCGCAGCCGATACCGTCATCAAGGACACCATCGACGATGTAACCGTGGTGCTCAATGCCACGATCTCCGTGGGTGAAGGCGGTCAGATCGTCTACACCGCATCCCTGGTAGGCAAAAATAACGTTGCGGTCACCAACCTCGGTTCCGATCTGGTGATCAAGCTGGCCAATGGTGAAACTATTACCATCGGCAACGGCAAAACCTTCGGCACCACCAGCATTACCGCGCCAAATGACCCGTATACCGGCGGCACCAACGTGTCGACCACGATCGCCACGCTGGTCAGCGGCGCGGACAAGTACGAGCACCTGACCTTCGACGGTACGCCAGCAGTCACCAAAGTGACCGACGTGAGTACCCAGACTACCCTGAGCATTACCGGCGACACGTCGGTCAATGAGGGTGACACTGCGCACTACACGTTGAACCTGACCAACCCGGCCGGCACGGAACTTACCGTGACGCTGACTTACAGCGGCACCGCCATCGACGGTTCGGACTTCAGCGGCGTGTACACCGTGAAGATCCCGGCCGGCGCCAGCAGTGTGCCGTTTGATATCAGAACCCTTGATGACAAGCTGACCGAGACTACGGAGAATTTCGTGGTCAAGATCGCCTCGACCACTGGCGGCAACTTCGAGAATCTGGTGATCGGTACCGGCAGCGCCAACACAAACATCATCGACAATGACGCCCCGCCGGTTCTCGACCTGGACGCCAACAACTCCAGCGGCGTCATCGGTGCAGACTACAAGGTGACCTTTACTGAAGGCGCCGCAGGCCCTGGCGTGTCGATTGCCGACACCGATATCAGCATCACCGACCCGGACAGCACCATGCTCACCGGTGCCACGGTGACCCTGACCAACGCTCAGGCAGGTGACGTACTGAACCTGGGTATCAATGTCGGTGGCATCACCATCAACTCCAACAACCAGACGGGCACCATCACTCTGGTTCTTGAAGGCAAGGCGACGCTGGCCGACTACATGCAGCGCATCAAGAACATCACCTTCAGCAACAACAGTGAAGACCCGAGCACCACGCCGCGGATCATTACGGTGAAGGTCACCGATGGCGGAAACTACTCCAACACGGCTACCACCACGGTCAACGTGACGGCGGTCAACGATGCGCCTGTAGCGACCGGCGGCGCGATTACCGGCCAGGAAGATATCGGCAAGGCACTGCTCTGGTCGAACTTCGGTATCACCGATGTCGACTCGCCTGCCGCCAACCTTGGGGTGAAAGTCACCGAATTGCCGGTGGCCGGGAAGCTGCAGTTCCTCGCGGCGGATGGCGTTACCTGGACTAACGTGACCAGCGGCCAGGTCTTCACCAAGGCCCAGATCGACGATGGCAAGCTGCGCTTCCTGTCAGACACCAACGAATCCGGGACCGACGGCTACAGCGGCACCGGCATGGGCAACAAACAGGCGGATTACGCGCAGTTCAAGTTCCAGCCTACCGATGGCGTAACACTGGGTAACGCGGCGACGGTGAAAGTCGACATTACACCGATAGCCGACGCGCCGAACCTCGCGGTGGCGGACAATAATGTCAACTCCGTAGGCCTGATCAAGGAAAGCTGGAACAGCATTTCCGGCTTGGGTAACAACGGCAATGGTGCTGCGGCTGATGTGCTGAAAAACGCCATTGATAACGCTGGCGTTGCGAATACCAAGGGCACTGTGACCAATGTCGAGTCCTCCTCTGACGTAGCGGCCTCCGCTGGCTCGAAAACGTCCGGTTTGATCTACATGGAAGCAGGCAAGAACTACACCTTCAGCGGTACCGGCGATGACAGCCTGTTGGTCAACGTTGGCGGTACGAACGTGGCCAGCGCCACGTGGGGCAACAACAGCGGCAAGTTCAGCGGCACGTTTACCCCAACCGTCAGCGGGTACTACAGCCTCGAGATCTACCACGCCAACCAGTCAGGCCCTGGCAGCTACGACGTCAACCTGTCGATCAACGGCGCGACCGCGGTCGACCTGAGCAAGGCCAATGTGCCGCTGTACACCGGCGTTACCGACCTGATCAATGCCGGAGTGAACGTCTCCGACCTGCAGGGCAGCAACGGCGACGGTTACTACACGGGCTACAAACTCAACGAAGGCCAGGAAAACGGCACGGTGAACCTGTCCAAGGTCACCACCAGCCTGTCTGATATTGACGGTTCGGAAAGCTTGAGCGTGAAGATCAGCGGCGTACCAGCCGGTGCAGTGCTCAGTGATGGTGCCGGGCATACCTTTACCGCAACGGCGACCAATGGCACGACGACTCTGGATGGCTGGAACCTGGCCACCTTGACCCTCAAGCCTGCGCCTTACACCAGCGGCAAGTTCGACCTGACCGTGACGTCGACGTCCACCGAATCACTGGGTGGCTCGGCGGACACAATCGCGAAAATCCCGGTTGTGGTGTACCCATCGACCTACCACGAAGTGACCGGCACCTCGGGCAGCGATACGCTCAATGGCACCGACGGCAACGACATCATGGTCGCGGATATCGGCGGCCTGCATGTGGTCCAGGGCCAGAATTACAACATCGCCTTCATGGTCGACAGCTCGGGCAGCATGAACGATGACTCGGTCCTGGCGGCGCAGAAATCGCTGAAATCAGTATTCGAGACACTGCAAAAGAGCATCGGCACCACCGGTGCAGGTACCGTGAATATTTTCCTGGCTGACTTTGATGAGAGGGTAAACCAATCGATTTCGGTCAACCTCAAGGAAACAGGCGCCCTGGACAAGCTCATGACCGTGCTTAATTCCATGTTGTCGGGTGGCGGTACCAACTACGAAGACGTGTTCAAGGCCACGAGCAACTTCTTCAACAGCAGCGCGGCTCTGGCCAACAAGGCCAGCGCCAGCGGCGCCACCAACATGACGTATTTCATCACCGATGGCCAACCGACGTACTACCAGTCGAACGAATCGAACAACCCGTCCCTGTACGGCAATGTGCGACTCGACGACGTGTTGCTCGCCAGCAACTACACCATTGGCCAGGCCTATACCCTGGAGATCGATAGAAGCCATACGATCAAAGTCGAGACGAATGGCGACCTGTATCTGTCGACCAACGGCGGTGGGTACTCCTACAAAGGCCAGGTACACGCCCAGGGCGACGGCACATTCGAGTTCTCCAGACTCGCCGGCACTGGTTATGACAACTGGTGGAACGTTGACGAGGCAAACACCGGCTCGAGCGCCAGCTTCACAGCGTTGAGCAAGCTTTCCGGGGTGGAAGCCATCGGCCTGAACAAGAACGTCAGCCTCAATGACCTGTCCCCGTACGACTCCGACGGCAAGCCCCAAACCAACATCGATCCCAAGGATTTGGCCAACGCCATCCTCGGCCACACCGAAGCAACACTGCCGGGGGCCGACAACGTCAACGGCGGTAATGGTAATGACATCATCTTCGGCGACCTGGTGAGCTTCAGCGGCGTGACGGGCGAAGGCTACGACGCACTGCAATCGTTGGTTTCGCAAAAGACCGGGATTGCCAATGTCACCGGCCAGGATGTGCATAAGTACATCACCGAGCACTACACCGACTTCGACGTGTCCGGCGCCAAGGACGGTATCGATCGCCTGCTGGGCGGCGCGGGCGATGACATCCTGTTCGGCCAGGGCGGCAATGACTATCTCGATGGCGGCAAGGGCAATGACATTCTGCTGGGCGGCACCGGCAAGGACACGTTGATCGGTGGTCAGGGTAACGACATCCTGATGGGTGGTTCGGGTGCTGACACCTTCGTGTGGAAGTCCGGTGACGTCGGCAACGATGTGATCAAGGACTTCAAGGCATCCGAAGGCGACCGGATTGATCTGCGGGATCTATTGAAGGGTGAAACCGACAGCTCCATCGACAACTTCCTCAAGATCACCACCGTGGAGGGTGTATCGACCCTGCAGGTCAGCAGCGAAGGCAAGCTCAATGCTACCGGCGGCCTGGCCAACGCGGATGTGACCATCAAGCTGGAAGGCAATGACTGGTCGCACACCAGCATCAACTCTCTGATCTCCGGTGCCGATCCGACCATCAAGATCGATCACACCGTCTAAGACGAGGTTCATCGGCCGCCCACCCAGGGCGGCCGATGCACATTGGCGCCTCGTCACTGGCTCTGGGTGACGGTTGCACCGCATACTCACGGCTACACCTGCACCGTTAGCCTATGCTGCTGACTGCGTGCTACTTATTCCTGAGGGATTTCTATGTTTTACGTGCAACGTGATGCACAGGGCGTGTTGATTCGCGTAGAAGCGGCCACCTTCGCCGAGTCGACAGAAACGCTGCCGGCCGATCATCATGAGATCCAGGACTGGTACGCCAATGAAGTGGTGGAGACCAGCTTGAATCAGCTCAAGCAGAGCGACCTGGAGATGATCCGGGTACTCGACGACTTGATTCAGGTGCTGACCCGAAAAGGGGTGATCAGCGTGACCGACCTACCGCCGGCGGCCCAGGCCAAGTTGTTGGACCGTAACCAGGCGCGGGAAGCGCTGGGTGGGCTGAGTCAATTGATCGATGATGAAGAGACGGGGTTGATCTGAGGTCTCTGTAACTACGGTGACCCACAGCCATCGCTGCCTGTGTATGTACGCATTGCAGCCGCTGCTGTTTCTCGCAGCTGGCGAGGCTGCGCTGGAGGCGACTCGGTGCTGGCGTCTGATCTGATGGCGGCGTTGCGGGCGACGTAGCCTCGCTGGTGCTCGACAACTGCTACGAGATGCCCGCACCACACATAAGCCCTGCGGTGTCGCCTGTTAGCGCCACGGCGCCGGTTCGCCAAACAACTGCCCCTGCACACCAAAAATCCCCATCTCGCGAATCACCTTCAGCTCACCTTCGGTCTCCACCCGCTCGGCAATCAGCGGTAGGTCGATGCTGTGGGCGGCGCGCTGGATGGCTTCGATAAACAAACGTTTGTCGCTTTCCTGGTCGATGTCGCGAATGTAGCTGCCATCGATCTTCAAGTACGCCAGACCCAGGCGCGCCAGGTTGCCAATCATGCTGAAGCGCCCGCCAAAACGCTGCAGGCTCAGGGAAAAGTCCAATTCCCGCAGGCGATGGGTCAATTGCTCCAGCACCGCTTGTTCGGGCAGTTGTTCTTCACCGATTTCCAGGGTCAGGCGCGGGCCTAGGTTGGAATGCTGACGCAGCAGGTCAAAGACCCGGTTCAGGGCTTGAGGATCGGCCAGCGTGGCAGCGGACAGGTTCAAGGCCAGTGAGTGTTCGTGGCTGCCCATTTGCTTGAGCACCAGCTCCAGCATTAACCGGTCAAGGCGTGCCGACCAGCCGAACCGCTCAAGCCAGGGCAGGAAGCGCCCGGCCGGGATGGTATGGCCGTGGTCATCCACCAAGCGGGACAAGACTTTGTAGTGCAAGATCAGTTGCGTATCCTGGCTGGCCACTACCGGCTGGAAATACAGCTCAAAGCGCTGCTGGGTCAAGGCCCGGTCCAGGAGAGTGTGCCAGGCATGGTGGTCGTCACCGACGCTGGCGGCAGCGGCGTGGTCGAGGCAGACCCAGCTGACATCGCCCTGGGTTTCAGCCTGAGCCAAGGCCTGGTCGGCCAGTGTCAGCAGTGCCTGGGGCGAGTCGCCGTGGGTGAAGGGGGCCAGGCCTATACAAGCAACCGGTGTGACGTCGCTGGCCCCGGTGGCTTGCAGGCTGAGTAGGGTACTTTCCAGGTTTTGCGCCAGTTGCAGCGCCTCTTCACGCATCAGCCCCGGCGCCAGCACCGCGAACTCACCGCCACGTATACGGGTGACCAGATTGTGGGTTTCCGGGTACGGCTCGCACTGGCGCAGCAGTTGTTCACCGACGGCCTGCAGCAACTGGTCGGTGCGCTGCCCGCCCAGACGCTGGTTGAGGCCCGCCAGGTCCTTGACCCGCAGCAGCAGCAAATAACCGGAACTGGTTTCCTCAGGGTTACTGACCCGGGCGTTGAGTTGCATCTCAAAATAACGGCGGTTGGCCAGACCCGTGAGGGTGTCCTGATAAGACTCCACCCGCAGCTTTTCGCTGCGCTCGGCCTGTTCCTGAAACAGCGCCTTGAGTTTTTCCACCATCTGGTTCATCGCCTGTACCACCCGCCGCAGCTCCGGCGTGCGCGGCAGATCGGGCAGGCTGAGGAACTCGCGACGGGCAATGGCCTGGGATTGCTTGACCATGTAATCGAGCGGCTTCAACTGCCGGCGCAGCAGCAGCGCACCGAGCACTGCGCTTACCGCACCACAGAGCAGCAACCAGCCGAGGCTGCCCAGGGCACTCTGCCAGAGTTTGGCCAGGGCAAACATCGGATGGCTGACCACCTCGACCCGCGCCGCCTGTTCCCAGCCACGGCTGACCAGAGCGTCGCCACCGGCCGGCTCCAGGCCGATCAGCTTGACGAACCAGTTCGGCACGCCGTTGTTGTCGGGGATACCGCTGCGCTCGGCGATGGTTTGGTCATTCGTCAGATCCACTACGCGGATGCTCGCATAGTAGCCGCTGTCGAAGATCGAGCTGACCAGCAACTCGACCATGGCGGGGTCGTCGATATTGGGCGTCAGGGACAGCGCCAGCGCCGTCGCCGCGTCCTGCGCATGGGAGCGCAACTGATTCACGTACTGGGTACGCGAGCTTTCCAGGCTGACCATGAAGCTGCCACTGAAGGCGACCACCAGGAACAGACAGATAGCGATCAACAGTTGTTTGAACAGAGACATCTGAATGGTTACTCCTTGATGGCAGGCTCGGCTGGAAAGCCTTCCGCACGCATTTTTTTCAACACATCCTGCCAGCGCGACAAGCGCTTGGTGTCGCCTACTTTTTTGTTGCCCTTGGCGCCCGGCAGCCACAAGCCTTCAGCATTGAAGGAGTAAACGGGCAGCAAGTCGGTCCGCTGGCTGGCGGGCTGGATGTCATCGATCAGACTGTCGAGCACCAGCGGCATCGCGTCTGGCGTCGAATAATAGGTCAAGACCATATGGGCTCGATTCTGACGCAAGGCCTTGACGTAGGTAATGCGCAATTTGTCGCTGGAGACGCCCAGGTGACGCAGGCTGAAATACTTGGCGACTGCATAGTCTTCGCAATCCCCGGCCCCCTTCCATAACGCTTCAATGGGAGTTTCCCAATAGTCCACCTGGTGCCAGAGGTCGATGTCTTCCACATAGTGCATCTGCTTGTTGAAGAACAGGTTGACCACTTTGAGCTGTTCCAGCTCGCTGACCTGCTTTTGCGTCGCCAACAGCCGCTGCCAGTCGTCAATGCGCTGCTGGCCTGCACCAAGCGGACCGTACAGGTCGGTGGCCCGGCGGCTGATCTGGGAAAAATCCCAATCGGCATGCAACCCGCCAGGCAGTAAGCCAGCCAGCAGCAGTGCTGAAAACAGCCAGCACACGATCCAGGAGGAAATAAAACGTACCGCCAATGCGTTCAGTCCGTAGAGAGAGACGGATAATCAAGCGATGGTGAAGCTTCGACCGGCAAAAAACAATGGCACGGTGCAATCATCCCAGGCCCGCCAAGCTTATTGGCACGAGGTCTGTAAGACGTCGCCAAACCGCGATGTGGGACGATATAAAGGGTCATGAAGCTGCTTACAAACGAAAACCTTGCCTGTTTGACAAGCTTGCATGCAAGCTCTAGTGTGCATTGGATCCAATCAATAAAACCCATTCTAATAAAGGAGGATAGCGTAGTCGTGACGCAGAAGCCGAACCCTTTGAGCAGCATCAACGTCAGCGGACCCATTCCCGCCCACCTCGCTCGCTCCGTAATTGAAGAAACATTGCGCAACGCCATCCTAGATGGTCGCCTGCCCTGCGGTACTGCAATGCGCCAACAAGAACTGGCCTGCCTGTTCGGAGTGAGCCGGATGCCGGTGCGTGAGGCATTGCGCCAACTGGAGGCACAGTCACTGCTGCATGTCGTTACCCATAAAGGTGCCGTGGTTGCGCCACTGATAGAAGACAACTCAGCCGAGACCTACGCTCTGCGAATTCTTCTGGAGTCCGAAGCGTTGCGCTTGTCGATCCCGCTGCTCAGGGATGACGACATCACCCAAGCGGGTGGCTACATCGCTGCCCTTGAACACGAAACCGACTACACCAAAATTGGCCGGCTCAATCGCTTGTTCCACATGGCCTTGTATGGCAAGGCGCCCAACCAGCGGCTATTGAAGCTGGTTGAACACGGCCTGAACGAAGAGGAGCGGTTCCTGCGCTTCAACCTTGAAGCCATGGGACTGTGCAAGATCTCTCAGGAGGACCATAGCGAACTGCTGAACCTGGTCGCACAAAAAAAGGTCGACGAAAGCATTCTGACCTTACGCAATCATCTTATGAGAGGGATGGAAGTCATTACGCTCTACCTGAACGGCCTGGAGCAGAATAACGAGAAAGAGCCGCTGTAGATGGAAGCCCAGTGCTCGGTTTAAGCCACAAAGGGCTGCAGCAATGGGTTGCAGGTAGCAACCTTATGGCACAACTTCAACCCGATACCTTGATCAACAATCCGCACGGCACCCCCACGGAGTCATCAGTGACGATCGTCTGCTGTTTATTCTCGCCCTGTCGCACATCGAGATGACGGGCACAGGCCTCGGATCGCTGCGTAAGAAGTTCTTACACGATGGTAATCATTACCGAGCCCGTCGACACAAACGTCGAGGCTTTGCAGGGTTTTAAACAGTTTGTTCAGGCATTCGCCGACGGCGCGCTGGATAACGTACGCCAATTGCTCAGCTGAGGTTGTGGTGAGCGGGCTTGTCCCATCACCACAACGTCTTATCCAGCGCCTTGCAGAACGAATGTCAGATCTTGAAGCTATCGACCAACTGCTTCAAACGGCTGGCTTGTTGCGAGAGTGCATCACAGTCTTTCAAGGTTTCGTTGAGG
>NZ_JBUZRB010000018.1:0-10610 GCF_055407105.1 Pseudomonas sp. C321 | reverse complement strand
GTACAACTGGATTCGACCGCACCAATTTAATGGTGGGCTGCCACCGGCTCAGGCCGAGAAAAAACTTAACGTCGTGTCCGGGATTAGTTGACCACTACATGGGTGCGCTATGGGTGCAACCGTGTGGAACTTATCTGACTAATCGTCATAAAAGTGAAGCTAGCTCTGAGAGTTCTGCCGCTGGGATATTCTTTAGTCCGAGCAGCTCTACGAGCCGTTTGCCTGTACCGGATACAATCGCCTCAGACGGAAGTACGAGGTTGATTTCGTACACAAAGCCTCCCCGGCCGTGCTCCTTGCTGAAGCTGATAAGTAGCTGTCGCTGATATAGGTACAGAGCTTGCTGAGCCGCGTCCATGGAGTCTGCGTTAACGGCCCCTCCTTCCGCCCATAGCGTATCTCTGACTTTAAATTTGTCCGTTTGGCTGATTAGGCTCATCAGGCAGAACTGCCTGTAAGTCAGTGCTTCAGCGATGCTCAGGAGATAGTTTGCCTCCGCGCGTTGCACGTAGGGAGCAAAAACGAGGTTTGTATAGAAGTTGGCAAGGTATGGGAGTTTGAGCTCTTCATGCTCCTGCTTAGCGTTTAGTAACACTCCTTCAAAGAGCTCTTCTGCTGGGGACGGTGACTCACCATCCCCTTCAAAAAAGTTGTCGTCTCTTTTTTGCTCCCAAAGAAGTCGTTCGCGAATTCCGTCAATGGCGAGGGCTGCCACACCGGCGACACGCTGTTCTTCGCGCGGTGACAGGTACCTTTTTGCGATATCGTCCAGAACTACCACGCAAGCTTCCCCAACCGCTGCGCCGATAGCGGCCCCCGCTACGGTTCCGGCTGGCCCGGCCAGCGATCCAACGGCCCCTCCGACCGCTGCGCCACCAATTTTGCTGCCGTGCCCTAATAGCGTTAGATAGTTTTTCACTGCGGCCTCTAATTTATTTGGTGGTTAGCTAGATATTTGATCTCGGATGCGAAGCACTGTAGTAGTCGAGCAGCTTGCGTGCCTTGCTGTGGCGCGAATGCCCAGGCCGGCGCTGAGCAGCTCGGTGACACGCTTGTGCAGATCGGCGTCAACCGGCCGCCCCTGGTACTTGCCGGCGGCCTTGGCCTTCTCGATGCCTTGGGCCTGCCGATCACGGCGCTGCTCGTAGTCCTTACGGGCGATGGCGGCCATCATTTCCACCAGCATTGAGTTGATGGCTCCCAGCATCCGCCCGGTGAACTCGTCGCCCTTGGTGTCCTGCATTCCCTGGTGGCTGGTCGGCAGATCGAGCGCGACGATGCGCAGGCCCTTGGAGTCGATAGCGGTCTTGAGCTTTTGCCAGTCCTCAACCGGTAGGCGGGAGAGACGGTCTATCGACTCCACCAGCAACACGTCACCCTTGCGGGCATCCTTGAGCAGGCGCAGCAGCTCCGGCCGGTCGGCTGTGGCGCCGCTGGCGTTCTCCAGGTACACGCTGGCGATGACCTTGTTATGGTCGGTGGCGAACTGCTCAAGCGAGGCGCGGGCGCGGCCGGCGTCTTGCTCTTCGGTGGATGCTCGGAGGTATGCGCGGATGAACATGATGTGTGCCTGTATCAGTTAGGGCGTTCTACTAATACTGTTGCACTATAGGTGTTACTTATCAAGCGAAAAGCACGGAAAAGGCAAAATATGCCTGTATCTGGATAGGCATACCCTAAAAATTAACGACAGAACAAAGCCAATTACCCATACCCGGATTGACGCGCAGCCGATGACACCGATTGGAGAAACTGAGGACTACCTGGTTTCTGTATTTGTCAGAAGCCATTCCAGCCAGGAATGGCGAAGTATTGAAAGCAACCTCCTACTTCACTTCTCCACTGACGCGTCTTTCCAAGACCTAGGCAACAACTTTGACAGGTAAAAACGATCCCAACCGGTCGAGCGTGACAGGCCGAAAACGGCCAAAAGCTGCCAGTCACCTCAAGCCAGTTCAAACCAGACTACCCCACTAGGCGGTATCGCCATACCTAGGCCTCGCCTAGTCGCTCACTTAGTCAGCAAAACATCACCATATGCAGTCATTCCAAGCGAATATTGCGGACGATCACCGAGCCTATGGGCGACCTCCTCGTTAGCCTTTTTTACCGCCTGGAGAACTGTCGAGCCTGCTTCCCACTCCCGAAGGAATGGCTCAAGCCAGTTGTAGGTCACTTTTACGTCCAGCGGCCAAGGCGAAGCGATAACTACACGGCAGCCTTTGTCCAAAAGCAGCTTGGGCAGACCTACAGTTGTATTTCCCCAAGGATGCTTGTCAATTCGGCCTCCGCTGCATACGAAGAGAATCACCACCTCAACTCCTGCAAGTGCAGCGGCGAGTGCTGTAGGTGCCTCGAAGAGGCTATCCTCATCCCGAATACTGTGGATGTACCGCCCCTCTGCGGTCAGTCCGCCATGCGCAGTAATCACTGCAAGCTTGGCATCTGACATGTCAGGCGGAAGCTGTCGTCCATTGTCGACGATGAATCCAAAGTCATCGAAGGTGCCACCAAGTCTTTCCAGCGCCCTGCCAAGTGTACCGTTTGCCTCAGGGCCTTCTTGAGTAGAGATCCAAGCTCTATAGGCTGTTTTGCCACTGCGCTCAGTGGCCCTCGCCATTGAGAGCCAAGTAAGCGAAGGCATCATCCCTACCGCTGTTGTGGTGCCCAAGAGATATGGGAACTTCCCACCCTCAGGCGTCACTGGCCCGAGGTTCACGGTCAACTGCTGTATCAACGGCTCCGCTATCACTAAGAGCGACTCGGGTGCAGGAAGCCGCACATCTAACCGCTCCATCGTGATAAAGAACTCATCATCTCCGTCGGCCGCATCAACATAGCCATATTTGCGAGGATAATCCTCGAGCCACGTAAGCATCCGCAAACGGAAGGAACGGTCATGCCTAGGTTGCTCAATGAACTGAACGAGTCCGTTAGACACATGAGTTACAACAAGCTCGCCGGCACTGTCCAGCCCCAGGAAAACCACATCTAGCCCCTCGCCGTTAAGCGACTTAGCGTAGTGGACCGGCCAACCGATTTGCATGGCAGGAGGGTGCGCTGGCAATGCAACGGCGTGATCCGCGAGAAGCTCAACGGCTAGCGCTTTGTCCTCCGCAGAGGCAGGCCGACCCACCCGGTCGCTCAATAGACGACGAGCCGCCACGCCAACAATTTCAAAATCACCGGCGGCATCCGCTGCATAGAGTGCTCGCTGCACTTGATTGAACATCGAGGTAACGTCCGCCGCAGATGGCGCGTCAGATGAGACAGTTTCCACCAATTGAGAAACCTGCCGACCTAAAAGCGCGAGCCCGGCCTTCAGCAGGTCAAGAGTGCTTTCGTCCACATGTACAGCTGCTGCTTTGGCTTTCTGAACTGCCTGCCCCAACATGACGACCAAGGGAAGTAGCAAGCTTCGGTCAGTCATGGCGCGCTCACAACCGTTAGACAACCCACTCACAATCGCTGCGATTTCTTCATTCTGGTTGCTGCCGGCCTCCATTAGTCGGAGGCTCATTTCAGTTGCGACGATTCGCGGATCGTTCTCCGCATCAAGGTTCAGATCGCCCGCTAGCTTTTTCAATGTTGGCAAAAAGCCACGTGCCATTGGGAATAACCCAAGGTCTCGTAGAATGCGGATTGCGGTATGAACCTCTTGCCATAGATCGGCTTTGCTCACCGGGGCATTCGTTGCCAAAGCACATGCAAGCCCGACTAATGCCTCTGCCATATTGCGACAGCGGTGATAGGTATCTGCGAAGCCCAGCCAAGTCAGCCTCTGGCGGAGCGCACTTCCCTGCCCCATCACTAGAATTTGCTCGGCTAGATTTCTCGCTCGTTGAAACTGCCCGGCTGCAGCACAATTTCCAGCTACGAGGCGCATGGCGCGCAGATCTTCATTTCGCTCACTGGTTGCATGCGGACTTATCGCACAAACTAGTAAGGCTAAGGTCTCCAAGAACCTAAGATCGACATCCTCGCCTTTCGGCGCGCTCATAAGAATCATCCGGACAAGAAAGCGGATCGTCTCGTCGGGATAAGGTACCAATTCCGCAGGTAGGACGGTCACCCCGAACTCCGCAGCACCATGGGTACCCAGCCATTTCAGTCCATTCTCGATACACGCTTTAATTTCGCTCTCGTCCGGTTCGACGCTGCCCCCCTTATCGCGATCTGACGTATGCGCCTCTTCATCCGATGTGGCAAGCCTCACACCATCCTCGGCAATATCCAACATCGTTGTGGCAACCATGGGAATCCCGATGTCTCCGCAGGTGTCCACAGAGAGCAGTCGTGAAAGCTGAGATCTAATGCTTCCGTCCCCTGGATGGAGGGCCAGGAAACGTATCGCCGCCAGCAGCGGGACACGATAATAATCTCGCTCGTTCCGACTGACCTGTTCCTTCAGCATTAAGGAGCGTACCGACCACAGTACAACCTGAGTCGCCTGGCGACCGTACAGATCAGACGTCGTAATTTGGCTCGCAATTTCAGCTGCATACCGAGACTGACCGATGCTCCAGGCGTGCATGGAACAGCAGATTGCAGCGAGCTCCAACCAGTCCGTGCCCCATTCCCTCGCCAGCTCTATGATCCGCTCGTAGTCTGGCCCCTGCGACACAACGGCGCTCAGTATTCCCAGGTGTTTTTCAGTGAAGCCTGCCGTAGTAAAGGCCTGCCCTTCTTCTATTTTAGAGGAGCAGTTCCACAGTAAGCGGCGATCACGGTTCTCTCGTAAGCGATCCGAACCTGGATACATCTGGACGAGACGCGCGTCGTAACGCTCGATTAGGTAGTTATCCTCAATAAGCGTCGCTAACTCGAGTCCTTGCTCGATCCAAATGACGCTAGATACGAGTTCAGCATCGTCAGGCAAGAGTTTCAGTGCGAGCGAGTCGTCCCCGCTCTTATGAGCCAACCACGCCAACTGGACCTGGCTCGATGGCTCTAACACCGAGATATGTGGCAGTAGCTGCGTGATGGTGGCGATTGCATCGCCATGCATTGCCGCCCGAGAGAACAGCTGGGCAAGCACGTGGTACCGGTTTACCTCAGACAACTGAAGGCTATCGATCTCAGTAATGGCTACCGAAATTTCCCCGCCTAGCGCGAGAGCAAGCCACCTATGTGCACGCCGATCAACCTCTTCCTTTTCATCGTGATCGAGTGCTAAGCAAGCGACGTAGCAATCATCAACGGCAACTAGCTGCTCAGTATTGTGCTGCCGAGTGGCCGGGGACTCTTCAACATGAACTATGGCATATCCATCCATGCCCTTCACTGCAGCCACGCACCGCCGACATAGAGAAGCCACATGAGGTACCCAAAGGTCCTCTGATGTCAGAACAGCTGAGGCCCCAAACGCGCCTGGAGACTCGATGTCCAGGTCTCGATAAATGCTGGCTGAGGCAACCGCCACTAGCCGCCGCGCGCCTTCCTTCAGGACGGACGCTGCAAGGTCAGCCGTATCAAGAGTGGGGCAATTCAGGACGCGTACTTCCTGTCTCAAGTACTCGAGCTCCTGCGCACTTGGTTCAGAACCACGCAGAAATTTCGTACCAGCAGCCAGGGCATCAAACACAGCTACGTCATTCAAGCTGGTCGCCGAGGCCGGCGGCAAAATGACGGTGACACCAGAAAACGGTCTTTTGCCGTTTGCATCGGTCAGGCCCATCAAGAGCGCAATGACTGTTCGTCCAATCACCTCTGAAAACGAGCCTCCTTGTATGAGGTCTGCGGTCCCGAAGTTAAAGCCTTTGGCGAATAGCACTTTAGGGTCATATCCCTGAACGTTTGCCGCCTGTGAAATTTCCGCCTCATTCATAACCTACTTCCTTGTAATACGACGACACAGGGTACTAATGCTGATCTCAGTTAATGCAGGCATGGTGCAGAAGAAAATCAGGGAAAGGCATGGCGGTGCTCAAATACAATGCACCTGGAACGGGATGTCGATACATGCCTTTGCAAGCTCAGACATGATCATGGAATCCGCCTTCAAGTCTGTGATGATATGCACCGTCGCAAGCGGATACATTTGCTTGGCTAGGCGCACGCCCCGGGTGAAGAGCTCAACACTTTCACTACCGGCAAACAGCCACGCGCCGACCGCATTCATGTCGACCTCTAGGGGGCCAGTTGAGGGTAGGCAGATGACTTTATGGGACGTTAGTAGGTCGCTATGCAATTGCCCAACCTTGTCTCGAAGCGCGGCCAGTCTCGCCTCCATGCTTGATGAACCATCAATGATCAGCACGGGCTGGGGTTGAACTTCAACTTGTGAGAATTCGTTGAGCACGGCCGCTAGCGGTGCTGCTAGGGTATGCCGCGTCTGTGGTCTGAACTCTTCGATTAGCGTGTACTTGTGGGGAAAATCGACGTTGTCGTAATTCACCAGTACCAGTGCGCCGTCTATGGCGACGGCATCAGCATAGGATGCGGCCACACCATCAAAATAGCGTTTCTTCAGCGTCTTTAACGACTCATCGTCAGGCATCTTGTGTTGCTTGCATTCGATGATAGCGGCCACGTCATCTGGCTGAATCACCGTCGATGTACCACGGACGACCACGATATCCGGCTGTACATTTTTGCCGGCGCGACGCAGATAGGACGGTTGGTAGATGATCTGGCCAAATGGGAGGCTCTTGCGCTCGGCGACTACTACCGTTTGCCCCAACTCAAGTAGTGCCGCACCTGTCGGCGAGCGATTGAGCTCGAATCCGCGTCGCGCAAACAGCTGTAGCGTAGTGACCAAGCACCAAAGCTCGTAGATTTGCCAACGATGGCGCCAGAATGGCAAGTCAAGGATGTCTTCGGCCTTGAGATTGGGGGTACATTGATTCAGCAGTGGCTGTAGATGTGCAAAGGCATGCATATCCCAGAGCGATAGATTCTTGATGGCCCATAACGTGGGTACTGCATCAGCCGTCCCCCAGTAGCCGCTTTTTTCCAGCCCTTGGTCGCGCACGCTTTCGCATAGGTCGTAAATCCTTGAAGCGACACTTTTGGGCATCGCATCTTTAGGCTTAGCTGGCAGCTTGGCTGGTCTCTCGTTGGGTCTGTTTTCCTGATAGTTCCTGCAAGCGTCAGCGAAGCCATTGCAGAGATTATTGAAAGCATTACTTTCTGGTACTTGCTCAAGTAGCTGGCGATAGCGCCGAAAGGCCTCGAAATTGATCGTGACTTGGTCACCCTTAATATTGAAATTCCAACTGATGTCGAGGGTATTCTTCGACGTCTTCGTCATGCTGCGCTCGCAGTAATTCCAGATGTCTTGGAACATGACCGAGAGTGGTTCAAGGACCTCCAGCATGGCCATCAGGTACTGTTGGGCGCTGATAGCCTTGCTCTCGTCGGAAAGAATAAAGCTCTCATCCGGAATGCTCAGCTTGATCGCCAAGGCTTTCAGCAGCGCCTCGTCGCGGGGATTTCTTCCATAGCCTTGCGCCACCGCGAGCTCATTGCTGTACCAGAGCGTCCGATGGATCTGCGCGCACGTTTCTATCATGGGGTCCTTTCCGTGGGAGTTGACTGCAGAGGCCAGCCTAGACTAGCAAAGAGCCTTGCACCATCATTTCACATTGAGCTCTCCCATGGCTGGTATCGGCCGAGGCTGTGTAAAAACGTTTTCGAACGCGACAGGTACTCAAAATCGGACTAGAAATCGCGCATCTGCGCGAAATCCACATCTGCTGACGTGCCGATAAATTTCAGATTTAACGTAGACGCGCGCACTTCAATTTTGACAAAGCGTTTTTACACACTCTGGGCCAAAAGCAGTCGACCATGACCGACAGCAATCGGACCAGAAGCGAACGCGCACCGCCGCTGAGATGCTGCCACCCAAAACGGCCGTGGACAGCATGGTGGCAAATTGGTAGCTTAAAGTGGCCCGTGTTGAACATTGAAAGGATATCGAATGTCTCTAAAAGATTTATTAGAGCGAGGCTATTTCCCGAAAGAGTTACCTAGCCCTCCGTTCACCACGACGCCCTTTGCAAATATTGTTGCTGCAACGACCGGCCCACTTCCTGCAGATTTCGCGAATGGAGCGGATCCAAAGTACAAGCAGCTGCCGACATCAAAAATCGCTAGATACTCTCACGCCCGTGGCGGACTATTACGACGCAAACTGGGAATATGTAATCCCCTACACTACTATCTCCTCGCCAAGGAAATAATTGATAACTGGGCAATTATATCTCCCATGGTTTCTGGAACTGCCATTGCTGCAACTGCACCAGAATTAAAAAGCTTGGGTCGGGCAATCGAAGGGCGGCACTCCCAGGGTGCGCGGGCAATGCTTGCACAAAAGAATCGTTTGGGTAGAAGATTTTTATTAGAGACGGATATCAGTCGCTTCTATAGTAGCATCTACACTCATTCGATACCTTGGGCTCTCCATACAAAGGCTGCCGCCAAGATAAATCGCAGCCGAACGACTTTACTCGGAAACAATCTAGATTACCTTGTGAGAATGGGGCAGGATGGACAAACTATCGGAATCCCTATCGGCCCTGACACATCACTGGTTTTAGCAGAGCTTCTTATGCAGCGATGCGATGCTGAATTAATCGCAAGAGTACCGAAGCTAAAAGGACACCGATTCATTGATGATTATGAGTTAAGCTTCTATACCAGAACGGAAGCTGAAGATGCATTTCATTTACTTGAAAGAGCGTTGAGCGATTATGAACTGGCTTTAAACCCAAAGAAAACCAAGGTTCTTGAGCTGCCTGTACAATTTGAGGCGTCATGGGTCACCGAACTTCGAAGTCATAATATTCGGACATCAGCATCTGGCCAGGCAGTGGACATGGAAGCGCTTATAAATAAGGCCTTTCATTTGCATAAGCTATTCCCAGGTGAAGCAGTCTTAAGTTACGCAATCGCAAAACTTAGAGTAGTAGCACTACTCCCGAACAACTGGGAATTATTTCAGCAGCTGTTGCTTCTTTGTGTAACGCCAGAGCCAGCGACATTTCCCTATGCCATTGATCTAATTATCAAATGGGTAAACGCCGGCTTTGCTTCGGTAATTCCAGAATTACATGAGGTCGTAAACTCGATAATTACTACTCACGCGCCATTAGCGCATTCCAGCGAGGTTTCACATGCGCTGTGGGCGAGTATCGCCCTCGGAGTCACACTCACGACGGAGGCCGTAGCCGCACTGTCGATGGCAGATGACTCGGTGGTGGCGCTGATGGCGCTAGATTGTGAGAGCAGAGGACTTATGTCGGCAGTGCTCGACAAGTCCAATTGGCAAACCCATATGACCTCGGCTGGACTATATGAAGAACACTGGCTTTTGTCCTATGAGGCGAATATTAAAGGGTGGCTGCCTTCAGTAGGTGGAGGTGATCATGTTGCAGACGATCCCAATTTCGGATTCTTAAAGGCATCTGGTGTCTATTTCTACGACACGACCCCTTTGGTCGCGTTTCCTATTCCGGCTCCGACACTACCAACTCAAATATCTACATCTACAACACACTCGCAATGAGTGCGAACAATGATGATATGTAATTCCTCATCGGGTGGTCGGCCAATCCAGCTCAACTATTAGAGCTTACTCAAGTAGCTAATGGTTTAAGATAAGGAGTCAAAACACACGTAACCCCCAGCATATCCAAAATAAACAAAATTTGAAACATAATGAATGAGACTGGAACCATATACGGTATAGCATAAATAGTACCCGTGCGAATTCGTTGATACCCTCTCGAGATACCAGTTATATGATAATCATCCTTCATCTCAAGTGAGGCTAGTGAGAAATCCACCCGAGTATGATTTTCAGAGTCAGTAGATATGAGATTATACCGGTCATGAAATTTGTCGAGTGGAATGCTTATGCCGCTTAACTTTGACTGTTTTATCTCTGTCCTGAGCTCTCTAATCAATTCTTTTATCTTGTCCCCACACTCATTTAGAGTTTGAGAGCGAACTTCATATCTAGCAGTAGAATTTATGACCGAATAAACTAAAACCGCTACTGCGAGAAAAATCTGCAGCATGTTCAAAACCTTAGAGCCGAATGCAATACTCACATCTGAATTCTGCACCAAGGGTATGAAAATCAAGCCTAGCGACAGCATGGTAGTAGTAAAAAACGAAAAATTACTTTGCCTTTTTAATCGCACAGAAGCATTGAATCTGCATCTGGCGGTCACGCGCATGCTGTTCAAAAGTTTCTCCGCAGGATCATCTATATTTTTTTCTATAGGACCCAGGCTAAAGACCCAGGACAAGATTGTAGCAGCCGCACCCCTAACGCTTTTTAAACACATGAAGATCTTCTTTATTAGATTAATCGATTGTGAATTATTAGTTATGCTTGATTAGGCATGAAACGCTAAACGAAAGGTTTTAGGAGGTGTTCACGTCTTACCGCCCTATGAGTCGATCCTGAATAAGAGTACTTTGAGCGGCCGCTTCTGGCCAAGAGCTGCCCGCCGTGAACGGCTGCTTCTGGCCAGAAGCGGTTCATAGTCTGTTCAAGAGTAAGCGCCTCATAAACCCCACATACCAAACGATGGGCTTAATGGTTACCGTGGCATCTCTGGCGAGCAGTTCCACGGCAGCAAGGCTTCGAAGTCTTC
>NZ_JBUZRB010000017.1:0-14959 GCF_055407105.1 Pseudomonas sp. C321 | reverse complement strand
ATGGCCGAGCTCGATTCTCCAGAAGGTAGCTGGTGACACGAGTGTTGAGCCCACCCAACTAGGGTGACGGAAATTTCTGGGGTTCCGGCTTACATCCCCCATTAGGAGGTTTGCTCCACTCAGAAGGACTAGTGGCTTTCCAGCTGCGAAGGCGTATGAATCTGGGCCGTAATCAGACGTGGTAACCAAGATTCCTTTCGTTGCGCCTTCGCTTCATTCAAACATAGAAGATTCGACCAAGGGACAACACCCCGTCGTTCAATGACCGAACAGTTTTTGATGCGGCGCGTGCCCCGACGCCGGCTCACGAGCAATGGTTGGCAGCTCGCTTGTCCTAGCGATGACCACCCTACCGCCGTATTTCACCCCGGTCGTCCACTAGCGATAACAACGGCCGGCGCGCTGATGACTGACGAGCTGTCAGGCTGGAAGCGGCACGACGGACCGCAACAGCGTCGCGGTAGCTGCCGCGGCGGCCCGACCAACCTCGACTTCAGCAAGCATCGGACAGGCGATGCTGCATCTCCTCGATCTGCTGGAATATGCCCTTGGCTACTTCGACCAAACAGGGATCAAAGTGCAGCCCAGCCTGCTCGACAACGTAAGCCTGCGCCTTTTCGAGAGGCCAGGCCTGCTTGTATGGCCGAGGTGAACGCAGCGCGTCATAGACATCGCACAATGCGACAATACGTGCGGCCAACGGGATTTCTTCCCCCTTCAGACCTTGTGGATAGCCGGTCCCATCCCAGCGCTCGTGGTGATACATGGCAATCTCGGCTGCCATCTCGAGCAACGGAGATTCTTCACCGTCACGCAGGATGGCATGCCCGATCCGCGTGTGGCGCTGCATGATCTCGCGCTCGGGATCGGTAAGCTGCCCCGGTTTGAGCAGAATATGGGGTTTGGGGAGCAACGGAACAGAAAGTGCACTTAAGCCCAGCGCCTGCCCGCAAACCCTTGTGGCGTCTGGTTAGTTCGGGAAAACCATCCTTTTGTCGAACCCTGGCAGGCACTGACGCCAGGCCGTCCAAACGCATGAAAAGCAGTGCAGAAAAGTCGTTCAGTAAAACAAAGTCTGGATAACCGCCCCTATTTTCGGCAGCGGTGAACTCTAGCTAAGCCTTACGTTGGTTTTTGGTTCCACTGCTCCCCAAACCCCTTGCTGCGCCCGCCACGGCTGAGTTGTTTGGCCAGCTCTCTTGCTCGCTCCTGGCGTTCAAGCGCAGCCCGCTCCTGGGCAACGCGCAGCATCTCGCTGGCCATGCGTTCACGCTCCGCATCGGCGCGGGCGTTTTGCTCCTGGTTCTGCTGGAAGCGCGCCCTGAACGCATCCATGCCACCAGCGGCGGTACCCGCCGCCAGATCACGCGCAGCGCGGGCTTTCTCGAAGTCGATGATCTGCGCCGACACCTCGCGCAGCGCCTTGCGGTCGGTCACCAGCTCGCGGCCCTGGTCATTCGCCGCAGCTCGATCCAACGCGCCCAGGGGGGCACGGCCAGCCCGAGCAGCTTCACGGCGGATCTGCGTGACCCTTGGGCCTTCGTGGATGGTCGCCGGGCGATCCAGGGCGTCAGCGCGCTCCAGGTCGCCCGCTGACAGCGCGGCTTCGCGCTGCTCGATCAGCGACCGGCGATCCACGCGAACATCCAACCCAGCGCGCTCCAGGGCGTGATTGGTGCGCGCCTCGATCATGGCTCTGATCCACTCGATTTCCTGCGGCCCGCGCTTCACGTCGTCCAGCTCGCGGGTCTTCTCGCCAAGCTCGCCGGACGGCTCCAGGCGGCGGGTGGTCATCAGAATGTGGACGTGGTGATTGCGGTTGTCGCCCTCCCGATCGGGCTGGTGGACGGCCAGCGTGCCGGCTGTGCAGTAGCGGTTGGCCAAGTCCTGGGCAATCGACTTGGCCAGGTCGCTGCGCTGCACCTGGTCGAGTTCGTGCGGCAGGGCGACCAGGACTTCACGGGCCACGCGGGCGTTCTTGCGAACCTCGGCGGCTTCGGCCTTGTTCCATAGCTCGGCACTGCCCTGCACGGCATGGCCGTGCGGAGCAAAACCTTCGACGTTATCCACGCCGGAACGGCGGCGGTAGTCGTGGATTTCTCCGGTGCGCATGTCGGTGATTTGCTCGGCATTCCGGTACGCAGCAGCGGCAGTGGCGGAACGGCCACCACCACGACTAATAGGTTTCACGGATGCGGAGTAGAGCGCCACGGCTTTGGATTCTCGCTTTTGGTTTCTGTCTTTTGATCTTGTCGGCTTGCCGACCGCGCTGCAAACGAAGTTTGCGTAAGTGCGCCCTTCTCTTCTTTCAGGGTCGCACTGTACACGTCCATACTCTAGCGTAGAATCAAAAATTCAGACCCAAGCAGAGACAACTACACATGGCAGATCTAGAAGAGCTTAAAAGAAAGCGCGACCAACTCACAGCCAAGATTCAACAGGCAGAAGCACGACAGCGAGCTACAGCCAAAAAGGCAGATGATCGGGTCAAGGTGTTGGTAGGCGCAGCAGTTCTTCATCAGCAAACCCAATCCACCGAGAAGCGCGCAGTTCTTCTCTCATTGCTTGATAGCTTCCTCACTCGACCAGCTGAACGGATCGCGGTTTTGGGTGAGGATGGGCAAGGCTCTGAGGCTTTCAAGCGACTGGTGGCTGGGGGTGGTGAATGAGCTTCCTAACGCGCGTCTACATGTACCCTGACGTTGAGGCAGTCCGGGGAGAAAATACGCTAGCCGTTTGGGAAGCACGGTGGCCCAAATGGGTCGATGATCTGCTTGAGGCCGGGAAGCTCACACAGTCGCGCTCTGACAACTTCCCCAGCCTATACAGGGGCATAGCCAGCGACATACTGCCGATGCTGCCAGCAAATCGGAGAATGTACCCGGCGCTCTACTTCACGCCCGAAGTGCTCCAGGAGCGAATCAACGCATGTCCGCCTGATGCCGTCCTGGGCATCGAAATCTGGGATCAGTGCTGATTCAAGAACGCAAAAGCACGGCCTGCTCAGCGCCTGCGCGGCAGGAAACCTGCCCCACCTGCGCTAACCTCCACTGAAACATGCGGCAAAGCCGCACGGGCTAATGGGCAGAAGAGGTAACCCGCATGCTATTTGTCGACTCGGCACATGACTTGATCAGGAATTGGAATGTTCGGCACGTACTTAAAAATGAGGCTGTCATTCTCGAAACAACACAGCAATGCGGCTATTTCGCCTTCTGCAATCAGCGCCAAGAAGTCCCCCGTGAAGTTCTCGACATACCCGCACAGGCGCACACGACGCGTTACGCATCGATCTTGACGAACGCGGGCGATCCTACGGCTGAAGAATTCGCCAGAGCCGCCTAGAAGGCCGCAGGAAGCGTTTTGACGGTACAGGCAGTAGATTCCACGAATTGCGAAGGAAAATCGCCATACGCGCTTCTAGGCGAGCCTGAGGCGCATGCAGTGGTGCAGGCTCCCCGCAAATTTTCAGTAACCCCCCACACTGATTACTCGCTTTTACAGATTTGATACCGCCGAGTTACTACGGAGTGCCTGGGAGCTGGTGTCGTGTTTTTCAAAAAATAGCTTCTGGCCGTAGGCCAGGCATTCAGCTGTTGCTTGTGATTTGGCTTTTTATGCCGGTGATGTTCTGTGTCGAGAGGTGGTTTTGGCGCCAGGAGGCGCGTAGCGCCTGGTAGAAGCTGTGCCGCTTGCGGCACAACATAGCTAACCGGAGGGGGAGCCGCCCGCAGGGTGGGGGAACACCGTAGGGGTGCCCCGGCAGAGCCGCGTTTTTTCGATTTTTTTGTGCTCAGTTTCAAAATTCTGCAGGACGCTTTTTAAACCTGTTTTTTCTTGTTTTTATCTTGTTTTTAAATCTTGTTTTTAGCACCTCTGCAGGCCACGTGGCACTAGGGCTGCAGCGATTAAGTAGCTAAAGATTCCGGGTAAGTAGCTAAGGATTCCGGGTTGAAGAGCTAAAGATTCCGGGTAAGTAGCTAAGGATTCCGGGTTGAAGAGCTAAAGATTCCGGGTGTTATCCACAAGCGCGTCTGCATCAGGAAAATTAAGCTTCATCTGGTCGTCATCTCTAAATTTAAAAATGAGCCGATTGATCGACCGCCCTTTCTTCTCGGTTTTCAACTCAATCTGCAGGCCGCTCTTTTCCCTTAGCTCGGTAATGGCTGGATCGATTACTTTCAGCTTTAGGTTGCTGTAGCGCTCGTAGGAGGGGCCTAGCTCTAGCAGGTCACGGAAGTCATCAACACTGACTGTATAGAGCCCTGTAGTTTTGAACTGCTGCAGTAGCTCAAACAGCCTGATGGAGTGGGTAGATGACAGCGCGGCAATGCGCTTTAGCTCGTAGGTTGTGAAGCTCTTGTTCAAGTGGACTAGGTAAGGCTGCACGTGGACAGTGAAGTACAGCTTCGTCTCACCTCCACCATCCAAATAATCCACACGATCAACCCAGCGAAAGCGGCTTTTGTAGCGGCCATCGTAGGTCTTGATATCACGCTCATAAAGCGCCGCCGTAGCTTCCTTCAAGGCTTCATAGGCCTGCTTTAGAGGGATTCCGTACTGCTCTGAGAAATCGGGAGCAGTGATCGAAAGGGGGCGCGGCATCGGCTTGCGTGGATCTATCTGTGAAATTGCCGCCAGAAGCAAACGCTGTTCATTTAGGGTGAGCTTATAGGCTGCTGTCACCAGGTCATTCGACTTGGTGACATTTTTCTTGGATGCTGCCGGTTCTGCCACGACACTTCTCATCAGACTAAATCCATAGACAGGCTTAGCTAGATACTAAACAGCTAAAATAGAAATATCCATTAGTCTTTTAGACCGGAATCTTTAGCTCTCTATGTAAAGCAACATTGCTTTACATAGCGGTCTGTATTCCTCCAAGCGCTACTTATGAATTATGAATTAATAATTCACAAACCCAGATATGGCGAGGGCTTCACGTATGATTGCACTTACGGTCTTCGGCCCAACGCCCGCTCTCTTATTCTCTAGGGCCTTGTCTTCTAGCTGTTCAATAAGGCTTGGTGGGAGACTGATGGTCACCGGCTTTGCCTTCTTCGCTTTGGGCTGCGACTCACCGTAAGGTCGATCCACTAAATCGCGGGCTAGGGCTTCAATCTCTGCCTGGCTGGGCAGATTTTTTGGTTTGGATGATGCTGTCTGACTGGGGGGCTTAGGCATCACCAAAAACCTCTTTTGTCAGCTGATCAATCTCAGCAGCAGCCTGGGCGTTGTCACACTCAAGCACAGACTTACCGGAAGGAATCGCATCCTTATAGGCCTTGCGATAGAACCCAACAGCATCCAACGGCTGAATGCTCGGAAACTCAGCCAAGTACGCTAAGAATTCTTTGCGCTCCGTTTCACGCACTGCGGGATTTGTGCTGGCCATACTGTGGTAGGCCAAAACGCGAAGATCAGGATTCAAGTCACGAACGCGCTCGCATTGCTCTTGGAGCTCGCCGAGCGTATCCAGGTCCAACTGACTGCACTGGTGAGGCGCAATAATCACATCGGCTATGACTGCTCCCGTGATGAGCTCTCGCGAGTTTCGTCCAGCGACATCAACCAACACATGGTCGAATTTCTCGCCAAGAGTCTTAAGTGTTGCTGTGATGTTGTCTCGCTTCTCGATGAGTGTAATGGCGGGTTTTAACCCTGCAGCTTCACGCTCTGCGTGCCATCTAGAAGCAGAGCGCTGCGGGTCAGCATCGACCAGGCACACGTCCGAACCACGCCGAGCAAGCGCTACAGCAAGGTTAACGGCTGTAGTGGTCTTCCCAGCTCCCCCTTTGTTGCATCCAATAACAACGATCATAATTCATAATTCCTAATTGTGAATTGCGACTAATTTGCTTGTGAGGGTATCACGATAGCTAGTTATGAATTGTGACTTCACAACTAATAGCACGCGCTTTTGGATACGCTGATACGCTGTAGGTATCAGCAAAATGCGAAGCAGGTTGATACGAGCGCTTGAAGCGAGCCGGCGGCAGTAGCCGGAATCCTTCCCCCTTCGGGTGGTGGCCAGCGCCGGCTAGGTGCTGGCAGAGCTGCTGCAGGCAACCCGGAATCCTTCCTTGATTACCCTGGTGGGGACTCGTTGGTGCCCGGTCGCGCAACCAAAACCAGTGCATGAATAGCCAACCGTTGACTGTATCTCAATAGAGATACAGAATAGATGGCAATACAGGAGGCCTGTGACCATGACTGCACAAACTTCAATGCTGCACATCCGCGTTGACGACAACCTCAAAGCGCAAGCAACCACAGCGCTTGGCGCTATGGGCCTGACGATGGCTGACGCTGTTCGTTTGCTTCTACATCGTGTCGTTGCTGATCAGGCGTTCCCGCTCGAACTTAAAGTCCCGAATGCTGCGACCCGTGCGGCTATGTCTGAAGCCGATGCAATTGCTAAAGCTCGCAATGCTCGCTTTGCCACTGCAGATGAGTTGTTCGACGATCTTGAAAAAAACAGCCGCCAGTAAACGAGCAAGCCTGCCCAGGGCAGCTGATTACACCAAATCATTCATCAAGGACTGGGAGCGCCTATCTCGTTCAGGCCGGTACGACATGAACCGGCTCAAAGAAGCCATGCTGCTGCTGATTGCTAACGATGCTCCGCTCGGTGCTGAATGGCTCGACCACCCTCTCAAGGGAGACTGGGCAGGGCATCGTGAGTGCCATGTCGGTGGCGACTTCCTGCTGGCCTACAAAACCGATGACAGCGGTAAAACGGGTTTAATCATTTTTGTCCGCGCCGGCACTCACGCTGAACTGTTCAACGAGTGACGCTCATGCGCCACCCATCGCTTTATTCAGCGCTCGATAGAGTGTTGAACGATGCACGCCCAGGAGCTCCGCTGCCGCTTTCACGGTGAAACCATCTTGATCGACTAGACGCCGAGCGTGCTCGATCTGTGTCTTGGTGAGAGTCGGGCGAGGGCCGAACTTCACACCTCTCGCCTTGGCGGCCTCTCGGCCTGTACGGGTACGTTCCAGGATCAAGCTACGCTCGAACTCGGCGATACCTGCAAACACCGTCATCACCATGCGTCCTGCTGGTGAGGTGGTGTCTGCCCAGGGCTCAGCCAAGCTGCGCAGGCCAGCACCGCAACCACGAATCCGCTCAGAAATATCCAGTAAGTCACGCGTACTGCGGGCCAATCGGTCTAACCGAGTAACAGTGACCACATCACCAGGGCGAAGATGATCGAGCATGCGATCCAGTTCAGGCCGCACGCGACGTGCGCCGGATACCTTTTCAGCAAACAGCTTGTTGCATCCAGCTAGGCGTAGCTGATCACGCTGTTGCGTTAGATCCTGGTCGTCGGTGCTCACACGTGCATAGCCAAGGATGAGGCCGCTAGTGATGAGGTCGAGAGTGCCGGGATCGTTGTCGTCGCGCATGATTAGTCGTCGCAGGTTATGGTCGCAGCATCATGCCATTGCGCGACAGACACATGCGACAGGCCATCGCCAGCAAATCCGGGGGCAATGTGGCTGTCGCGTAACTTAGAAATTATGCGACAATTCACTCGGTTTTTTGAGTTTTATGACATTTCGTAATGGATCGAATCTGGCTGTCTATCGAGAGCTAGTCTTGGGTCTTCCAGACGATCGTAAAATATCAATACCGATATAAAAAATATGTTATAAGATGCCTAGATATTTACACATGGATTTAGGATTTTGGTTACCAACAATACTGCGAAAACTCTGGCTTTTGATCAACATTTATTGACGTTGCTAGAAGCTACAGAGCAGCTGGTAATATCTGGCGGAATCAAGAAAAGCTCGTAGAGGATGCCTCTGATGAGGTCTGGATAGATCAGATGTACGAGATCGATCGCTTAGAAGGTCAATACAGAGCCTATCAAGATCAGATAATCCACCACCTCAAGCAGGCCGTGAAAGACGGCATTGTCGCCTCAGAATGACAGCCATTGATCAGGCGTATTTAGTCCTGCCCACGGCGAATCGCGTTGCTCTGCCCCAAGGCCTTCTTGTTTTCCGGTTGAAACGTCATTGCGACCTTAAACACTTGGCCATCTGATCTTTGGTAAACCCTAGCTATGGCAAGTTGCGTCTTAAAATTAAAGACTGCCCATGACCCGCTCGAATCGTAAAACCCTTATGGCCAGCCTGCTAATTGCGCTCTGGGGCCTCTCCATTCTAGTCGCCTACTGGTGGTACGAAGCACGTTACCTGCGCAGCTTCAGTGAGCAGACCGCGTTGTTCTACGGCGAGCTGCTGCACCTGCCTGATGAGCTTGCGGGTCCAGGCCCGATCCGCCTGATACATTTCTGGGACCCGTCCTGCCCATGCAATGTCGGCAACCAGCAGCACCTTACCGAGCTTATTAAGCGCTTCGGCCCACAGGGTGTTAGTTTCTACGCGGTGCAAACGCCAGGTAGTCACGACCAATTACCTGAAGCCCTGAACGCTTTGAAAACTTTACCCGCCTTGAGCGGCATCTACAGAATACCAGCCAGCCCGGCAGTAGCAATCTGGGACCGGACAGGCCAATTAGCATACTTCGGCCCCTACAGCGAAGGCGCAACCTGCACCTCTAGTAACAGCATTATCGAGCCCATTCTCGACGCCCTGAGTGCTGGCAGACCCGTAAACGCAAATAACACAATGGCCGTAGGCTGCTTCTGCGACTGGCCGAACAATTGACGATCACAAACCGGCAACGCGTTACGGCATCACGCGCAAAAGCATGCTCATCCTTAGACTCACCTTGCCGATACAGAAGTTGTCGAGCGCCTAAATCAAGCTAGCCCTATGTAACACTCACCACGACTGCAGCACCACCTAGAGCCTATCGCCATGTCCGCTAACCTCTCCCCCCTTCAACAGCACTACCAAAAAGCAGACCGAATCATGCTGGGTGTGCTGTGGCTGATGTTTGTGTACTCGCTCGGACTCGCGTTCTGGCATGGTGCTTGGGGTCAAGCGCTCCTGGTCGGAGGTGGTACAGCGGTTGTGATGAGCCTGCTTAACCAGCTAATCAGCGGCCAGCGTCTGTTGCGTTGCGTAATGGGCGCGGCGTATATGGTAATGGCGGCCCTGCACATCAACCAAGCTGGCGGCATGCTTGAAATGCATTTCAGCATCTTCGTGCTACTGGCTTTCTTGGTGTACTACCGTGACTGGCTTCCGATCGTGGTAGCCGCATTGGTGATTGCAGTGCATCACTTGAGTTTCTTTGCCTTACAAGCTCAAGGTGTTGACGTTGTTGTGCTGCCGAGCGGCAGTTGGTCAACCATTTTCCTGCATGCGCTCTACGTCGTAGCAGAAAGCGCAATTCTGATTTACTTGGCGATGCAGACTCACGCGGAAGCCGTTGAAAGCGCGGCGCTGATGCAAGCTGCCGAGAAGATCACTGAGCGAGTTGACGAAGTCAACCTCAGCTACCGCAGCAGTGCGCAGGGCAAAGTTAGCCTAGGTTTTAACCAATTTCTTGGCACCTTGGACGATCTGGTCAGCGAAGTGATTAGAGACACAAAAAGTCTGAAAAAAATGGGTGACAGTCTGCTGCTAACCACCGAGAACCTAAGCTCTGGGGCAGAGCAACAGCAAGGCGAAATCATCTACATGAGCTCAGCTATGCTGCAGATGAGCACCGCCATTGACGAAGTGGCTGGACATGCTGATGGCGCCGCGGCGGCAGCTCAAGCCGCCAACCAGCAAGCTGCCGAGGGTAGTCGCTCGGTCAACCATGTGCGCAGCGAGATCAGCAAACTGGCCACACAAATCGACGTTACTGAAACCGAGGTTCAGGCGCTGGCAGAACAGTCCGAGCAGATCGGCAAGGTGTTGGAAGTGATCCGCTCGATTGCGGATCAAACCAACCTGCTAGCCCTAAATGCTGCGATTGAAGCCGCGCGTGCTGGCGAGCATGGTCGTGGTTTTGCCGTCGTAGCTGACGAGGTGCGCAATCTGGCGCAGAAAACTGCGTTGTCTACCGCTGAAATACAAAAAATCATCAGTGGCTTGCAACAAGGTAGCCGCCAAGCAGCGGCCGCTATGCAAGAAAGCCGAGACAGCGTGCGCAGCTGCGTACAAGACAGTCAAGCGACTGCTGAACTGCTAGGCACAGTAGCGCAAAACATCAGCGGTATTACTCAAATGAACGAGCTGATTGCCGCCGCCACCCACGAGCAAGCTGCGACCAGTGCAGAAGTTAGTCAGCACCTACACAGCGTGCAACAAGTAGCCAAGCAAAGCTTCGGCGATGCTAGCAATCTTAACGACGATGGCCAGCAACTCAGCCAGTTAGCCGATCGCTTGAGCCGTTTGACTGGTCGCTTCCGCGTTAGCCGCTAAGCGCTGAATAGCCCCGACTTGGCAGGCAAATCTTACGGACTACTTGGCTGATGTTTGTGTGTCGAGTCCGACATTAACAGTCGGACGCGTGCCAGTGCCGGGCTCGCACTGGCACGCGGTATGATCTTGACCCGATTTACCATAAACGTCGTTATGCGTAACGCGTAGGACTCACTACTTGCGCGAAAACACCTTGGAGGTGCCTGCCGGGAATTGCTCAAGGCCCAAGTGATACTCGGCGTATTGACTGCTGCCATCCTGCATCACGCACACCGCCAGAATTATCCAGCCTTGATCCAGCAGACCTTGCGCCTGGGTAATTCCGTTTACGGTCTTCAGCTGCTTAACGTTCTCAATCGCCATCGGTACTACTCCTTGTAGGTAAGGATCAATTTTAGCAACCTTGAAAATGACGTGATGGACGATTTTTCAGCAGCTCGTTCACATAAAATATGAATACGTACAATGAACGTACAGCTTGACAAAACGACAAAGTACGGCTATTGTACGTACTGAGTCGACAACTCAACGAATTGAAAAAACTAAACCTAATTTAAAAACATACTCAAACACACTGAAAAACAAACTGAAAACGAGGACTAAAATGTCGAACTCCATGGAATCAAAAGTGCGTGAGCGCTATTGGAATTTATAACCAACCGTAAGGAAGTAATACCACTTAGAACATTGCAGGTGACCCAAATGTCTACATTAGTTGAAACCTTAAATACCAGTAAAACTGCACGTCTTGACCTCAAGACCACTGAATTCGCAAAAGACTTCATTAGAAAAGCAGCAACTATTTCAGGTCTAGACATGACTTCTTTCATCATGTCTTCCGCTTTTGAAAAAGCAGAAGCCGTAATGGAAAATTACAACCGATTGGAGCTTTCTGAAAAAGCTTTCTCCCGGTTACACGAAATTCTTCGTGAGAGCGATGAAAATGCGACACCAACCCCAACCTTAGTAAAACTTATGAGGAATAAAAATGAACGTGCAAGAGACAGAAAACTACGAAGTTGATAACAATTTGCGTGACCATTACGCATCCTATACTTTTCCGAAAACTTTCAGTTGTGGCGAAGTGGTCCTTGACGACTATTTCAAAACCAACCTTAAGCGTGCTCTGAAAAGCGAAAATGTTACTGGAATCGGAGCAATTAACGACAAGGGAGAGGTGTTCGCGTTTTGCACTCTTACTTTTCTTATTTTGGATAAAGCCAGAATCCAGACCTATTTGGAATCGGGGAATCAACCCAATCAGGTTCCAGCGGTCAAGCTAAGCATGCTTGCTGTTGACGTTTCACGTCAAAAACAAGGTGTTGGCTGTGAGCTTCTGATGATGGCTTTCGATCAGGCTGTTACTGTTCATGAAAGCATTCCAATCAAAGGAATGTTTTTAGATGCAGCACCCAATGCAGTTAAATTTTACCAAAGCCTTGGTTTTGGTGATTTGGGTGAAGTCAATGCTGACGGTACAATTCCGATGTTCATCGCCATCAAGATGATGATCGCGGCTGTATCTGCCGGAGCAATTGACGCCTGATTTATTTTTTTATCGCCGCCAATAGTTTTATTGGCGGCGAATACATTTTTAATTTGCACGTTTCCTCAAAGCCATAATGGTTCTTGCTGAAATTTTAAGAATTTCTTCATTGTGAAAAATCAGCTGCGCTCGATGCGGCTTGGTTTCCTCCTCCCAATGCTGCAGATCCTCCATTCGAAACTGATGCTTTCCCTGGTAGGTCGCCGCGAGGTCAGCAGCCAAGCTGCGCGCGGCTTCTCCAGGCGTGGCAATGGTCCACTCGATAATGTCTGCTATCTGTTCAGCTGGTGATCGCTGTGTAACGCTCTGGGCAGCGGCGCAGGCAAATTCGTTGTAGAGCTGAGCTCCCAGCTCCGGATCGTCCGCAGGATTTCCCGGGCACAGCCGCGGCTCCCAGGGAAGCACGTAGGTCGATTGACCGAAAACTTCTTGCCGGACGTAGTCCGAAGGTTTGGCTAAACGCTGCATGAGGTTTGCTCCCAGGCGAAAATCGCATGGTAGCGCAGCAGACTTTGGGCAGCTAAAAGCTGCTTCCAGAGCGGCCTTAGCCGCTCTGATAAACCGACGGCGAAGACGGCGGAAACAGCCGGACAGACGCCACCCGAGCCCACGAGGGGGGTGAGGAAAAATGGCCCCCAGGCCAAATTTTTCCGTTCTGCCCTGGTGCAGCCCGTTCAGGGCGAAACCAGGGTGCGAAGCATCCGGCCGCACCGCTTGCGTGCGCGTCAGGTGAAACCGGACCAACCTGGATTCGCGATGGAGCAGTCGAGAAAGGGACAACGGACCGCAACGAGACGTCGCGCAATGGCAGAATGCAGGTTGGTCCGGCTTTGCCGGGCGCGCACGCTGGTGAATTTTCGAGACAAGCCCGTCCAGGGCGCAGGGGAGGAAAGAGGGTGGAGGCTCGCGCAGCGAGTCGGAACCCTGAAAGCCTGACGGGGCGCTCCCCCGGAAGGTTTGGGCGTCCCGCAGGGCGGCCACGACAGACCGAAGGGATGGCGCGCTGTGGTTCTGCTTTTGTCTTGGATTATCTATTGTCTGATCTATTGGTCCTTCTATTGCTGCGGCTATGGCTTCAGCAATAGGAGTCCCATAGGAAGAGTACAAAGGTGAAAAGGTACAAAAGGGCAAAACGCCAAAAGCATTCGCGCTACGCGCTCACCAGTTCGACCCCCAAAGGGGGACCCCCACTCCCTGGGATCAGATCCAAAGCTAATGCTTTCACACGCCAGATTAAGAGCACCATCACCATTCCCTTAATGGCGCTGAGCTCTGGTTCACCACTGTCACTGATTACTCGCTTTTATCGCCTGTGAGCCCACTAGAGACACTTGGGTGTTCCTAGTCGCAAAAGGGCACCACTGCGCTCCAAGGAGCGCTTAAATAAAGTCTCCAGCCTATGGCTGGGCATTATTTGGGGAGGGGGAGCCACGAAGTGGGGGAACCCCGTAGGGGTGCCCCGGCAGAGCCGCCGCTTTTTTACTTTTCCCTTTTAAACCTTTTAGATCACCTACACGCCTTGTTCTACAAGGGGTGTAGAGCTCATAAAGGGAGGGATTTGTTGCCATAAAGGGAGGGATTTGTTGCCATAAAGGGAGGGATTTGTTGCCATAAAGGGAGGGATTTGTTGTATTGTAGGAGAAAGATATAAACTCCCAAAAAATGAAGTGGAGCATATATGAGCTCATCAGCAATGGTTTACAAAAGTAACGCTCTTGTAGAGGCAGCATATCGCCTTAGTGTCCAGGAGCAGCGGATCGTTCTCGCCTGTATCAGTCAGGTAAAAAGGAACGAGCCGTTCACCGATGAAGTGATGTACTCGGTGACTGCTGAGGAGATTTCTACAATGGCCGGAGTCCCCATTGAATCCTCATATAGCCAGCTTAAAGAAGCTGCTCTACGCCTGAAACGGCGAGAGGTCCGGCTAACCCAGGAGCCCAATGGGAATGGTAAACGACCAAGCGTCATGATTACCGGTTGGGTGCAAACAATTGTCTATCGAGAGGGGGAGGGTCGCGTAGAGCTACGCTTCACCAAAGACATGGTGCCGTATCTGACAGAGCTCACAAAACAGTTCACAAAATACGCTTTAGCCGATGTAGCACAAATGGATAGCACTCACGCTATCCGGCTTTACGAATTGCTCATGCAGTGGGACAGCATTGGTCAGAGGGAGATATCCATTGACCAACTCCGTGAGTGGTTTCAACTCGAAGGCCGGTATCCATCGATCAAGGATTTTAAAAAATGGGTATTAGAACCAGCGGTTGCGCAAATCACAGAACACAGCCCTCTTCGGGTGGTCTGGACACAGCGGAAAACAGGTCGAAAGGTCACGCACTTAGCATTCTGTTTTGGGCCTAAATCCATGGTCAACACTAATGGGAAAACCAACACCAAACGCGGCAAGCTGTCAGATGGCGATATAGCAAAACAGGCCCGGCCTGGTGAAACTTGGGAATCTGCACGTGCGCGACTAACTCAACTGGCTTTAGGGCTGACCTGATGTGTGACCATTCGACATTGAACACATATTTACAGCGCAAAACTGTCTGGAACCCTACAGACAGAACCAGACACTGCCCTACATGGCAAAATTAACCATCGGCCGCATGGCAAAGCTCTACGGTTTACACCGTTCAACCTTGCATGAAGCCGTGGCTAAAGGCCGCGTAACTGCTGGCCTGGACGGTAAAGGGCAAAAGGTGATTGACCTGTCTGAAATGATCCGCGTCTATGGCGAACCGCAGGGCTATCCCCTACACCGCCCTACACTTGACCCGACACCCTCGCCCTACACGCCCCCTACACCTGAAATGGACGCCCTACACCCAGCCCTATACCCACTGGTTGAAGAGGTTCGATTGCTACGTGCAGAGATACAAGAGCTGCGCCAATCACTTCGACTGCTCGAGCATAAGCCTGACCCTAAACCTGCTTCGACTCATAAAGCGAAGCCAGGGGAAGTCCCGACTTGGGGTTGTACGCCGGAATCCCAGAAATTTCCGTCAGCCCAGCTCCAGTCCCGCCACGAGCGCATCCAGGTCGATGAACTTGCCGTCAGTCTGGAAGGTG
>NZ_JBUZRB010000016.1:0-47655 GCF_055407105.1 Pseudomonas sp. C321 | reverse complement strand
ACCGCCTTGGGCTTTAGAAATTTAACCAATTACATAGCCAGGTGCTTGCTGAAGTCAGGAGGGTTTAGAAATCAGCTACACCCTTAAATGCGAAGAGCCTCTTTACGGTCAGCTCCGGCAATTCGGGCGCTCTTTCAGGCTATCTGTGCGAAGCCCAGGCGAGGCCATAAAGGCACTGTGTGTGCAGATCCCAGGTTTTGAGCGCTTCCTGTCCAACGCAAAGTCGCGCGGGATCGAGTTTGCAGTTTTCCGAGGGTCGAAAAATCTTGAGGAAAAAGAGCTCGGGTATTCCGGCGACGGTGACATCCGGATTGCCCCGGTAATCACAGGCAGTAAGCGAGGTGGCGCCCTCCAAACAATCATTGGGGCTGTGCTGATTGTTGTCGGCCTGGTGATCACCGGGGGTAGCTTCGGCACCATGGCGCCCTTCGGCTCTGCCTTGATCATGATGGGTGGATCTATGATTCTGGGTGGCGTCATCCAAATGCTTAGCCCTCAAGCGGGCGGCCTAAAGACCAGCGCCGCGCCAGAGAACACCCCCGGTTACGCTTTCGGTAGCGCCAAGAACACCACTGCATCCGGCAACCCGGTACCGCTGTGCTACGGCGAACGCCGATGGGGTGGGGCGATTATCAGCGCGGCGATTTATGCTGAAGATAGAGCTTGAGGCTCTACTTGGTTTAATCATGCCGCCCGACATTCGATTCACCATCAGTGTATACCTTTGCTAATTTCTCAAGACTTGAACTTCCTGCATAGTATTTCATTCGCTCAGCTCTGAGGTTTCTCCAAGCAAGCACATAAGAGTTTGATTTTTGTTGAGCCTTCAAGAAAGTTAGGATTGCAGTTGCTACTGCAACGTAAACGCTTATGTAGTCTTTGTGCTGAATTTCAATGCTAGAAGCAACGAGTACAGCGCCTATGCTTGAGGTTATTCCAAGCGTGTAATGAACTATCGCCCAGGAAAAGAAGCAGAGGTACCAATCCTTCAATGCTTTTTCAACGTCATTGAGTGTTTCTTTTTCGCATTGCTCAATGCTTCTATTCATGCGTCCACTCCTGTTGTTCTGTTTCTTACTGTATGTCGCGGAGATTGATTACTTAAATAAAGCTCATGAAGTTAAAAAATCAATTTTAATGGAGTAAATAGTATGGCTACGACGATGAGGGTGGAGGTGGCGGGTTCAAAAGGCGGCTCGGACAAGCCCAAGACACCAACTGAGGCGCCTGACAGCCTGCGCTCTGTCGCAATTGCCAAGATGCTGATCGCTGTGGGCGAGGGTGAGTTTGAAGGCACGCCAACGGCGCGAGACATCTTCCTCGACAACACACCACTGCAAGACCCGCAGGGGAACATGAACTTCCCGAACGTGAAGTGGGAGTGGCGCACCGGTGCAGTGGATCAGACCTATATCCAGGGCATTCCATCTGTTGAGAACGAAACCACCATCAGCACCGAGCTGCGTAGCGGTACGCCGTGGGTTCGGGCAATCAGCAACACTCAGCTTTCAGCGGTGCGCGTTCGCTTTGCTTGGCCGATGCTTCAGTCCATTGACGCTGGTGGCAACATTAACGGCTATCGGATCGCCTACAAGGTCGAGGTGGCCACCGACGGCGGCGCATACCAAGAAGTCCTGAATGAGGCCGTCGATGGCAAGACCACCAGCACCTACGAGCGTACCCGGCGAATCAATCTGCCGAGGGCGACTACGGGCTGGTTGCTCCGAATCACTCGGCTGACTGCCAATCAGAACAACAACAAAATCGCCGACACCATGCAGATTGCTGGTTTCACGGAAGTGATCGACGCAAAGATTCGGTACCCGAACACTGCGCTGCTCTACATCGAATTTTCGGCCGAGCAGTTCCGCAATATTCCCGCCGTAACAGTCCGCTGTAATGGCCGCAAGATGCAGGTCCCGAGCAACTACGACCCTGTGTCGCGCTCGTACACGGGGATTTGGGACGGCACATTCAAGCAAGCTTGGACCGATAACGCGGTTTGGATGACCTACGACATCACCACCGCTGACCGCTTCGGCCTTGGCCGCCGCATCAAGCCGTGGATGGTGGACAAGTGGGAGCTATACCGCATCTCCCAGTACTGCGACCAATTGGTGCCGGATGGCAAGGGCGGGCAGGAGCCTCGTTTCATCTGCAGCTTGAACCTACAAAGCAAGGCTGATGCCTGGTCGCTGCTGCGCGATATCTCCGCGATTTACCGAGGCATGACCTACTGGGCCCAGGGCCAGGTCTTTACCCTGTCGGACATGCCGCGCGCTACCGACTTCGACTTTGCCTACACCCGTGCGAACGTCATCGATGGCAAGTTCACCTATTTCAGCGCATCGGAGCGCACCCGCTACACCAGGGCGCTGATCAGCTACGACAACCCGGCGAACAACTACGACACCGACGTCACCGCGGTTACGGATCAAAAGCTGCAGCGCCGCTACGGCGACAACCCGCTGGAGATCAGCGCGATTGGCTGTACCCGCGAATCCGAGGCGCAGCGCCGGGGCAAGTGGGCTTTGCTCACCAACGTCAAGGATCGGGGTGTGACGTTCAAGGTTGGCCTCGACGGGCGTATCCCGCTGCCTGGCTACGTCATTCCGATTGCTGATGAGCTGCTGGCTGGTCGGCCTGTGGGCGGGCGCATCTCAGCTGTGAATGGCAAGGTCATCACTCTGGACCGCGACACCCAGGCCAAGCCGGGCGACCGGCTGATCCTGAACCTGCCCGATGGCAAGTGCGAGGGGCGAACCGTGCAACTGGTCAGCGGCCGGCAGGTCACGGTTACCACGTCGTACTCCGTCGCACCGGAGCGCGAACTGGTGTGGGCGCTCGACGCCGACGACCTGGCGATCCCGCTTTATCGCGTAACCAGCGTTTCCCGACCAGAGCCTGGCGTGTTCGAAATCTCGGCCATCCAGTACGACCCGAGCAAGTTCGCGCACATCGATACTGGCGCCCGGCTTGAAGAGCGGCCAATCAGCGTTGTTCCGATCACAGTGGTTCCGGCGCCGGCGAGCGTGACCATCACCTCGGCTCATGCAGTGAATCAAGGCATTGCCATCAGCACCATGAACATCTCCTGGCCCGCTGTGAATGGCGCTGTCGCCTATGACATTGAGTGGCGCAAGGACAGCGGAAATTGGATCAAGCTGCCGCGCACCGGATCGACCAGTGTGGACGTCACTGGCATTTACTCGGGTGCCTACTTGGCCCGGGTCCGTTCGGTGAGTGCTTTCGAGATCTCGTCGATCTGGAAAAGCTCCAACCTGACCAACCTTGAAGGCAAAGTCGGCCTTCCGCCGGCGGTGGCGTTCTTGAACACCGCCAGCCTGGTTTATGGCATCGGCATTCAATGGGGTTTCCCACCAGGTGCTGAAGACACCCAGCGCACGGAACTTTGGTACAGCCAATCTCCTGACCTGACGACTGCGATCAAACTGAGCGACTTCAGCTACCCGCAAGCCAAGCACGAGATGCAGAACATCCTGGCGGGGGCGAGCTTCTACTTCTGGGCTCGCCTGGTGGATCGTACCGGCAACGTCGGGCCGTTCTATCCAATCCCTGGCGCGATCAATGGCCGGGCCAGTTCGGACCAGACCGAGTACGACAAGTACTTTGCGGACAAAATCGGGAAGGGTGCGCTGTACCAGAGCCTGCGCGAAGAGATCGACCTGATCACTGGCGACGGTCCTGGCTCGGTTAACGATCGTCTGGAGCAGGCCAAGCAGGAGCTGGAAGACCTGATCTCGGAAGTAGTCGACGCTCTGGAGTATGTGCCCACAAAGACCTACGCCAAAGGCGACATGGTGCGAGTAGGGCAGCAACTGTTCCAGGCCACCACCGCGGTACCGATCAACACCACACCGCCGAATGCCAACTATTGGTTCAACCTGGGAACCATTGCCGAAACAAACGCGGCCATGGCTCTGGAGATCAGCAAGAACAAGGCCTCTATCGAGGAAGTGGATGGCAAGGTCACGGCTACAGCTGAGAAGCTGGACGGGGTTTATGCGCTGGTGAAATCTGACTCTGCGGGTTCGGAGGAGGGCAGCGCGGGCGACAGTACTTCATCTGCAGGAGCCTGGTCTTTGATGTCTGCTATTGCAGAGCGCGACTTTGCACAGTCCGTCAGGTCCGACGGGCTGGAAGCCAAGGTAGGGCAGAACGCAGCAAGTATTCTCGATGTGTCCACGGCCTCTGCAACAGCCACCTCGGCCTTGGCTGAAAGAGTTACGACGATGGGGGCCAAGGTTGCCAGCAATGAAGCGGCCTTCAAGTCTGAAACCACTGCGCTGGCCAATGCGGATAAAGCTTTGGCTGAAAAGGTTGAAACTGTTCAGGCAACCTCAGGCCAAAACACGGCAGCGATCCAGGAGACCAACCGAGTCCTGACCGAGACCGACGGCAAGGTCTCGGCCATGAAGACGCTCAAAGTCGAAACCACTTCCGGCGGCAAGAAGGTGATGGCCGGGCTTTCTCTGGGCTCCGACGGCGACACATCGGAGATCATCGCGTTCGCTCAGCGCTTCGCGATCGTGGATGAGGTGAGCGGGCAACTGATAACGCCATTCGTGGTTAGTGGTGGCCAGGTGTTCATCAATCAGGCGGTGATCAATAAAGCGTTTATTCAGGAAGTAATCCTGGGAATGACGCTGCGGTCTGAGGCTATGGATTCAAAAGGCCGACCTCTGCTTGAGATCAACGTGAAGGCAGGCACATTCACGCTTCGCAGTGCTGGTACCGGCGGGTCGTCGCTGCTCAACAACGACGGTCTTGCCGTGTATGACGTCAATGAACTTCTACGTGTATTGGTGGGGAGGCTTTCGCCATGAGCTTTGGAGTAAGGACGTGGAGTGCCAAAGGGGCGCTCGAAATGGATACGGATAGTTTTACTTATCAGGTGATTCACAACGTGCTGTATCAGCTTGCTATGGGGTCGGTAATCACTGTTCCAATAGCCGGCTTCGATCCGTCAAAATGCAGTGCGGTGGTACTTCCTACTCAGCCGGCGGCGAATAATTATTCGATGAGTGCCATGCCCTATCAGTCTGTCGCGATGGGGTCAGTTACGATTAGATCCAAACATCCCGCACAGCCGGCGTCAGATAACTACGGCTCGACTATTCAGTTTCGACTGCTAGTTGTGAGGTATAAAAATTGACATTTGGATTAATCGTTAAGAACGATAGTTTCTATGTGCAGATTGATTCGGATACTCCACGGCTATGCTCAATTTACAATGGGAACTACCTACCCTCGGGCAGGTTTTCTTATGTGACTTTTCCGGCTCCGATTACTACGGCTGAACCACCCTGCATATTTATTCAGAACTCGCCTTCCAGGCCTGGCGATATATATGACGGCATGACAGTAAATGGCGGTCCGGGAGCTTGGACAGGCTTCACCCTGAGTTCCAATAATACGAGCTACCTTCCTACAGGGAAGTGGTTTGCGGCAGTCTTTGCCTCGAAGTCCACAGCGGATTATGGCGTGCGTATGTGGGGGGCAGACAAAAAAGTTATCTACGACTCAGGCGCCACCCCTATCATATTCACCAGGGCCAGCCACTCCTGGTCTTATCAAGGCGTGATTACGGAAGGTAGTCAAGGCCGGGGATATGCCTGGAGAAATGCTCTGACGGGGCCGCTGTTGTCAGATGAATATTTTATGATAAATCCATTGTCGCGCGGAATTCTGCAATATCATTTTAATGCGGCAACATTAGGTGTTCGGTTCAATTATTCCGGAAACTATTTGCAGGTTTATTCCTTTTCTGCCATTTCCCCCTGGACTGATTTGGGTTCTCCAGCAGCTATCTTTGCAAGACTCCCCGGCACTTAATTGATACTTGCTGATTGATCTACACAGCCGCCTTGAGCGGTTTTTTTTCGTCTGGAGAACAGTATGGCAAGACAAGAAATTATTCTGGGCACTCCACCGCAGGGCCTTGGTGGTGATCCGCCGCGTACGGCCAGCATGAAGATCAATGCGATGACGGCCGAGCTTTATGCCGCGACAGGGGAGCTGGTTAAAGTTGCCTCACCCACTGACATCACGGCTGGTAGGCTTGTGACACCGGGTCATGGGGGAATGGGGGGATCTAGAGCAATAGACAAACAGCCTACCGATAGCGCGGACACGCTGCCTGCAATAAACGCTCGGTTTATTTTTGGTAATGGTGGCTCAGCCCTCCCGTATCCATACGTCTACATTGACCAATTGGCTAGTGGAGATGGGGCGTGGACTCGCCAAATTGCTTACGCAGTAAACTCTGCCGGGGTGTGGGAACGCTATTTTATCGCAGGTGCTGCTGCTGGCACCCCTTGGTCCCCCGTATACAACGGAGTTAACGCACTGGAAGACCCAGCAAGCGGCGGGCTAATGTCGTCCGCTTTAGTTGGCGGGTATCTTGTAAACAAGTACGCAAATGGTGAGGTTAATATCAGAGGCGCTGCCCCGACAACTGCTGTGCTTGCAGCTAACAGTGTCAGTACGGCAGTTACCGTTAACCTGCCTATAGCCCTAGTTAACGGCGCTGTAGGATATAAGTTCTCATCCGCCACCCTTGTCCAGGCACTTGTATCTTACGATCAATATGGGGTTGTCTCTGAGACCCTTCCATCCCCGTCGGTCCTTAGCGTGCTAATTAGAAACGGGGCAACCGCACAGGCGTTTGTAATGACAATTAACGTATGGGGGCGCTGGAAATGAAAATTAAACTATTCCCATTCTTGACCGACTGGCCGCTTGAAGCTTCCGTTAACGGTGACAGCCTCACCATCAACGGCGAGGTAATCGACCTGTCCCAATTACCAGAAGGCCACCGCCTGCCGGGTTCAGCTGTAGGCAATCCGTTCTTTGTCGAGACCGAGTACGTGGAACGTAAGGACGGAGTTCTGCACCTCACCCTGCGCCTGCCCGTTGATTGGGATAGTCCAGAGGAATACCGCAATCCGCCTGAGCCAATCATCCTTGATGTGAGTTCCGGTCCAGTAGACTTCCCGGACACCACCCCGCCAGCACCACCAGCGGTTGAGTTACCTGTAATTGAAGAATCCAACCAGGAGGAACCAGAAAATGGTGGACTGGAGCAAGCTTGAACTGATCAAAACGGACCAAGATCTGGCTGGCCAAATTAGCCTAGACCAAGCCCGCGCATACCTAAAGGAAACCGACTGGCACGCCTTTGCTCTATTGGAAGACGAGACGCCCATCCCTCCGGACGTCAAGGTAGCGCGCACCGCCGCACGGGTAACTATCAACCAGTTGGCCCCGCCGCCCGCATCCTGAGTTCTTCCCGAACACCGCTACCCGCCACTGAGCGGGTTTATTTTTGCCTGGAGAAAAGCATGACTGCATTCGAAAAAGACCGGGACATTCTGGCGCGCACGCTGTGGGGCGAGGCAAGGGGTGAGGGTTTTGAAGGCCAGATCGCCGTCGCCTGGACCATCCGCAACCGTGTGTTCGACGGCAAGGCCAAGTCCTGGTGGGGCGAAGGCTATGCCGGTGTGTGCCTGAAGCCCTGGCAGTTCAGCTGCTGGAACCAGAACGATCCGAACTACGCCTACCTGAGTGGCGCCAAGCCGATCCCGGCCGCTCAGTTCGCCCAGGCCCAGCGAGCAGCTGACCAGGTGATGTCGGGCGCGGTGCCTGATCCAACTGGCGGGGCCACGCACTACTACGCGACCACGATGCCCAAGGCTCCGGCCTGGGCGGCGAAGGCCGGGCAGACACTGCGGCTGGGGCATCACGTCTTTTTCAAGGATGTGCCGTGATGACGCCCGTACAGAAGCTGGCCGGGCTGGTGGTGCTGATCCTGGTGCTGATGGCCAGTGCCGCCGGCTTCATCTGGCAGGTACAGGAATGGCGCATGGGCAAGAAACTGGCGGAGCAGGCCGGCCAGCACCAGGGAGAACTGGCCGAGGTCAGCGCGGCGGCCGCCGAGCAGATGAGCGCCGAGCAGGACAAGCGCCTGGCTCTGGAGAAGACGCTGGCCACCTCAGATCAACTACACACCCGAGAACTTTCCGATGCTCAACGCAACCAGGCTCTGCTGCGCGACCGCCTTGCTACTGCTGATGTGCGGCTGTCAGTCCTTCTCGACGCCACGGATTCAGCCAGTGGCTGCGACGTGCCTGCCACCCCCGGCGCCGTCGGCGTGGTTCATGCAGCCCGTAGAGCCCGACTTGACCCGGCGCATGCTCAAAGAATTGTCTCTATCACCGATGAGGGAGACAACGGACTGATCGCGTTGCGGGCGTGCCAGGCGTACGTCAGGGTTATTTCGCGTAGGTAGCACGCCATACGGGAGGGTGATAAAAGTAGGAAAAATCTCCGGAAGGCTCAGAAAAGTCCTATATGCATAAATTCTTTTGCTGGTTAAAAGGAACTTCCTGAAAACCACAATGGTATTTGTCGGTGCGTTTTTTTATTTGGTGTGGCGTGATCGTGTCACCGCTATTCATGGGTTTGGCTGCCGAAGCTGGTAGCCAGTACTTTGATATCCCGGTTTGGCCCGGTGACGAAGAGTCATGCCCGTCCCCTAGAAGCATACAAAACACCCGGGGGGTATTTAGCTCGCCAGCCAAATCGGAAGGTGTTGATTGGGTCGGTGTGCTACCCGGTGACGGGATCGCTAGTGTCGTGGCATTTGATAAAGCGGTTTTTGTGTTGACTGAAGAAAACTCAGAAACTCGCGGATTTTTAATCAGCTGCATCTACACCACATCGGAGGGAAGATATCTGAGAATGAGGCCAAATACTGGAAATAAGCATGATGAGATCATGTGGATTGACAGGTCTTCTTCATGGAAGAGATCTGGTGATTTTTCATCAAAAACAATTTTGGAGTGTTCGGACAAGGGCGAGCGCGCATGTGGATTTTTTTTAAAGTGACGACATCGGAGTGATCAGCTCGGGCCCCTTGTTCCGCACATTGCCCACGGCAGTGTCGATCTTGAACCATTCGAAGACCTCGGCCGGCTCATCCTGGTGCAACACCATCTGCTCGGCACGCTCCTTGGGCAAGCAGCCCAGGCAGAGAGCTGCTTAACCTGGTAGTAGGGGCGTCAGGGGCGAGATAGCAGAATCACTCGGGCGCCATGAGGACAGCCAGGGTCAGCTTGATGAACTCTTCGTTCCGGTCGATGCCTTCCAATGCGCCACGCACGTTCTCGGCCACCTCGGCGCCGCCGTGCTGCTCCACCCAATTGGTCAGCTCCATGATGGAGGCTTCAAGGGATAGCTGGTTTTCGTAGAGCTTGGACAGCAGGGAAGGGAGCAGATCTGAGTTCGGCATCGGTGTTCCTCCGTGGAGTGAACAGCGTAGCAGTTTAATTGCGTGAGCCAAGCCAGCGCTTGAGTGTCTGCTTTCGACCCTAAGCAGTCATTCGGTTTATGGACTTTTGAACAAAATGCGCCAAAGTTGATCCGGCCCGCCACAACTACTCCCACTGTCTATTTCACCGTGAGCCCATTCTCCGGATTTCCTCCATGCGACTGAATTCCATCTAGGGTACCTACCGCTAAACCTTGCGCATACTCGGGCGAAACACCAAACATCTCTACGATTAAGGGGCTGGCTTTAGCCGGTCTCGAATGAGCGAAGCGAGCGACTTGAACTAGTTGTTAGCCCTCACCTACGGCGGTCAATACGTGGCCGTGAGGTACATCAACGGCGTACCAAGCAGAGCAATCTACAGGCTCTGGGTAAGAATTGGATGCCACTATGAAGTGCAACGACGTTATCCGACACGCAGGAACCAGTGGCAACAAAATGTCAAAACCATCGTTGCAGTAGTTAACCGGGTAAGGCGCGTTTAAGAGGCCATGCTCTGTTAAACGAATGCTAAGACTATCGAGGTCCTCTGTGCCAATGAGAACAAGTTTTTCACCAAGCACCCAAGATTGTGCATCCAAGCATTCTCCAGATGGTCGATCATCCCAAGGACCTGGAATCTTAACCCACTTGCAAGAAATCGTAACGGTGTTGATTGGTAGTTGGGGTTTAAGTACGACTAGTACTGCTTCAAGTAAATCGACGCTCATCCCAGGAGGAAGACGAGGTTCTAGTTGCGTATGTTTAAAGATAGCTTCGTCGGTAGCCAGTGCCCGGCCTTTCGCGTAAGCAGAGAAGAACAGTGCGCCGATAGTTGTTTGGATAACCATTATTCTGCCGTGAGTGCTAACGTTTAGGTTAAGGGGCTGCGGCGCGCAGTCCCAGAAAGCGAGGCCAGGAGGAAAAGCGACATGACGTGGGCACACATTACTGGCGTATGAGCAGTGTGTCCATGGTCTGCTTTTGGCCGAAAGCCGCCCCCTCAATAAAGGCGGCCCTTCACCCCATCCCTCAGATCCGTGCCAGTGCCTGAGTCAAGTCCGCCTGCAAATCCTCAACCGCTTCCACGCCCACCGACAACCGCACCAACCCATCGCCGATGCCCAACTGCGCCCTGGTTTCGGCCGGGATGCTGGCATGGGTCATGATCGCCGGATGTTCGATCAAGCTTTCCACGCCGCCCAGGCTCTCGGCCAAGGCGAAGATTTTGACGTTTTCGAGGAAGCGCCGGACCCCGGCCAGGTCGCTGTTCAGGTCCACCGAAATCATCCCGCCGAAGCCGCGCATCTGCCGGCGAGCCAGTTCGTGCTGCGGGTGCGAAGGCAGGCCCGGATAGTAGACGCGTGCCACCTGCGGCTGCTGCTCCAGCCATTGCGCCAGTTCCAGGGCGTTGCTGCAGTGGCGCTCCATGCGCAGCGCCAGGGTCTTGACCCCGCGCAGGGTGAGGAACGCGTCGAAGGGGCCGGCGATGGCGCCCACCGAGTTTTGCAGGAAGCCCAGGCGCTCGGCCAGTTCCGGGTTTTGCCCGACTATCGCGATGCCGCCGATGACGTCGGAGTGGCCGTTAAGGTACTTGGTGGTCGAGTGCACCACGATGTCGAAGCCTAGCTCCAGCGGGCGCTGAATCCACGGGCTGGCGAAAGTGTTATCGGCGACACAGAGGATACCCCGGTCGCGGCAGATGCGTGAGATGGCGCCAAGGTCGGTGAGGCTCAGCAGGGGATTGCTCGGTGTTTCGACCCAGACCATGCGCGTGTCGGCCTGCAATGACGCTTCGAAAACCGCCAGGTTCGTCAGGTCGACGAAGCTGAAGCGATGCCCGGCGCTGCGCTGGCGCACCTTGTCGAACAGGCGGAAGGTGCCGCCGTACAGGTCATTGCCGGAGACGATATGCGCGCCTGCATCAAGCAGCTCAAGCACGGTGGAAATCGCCGCCAGCCCGGAAGCAAAGGCGAAGGCCTGGGTGCCGCCCTCAAGGTCGGCCACGCAACGTTCCAGGGCAAAGCGCGTGGGGTTGTGGGAGCGCCCGTAGTCGAAACCCTTGTGTACGCCGGGGCTCTCTTGCAAATAGGTGGAGTTGGCGTAGATCGGCGGCATCAGCGCGCCGGTGGTGGGGTCTGGCGTTTGCCCTGCGTGGATGACGCGGGTGGCGAAGGCGCTTTTATCGTGCTGACTCATGTAAGGGATCTCCGTAAATGATTGAGCAGGTCGACGCGGGTAATCAGGCCATGGAAGCCTGTGGCGTCGGCGATGATTGCCACCAGGCCGCGGTCCAGTTCTGCCTGCAGTTGCGCCAGGCTGGCGCTGGGGGCCAGGGTTTGCAGGGTGTTGGTCATGGCGCTGGCCACGGTCATGTGAAAGTGCGAGGCGTCGTGGTGGATGCCGAGCAAGATGTCTGACTCGTCGATCACGCCTACCAGCCGCTGGCCGTCCACCAGCACTGGCAGTTGCGAAACATCCGCCAGGCGCATGCGCTGAAAGGCGGTGAGCAGCGTGTCGTCCGGGCCTACGCTGATCACCCGGCCATCCTCGAAGCGCCGGGCGATCAGGTCGCGCAAGTCGCCATAGTGCTTGTATTGCAACAGCCCCTGATCGTTCATCCATTGGTCGTTGTAGACCTTGGACAGGTAGCGAGTGCCGGTGTCGCAGACGAAGGTCACGACACGCTTGGGCTCGGTTTGCTCGCGGCAGTAGCGCAGCGCGGCGGCGAGGAGGGTGCCTGTGGAGGAACCGCCGAGAATACCTTCGGCGCGCAGCAGTTGGCGGGCATGGTCGAAGCTTTCTTCGTCGCTGATGGAGTAGGCCTGGCGCACACTGGACAGGTCGGCAATCGATGGAATGAAGTCTTCGCCGATGCCTTCTACTGCCCACGAACCTGGCGTGCCGAGGGTGGCGCTGCGACTGTATTCGGCAACCACCGAACCCACCGGATCGGCCAGTACCATGGCCAGGTTCGGTTGCACGCGTTTGAAGAAGCGGGTCAGCCCGGTTAGCGTGCCGGCCGAGCCGACACCGACGACGATAGCGTCCAGGTCATGCTGAGTCTGCGCCCAGATCTCCGGCGCGGTGCTGGTCTCGTGGGCCAGCGGGTTGGCCGGGTTATTGAACTGGTCGGCGAAGAACGCATCGGGAATGCCCAGCGCCATCCGCGCCGCCACGTCCTGGTAGTACTCGGGATGGCCCTTGCCGACGTCGGAACGGGTGATGTGCACCTCGGCGCCCATGGCCTTGAGGTGCAGGACTTTTTCCGTGGACATTTTGTCCGGTACCACCAGCACCACTCGATAGCCCTTGGCCCGTCCCACCAGGGCCAGGCCCAGCCCGGTGTTGCCAGCGGTGGCCTCGACGATGGTGCCGCCGGGTCGCAGCCGACCATCACGCTCGGCGGCATCGATCATCGCCAGGCCGATACGATCCTTGATCGAGCCGCCGGGGTTCTGGGATTCGAGCTTGAGGAACAGGGTGCACGGGCCAGTATCGAAACGGCTGACACGCACCAGCGGCGTATTACCGATCAGTTCGAGCACAGCGGGGCGGGAATCGTTCGGCATGTCTTCACCTCACTACGGGGTAATCGTATTGGATCGACAGCAGCCTGCGGGTGGTGGTTGCAGACAATGCACTGTCTGGAACATAGGCCGGTATCGCGCCACCTGCAACCGTATGGGTTCTCCATGCGGCACCGAAAGCAGGCCTCACTGCGTCATTCGGGAGCATTTTCCTGAGCGGTCAACGCTCTTGAACTCCACCAAAACCTTGTCTTAATTGGCTCGAGTGCGTGAAACAAGAATGGTCGGACTAATCCGGACTGCCGACTCATTTACGGGGATAAGAAAAGTTACGCACGCCGGTGAGAATGTAGACTTTAATGTCTGGGCAACTCCCCCGTGCACAGCGTCTCTATGCACTTTTCTGTTCAAGGAAGATAACAACATTGAAAACATCTTTCGGCGCCCTGCTTTTAATCTGCCTGTCTGCCAATGCACTGGCTGACGATAATCCTGTCGGTTTCCAATCCTCCACACTGGCGGACACGCACAATGAGCGTCCGTTGGAGTTGGTTGTCTGGTACCCCAGTACGACGACTGCCACCGCTCAGTTGATCGCCGACACAGTGGTGTTTGTCGGTGCTTCTGCTGTTCGCGACGCGCCGCCGGCGGCTGGCGAGCATCCATTGGTGGTGCTCTCCCACGGTTTCAGAGGCAACTGGGGCAATCAGACCTGGCTGGCGAGTGCGTTGGCCCATAAGGGTTACATCGTCGCGGCGGTCAACCATCCCGGCAGTACGACCCATGACCGCAGCCCTCAAGCGGCAGCGCAGTTGTGGCAGCGGCCCGTCGACTTGCGCCGAGCCATTGAGGCGGTCACGACTCAACCTGAAAAATTTGGCGTGGTCGCTCAGCGCCAAATTGCCGTGGTGGGCCATTCACTCGGCGGCTGGACCGCCATGGAGATCGCCGGTGCCCGTTTCGACCCAGACCTGTTTGCCCGTGACTGCAAAGTCCACTCACAGTTAACCAGCTGCACCACCTATCAACAGATGAACCCCGCGAGCACTCCAGCACTGAAGGCTAAGTTGGCCGGCGATTTGCGCGATAAACGCGTCACTGCCGTGGTTGCATTGGACCTGGGACTTTCACGCGGGATGACCGATGAAAGCCTTGCGGCACTCTCGGTTCCGGTGCTGGTAATCGCCGCTGGCGTACCGTCGCATGAGCTACCCGCTCAGTTGGAGTCCGCCGATCTGGCCAAACGTCTGCCCCGGACGTCAAGCCGTTACGTCGAGATCAGCGATGCCAGCCACTTCAGCTTCCTGTCATTGTGCAAACCTGGCGCGGTGGCATTACTCGAAGAAGATGTACCAGGCGATGGCATCATTTGCGGGGATGGGGAGGGGGAGGGCGCCCGCCCGCGTGAGGGGATCCAGCAGCAGGTTACATCGCTGATCATCGAATTTCTGGCGCAGTCCTGGGCACTAAAAATGACGTTGTAAGCCGTTGACAACAGGCCTGTAAAAGCAAGAAAAAAGCTGTTTATCATTGCCCAAGACATGCAGAGGCGTTAGCGGACAGCGATGAAGTAATTATCGATGCGCTGGATGATTTGAAAGACGAGTCGTAAGGCCAGACCAGAGCAGAAGACCGGGCTGATTTTCGTCTGTCATGACCGGCTCAGGGTGCTGCCCGGACGGCTACACCACTTCTAAGCTAGACAAGCACTGACAGGGCGACAAGGAGCGTTATACGACAAGCCATTGCAACAAGAAACGTGACATGGCATGTCGCCTAATTAGTAGTTAGACCTCAGGAGAGATCCCCGATGCCCAGAGAATTAGAGCTTATTACGCCCGTGCCAGTCCCCTCGAGGTCCGGCATCTACCACCTTTACAAGTCGATGAACCTAGCGGACGCTTTTGCGATTCGGCTCCCTGCGGGCACATCTAGCAATCCAGATTTGTTAGCTCGATTTATCCTTTCCCACCAGCCATTCTGGATCGGATGGCTCACGAAAGTCCGAGACACTATCGTTGCCTGTTTTGGTCTCAAGACAGCCAAACACTTGGCATCACTTGCTAATCGGATTGGACCCTTCAAGGTCTACAGCACGAACCAGACTGAAATCGTGTTGGGAGAGGACGACAAGCACCTCGACTTCCGGATATCGGTTCTATGTTCTGGAGAGGCAGAGCCAGAAGGCAGTCACCAACTCGTTTTTTCAACCGTGGTCCAGTGCCACAACCGTCTAGGCCGGGCCTACATCTTCATCATTGCCCCATTTCACCGCTTGGTTGTTAAGGCCAGTCTCATCCGTGCAGCGCGCATCGGTTGGCCTCTGGCTACCTGCCCCTGATGCGCGAGCTTGAAATCGTGAGTAAACAGCCAGGGTCATATGCTTACAAACGAGCAACGGTTGAACGACTGGATATCCCGAACATCTTGAATCGGGAGTTCGATGTCCCGGCACCCAACCAGGTGTGGTGCGGTGACATCACCTACAGTTGGGCCCAGGGGAAATGGCATTACCTGGCGGTCGTACTGGATCTTTGCGCGCGCCGGGTGGTGGGCTGGGCGTTGTCGGAAAAGCCGGACGCCGAGCTGGTTATCAAGGCGCTGAATATGGCCTACGAACAACGTGGAAGACCTCAGGGCCTGCTGTTTCACTCGGATCAAGGGTCGGTTTATGGGACGACCTGCAGGCTGGATGCAGAAGCTGACGGGGCGAGGAGCGAAGCGATGCGTTCGCCAGGTGCGCTGGAGTTCGCAGCGTCCAGCAACCGAAGAGAGCGACGTTGACTGCATTGTTCAGCCGCGTTCTTGCGGTACGTGCCATCGGAATACCTAGATCAGCTCTCAGAGGAAATGATTGAGTCGTGACTGGGTTCAGCAGCGAGTTTCAATTGGTCAGCTTTACTAATGTATTTAGACTTGCTTGCCGGTGCCAATTTGGCACTAGCCTTTTTGGCGTGAGCCTTTAAGAGCTGCTTTATTTTTTTACGACGATTCATGTTTTTCTACTCGGTTTGTAAGGTGATTCCCCCATTTCTAATACACATCAGAAATAGAGGTCAGGCCACCAGGGCCAACTTCTGTTTAGGGGCAATGCCGCCAAGGGCCATATTCGGGCGCTCGTGATTATATGTCCAGATCCAGTTCGTACCATAGTTCTGAACTTCAGCTATCGACTCAAACAAGTAATGGCCCAGCCAATCGTAACGTACCGTGCGGTTATAGCGTTCGACGTAGGCGTTCTGCTGTGGATTGCCTGCGGTTTTCCGCGCCATTCAATGACCTGATCCAGCGCCCGCACCACGCGTTCAGCCGCAAGCGACAAATCAATTTCCATGCTCAGGGCTTCACGGTTGAAGTCATCAATCAGATGGAACACCCGAAAACTGCGTCCGTCCACTAATTGATCGTGCATGAAGTCCATTGACCAGCACTGGTTAGTGGCCTCAGGAACGGCCAGCGGCTCAGGCTTCTCGCGCACGATGCGCTTGCGTGGTTTGATGCGCAGATTGAGCTCAAGCTCGCGGTAAATTCGATACACCCGCTTGTGGTTCCAGCGATAACCCTTAACGTTGCGCAGATACAGAAAACACAAGCCAAATCCCCAGTTACGCTGGTTGTAGGTGAGTTGGATCAGTTTGTCGGCGATCTCGGTGTTTTCAGGCGCCAAGCGGGCCATCAGCGAGGCGTCCATACCGCCGAACTTGGTACGCCACTTGTAGAACGTAGCCGAACTGATGCCATGCTCGCGGCACAGCTCTGGCGCAGGAGTTCCAGCCTCGGCTTGCTTGAGGCTAGCCATGATTTGACTGTCTGAAAAACGCAATGTCTTCACGCAAAATTTTCTTGATCCGGTCAGGAGAAAATTCCACTTCTGATGAGTGCTTTTTTCAGGGGGATTAGCCAGCCAGCAACTTTAATGTTCTTGCCCCCCCTGAGTCCTCAGCAACTCGAGCGATTGGGAGCACGCCAGCCTTTCAAGCAACGCATGAAAAATTGGAACTCACCATACCTATCTGTTCACTCACTGATCCAGACGTCGATGCATTCCATCGCAAGTCTGTAAGATAAAAACAATGTGGAAGGTGGCTAACATTATGAAAAAAGTTTCCAATGCGACATCCCTCTCGGACGGCCTGAGTAACAATATAAGCGAGGGTGCTTCTAAATTTAATTCTATACAGTCGTTAGGCGTAAAGCTTGGAACCGGAAGTCAGAAAGATGTTTACCATTCTCAGCAGGATGCTAGGCAGTGTGTCTGCCTGATCCGCGCCGGCACCACGGGCAATATTCCAGCGAGTGATTTCGCAGAAAAAGAGATGCAACTGACCAAGCAGCTTAAAGACCTAGGTTTTCCGGTGGTCGATGCGCATGCGTTGGTTGACTACAATGGCCAAGTTGGCCTTTCAAAAGACTACATTCACAACGCGCTGGATTCTGAAGACGTGATTCATAACCGCAAGAGCCTGCCTAGCAACGTAACCTTTAATACAAACGTCCAAAAGGACTGCGACGCTATCATTGCCAAGCTGAAAACCCATCACGTGCACATCGAGGACTTACAGTTCATTATCGATGGTTACGGACGGGTGCTTATCAATGACCCCCGGGATGTGGTGAAATCTTCGCCGGAAAAAAGTATTAATAAGGTTCGCGAATTGCGGGCCATTGCGTTGAACAACTTGCTCGACGACAGCGACTGACGGTTTGGGCGGATTTTCCACCCAAAAAGCATGCGTTCGCTACCGGGCCTACTACGCTGAGCGCTAATTAACCGACGGAGCGGGAGCAATGCAGATGCATGAAGTAGGCGAGCTCGAAGAGGTGCTGTATGTGAGCGAAGGCAACCAGTTGCTCGCGGTATTGCCGCGAGTGGCACTGTCCCGGTATGTGCCCTGCGTTCCCTGAGGGAGCCGAAGACTGAGTATTAATAACGCTGCTTATGTTCAAAAGGCCCCCACACTGACGCCAGGTGTGGGGGCCCTTTTATGTGCCGGCGCAAACCATACCCCCTGGTATGCCACCATCCCCTACAGTGGTGGCAGTCGGGCTTATCGGCTGCCAGCCGCAGATTTCAAGGCGTTACTGGTGTTGCGGCCAACGATCCTGGATTTCGTACCACGAGGCTTTGGATGTTACCTCTATGTGCTTTTGTTTGTCGGCGATGAACTCCGTGTCCAGGGTCCCCAGCGCTATCGAAATCCAGTCAGCGTATTCGCCTTGGCTTGTTGACCAGAACAGCGACGAACCGCACTGGGAGCAGAACTTGCGCAGTACTGATTCAGAGGACGGGTAGGACCGGATGCTATCGCCGCCGCAGACAATATTCAGATCGCCACGCAGTACGCTGCCATAGCTGGCGAAAGCCGCACCGTGGCTTTTGCGGCATTGGCTGCAATGGCAATGGGAAAGCGCCTTGGGTCGCGACCGGATCTCGTATTTAACGGCGCCGCAAAGGCAGCTTCCCTGAAGGGCGTCAGTCATTGGATTTCTCAGCAACCGCCCAACGCCAATTGCCGACGCTCGGCCCCAAAGAAAAACGGCCGCAGACGCACGCCCACGCTATTACCGATAAACGCAGCCACTAACCATAGCCAACCATGCAGGCTGCCCGAGGCGATGCCACTGAAGTACGCGCCGATGTTGCAACCGTACGCCAGGCGCGAACCATAACCGAGCAGCAGGCCACCAATGACCGCCGCGAACAGCGAACGGGCCGGAATTTTCAGGTTGGGTGCAAAACGCCCGGCCAAGCCTGCGGCCAATAGCGCACCGAGGATGATGCCGATGTCCATGACGCTGGTGATGTCTTCCCACACCGGCGCGGCCAGGGCTTTGGCATTACTCGGGATCTGCCAGAACACCCAACTGCCGACATCGACGCCCAACCCGCTCGCAACCTTGGCGCCCCACAGCGCGAACGCCGAAGTAATGCCCCACGGCCGCCCGGCCAGCGCCAGAGTGGCGTAGTTGAGCAGGGCCAATCCAATTGCACCCCATACCAATGGCCACGGCCCGCGCAAGAAGCGGCGCAGACCTTGGTGCTCGCTGGTCACACCCTTTTCAAGCTGCCCATGACGGCCCTTTTCCAGCCGTACGGTCACAGCCGCAATCATCCCGAACACGGCCAGACTCACGAGCAATGCCGGAACCACGCCGAAACTTTTGACGATGGAAGTCGCCGGGAACGAGGGCAGCGAAAACCACCAGTCAACGTGGTGAGTGGCGATCAACGAACCGCAGATAAAGAAGAACAAGGTCACCAGCATGCGCGCATTACCGCCGCCCACGGTGAACAAGGTGCCTGACGCACATCCGCCGCCCAACTGCATGCCGATGCCGAAAATGAACGCACCGAACACCACCGAAATCCCGGCCGGCGCCACCAACCCGACCACTGGCTGACCGAACAGAGTGCCCGCACCCAGTGCAGGGAAGAACAGCAGCACCGCCACCGCCAGCATCACCATTTGCGCACGCAAACCCGCGCCACGCCGATCATTGATGAACACCCGCCAGGCCGACGTAAAACCGAAGGCTGCGTGATAAAGCGTCAAACCCAACGCCGCGCCGACCACCAGCAACAGCACTTGGCGCGAGCCGACGCTGTTTTGCAGGAACGCGGCGCCAACTAACAGGAATACAAAAGCCACCAGCGGCGCGACCAGCTTGCGCTCAGGTGTCATAGAGAGAGAACGGCTCATGAGGTATCTCAGTTCATTTGAGTTTGGTTAATTTCGATGGCGCCGAGTATAAACCCAGGAGGGTGTCTGATCTTTGTGTAAATGGTCATTAGGTGCCCATTGCCTTTCCCAAGGAGTCTCAACGACCTGACCCAAGTACACCAAACGAGTTAAACCCGATCCTGATACCAGGGGAACCATGCGTTTGGAGCAACCGCGTCCCGAACGCGTGCACGGAACACCACGGCATTCGGTTCGACCCAGTTGGCCTCGGCGTTCACTTCAATGCGGGCAGGCTGCTTTCGGCCAAAAGTAATCAGTCGCCTATCAGAAACTGATTGTTGGAACGATTTGGGATAGGCCCCTTGTCTGCCAACGAGCCCGAATTCGATTCAGTCAGCGTCGCAAGCCGATCTGCATTTCAGGGTGGCTATCACGGTCACTTCAGTCACCATAACTCTAGACCGGGCCGGAACGTTCTGCGCCAACTGAACCTTGAGCGGCTGGCAGAGTTTGACTTTGGTCACTCGGTATATTTCTGATGCGAAGGACATCTTCAAGTACCTCCTTGAAAATCGGTGCTGCAATCGCTCCCCCGAAGTAACCCTTAGCGGTGGGCTCATCCACCAATACAGCCATAATGAACTCAGGTGCGTTGGCCGGAGCGATACCCACGAACATGGCTCTATATTTATTGCTTTGATATCCGCCACTGGATGCCTTGCGTGAGGTTCCGCTTTTACCCGCTATTACATAACCTTTGATTGCTGCGCGCTTTCCGCCTGCTCCAGGTCCATCGACTGCATGCACGAGCATGTCCAGAATACTGTTGGCGACCTCCGGGCTTATGACATTGCGGGGTGGCGGTGCCTCACCTTTGATTATCGATAATGGAACCAGGTTTCCATTATTTGCAAAGACGGTATAAGCCTGAGCCAGTTGAGCCAAGTTGACCGACAAACTGTATCCGTATGAAAGGCTAGCTGTGGCGATATCTGACCATACCCTCTTGGTTGGAACAGTCCCAACACTTTCCCCTGGAAAGTAGACTGAGGTGTTATTTCCGAATCCCAGCTCAATCAGCAATTGAGAAATGACTGCTCCACCTGTCGGAATCGCGACCTTGCTCATGCCGACATTTGACGAGCGGCGGATGATGCCCGGCAGGTCTAACTGATTGTCCCTACCCACATCTCGAATCGTATACCCATTAATTTTTACGAAGCCTGGTGCTATTTGAATGATGGCATTTTTGTCAACTATGCCAGCGGTCAGAACGGCGGCCATACTGAATGGCTTTATCACGGATCCCGGTTCATATACGTCAGTAAATACGCGGTTTCGAATGACGTCCGCACTAAAGCTTTTACGTGCATTGGGGTTGAATGAGGGCATCGTGGATAATGCTAATACCTCTCCTGTTTTGGCGTGTATAAGAATTGCACTTGCCGACCGGGCTGCATTGTTCTTAAGTCCTTTCAATAGTGCTTTTTCAACGTAGTACTGAAGGGTGGAGTCAATTGTTAAATATAGATCCTCTCCAGGGGTGATGGGCTTGTGCACAAGGATTTCGCTAGTGACTCGCTTGCGTAAATTCAAGGTGAGTTCTTCTAGGCCAGACATGCCTGAAAGTTTATGGTTATACATTAATTCGATACCTTCAATGCCCTTCTGGTCAATGTTGGTGAAGCCTAATGTCTGAGCCAGCATCGAAGACTGCGGGTAAAATCGCTTGTATTCCTGGCGCTCATAGATGCCTGGGATAGATAATTTTATTATCTTCCTTGCGACCTCTGGATCAACCCTTCTGGCTAAATAAGCGAAGGATTTGCCTTGGGTGTTCAATGCCAAATGGCTAATCAGCGAGGCGTCAATATCAAGATGCTCGTTCAATATTACTGCCTGCTGTTTAGTTGGGGTGAATTGTTTAGGATTTACCCACAAGGTGCTGACGGGTGTGGAGACCGCCAAGGGCTGTTTGAATCGATCAAATATGGTGCCGCGCACGGGAACTGTTTCAATCAGTCTCGTTGAGCGTTTGCGGCCTTCGTTATTCAAGAACTCATGAGAAAAAATTGTAAGGTGAGTAATTCTTGCCACAAGTACCATTGAAAGGAAATAAAAAATAGCTAGAATTATCGTAAATCTTGGATTTTGCGCTAGGAGACTCATACAGCTTTCCTGATTTATACGTACGACGAAAAAGCAGCCTAACTAACTTATTACTATTTTGCTTGGTATTATTAAGAAACAGTTTTTCATGAGTTATGGGAAAATAATTACGGTGAATCAAGAGTGAAATGCAGATATTTCAAACGAGTCTAGTCCCTTGCTACTTCGTAATACCGTACCAGTTCGCAGTAACGGCGCTGATCCCTGCGCTTTTCATACCCTGTTAAAAGACGGTGAGAGAAATCGATGTTTTCGAAGCTGAATGACCGGTTTTGGCCAATGGCTGCCGTTCGCGACCGACGGCTTTCGGCCGATTCTGTTGAAAAAGTCGGCTTGCCCAAAACGCTCGAATATAGATGGACGAAAACACCTCTTTTGCACGCTGCTACGTGAAATCCAACTCCTGAACCTTCTGCGCAAACTCAGATTTCAATCTCAGGCGCGTACTTTTCTGCCGTGGAATTCGAAGCCGACTTTTTCAACAGAATCGGCCAAAAGCAGTCATCCAGAATCGCTTACTAAATCAGAACATTCAGTCGACGTTGCAGGCGCAGCGGGATCAATCTCGGGCATATTGGTCAGCGTATCGGGCGGTCAAAAAGACCCGCTTAGCAATACCGATTGCTAGGCTCTGTACGAAAAGATTTATCGTGACATCGTGTCCGGCCTTCTTGCGCGGATTATATAATCATCGAGAGGAGATTTTCAGGTGACGCAGGACAGAGAGCATCCCCTAACTGAACTGATATCGATTGCGGCCAAAGCCGGTGTAGGGCTTTTGCCTGGAGGCGGACTGCTCACTGCTGGCTATGAAAGCTTGCAGCTTTTGAGTAAGCAGGCAGCGATTCAGATGGAGCGTCGAACTGAAAAGCGCTACGAAGAGTTCATCAAGAATGTCTTTGAGGGTGAGGTCACACCAGATGTGACCCAGCATCTCACTGCTGATGATTACACCGCGCTCCTTTCGGGCTGTATGAACGATATGGAGAACGAGAAAGCCAAATACTATGGCCGTTTGGCGGCTGCGATCGGTAGAGGTGAAATCAAGAGCAACAGCAGGCGATTCATGATTATTACGCTCAGCCAACTGTCTGAGCTTCAGCTCCAAATGCTGCGGAAATCTTTCATAGCCTCCCAGTTTTCGTTACGCCCTAGTCAGGGCAGCGGGCAGTTGGATGCTATTCAGATACTGCAGATCAGCGATCCGATTCAGAATCATGAGTACAATGACCTCGTCAGCAGGTCACTCTACGTCACTGACAAGCTCTCAGATTTAGCAAAAGACCTAGTTAAGGCTTGTTTCGATCCGCAAGAGCTTCAGCCTGCAGCCATCGGTCATTTGGAGTGGTATCCCAGAATAGTGGATATTATTTTCGACTCGAATCAGACAGATCTAGTCTTTTCGTTGATTGATGCTTGTTGGGCGTCAGCGATTCGTTCGTCAAACCGGGGGGTTCAAATAATTGATCGACCAGTTCTAGCCCATTTCGCTAGTCCGCGCGTCATGATCATGGGCAGCGATGCGGAACCCGATTATTTACCGTCCTTGAAGGCACGAATGAAAGATAATGACGTTCTTTTCGTGTGCTATCACAATCACGAACAACTCATTCGAGCCTATTACCCCCACAGTACAGTCATCAATGCGCGTGGTTTGTCTACGGTCGAGATCACTGAGCAGGTAATGACGCGAATCAAAACGGCGAACGGTTTGGCCATTTAACCGGTCCTTGGCTGTCGCTGGTCAACGACAGCCAATTTGCAGCTAGCCGTGTGGTCGGCTCTTCATGACTGGTCTAGTTGCGAGGAGCCAGCAATGTTTAACCGTGGTAGCGACGTGTCCTTTGCGGCCTTGCTGCAGCTGTGTAACTGTCATGTTAGCTTTGGGTCGATTGCTCACTGTCAAGAAGGGCTGCAACCGATCCGAAGCGGACGGTCAAGCCGTTACTCTCCCTATTTTATTGGGCAACGCCCTGATGAAGGTGGCGGTTAGTTTTCATGTGCGAGAGAGGGGGACAACGCCAGTGCTGAGGGGAGCACGCATTACCGCTTATACAACCAGGATGGCAGTGGCATAGAAGCGCTTATCCGGTGATCAGTGAAGCCAAGCGGAATTGAACCAGTTGCCGAGATATCACTGACCCAGTCTGATTCTTCGCGAACCATTGCCTGTGCTGGATTTGTGCCGACTTGTGGGTGGTGCAGTTTTTTACCGGTACATGGGCCAATTCGACATTGGCGTCTACAAATCCTGACCTTTAGGGCTATTGCATCCGCTTAAAAAAACGTGGACGCCATCACCAATGCGGGAGTTCGGAAGGTGTGTTGGCGGGACGCTTACTGCTAAGGTGATGGCTTTGAGGGGGCTTGAAAAATGTTAGTGTCCTCGGATTGTATGAATTTATCTTCGGTATTTATTTATTGAATATAAATATCCGTTCTTTGATCCATTTTATAAGTTCTTCTGCACCAACAGATTGGGGCTTTCTTTTTTTAACTAGAAGACGAGCATGTATGTTTTGGAATAGTGGGTGATCGATTGATCTAGTAACAAGATCTCCGCTGATCATATCGTTAAAGGCGGAAAATTCGCTCATCATCGTTACCGCATCTCCGCTCATCACATAACGTCGGAGGGCGGTGAGAGAGTTCGTTACCATGGCCGGTCGAATGGATAGATTTTCTGTATGTGTTACGAGCTGAATAATCTGTCCTAATCCGTATTGAAGCGGCATCACAGCTAACGGGTAACGCATTATCTCTTCGAATTTCAGAGGTTCACTGAGATGCGTAAGCGGATGATCTGATCGCATGAGCAATCGAACAGGTTGCAGTGATGATGCGCGGTAGGTGACTTCAGGATGCGCAGGTGGATTGTACGCGAGGCCGATATGGGCAGCGCTCTGAACTACTTCCTCCAGAACGCTCTTGACCGGAAGCACATCTAGACTGATACGAATACCAGGATAGGTGGCGGTGAAATCCCTCAAAACATTGTCGATCAGCAAGTCGATGAATCCCTCGCTGGTAACGATACGGACTTCACCCTCCCTTAACCCCTTCAATCCTCGCAAGCGGTCTTCAAGATGCTCTTGTTGTGCCTGGCAGCCACGCCAGAACTCAAGGAGAAGGTGGGCTGCTTCAGTAGGAACCACGCCACGTGCTTGCCTTTCGAACAATACAGTTTCCACTTCCTCTTCCAGAAGTTGGATTTGACGGGTAATAACTGAAGGTGCCGTGTTCAGGTTTTCGGCTGCCCCACGAATTGAACCGCTGGACAGAACCTCATAGAAATACCGCATTCGGCGTTGATTCAGATCTCTCACAAAAAATCCTCCCCTTGCATAACCGTTGCCCTCAGAGCAACGATAACATCAAAAAGTTGCTGTTGCTTGCCTTGCCATTCCGCCTGAATATCAATCGCACAATAAAAACGCCTACAGCGGAGGCAGTATGCAAAAGTGCATCAATCCATCGAGCGAGCTATCGACCATCTATCGGAAAATAGACTGGCGGTTATTACCCTTTTTGCTCCTATGTTACGTGGTGGCGTATCTGGATCGGGTAAATGTGGGATTTGCCAAGCTTCAGATGCAAAGCGATCTAAGTTTATCTGACGCTGCTTATGGACTTGGTGCCGGAATTTTTTTCATAGGCTACGCCTTGTTCGAAACCCCTAGCAATTTGCTATTGCCCAAGATCGGAGCGCGCAAGACGCTCAGCCGGGTAATGATTTTGTGGGGTATTACATCTGCATGCATGGTGTTCGTAGAAAGCGAGAGATCATTTTACGTGCTGCGTTTTCTCCTTGGAGTCTTTGAGGCGGGTTTCGCTCCCGGAATGATTTTTTACCTTACCTATTGGTATGGGCGTGAGCGGTTAGGCAGAGTGATGGCAATCGTTATGCTTGCGGGGCCTCTGGGCGGCATATTTGGGGCACCTTTGTCCGCGTGGATCATGACCACCTTCGCAGGTTTCCACGGCTTGGCTGGATGGCAGTGGATGTTTTTTCTGGAGGCATTACCGGCTGTAGTGTTAGGTCTCATAGCGTTGAAAGTTCTTAGCGATAAACCCTCGGTCGCGCCTTGGCTGAGTGCGCGTGAAAAACAAGTGCTGAATGCGCATATCGGTGAAGGGCAGGGAGCCCACCATTCATTTGTACAAGTGTTAAAAGACCCACGTGTGTATCTAATGGCGGCTGGTTATTTCTGCTTGATTTGCGGAATTTACACAATGAGCTTTTGGCTGCCATCCATTCTGAAGGACGCAGGCGTTCAAGGTGTCATGCAGATCGGCCTGTACTCAGCGATTCCATATGTGGGTGCGATGGCAGGGATGTTGATCTTTGGTCGTACATCAGATTACTTTTTTGAGCGGCGTTGGCATACCGCTGTACCGGCGTTAATTGCAGCCATTTGTTTAATGGGGTCTGTGATTTACAAGAATGAGTTTGTTTTTGCACTCACTTTCTTGACGCTTGCTACGATCATGATGTGGGTTGCTTATACAGTGTTCTGGGCAATTCCTTCGCAATACTTCAAAGGTGACACTGCTGCGGGTGGTATCGCAGTTATTAACACCATTGGGTTAACGGGCGGGTTTCTCAGTCCCACGGTGATCGGTTATGCCAAGTCCATCACTGGCAACTCTGATGCAGGTCTTCTGGTCATGGCTGCAATTCTAATAGTGGGTTCATTGATACTTGCCGCCAACAAGCCGCAACGTGTTCAGCAAAAAGCTTGCATTACACAGCCTGTCTAAAAATTTCAACGAGGCGTTTAATAGCCATGACATATCGAATTCTGATCGCTGGTTTTCAACACGAAACAAATACGTTCGCGCCCTCCAAAGCTGAATATGAGAATTTTGTCAGGGGTGAAGGTTTTCCTCAGATGGTAAGAGGCGTTGAGATGTTGGAGCTTCGGAATGTTAATATTCCGGCAGGCGGGTTTCTGATTGAAGCAGAGCGCTTGGGCTATGAAGTAGTCCCGGTGATCTGGGCTGGAGCCAGTCCATCCGCGCATGTTACTCAAGAGACCTACGACCGCATTACCGATGAAATCATAAAGGCCGCTGCAAACGAAGCAATCGACGGTATATATCTAGACTTGCATGGCGCGATGGTTGCCGAACATACGGATGACGGAGAAGGAACGCTCCTAGCTCGGCTGCGAGCTGTTGTCGGCCAGGATATTCCGATAGTCGTATCTTTGGATTTACACGCTAATGTTACTGAGTTGATGCTCAACCACGCAGATGCAATGGTTGCATTTCGTACTTATCCCCACGTGGATATGGCTGATACTGGCGCACGAGCCGCCAAATTACTTGAATTGCGGCTCCGTTCGGGAAAACTGCATTGCGAGAGCCTGCGACTCCCTTTCCTGATCCCGATAAACGGGATGTGCACGCTCATGGATCCAGCACGAAGCCTTTACGACCAATTAGAACACCTTGAGTCCGAAGGTCTTTCATTGTCATTTACTCCAGGCTTTCCGGCTGCTGATTTCGAGGAGTGTGGGCCGGTTATCTGGGGTTATGGAACAGACAGGCAAGCGATCAAGGCTGCTGTCGCTGTCCTTTATAAAAAGGTAGTGGGGGAGGAGGATCAGTGGGAAGTACCTTTCCTGCTCCCGGACGAAGCAGTGCTCCGAGCAATGACATTAGCAGAAACCGCTCAGCGTCCAATCGTCATTGCCGATACCCAAGACAACCCGGGAGCAGGCGGGGATTCGAACACAACAGGAATGCTTAAAGCACTCATTAAACACGGTGCTACTAATGCCGCCGTAGGATTGCTTTATGACCCGGCAGCAGTTCAGTCCGCCATTGCAGCCGGGGTAGGCGGTTTCATTGAAATAGCGCTGGGGGGACAGTCGGGTGCACTGGGCGATAGTCCTTTGCAGGGGCGCTTTGAAGTAATGCATCTATCCGATGGCCGCTGTCGTTTTGCAGGCCCCATGATGAATGGCATGGAGGTTGATGTGGGGCCTGTTGCATGCTTGAAAATCGGGGGAGTGAAGGTTGCTGTTAGCTCTGGTAAATGTCAGATGCTGGACAGGAATTTGTATCGGATAGCAGGTATAGAACCAGAAAAAATGAGTGTACTGGTTAACAAAAGCTCTGTTCATTTCCGGGCCGATTTCGCGCCGATTGCCGACCAAATACTCGTTGCCAAAGCGCCTGGGCCCATGACAGCGGATCCTGCGGACATTCCATGGAAAAGACTTCGTGAGGGAATCAGGCTAAAACCCAATGGGCCTTCATTCCACAGCCCTGCACTCCGCGCTTAATGACCGTTTCCAACTTAGGTATTGAACTGCATTAACGTTAAATGGCGCAAGGGGACGTTCGCCTGGATTAAAAATACTTTCTGATCTATCTGGAGTAAGAAAGTGGATTACACCAGTAGATAAGATAGAAGGCATTCCAGTTGTGCATATTAAGTCGATGCATTCGCGTTAGCGAACGCTGCGTGGGATTCGTGTGTGTTGCGTTGGCGCGGAAGATTTCCTTGTTGCTTCTGTTACTCAACAATTATAAAAAAATCGGAGCGTTATAAGTGAGCGTAAATAAAATATCTGCAACTTTGATGTTTGGTAGCATTGCCATGAGTAGCCAGGCGTTTGCTGACTTCCTAAGTGATAGCAAAGCTACGTTAGGAATGAGGAACTTCTACTTCAATAACGACAACCGTGATGGCACCGCTGCCCCATCGAAAACCGAAGAGTGGGCGCAGGGTTTCATGCTGGACGTCAAGTCGGGATATACCGATGGTACCGTTGGTTTTGGTGTCGATGCCTTGGGGTTGCTGGGTGTTACCCTGGACACAGGCAAGGGACGCCACGTCGGCAGCTCTATGATTCCCTCTGACAGTGATAACCGCGCCGTCGATGAGTGGAGTCGGTTGGGGCTGACCGGGAAAGTCAAAATATCGAAGACCGAACTGCGCTACGGCACCTTGATTCCGAAGCTTCCGATTCTGGTCGCCAACGATGGACGGGTGCTTCCACAAACCTTCGACGGCAGCCAAATCACCTCGAGCGAGTTCAAGGATCTGACCCTGACCGGTGGGCGAATTGAACATGCAACAGGTCGCGGTTCAACTGATCAGACGGGGCTGGCCGCTCTGGGAGGTACGCGTGAAAGTAACCAGTTTGACTTCGCCGGGGGCGACTGGAAAGTCACCAAGGATCTGACGGTTCAGTACTACTATGCCAATCTCGACAACTACTATGTCCAGCAGTTTTTTGGACTGATTCACACACTTGCGTTCTCGGACAACCAATCGCTTAAAACCGACCTGCGCTACTTCAAAACTGACTCGTCAGGTGCAAACAGCTCCGGAACCACTGGTTACAGAATCAGTGGCCACACCGAAAACGGCGATGGCGAGATCGATAACCGCACCTGGAGTGCTGCACTTATTTACACCGTGGGTGGGCACGCTGTTACGGCGGGGTATCAAAGCGTCTCAGATGGCAGCAATTTTACTCAACTCAATCAGGGTAGCCTTGTAGACAAGGGTGCCGGTGGGTCGAGCGTCTACTTATATACCGATCGCTTTATCCAAAGCTTCACCCGCGCAGGTGAGAATACAGCTTTCGGTCAGTATGCCTACGACTTCGCTGCTCTGGGCGTTCCTGGTCTGAAAGCATCGGTCATGTACCTTTCCGGCAACAATATCAAGACAGCAACCGGTAGTGATCAGAAAGAATGGGAAAGAGACTTTACTCTGGATTACGTCCTTCAGTCGGGAGCGCTCAAAGGTGTTGGCTTCGGCTGGCGTAACGGCAAATCCAATAGCGAAGCCGCCCGTGATCAAGATCAGAACCGGATAGTAGTAAGCTACAGCATTCCGCTTCTCTAAGGGCGCAGCATATGCGCTTGCTGAATCGCACCACTCGCGGCGTCGCGCCCGCCGAAGCAGGGTAACTGCTCTTGTAGACCCTCGCACCTGCGCTCGACGAACTGGATGCAAGCAGCCGCCCTGAGTGAGCTGGGCGGTAAGCCCGCTGGAACAATACAAATCACCTCAGTGGAGCACGCAGCCAAAACCATCCTGTGGCCGGTGCTGCGGGAGTTGATGATCACTTACCCCGCCACCCAGGCCGATATCACTTTGGACTATGGGTTGACGGACATCGTTGCCGAACGCATTGATGCCGGCGTCCGCCTTGGTGAGGACGTCGATAAAGACAATGATTGCGCTGCGCATTTCGCCAGATATTCCGATGATAATCATCGGTGCATCGTCCTACTTCGATAGGAGGATGTGCAAAGCGTCGGTAGCGAGTGACTGCTTTTGGCCCAGAGTGTGTAAAAACGCGCTGATGCTCTGTCGGCGCGCAGCGCTGACGGTTGTTAGCTGAGTAATTGCTCAGAACAAGTCCTGCGGATCATCACGAGGGCCTGGGAGCCCATAGGGCCGCTTCTACCTTGCTGGGTGGCCAAAATACAGACCTCTTCAGGCCGACAGCGCCTTCATTAAACCGCTGGTACCGAGAATTTTCATGACTCGCTTAAAGTTGTAGGCGAGGACGTTCAAGCTCATCTCCGCACTTACCCCAGCCAGCTTTCGGGTCAGGAAATGCGTGGCGCCCATCCATTGTTTGAGTGTTCCGAAGGGATGCTCGACCGTACGCTTGCGGACTCGCATCATGTCCGGCGCGTTGCTCAGCCTGTTCTGCATTTCCTCCAATACGGCTTCATGCTCCCATCGCCGAACTCGCCGTTGCTTGCTCGGTGTGCACTTCGATTTCAGCACGCATCCCTGGCAATTAGAACTCCAGTAACGGTGCAACTTCAGGCCTTTTTCAACGCTGGAAAAGCGCCAGATCAACGCCTCTCCAGCGGGACAAATGTATACGTTTTTTGCCGCGTCATAGATGAAGGCATCATTATTGAAACGCCCGTCAGCCTTGGCTCCAGAGGTCATCGGCTTGGGCACATAGGCGGTGATGCCTGCATCGTGACAAGCTAGGATTTGCTCGCTTTTGAAGTAACCTCGGTCAGCCACTACCGACAACGTATCTGACGCCATAGCCTCGCGGGCCTGCTTGGCCATCGAACTGAGTTGATCGCGGTCGGAACCGACGTTGGTAACCTCATGGGCAACGATCAAATGGTGCTGGGTATCGACCGCTGTCTGCACGTTGTAACCGACGATTCCAGTGCCGCGCGTCATCATGGAACGGGCGTCTGGATCGGTCAGAGAGACCTGTTTATCCGGTGATTCGTTGAGCTGAGTTTCAATCGCTTGAAGCTCTTTCATTTGCGTCTTCAGTTTGGCGATCTTCTCTTCCAACCGCATGGCGTTGGGCTCGGAGGCTGTGGGTTCTTGTCTATCAGCTGCATTAAGCTCGGTCAGGTAGCGGCTGATGCTCGATTCAATTTCTTCCATTCGCCGCTTTAGTTTGGCGCTAGTGAAGTTACGGTCACGATTGTTGACGGCCTTGAATTTACTGCCGTCGATGGCAACCAGGTTTTCTCCGAACAATCCGAGCTGCTGACAGAGCACGACGAACTGACGACAGACGCCTCGGATGGCCTTGCTGTTGTCTTTTCGGAAGTTGGCGATGGTCTTGAAATCAGGCATCAATCGCCCAGTCAGCCACATCAGCTCAACGTTGCGCTGGGCTTCTCGTTCCAGGCGCCGGCTCGACTGAATGCGGTTGAGATAGCCATAGATGTAGATCTTCAGCAGGATTGCGGGTTGCTAAGCAGGCTGGCCAGTATCGGCGGGGATGGCACCTTCGAAACCCAGATTGACCAAGTCAAGTTCATCGACGAAGACGTCGACTACGCGCACTGGATTGGTATCGCTGACATAGTCATCGAGGCTCTCGGGAAGTAAAGTACTTTGGCCTCGATGGTCACCTTGGATAAAGCGCTTCATAGGCGATCCTTGCGATGATTTCCGAGGAAATTATAGGCGATCACGCAGGTTCAAGAGTGCATCTTGGTGCAGCTAGCCAACAGATAGTAGGAAATCACAATGGCTGAATACCGTTACACGAACGCGGATAGATTGAGTCAGCTTAAGAAACTAGAGTCAGCACTGCCCGAACTGATACGGGTCGCTAGTTCCACTCCAGCGATGACTTACGTTGAAGATTATCGTCTGGCGCTGGCGAAGGCCGTTGATCTTCAAAAAAAGGGATTTACCCAAAATGAACTATCAGCCCTAGCGCGAGCCATCCCGGATGTTTTCGATCGACATAAAGATTGGATGCCACCCATGCACCAGATAGAGACTGGTGAATGGGTTGAGCACGAGTGGTGGACGTTACTTGATGAAAAATTACAGCCTGTCCTGAGTCTTGCCAGAACGTTGCAAATGCTTGGGTACTACTAGTTACCTGCGGCAGCAATGTTGATTTATTCGATTCCGATTCTGACGGCTTTCGTTTTTACACACTCTGGGCCGATTGCTGCCGGTCACCAATGGCTGCAATCGACCCAAAGCGAGCACTCAAGGTCGAGATGACTTGCTTAGCATGCCGTCGCTTGAGCGCCTACCTTACTAATCAATCTCAGCCAACACCTTGAGAGGCGTAACAAGAGCAGCCAAATCCTGATCGAGTGGCAGCCAGGCGGGGGTTCGATGCCATGATGGGGATGAGAAAAATCGATATCGCGGCGATCTAAGCAGCGTTGGGGCGTTAACGGAGGCTCGTTGCTACTTGCCTGGCCCTGACGCGGGATCAGGTCGGATGTGCGATGGACATGGTTATGACTTCACAGTGATCATCGGCGCGCGTTAACACAGGCTGGTTGGGCATTGCCGTTCACTGCTTGATCCGCTCTGGAATCGCAATCCGGCTCGTCGTCTTCACCTCCCGCAACGCCAAACTCGACTGAATCGACGCAATCCCCAACTGGCGCCGCAACACGCTTTCAACAAACTCACTGTAACTGTCCAGATCCTCAGCCAACACCTGCAACAAATAGTCGGCATCGCCAGTGATCTTGTGGCACGACTGCACCTGTGGCAGTTGCTTGATCACCGCTTCGAAGGCTTCGGGGGTGTGGTCGGTGTGGGTGGCAAAGCGGATATGCACGAAGGCCATGATATCCAGGCCCAGCTTGCGTCGGTCCAGGTTGGCCTGGTAGTCCTTGATCACGCCTTCTTCTTCCAAACGTTTACGCCGTCGCCAGCAAGGAGTGAGGCTCAGGGACAGGCGCTCGCTCAGTTCGGCGTTGGAGATACTGGCGTCTTCCTGCAGCAGGGCGAGGATCGCAAGGTCGGTATCGTCAAGCGCGGCACGCTTGGTTGTTTTTTTCATTATTGAATGTCTTTGGGGAAAATATTCCCGATTACGCTAGCATCACGAGAAGTAAAAGCAAAGAAAGCCCCTTGCGGCCAGAACAAAATAGACGCCTGGATCTCATTAGGCGGATATGTACCCATGCTGACTATTTTTAGCGACTCCCATCGTTTGCACCATGGCACCGAATTGAAGGACGGCGTGCTCAAGCCGTCTTTCGAGCAGCCGAGCAGGGCGGACACCGTTCGTGACCGCGTCAGGCAGGTAGAACTGGGCGATATCATCGTCCCGCGCACGTTCGACCGCTCGTGCTACGTCAATGCCCACAGCGAGCGCTATGTGTCCTTTCTGGAAACGGCCTGGGCGCAATGGACGGCCATCGGCCGCAGCCATGACGCATTGCCGCTAGTCTGGCCGGTTCGCGACCTGGCCAACGATCAGGCTCCCGACTTTATCGACGGCAAGCTCGGCTTCTTCGCCATGGATGCCGGCTCGCCGATTACCGCGACCACCTGGGAAGCGGTCAAGACCAGCGCCGACATCGCGCTCACCGGCCTGGCCTTGATCGACGAGGGTCACAACAGTGCCTTCGCCCTGTGCCGTCCGCCCGGCCACCACGCCGCGCGGGAATACATGGGCGGCTATTGCTACCTGAACAACGCGGCCATCGCGGCGCAACAGGCGATAACCCAAGGAGCCAAACGTGTCGCGGTGCTGGACGTGGATTTCCACCATGGCAATGGCACACAAAACATCTTCTTTGATCGCAGCGACGTGATGTTTGTCTCCCTGCATGGCGAGCCATCGGTGTCCTATCCCTATTTTTCCGGGTTCAGTACCGAACGCGGTGCCGGTGCGGGCGAGGGGTTCAACCTGAATTACCCGTTGCCGAAAAACACCACCTGGCCAACCTACAAAACGGCCTTGATCGACGCCTGCCAAAAGCTGCGCAACTTCGCGCCTGAAGTGCTGGTGATTTCCCTGGGCGTCGACACCTTCAAGGACGACCCCATCAGCCATTTCCTCCTGGAAAGTCATGACTTCACCGGCATGGGCGAAATTATCGCCAGCGTAGGCGTGCCCACGCTCTTTGTGATGGAGGGCGGCTACATGGTCGATGAGATTGGCATCAATGCAGTCAACGTGCTGCGAGGCTATGAAAGCAAACATGCCTGAAAGTTGACCTGCGAGCCCCAGCCCCACCCACAATAAAAATCGCCCGATATTTTTCTGCCAAAACTCAAAAACATAAGATCAAGAGGTTTTGTGATGAAAACAACTACGCCTGGGCTAATCGAAAAGCCTGCGTTGCAGCGCACCTTGAGCAATCGTCATATTCAACTCATGGCCATGGGCGGGGCGATCGGCACCGGCCTGTTCATGGGCTCCGGCAAGATCATTGCCCTGTCCGGCACCTCGATCATCCTGATCTACATGATCATCGGCCTGTTCGTGTACTTCGTCATGCGTGCCATGGGCGAGCTGCTGTTATCCAACCTGAACTTCAAAAGCTTCGCCGACTTTGCCGGCGCTTACCTCGGGCCGCGCGCGGCGTTCTTTCTCGGCTGGTCTTATTGGTTGAGTTGGAGCGTGGCAGTGGTGGGGGATGCGGTGGTGGTGGGCGGGTTTTTCCAGTACTGGTTCCCCGATGTGCCCGCCTGGATTCCCGCCATTGGCATGATGCTGACGCTGTTCGCCTTGAACGTACTGACTGTCAAACTGTTCGGCGAAGTGGAGTTCTGGTTCGCGATCATCAAGATCATTGCCGTCGTTACCTTGATCGGTGTGAGTGTGGCGCTGATCGCCAGCTCTTTTGTATCGCCTACCGGCGTTACCGCATCCCTGACAAACCTGCTGGATAAACAGGCGGCATTTCCCAACGGCTTGTTTGGCTTCTTCGCCGGTTTCCAGATGGCGATCTTTTCCTTTGCGGGTACTGAACTGATCGGCACCGCGGCCGCCGAAACCCGCTCCCCGGAAAAGACCTTGCCCAAGGCGATCAACTCCATACCGCTGCGGATCATTCTGTTTTACGTGCTGGCCCTGGCTTGCATCATCGCCGTGACGTCCTGGCAGCAGGTGTCGCCGAGCAAGAGTCCGTTTGTTGAACTGTTCCTGATCGCGGGCTTTCCGGCGGCGGCCGGTATCGTCAACTTTGTGGTGCTGACCTCGGCGGCATCGTCCGCCAACAGTGGGGTGTTCTCTGCCAGCCGCATGCTGTTTGGCCTGGCGGACCTGGGCAATGCGCCGGGGATCTTCCGCCGGCTGTCGAAAAACAGCGTGCCGTTTATCAGCCTGGCCTTCACCACCTTCCTGATGTTGCTGGGGGTGTTGCTGCTGTTTATCGTCCCGGAAGTGATGACCGCCTTTACCATCGTCTCGACGGTGTCGGCGATCCTGGTGATCTTTACCTGGTCGACCATCCTGGCGTCCTACATTGCCTACCGCAAAAAAAGACCTGACCTGCATGCACAATCGCTTTACAAAATGCCGGGCGGGGTGCCGATGGCATGGTTCTCCCTGGCGTTCCTGGCGTTTGTGCTGTGCTTACTGGCCTTGCGGCCGGATACACGATTGGCGCTGTGCGTGATGCCAGCGTGGTTTATCTGGCTGGCCATCGCCTACCAGCTCTCGAATTTGCGGAACCGGTTTGTGGCGAGCGCGGTGGCCGGGCGAGTGGGTTGACGCTGTTCAGTCAGGCCGATTGGCGCGATACACCCGGCTGGGCGCTTGCCCTGGCACATCGTCGAGTTGGTCGATGTGCTGCATGCCGATTTTTTCCAGGACACTAATCGATGCGACGTGGGCCGGGCGAACCACGCTATACACCTGCGGTTGGTTCAGCTCATCAAAGCCGTACGCCAGCGCCGCGTTCGCCAGTTCGGTCGCGTAGCCCAGGCCCCAGGCGCTTACGGCGAAGCGATAGCCGAGGTTGATCCGCTCAACCTCGTTATAGGCGTACAGCGTAATGCCGCCGAAACCGATAACGCAGTCTGGCGCGTCACGGGTAGCGATGGCCCACTGACCGAAGCCATGTTCGGCCCAGTGGTGGAGCCAGCGCTCAAGCACGTTGGTGGCTTGCTGGATATCGGTCAAAGGCCCGGACGGGTTGAACTGGTTCGTTGCCGGGTCGCCGTAGATGGCGAACACACTGGCGACATCCGCAAGGGTGGGCTTTCTCAGGATCAAACGCGATGTCATTTGTGGCTGCATTGTGTCGGTTCCTGGCTCGTCATCAGGCTTGTAATCCCGCCTTTGGGCGGGGTCAATCTGAACCTTCCGGGGTAATCAGCAAGTGTCGATAACGCTGCTTTCCAGTCTGGTACCCGCGAAAGCTTCATCCGCACGCTTTAGCAAGCGCTTTCCCGGCCCGGATCGGCTTGATTCTGCTGTTCCGTCTGCTGGCATAATGCCACAATACCATTTTGGCGCTGCATTCTGATCAGGCGGATCAAATGAATGGCCTTGGGCGTGGGCAGGACCAGGATTTTTCCATAGAGGAACAGGTGCGCACTGATCGACTGCACCAGTTGTTTCGCCAATCATTTTTTGCTGTTTTCGGCAGTTATATGGCCGCGGCCATGCTCTGTTGGTTGTGCTGGGACCGGTTTGAGCACAGCGTCATGGTCAGCTGGCTGGCGCTGCAGGCGGGGGCGACGCTGCTGCGTGTCGCGATGTTCATGGCCTATTTTCGCAGCCCGAAAAGTGAACGCACGCCCCAGCGCTGGGAGCGCCGCTACTGGAGCACCCTGGTGCTATCCGCCGGGATCTGGGGGGCCGGCGCGTTTGCGGTGATGCCCACCGACGATCGGCTGTCCCAGACGCTGGTCATGCTATTTGCCGTGGGCATGTCGGTCAGCGCGGTGTCGTGTTACTCGGCATACCGTTACATGTCGCTGGTGTCCATCGGCCTGGTGTTGTTGCCCTGCACCCTGTGGCTACTGTTTCAACCGTCATCGATGCAAGTGGGCATGGCCATGGCGGTTCTGGTTTTCTCTTCGTTTGTGGTGGGCGCCACGCGCAAATTGTCCGAGGCCTTGGAGACTGCCTTTCGCCTGACCCGGGAAATGGAGCGGGCCCACAACATTTCCACCCGTGCCGCACAGACCGATGAACTCACCGGCCTGATGAACCGCCGGGCTTTCTTCGAGCATGCCCAGCTGTTGTATAACCAGTGCAAACGCAACCAACAGCCGTTGTGTGTGTTGATGCTGGATATGGATCACTTCAAGGCCATCAACGATACCTACGGCCACCAGGCCGGCGATCAGGTGTTGCGCCAGATCGGCGGGGTGATCAGTGCGTCGTTTCGCCAGGCTGATGTTTATGGTCGCCTGGGTGGCGAGGAGTTCGCGGTGCTGCTGCCGGACACCACTGTCGAGGTGGCGCGGGACATTGCCGAGCAACTGATCCGCGCCATCGCGGGCTTGATTACCGAACCGGTACTTGGCCTGACCGCCAGCCTTGGTGTCGCCTCGACACAATCAGTGGACGATGACCTGCACGGCCTGATGAACACCGCCGACAAAGCGCTGTATCGCGCCAAGGCCCAAGGGCGCAATCAGGTGGCGGTGGCGTCGTAGAGCGTGCTCAATTCTTGCGCATCGCCTTGGCCAGCACCCGAGTGCCTGGCCGTCCATCGCGTTCCGTCACCCATTTACTGCACCCCGAACAACCCCGTCCAATAAATTCCCGCATCACTTTTCGGATCAAGTCCATAAGCAGCGCCCAATTCGCGCAACTGCGGATTCATCAGGTTGGCGCAATGGCCAGGGCTGGCGAGCCAGCCGTCGACCACCTTGCGTGGGGTGTCCAGGCCGGCGGCGATGTTTTCGCTGATTGCCTGGCCGATATAGCCCGCCAGTTCCGCTCGGTCGCCCGGCGTACGACCGTCGCGGTCAAGGTGATCGAAGAAATTGTTGTTGGCCATGTTGCGCGAGTGGCTGTCGGCGGCGCTGGCAAGTTGGGTGTTCCAGGCCAGTGGTGTGGTCGCTGCAAAGGCTTGCCCGCCACATTGGCGCGGCTGATTGCGGGCGGCGTTGATCATCTCCAGCACTTGCTGGCCGGCAGCCTGCGAGCTACCCAGGCCGCTGGTCAGTAGCGGACGGGCCAGCACGATGCGCCAGTCCTGGCCATTATTGCTCACGCCGATGTCGACGAATTGCGGGTCCAGCACCACCCGGCAGAAGCTTTCGCGAACGGCCTTCATGGCGGATTGGGCGTCCCGCGGGCCGGACAGGCTGATGGCCTGGACGTTGACCATCGGGTACGCCGCCCGCGCCAGCGCCTGTTGCAGGTCGCCGGCGTTGTTGACCGGCAGCACCAGGCGCGCATCGGTGGCCAGAGGGGGCAACTCCTGGGAACCTTGGTCGCCACAACGTTGCACCTGGCTGCGGTACTGGTTGATCGAGTCCACCAATTGGCTTTCTTCGCTCGCCGACGCCTGGGTGCAGAACACCAGACTGGCAGCCAGCGTCGTAAACCCCATCATCAATGACAGCACGCGCATGGACGTTATCCTTGAGCTTAAAAGTGCCCATGATGCGCGATGAAGGGGCATCCATGCACCCGTTGGTCAGTTTTTTGGTCAGTTCTTGAACGCCGAGTGCTTTCGGCCCTGGTCAAACAGGGCAAACACCACCACTAGCACCGAGGCGATTAATGGTCACCTGCGAAATGAATGAGCCCAGGCCGCGCGGGCAGTCAGTACGCTATCGGCCTTGAGCTGGGCAATGGCTTCGCGCACCACGGAGCGGCTGACGTTGAGCTGTTCGGCCAACTGTTGCTCGGTGGGTAGGCGTGACTCGGGCGCGAGCTGTCCGGAATTGATCTCGGTACGAATGGCGTTGACGACACGCACGACGAGCGAATCAGGGCGCTGGAGTTCAAGCATGGACGCAAAACCTTAGTGGTCAGGTTGCCAGGCAATAGCCGCTGTGATTTTCTCTTGTCAAGGCGACCTTGAAAGCTGGGTGGCTGCCGAGCGATGGCTCAAGGCAATCAGCAACGCCGCGCCGATCAACCCCAGCGCCGCGGCGAAGGTAATGCGCAGGCCGCTGCCAACCGCTTCAGGTGTGGCGGTGGTGATGTCGCCGGTGGCCAAGGCGAAGACCGCGCCCAGCGCCCAAGCCCCAGTGATCAGCCCAAGGTTGCGCGACAGGTTTAGCAGGCCTGCGATCACACCGCGTCGATCCGTCGCCACATCGCTCATCACTTTGGTGTTGTTGGCCGTCAGGAACTGGGCGTAGCCGAGGGTGAGGATGGCGAGGGCGCCGATATACCCGGTAACGCCCAGGTTCAGCGGCGTCAGCGCCAGCAACAGGCAGCCGCCAAGCATGCAAGCCAGGCCGGCGAGGGTCATGGGATGGCCACCAAAACGATCGGTCAGACGGCCCGCAGGTATTCCCACTAGCGCAACAATGCATGGCCCGACCGCCATCACCAAGCCCATTGAGGCCGGGTCAAGCCCTACGCCATGGGTCAGGTAGAACGGCCCGGCCACCAGAGTTGTCATCATGACGGCAGAGACCAGCGTACTCATGCAAAGCCCGGCTCTTAGCGGCGCGTCGCGTAACACTGACAAAAAATTGAAATCGGCTCGCGTCGAACTCTGCTCATTACAGTCGACCATCAGATAGCGGCGGGTGAGGGCAAACGTCAGCACGCCCAGCGGCACCATGAAGAAGAACAACGCCTGCCAGCCCCATCCAGCGATCAACACGCCGCCAATACCTGGCCCCAGTGCGGTGCCAATGGCAGACATCGTGCCCAGTAAACCCATGGCGTGGCCGGTCCGGTCTTTGGGTACCGTCTCGCCGACCAGGGCCATCGTCATTGCCATCATGGTTGCCGCACCGAGACCTTGCAGAGCGCGTGCGCCTATCAGCAGTCCCAGAGAAGGCGCGGCACCGCACAGTGCGCAGGCCAGGGTGAACAGTGCCAGCCCCGCCAACAACAGACGGCGGCGGCCTAGGCGATCACCCAGTCGGCCGACATTGACAATCACCGCAGTAATTGCCAGCAGGTAAGCCAGGACGACCCATTGCACCGCCTGCAATGACGCATCAAAAGCCTGGGCCAGGCTTGGCAGGCCGACATTGGCGATGCTGGTGCCCAGGGACGCCAGCAGCATGGACAGCGACAGGCTGGCGAGGGCGCCGCGAGGGGTTAGGGATGTCATGGGCGGTTCCTTGTTCTGACCACTGCCAAACGGACAGCTGTCAGAAAGTTATGCCCTCGCCTAACATGGCGGAAGACGCAGCAGTTGCACTCTATGCTTGCGCCTGACGCCTTGTGAGGATTGCCCCGTGTCGACCCCCGATTTCAATCTGCTGGTTACCCTGGACGTGTTGCTTGCCGAAGGCAGCGTCGCCCGTGCCGCACAGCGTTTACGCCTGAGCCCGTCGGCGATGAGCCGAGCCCTGGCGCGCTTGCGTGAGACCACCGGCGATCCGCTGCTGGTGCGCGCCGGTCGCGGCCTGGTGCCGACACCGCGTGCCCTTGAGCTGCGCGAACAGGTCAGCCAGTTGGTGCAGGACGCCGAGGCGGTGCTGCGTCCGGCCCAGACTCTGGACCTTAAACACTTGGTGCGCACCTTCACCCTGCGCACCAGCGAAGGCTTTGTCGAAAGTTTCGGCCCGGCACTGCTCGCCCGTGTCGCGGAACAAGCCCCCGGCGTGCGGTTGCGCTTCGTGCACAAGCCGGACAAGGACAGCACGCCCTTGCGCGACGGCAGCGTCGACCTGGAGACCGGCGTAGTCGACAGTAACGCCAGCCCCGAGGTGTTGACCCAGGCGTTGTTTCGCGACCGTTTTATCGGCGTGGTGCGCAGTGATCATCCGCTGAGCGAGGGCAAGATCACGCTGGCCCGCTATGCGGCAGGCAAGCACATCTACGTGTCCCGACGCGGGCGCGACCGGGGGCAGATTGACGATGCTCTTGAGTCTCTCGAACTGACGCGAGACATCGTCACCATCGTCTCCGGTTTCTCTACCGCACTGGCTCTGGCGCGCAGCACTGACCTGATCGCCAGCGTACCTGAGCGACACACCAGCGGCCTGCGCGATGGTCTGTATAGTTTTGCGTTGCCGGTCGAGTTGCCGGTGTTCAGTGTCGCAATGCTCTGGCACCCACGCCTGGATGCCGATTTGGCGCATCGCTGGTTGCGCGGTTGCCTGCGCGAGGTGTGTGCGCTGTGAACCAACGCCTCTACCTGACAGGCGCCTCAGGTGCTGGCGTTACCACCTTGGGCCGAGCGTTGGCTTCGGCTCTTCAACTGCCTCATATCGATGTGGATGACTATTACTGGTACCCCACCGACCCTCCTTATGTGCAATCGCGGCCACCGGCGGAGCGCGTCAACTTGCTCAAACAGGCGTTGGCGGATGGGCCTTGGGTCGTTTCCGGATCATTGGATGGCTGGGGCGACGAACTGATCCAGAGCGCTGACCTTGTGGTGTTCGTCGATACACCGACGCCCCTGCGAGTGGAACGCCTGCAATCGCGCGAGGCCCAGCGTTATGGTGCACGTATTGCGCCTGGCGGAGATATGCACGCCACCCATGCGGCTTTTCTGGTGTGGGCCGCTGGCTATGAAACTGCCATATTTGCGGGGCGCAGCCGGCCACGGCATGAAGCGTGGTTCAAGCAATTGACCCAACCTTCACTGCGGGTCGACGGCAGCCTTTGCGTCGAGGTGTTGCTGCAACAGGTACACTCTGCCCAGCCTTGATGCGACACACCAGGAAACAGGAATTCAATGTTCAGCCTTACCCACTATGAAACCCCGTGCCCCGAGCACATCAACAGCCAGATCTTGCAGATGGTGGTCGACTATCTGACCGATATCAGCATGGTTGCCATCGCGCCGAGCAATCTGCTCTACAACGTCTACCAATATACGATCGGGTACGAAGTGCACCTGTACCTGGAAGCGGTCGGCGGCTCGAAGGGGATTGCGGTTGAACTGATCGTCGCCGTGGACGAGCAGGACCCGGCACAGGTCATCGGCTTTTTGCTGTACCTGCCGGTCAAGGGCGACCCCGATGCATGCGGCGTGGCCTATATGGCGGTGCATGCCAGTCATCGGCGCCAGGGCGTGTCGCGAGCGATGATGCAGGACATGCTCGCTCGCTACCCCCATGCCGAGCTGACCTGCGCCGTGGAAAAGGTACCGGCGTTTGAATCCATGGGCTTTCAGGTCCGGGGCGTACGCGGCACTCAGGTGTTGATGAACACCCGCGACTACAGCACCGATGGCTTGATGGGGCTGTTGGATGTGGCGTCGGTCTACAGCTCGTTGGAAGTGCGGCAAATTCACACCTATCTGCTGCAAAAACACGGCAAGCGGGCAATGGTCGACGCCGAGAAACAGCGGGACCGGCACTTCGACCAAATGACGCGCAAGGCCCAGGGTTTTGTGCGCGGGCGTTTGGGCGAGGCCTGAAAAAAACGCCCCCTTAATTTTCCAGGCGTGCGCTGCGATTGACCATCGCCTTGATGTTGGCAAACAGTTCTTCCTGCGCCTCCAGCGGGCTGATTTCACCGCTGGCAGCCGCATGGGACAACGCCTCGGCCGCGCCGAGCATTGCCCGCAGGCTCGCCTGGGAAATGGCACCTGACACTGCAAAAGGGGCGAGGGTGGCGCGGCACTTCTCCATGAAAATCATCTCGTACTCGCGCTTGAGGGTTTCCAGCTCCGGCGAACTGCTCAGTGCGGCGATCACGCCCGGTATTTCCCTGCCCTGGAGCAGCACGCAGTCGACATAGGACGAAGCGATCACCCACGCGCGCTCATCAAGGGTCGGTTCGCTGGCCTCCAGGGCACAGGCCATCAACTGGTTCTGGCGTCCGTCAAAATCCTCATACAGCGCCGCCAACAGGCCGGACCGCGTGGTGAAGTGGTCATACACCACCGGTTTGGTCACGCCTGCCATTTCTGCCAGTCGACCAAGGGTCAGTGCTTCGGTGCCTTCTTCGCGAACCAGCTGCCAGGCGACGTCCAGCAACTGACGCAGGCGATCCTCCCGCGCCAGGCGACGGCGGGGGGGCGGGGTGTTCGTTTCGGTGCTTGACATGCCTATATACCAAAAGTAACTTACCAAAGGTAACTTATGTCCAGCCTATACGGTTCGCCTTCTGCTCGCAAATTGCACCGGAGTCTTCGCCATGCACGCGCTTATCGTTGTTGCTCACCACGATCCTCAGTCCCTCACCCATAGCCTCGCCACACAATTGGCCGAAGGCCTGGCCCTGTCCGGCGATACGTTCGACATCGCCGACCTGGCCGCCGAAGGCTTCGACCCACGTTTCACCCTGGCCGATCACGCCGTCCACCGCACCCAGGCAACGCCACCCGCCGATGTCCTCGCCGAACAAGCACGGATCGACCGCGCCGATGCGCTGGTACTGGTGTTCCCGGTCTACTGGTGGTCCATGCCAGCGTTGCTCAAGGGCTGGATTGACCGGGTCTTTGCCAACGGCTGGGCCTTCGATTTCAGCCTCGACGCCAAGCTGGTGAAAAAGCTCGGACACCTGCACGTGCAGTTGATCGGCGTGGGCGGTGCCGATGGCGGCACTTATGAGCGCCATGGTTATGCCGATGCCATGCGCACGCAAATTGACCATGGGATTTTTGATTATTGTGGGGCGAGGGTGGTGGGTTCGAAGTTGTTGCTGGAGTCAGAGACGGCTGAGCCGCAGGTTCATCTGGCAGCGGTTCGGGCGATGGGGCGTGACGGGGTTATGTTTTCCAGGTAATAGCCGACACATGGGTTTTGGCCTTTTTGCAGCAGATCGACCGTGCACTCCTGCAGAGTTTGATCTGCACGTCATTCTGGACAGAAACTCGACTCACAAAACGGCTGCCATCAAGCATGGCTAGAAAAACACCCGCGTTTCAAACTGCACTTCACACCAACAAGTGCCTCGTGGATGAACGCAGTGGAAGGCAGGTTCGCTCAACTGGAAAGACAGGCGCTGTATCGTGGCGTCTTCACCAGCGTGGCCGAACTAAAAGCAGCTATCCGTCAATTTATTGAGGCTCACAATTAACTTTTAGCTCAGCCTTTCCGGTGGAACAAAACAGCTGAATCAATCATCAACTCTGTAAAATCCCTTCATCTCAATCAGGAAGCGCTCGCGATGGGTCTGCTTACGTTTGCCGGTGTACTCGGCATCGGCGAAGGACATCAGTTTCATCGGGGCTCAACCGTTCAATTGGTGTGAGGCGGGTATTTCACCAGATTGGGAAGTCTTTTTCAGAGTTTTCCTGGGTGTTTTCGCCAGATATAAAGCTTGTTTCATGAGTAAATATGCCGGTCCCTCTTTATCCGTTTGCTTAACTGTGGATATAGTTGTAGACGCCCTCTTGGGTTATTTCTTGGATTTCGTTTTTTTTGATTGCATCGACTAATTCTGCTTGGACAAGGTCTCCCCGCGATTCGCTACGAGCGGGCTAAAAAATACACTTATTCAGTCCTTTGCCCTAAAAGTGCATCAACATGCTCCAGCCATAACTTTCCGCTTTTCCACTCGTGAGGGTAATAGTAACCGCAGCCAATTTCCGTGAATAAAAAATACTGTAATTCTTGCTCTGTTTTATTGGTGAGTAAAAGCGCTTTTAGCTCATGGTGTGCGTTTTTAAAGGTGTCTGTTGAACATTCGGATATAAAACTGAAGATCACATCATCCGCATTGTCGTGGTCATCAACCCAGTCCTCATCGAAGTAACCAGCGAGAAGTTGTTGTAGTTGCGAATAATCTTTATTCATGGGTTCAGGTAGCCTGTCTGAATTCTATAGCCATCTGGCATGCTCTTATCTCTACGTAGAGTTAGGTAAACTTCACGCCCTGGAGCGGTTGTCTTCGTACCTCGTGTTAAACTAGTTCCAACAGGTTGTGAAGACTTTTGAGTAATGACAATTTTTTGGTTCTTTCCTTTAATAAAGGCATTTATTTTGGTTTCATTGTCTGCTATCACTTTTGATATTGCCGACTCGGCTGTCGCACGATCAGGGAAGATAAATGCCTTGGGGAAATGAAAGTAAAGGAGGCGGATCTATTTGGTTTTTTGAAATTTCACGTTAATAAAATAGTCCCCTTTATCAGCTATTTCAACCTCGACGCCAAGCTGCTGAAAAAGCTCGGACACCTGCAAGTGCAGTTGATTGGCGTGGGCGGCGCCGATGGCGGCACTTATGAGCGCCATGGTTATGCCGAGGCCATGCGCACTCAAATTGACCATGGAATTTTTGATTATTGTGGGGCGAGGGTGGTGGGTCCTGGTTGCTATGTCGCCTCCCTTTATCAAAGGCTATGCATGTAATCGTAAATACTGCTTTTAGTTATTTCTTTTGCTTCTGTTTCATTGATTTTTGATAGCATGTTTTTTTTATGCTTGGAGTGACATATTAACTGGATGGCTCCGTAAGTCTCCCCATTGAAAAATCGAATAGACAAAGTTGCATTGTCGGACAGTATCAGCCTGAAGTCGTCCGTGGTTGATATGTAATCAAGAACACTTAGCTTTTGCCAGAGATCGGTAGTCTCACTGTTTGGTGTTTTCATCAGTCGCACTGAGCCGCGAGTGCTGCCCAGCGTTGATGGATCTACTTTTGTAGCGGGCGTATTTATGTACTTTATGTAGGAGTATATGGAGGTGGCTTCATTTTTCTTCAAGGTATCTCCGGGGCCAGCTTTTTTTGAAAAGCTCTTTAAAGCCAGATACTCCTGAGTTTTGCTGTATGGCTTTATTCCAAAAGTGCCCCAACTCACTACTATAGGCCAGGTTTTCATGAGTAACAACTCAAGCTTGCACCAAGATGGCCACACTTCTATGAGCGTGTGATTAAGTAAGGTAACTGTTATGTAATCCTTGTCGTCACTAGGGCAACCCTGATCCCAAGGATAGATGCCGTCCTCACATATAAATACTGTTTTCATTTGCTATCTCTTGAAGTAAGTGTGCGAAAGTAAATGGGGCGGATCTATTTGATTTTTTGAAATTTTACGTTAATAAATTCGTCCCCTTTATCAGATCGTACATTTCAGATGTTTCAGAACCAACGGCGCCAATATTGTTCTTGCCAGACCGTAAACTCCATTAACGATGCGTTTCGGTTACACGTTATTTTTTAGATTGTTCCGTCTAAAGCAGGAAGTTTTTCATTTTTAGTTAGTTGGATCGTCCCAATAAGGTTCGATAAATTTTGTCTGCGGAACTATTAGATCTGCTGATCTGGGGGCGTTTGTGTAGACAGATGGTCCGGAAAGTGAGGGGTGTCTAGTTTTAAACTCAAATGATGAGTTTGGGGACTCAGCATGCACCAAGAAATAGCCGTCATGCTTTTGTACAGAGATTTTCATTGTTTGACTTGTAGGTATATTTTTGATTAGAACATCGCTGAGTCCACCGCAGCTCAAACCTATCCTGCAAGTGTTAAATCCTTCTTTTATCCACTTTTTAGGAGGTGCATCAGGAAGCTCAGATATGTCAAATGCTACATGTATATGTGAGCGATTATTGTCGATTTCGATTGAAAAAAGTGTTATTTCGCCGATGGCTATAGGGCTGGTGAATACTTTGTTGAAAAAAATACTTCTATCGAAGTCATTCCAAAATTTCATCTTTTCACCTCGAAGTTGTAGTGATTCTTTACGCCATCAAGCTTTCCATTTCGTGTGTTGCTGATAGGGCGCAGGTTGAAGTGTGCACCTTGGTCGCCAACACCTCCAGACGCACCAAATTTGTGTCCTGCGCTATGCTCTTGAATAACAATTTTTGAGCCGTCCTCACGAGTGTACTCATACTCTCTGGTAAGAATCGGTTTTCCTTTAGTGTCTAGAATTTCGTTGTTTTGCAAGTCTTTCATTCTGATGTACTTGAATTGTTTTATTTGTCCGGTTTCTGCATCAAATACAGGGTTTGGATGCTGTTTTGTCGGTATTTTTGCGTCTGACTTAGCCTGCCTAAATGCACCGCTGCGAGAAGCCTCCGGTGCCTCCGGTGCCTCCGGTTCTGAAGATTTGTTGCAGTGGAGTTTGCTTTTTTCGTTTCCTGGGCAGTTGGCACTCAACCCCAACGGATCCACCCACCCCGTAGGGTTGGGCGCGTACTGGTATCCGTTCAGCCCACCCGCCAGTTTCACCGGGTCGGGCGTCAGGTAGCGGCCGTTGTCGGGATTGTAGTAGCGATGGCGGTTGTAGTGCAGCCCGCTTTCTTGGTCGAAGTACTGGCCCTGGAAGCGCAGCGGGTTGTCGACAGTATTTACATCCAGTCGAGCGATTTGACCGTAGGCGCGGTAGTGGGCGGACCAGACGATTTCGCCGTTGGGGGCGGTGAGTTCTTGCGGGGTGCCAAGGTGATCGAGTTGGTAATGGAAAGGTTTGACGTTGTCCGGGCCAAAGCCTTCAAGCATTGCCAAGGGACGAAAACTGTTGGGTTCGTAGATATAGCTTTGGTGATGATCGGCGCTGTGTTCGGCGATCAGGGTGTCGCCTTGCCAGAAGAATTCGGTGGTTTGGTCGTTGAGGGTTTTGGCTATGCGCCGACCAAAAGGGTCGTAGCGGTAGTCGGCTTGGGTGCCGTCGGGTTGGGTGACGGCGATCAGGCGGTGTTGGCAGTCGTAGCGGTATTCGGTGACCAGTTGCTGGGCGCGACCTCGGCGTTCGCG
>NZ_JBUZRB010000015.1:0-63967 GCF_055407105.1 Pseudomonas sp. C321 | reverse complement strand
TTAGGCGTCAGCTGTTCAAAATTGCCGCCGGTGGTGGACTTGATGAAGTCGGTGACGGTGCTGCCATTGTTGTAAACATCGTTGACCGGCGTATCGACCGCGACGAAGCCGCTGGTTTTCCCGGCTTCGATGGTGATCACCGCACCGCTATTGAGCGTCACGGTGACGGCGGTGTCGGCAGGGTTTGTCAGTGTGGCGGTGTAGGTGATCTTGCCGCCTTCAACAATCGATCCTTCAGCGCTCAGCGTCAGGCCGGTGTTGTCCAGCGAGTCGACAATCTTCGTCTCAGCCGGCGCAGTATTGGGCACCAGGCTCTCAAAATTCCCACCCGTCGTCCCAGTAATCGTGGTGCTGACTGTACTGCCATTGTTGTAAACGTCATTGGCCGGGGTATCGACCACCACTGTGCCGGTGGACTTGCCCGCTTCAATGGTAATTACCGAGCCATTGCTCAAGGTGACGGTCACCGGCGTTTGCGCCGGGTTGGTCAGCGTCGCGGTGTAAGTGATCTGGCCGCCTTCGGTCACACTCTCGCCCGCCGTCAGCGTGACGGTGGTGGTGTCGATGGTGTCGGTGATCTGGGTCACGGCCGGCGCCGGGTTGATGGTCAGCTCCAGGTTGGTGCCGCCAGTGGTGCCGGTAACGGTGACGCTGATCTGGCTTGGATCGATATAAGGGCTGTCATTCGGCGCCATGGGCACGTTGACGGTGCTGGTCAACTGGCCAGCCGGGATGGTGATCACCGAGCCGTTGGACAGGGTGATGCTCAGGTCGCTGGTGGGCGCTTGGGTCACGGTGGCGGTATAGGTCAGCACGCCGCCAGCTTCGGTGATGGTCGGCGTGGCACCCAGGGTAAGGGTCGATGGTACGGGCGCGGCTGGGCCCGCTTGGTCAGCGTTGGTGGTCGGTTGCGCGGCGAGGCGCTCGGTCAATGGGGCCGTGGTAACGGCCAGGCCGGCAGTCGGGAAACCAATCGTTGGGTCAACGCGGCCTGCGGTTGCATCCAGCACCACGAAGCTGTGACCACCACCCGCGGCGCCCGTACCGGCAGCGGTTGGGCCCGCAGCGGTGGCTTCCAGCTCGGTGGTCGGGTCGGCGCCGGCGGCGATGGCTTGCTGCAGTTCGGCAACCGACGGTGCGGCTTGCGCGGTGGCCTCGGCCAGGTCGGTGCTGGAGTCGGGGGCGTCGGCGCTCCACTGGGTGTCGCGGCCCAGGTCCAGGGTCCGGCCGTCGGCCAGTTCCAGACTCACGGCGCCGGAGAGACCGGTGTCTATCTGGTCACCGACGAACAGACGATCACCTTCAACGAGAACACGTCTGACCCCTTCCGGAGAAATGACGAACACTTGGCCAACAATGCTTTTGACGATGGCAACAACGCTGCTCATTGAAGAGTTCTCCGGCGATCCGTTCGGGTGACTTCCATAGTCCTGACAATCATTTAGATGCCAGTTTGGAGGTGCTTAAGTTTTGACAGGTTAATCGTCAATAATTTGGCTGAGTTTTTTTAGAAATTAACTTTATGCCAAACTATTGACCTTATGGGCTCCATCCTAAACAATCGCCCCACTAATGTCACATTGATATTTACGTGGCGAATCGTCCTACGGTGTGTGATCCAGTTCCGCTTTTGAACTTTCCGACGCACGGTCATTACGGTTGCCATTTTTCGGCGCAGCGACATGAGTCGCTGTGATTTGAGACAAGAAGTCCTGGGGAATTTTTTAATGCGTTTGCAACTGCTCAAGGCTATACCGTTCGTCCTCGCCGCCAGCTTCGTACAAGCACAAACATTGCCCCAGGCCATGCAGCAAGCGCTGGATGTGCATCCGGAGATCCAGGCGGGCGTCAACAGCCGCCTGTCTGCCGACTACCAGTTGCGAGCCGCCCAGGGCGGTTATTTGCCGCGGGTCGATCTGAACGCCGGTTACGGTCGTGAAGGCACCGATAGCTCGTCCACCCGAACCAATAGCAGCAACCACTGGGACACGCTCAATCGCAGTGAGTCCAGCCTGCGTCTGCAGCAAATGATTTTTGACGGCTTTGCTACTTCCAGCGAAGTAGGGCGCCAACAAGCCAACGTTAACTCCCGTGCGTACTCCCTGCTCGGCACCTCCGAGCGCACTGGATTGACAGTGGCCCAGGTTTACCTCGACGTGCTGACCCGCCGTGAATTTGTGCGCCTGGCCGAAGACAACCTGCGCAACCACGAGCGCATCTACGACCAGATCAAGCTGCGCACCCAGCGTGGCGTGGGCAGCGGTGCCGACCTTGACCAGGCCGAAGCCCGTCTGGCCCAGGCCCGCAACAATGTGATCACCGAACAGACCAACCTGGCCGATGCCCAAACCAACTACCTCAGCGCCGTTGGCCAGATGCCGGACCAGTTGGAGCGTCCTGCCCCATTCATGGCACTGCTGCCCGTCGACTTGAATGAAGCGCGCCGCCAGATGCTCGACAACAGCCCGATCCTGCGCTCTGCCGAATCCGATATCGTCGCCGCCGAAAAGCAGTACGAAGCGGCCAAGTCGTCCTTCTACCCGCGTTTTGATGCCGAGCTTGGCACCAACGCCGATAACAACATCGACGGCGACGCCAGCCACAACAATGGCTGGGAAGCCATGGTACGTATGCGTTTCAACCTGTTCGCCGGTGGCAGCAACAAGGCCGACCTGCAATCCAAGTCCTACCAGTCCAACCAGGCCCTGGATATCCGCAACAATGCCTTGCGCCAGCTGAACGAAGAGCTGGGCCTGGCCTGGAACGCTCTGAACAACGCCAATGCCCAGGTGCCGATCGCCCAGCAATATGTCGACCACAGCAACAACGTGCGTAGCGCCTATCAGAAGCAATTCAGCCTCGGCGAGCGGACCCTGCTGGATTTGCTCGACAGCGAGAACGAGCTGTTCACTGCCTCCCGGCGCCTGGAAGAGATAAAAAACGTTCAGTTATTTACTCAGTACCGAATCAAGGCGACCATGGGCGAGTTGCTCAAGAGCCAGGGAGTGGTCGCACCGATGGCCTCCGTCGTACAAAACGATGTGAAGCCGAAGGTTCAACTGCCTGGGATGAACTGAGTAAAAACTCATTGTCCAATTGTTAGTTGAGAGTGTTCGCGTGGAATCAGAAGTCAGTCGAGTTCATCTCAGTCATGATCCACGCGCACTGCACGACGACCCGTTACTCGACGGTTTATTGACGCTCTGTGCCCTGCACCAGAAGCCGGCCAGCGCGGCGATGCTCACCACCGGCCTGCCGCTGCCCGCGCAGCGCCTGAGCGCTGATCTGCTGGCTCGTGCCGCCGCACGTGCCGGGTTGCAGGGGCGTTTGCTGCAACGCAAGCTCGAACAGATCCCCACCATTGCCCTGCCGGCGCTGCTGTTGCTCAAGGACGGTCGTAGCACCGTGCTGGTCGGCTGGCAAGGCCAGGACGAAGCGCGGATCCTGCTCAGCGAAAGCGACGGCGGTGAAGTGATCATCAAGCGCGAGCAGCTCGCCGATGACTACATCGGCAAAGTGTTCTTCGCCCAGCCCCAGCACAAATTCGACGTCAACCACGGCACCCTGATTCCCCGTGCCCGCTCGTGGTTTCGCGACACCTTGAAGCGTTCGCGCTGGCTCTACACCGACGCCATCGCCGCCAGTTTCCTGATCAACATCATCGCCATGGCCGCGCCGCTCTTTGTGATGAACGTCTACGACCGCGTGGTGCCGAACCAGGCCACGGCCACCCTGTGGGTGCTGGCCATCGGCATCGGCGGCGCCTACTTGTTCGACCTGATCCTCAAGAGCCTGCGCAGCTTGTGCCTGGACCTGGCGGGGAAAAAGACCGACCTGATCATCTCGGCCACGCTATTCGAGCGCATTGTCGGCATGTCCATGAAGTACCGCCCGGCGCGGGTCGGCAGCTTCGCCCAGAACATCCACGAATTTCAGAGCCTGCGTGATTTTCTCGCGTCTCTGACCCTCACCAGCCTGATAGACCTGCCGTTCACCCTGCTGATCTTCCTGGTGATTGCCATCCTCGGTGGGCACCTGGTGTGGGTTCCGGTGCTGGCGTTCCCGATTGCCCTGGGGATCGGCTACGCCCTGCAAAAACCCCTGGTGGCGACCATGGAACGAACCATGGCCCTAGCCGCCGAGCGCCAGTCGAGCCTGATCGAAACCCTCGCCGGGCTGGACGCGGTCAAGGTTAACAACGCCGAAAGCGAGCGCCAGTACCAGTGGGAACAGACTATTGGCACCCTCAGCCGTCTTGAGCTGCGGGTGAAGTTGCTGTCGGGCCTGTCGATGAACATGACCCTGCTGATCCAGCAACTGGCTGGCGTCATCATGATCGTCTTCGGCGTGTACCAGATCATTGACGGCAACCTCAGCATGGGCGGCTTGATCGCCTGCTACATGCTCAGCGGCCGCGCCCTGAGCCCGCTGGCCTCGCTGTCGGGCCTGCTGACCCGTTACCAGCAAGCCAAGGTCACTATGACCTCGGTGGACCAGATGATGGAGTTGCCCCAAGAGCGCAATTTCGAAGAGCGCCCTATGAGCCGCCGCACCCTGCAAGGCGCCATCGAGTGCCGTGGCCTGAACTTCACCTACCCGAACCAACAGAACGCCGCGCTGAAGAACATCAACCTGGTGATCAAGCCCGGCGAGAAAATCGGCATCATCGGCCGCAGCGGCTCGGGTAAAAGCTCCCTGGCCAAACTGCTGGTGGGCCTCTATCAACCGGACTCCGGTGCGCTGCTGGTGGACGGCGTGGACATCCGCCAGATCGACGTCAGTGAATTGCGCCACAACATCGGCTATGTACCGCAAGATATCCAACTGCTGGCCGGTACCCTGCGTGACAACCTGGTCTCCGGTGCCCGCTACGTCGAAGACGAGGTAGTCCTGCAGGCCGCCGAGCTTGCCGGTGTGAATGAGTTTGCCAGCCTGCACCCCCAGGGCTACGAGCTGCAAGTCGGCGAACGTGGGCAGAACCTGTCTGGCGGCCAGCGGCAAAACGTCGCCCTGGCTCGCGCCCTGCTGCTCAACCCGCCTATCCTGCTGCTCGACGAACCGACCAGCGCCATGGACAACACTGGTGAAGAACGCTTGAAACAACGCCTGCAAGCTGTGGTGGCAAACAAGACGGTGGTGCTGGTCACGCACCGTGCCTCGCTGCTGTCCCTGGTGGACCGCCTGCTGGTGGTCGACCGTGGGCAGATCCTCGCGGACGGCCCGAAAGCCGTGGTCATGGAAGCGTTGAAGAAGGGGCAAATCAGTGTCGCTTAACTCTATCAAAGCTTCGATCGGCAGCTATTTTAAAGGCTCCGAATCTCTTCATGATCAACCGCTGCCCGAGGTCAACAAGGCGTTGATCGAAGATGCGCCGCGGGTCATCCGCCTGACCATCTGGGCGATCATCGCGTTCTTCCTGTTCCTGATGACCTGGGCGTATTTCTCCAGCATCGACGAAGTAACCCGTGGCGACGGCAAGGCCATTCCGTCCTCCAAGCTGCAGAAAATCCAGAACCTGGAAGGCGGTATTGTCGCCGAGTTGTACGTGCATGAAGGCCAGATCGTTGAAGCCGGTGCTCCGCTGATTCGCCTGGATGACACCCGCTTTGCCTCCAACGCCGGTGAAACCGAAGCCCAGCGGCTGTCCATGGTGCTGCGAGTCGAGCGCTTGAGCGCCCAGGTGGATGATCGTCCGCTCAATATCACTGACGACGTGCTCAAGGCTGCGCCAAGCCAGGCGGCCAACGAACGCTCCTTGTACGAGAGCCGTCGCCAGCAGCTCAAGGATGAGATCGGCGGCTTGCAGGAGCAACTGGTGCAGCGCCAACAGGAACTGCGCGAGTTCAGCTCCAAGCAAGGTCAGTACCGCAACCAGTTGAGCCTGCAACGCCAGGAAATCAACATGTCCGAGCCGCTGGTGGCCCAGGGCGCGGTATCTCCGGTGGAAGTGCTGCGCCTCAAGCGCGCCGAGATGGAAACCCGTGGGCAACTGGATGCCACTACCCTGGCCATTCCCCGCGCCGAATCGGCGATCAAGGAAGTGCAGCGCAAAATCGACGAGACCCGCGGCAAATTCCGCAGTGAAGCCCTGACCCAACTCAACGAAGCCCGCACCGAACTGAACAAGGCCGAGTCCACCGGCAAGGCCCTGGAAGATCGGGTCAGCCGCACCCTGGTGACCTCGCCGGTACGCGGCATCGTCAAGCAGCTGCTGGTCAACACCGTTGGCGGCGTGATTCAGCCAGGCAGCGACATGGTGGAAATCGTGCCGCTCAACGACACCCTGCTGGTGGAAGCCAAGATCCGCCCCCAAGACATCGCCTTCCTGCATCCGGGGCAGGAGGCGATCGTCAAGTTCACCGCCTATGACTACACCATCTACGGCGGCCTCAAGGCCAAGCTGGAACGCATCGGCGCCGACACAATCACCGATGAAGACAAGAAAAACACTTACTACATGATCACCCTGCGCACCGACCGCAGCCACCTGGGCACCGATGAGAAGCCGCTGCTGATCATCCCCGGCATGGTCGCCTCGGTGGACATCATCACTGGCAAGAAAAGCATCCTCAGCTACCTGCTCAAGCCCATCATCCGGGCGCGGGCAGAGGCGTTGCACGAGCGCTAATCCGTAGCAGTTGTCGAGCGCCAGCGAGGCTACGTCGGCCGCACTCAAGCCTGGCCTCGGCACGGAGTCGCACCTGTCGTCGCCTCGCTAAAGCTCGGCGGCTGCTACGAAAGTGGAGAGGGCCGCACCCCGTCGGCCCTCTGACGCTGCGGCCCAAAAGCCATATAGATATTCGCTAACGGTATTTAAACTGCGGTTCTTATATCTATAAAGTCACTCTCCTGATCGCTCGGGAGTGAACCCATGCCTGCAACCTCCGCTGTTCCAACCACCACCCAAACTTTCGACATCCGCCCATTCCCCGGCAGCGTCGGCGTCGAGGTGATTGGCCTGGACCTTTCCCGCCCGGTCAACGACCAGGACTTCGCCCGCATTCACCGCGCGCACCTGGACCACCACGTCGTGGTCTTTCGCGACCAACGCATCACCCCCGAACAACAGATCGCCTTCAGCCGCCGCTTTGGCGTGCTGCAGATCCACGTGCTCAAACAGTTCCTGCTGGCCAACCACCCGCAAATCCTTATCGTCTCCAACATCATCGAGAACGGCCAATCCATCGGCCTGGGAGACGCCGGCAAGTTCTGGCATTCGGACCTTTCCTATAAGGAACTGCCGAGCCTGGGCTCGATGCTCCACGCCCAGGAGCTGCCGTCCGAAGGCGGCGACACCCTGTTCGCCGATATGCACAAAGCCTGGGAGCAACTGCCCGAGTACTTGCGCCAGGCCATCGAAGGCCGCAGCGCCGCCCACTCCTACACCGCGCGCTACAGCGAAACCAAATTCGAAGGCAACTGGCGCCCGACGCTAACCCCCGAGCAACTGGCCCAGGTCGCCGAAGTGGTACACCCCATCGTGCGCACCCACCCGGAAAACGGCCGCAAGGCGCTGTTCGTCAGTGAAGGCTTCACCACCCGCATCGTCGGCCTGCCGGAGGACGAAAGCCGCGACCTGCTGGCCCAGCTCTACGCCCACAGCGTGCTGCCGGAAAACATCTACCGCCATCAATGGCAGCCCCACGACCTGGTGTTCTGGGACAACCGCTCGCTGGTCCACCTGGCCGCCGGTTGCCCCAGCTACCTGCGCCGCAAGCTGTACCGCACCACCATCCAGGGCGACGCGCCTTTCTGATTCGGAGCAGCACCATGTCCAAGAAAACTCCATTCGCACGACTGGCCGCAACGCTTGGCCTAAGCGTCAGCCTTCTAGCTGGCAGCCTGATCGCACCGGCCGTAGCCCAGGCGGAAGGCGAAATTCGCATCGCTGAACAGTTCGGCATCGTCTACCTGTTGCTCAACGTGGTGCGCGACCAGAACCTGATCGAGAAATACGGCAAGCAAGAGGGCATCGACATCAAGGTCGACTGGACCCAACTGTCCGGTGGCGCGGCGGTCAATGACGCGTTGCTCTCCGGCTCCATTGATATTGCCGGCGCCGGTGTCGGCCCGCTGCTGACCATCTGGGACCGCACCCACGGCAAGCAGAACGTCAAGGCTGTCGCCTCCCTGGGCAACTTTCCTTACTACCTGGTGAGCAACAACCCCAAGGTCAAGACCATCGCTGACTTCACCGAGAAAGACCGCATCGCCGTGCCTGCCGTCGGCGTTTCGGTGCAGTCGCGCTTCCTGCAATACGCCGCCGCCAAGCAATGGGGCGACAAGGAATTCGATCGCCTGGACAAGTACACCGTCGCCGTTCCGCACCCGGATGCCACCGCTGCACTGATCGCCGGCGGCACTGAGCTGACCGGGCACTTCTCCAACCCGCCGTTCCAGGATCAGGCGCTGACCAATCCCAACGTCCATGTGGTGCTCAACACCTATGACCTGCTGGGCCCGAACTCACCGACGGTGCTGTTTGCCACCGAGAAATTTCGCAACGACAACCCGAAAACCTACAAGGCTTTCGTCGAGGCATTGACCGAAGCCGCGCAGTTCGCCCAGAACGATAAAGGCGCTGCCGCCGACACCTACATCCGCGTGACCAAGGCCAAGATCGACCGTGCTGCGTTGCTGAAAATTATCGATAACCCGCAATTTGAATTCAGCGTTACGCCGAAAAACACCTACCCGCTGGCCGAGTTCCTCTATCGCGTCGGCGCCATCAAAAACAAACCCGCATCGTGGAAGGATTACTTCTTTCAGGATGCCAAACCGTTGCAGGGGAGCTGAGATGAACGCGCCCTTGCAAGGCCATACGGCCAGCAACCTGCAGACCCCTTCCGCACTGCTGTCGGTGGACCATGTCAGCCTTGAATACCGCACGCCAGAACGAGTGGTGCGGGCCACGCATCAGGTCAGTTTTGAGATCGATCCGGCCGACCGCTTTGTGCTGCTGGGGCCTTCGGGCTGTGGCAAATCCACGTTGCTCAAGGCCGTCGCGGGGTTTATAAAACCCTGTGAAGGCGAGATCCGCTTGTTGGGGCAAAAGGTCGACCAGCCGGGCCCGGACCGTATCGTGGTGTTCCAGGAATTCGATCAACTGCCACCGTGGAAAACCGTCAAACAGAACGTCATGTTCCCACTGCTCGCTTCCAAAACCCTCAAGCGCCGCGAAGCTGAAGAACGTGCGCTGCACTACCTGGAAAAAGTCGGCCTGACGGCCTTTGCCGATGCCTATCCGCACACGCTGTCCGGCGGCATGAAAGCGCGTGTGTCGATTGCCCGAGCCTTGGCCATGCAGCCGAAAATCCTGCTGATGGATGAGCCCTTCGCTGCCCTCGACGCTTTGACCCGGCGCAAGATGCAGGAGGAGTTGCTGCTGCTCTGGGAAGAGGTGCGCTTCACTTTGCTGTTCGTCACCCACTCCATTGAAGAAGCGCTGGTGGTGGGCAATCGCATCCTGTTGCTGTCGCCTCATCCGGGACGGGTTCGCGCGCAAATCCACAGCCATCAATATGACCTGCACAGCCTTGGCGGTGTGGAGTTCCAGGCCTCGGCGCGGCGCATTCATCGGCTGTTGTTTGATGAAGTGCCTGAAACCGAACGTGAGTTGGGTTTCGCCGATATCCGCATCGCTTATTGAAGGGCTGCACCTTGAAGGATTACAGCATGCGCCAGGAATATGAAGTCACCCTCCAACCGCTGCTCAGCGTCCCCGTGGAACGCGAGCTGCCTCTGCGTCAGCGTCTGTGGCAACAAGGCTGGCTGCGCAAAAGCCTGATCCTGATCGTGCTCGCCATCCTCTGGGAAGCGGCCGCTCGTTATCAGAACAACGATTTGCTGCTGCCGAGTTTTTTGCAGACCTTCCACGCGTTCTACGACGGCATTGCCAGCGGCGAGTTGCTGGGCAAGGTCAGCATTTCCCTGGTGGTGCTGCTCAAGGGCTATCTGATCGGCATCGTGCTGGCATTCGCCCTGACCACCTTGGCGGTATCGACCCAATTGGGCCGCGACCTGTTGAGCACCCTGACCTCGATGTTCAACCCGTTGCCGGCGATTGCGTTGTTGCCGCTGGCGTTGTTGTGGTTTGGCCTGGGGCAGAACAGCCTGATTTTCGTGTTGGTGCATTCGGTGCTGTGGGCATTGGCGCTTAACACTTACTCGGGGTTTCTCGGCGTCTCGGAAACCCTGCGTATGGCTGGGCGCAACTATGGCCTCAAGGGCATGCGCTTTGTGCTGTTCATCCTGATTCCGGCGGCGTTGCCGTCGATCCTCGCCGGGCTGAAAATCGGCTGGGCGTTTGCCTGGCGTACGCTGATCGCCGCCGAACTGGTATTCGGCGCCACCAGCGGCAAGGGTGGCCTGGGCTGGTACATCTTCCAGAACCGCAATGAGCTGTACACCGACAAGGTTTTTGCCGGGCTGGCAGTGGTGATCCTCATCGGGCTGCTGGTGGAAAACCTGGTGTTTGACACCCTGGAGCGGGTCACCGTGAAACGTTGGGGTATGCAGCGCTAATCACCTGCTGCTCCCTGTAGGAGCGAGCTTGCTCGCGAAAAATGCCCAGGCAACGCGTTCCTTCAGGATGCCCGCGTTATCGTTAACGCTCTTCGCGAGCAAGCTCGCTCCTACAGAGAAGCCTGCTACGATTGCGCCAAGTTCACTCCCCACTGATCACGAGTGCTTGGCATGCAACTACCGGACATGAACCTGTTGGTGGCCCTCGACGCGTTGCTCGACGAGGGCAGTGTGGTGGGCGCCGCGCGGCGGATGAACCTGAGCCCGGCGGCGATGAGCCGCACCCTGACGCGAATCCGCGAAGCGGTGGGCGACCCGATCCTGGTGCGTGCCGGGCGCGGCCTGGTGCCGACCCCCAAGGCCCTGGAGTTGCAGGACCAGGTGCGCAGCGTGGTGGAGCAAGCGGCGCTGCTGTTTCGCTCAGCCGATCAGGTGGACTTGAGTACCCTACGGCGGCGGTTCAGCGTGCGGGCCAATGACTTTTTTGTCGGGGTCTATGGCGGTCGTTTGTTCGACACCATGGAACGCATGGCGCCGCTGTGTGAGCTGCGCTTCGTGCCCGAAGGCGACAGCGATGATGAAGCGCTACGAGAAGGGCGGCTGGACCTGCGGGTTGGTAACACCATGCCGATCACGCCTGAGGTGAAGGTGCAAAACCTGTTTTCCACCACCTTCGTCGGCCTGGCACGCATCGGCCATCCGCTGTTCGATGGGGAAATCACCGCCGCGCGGTTTGCCAGTTACTCCCATATCAGCATCTCCCGCCGTGGCATCGCCCGTGGGCCGATTGACACCGCCCTCAATGCCCAGGGCCTGGAGCGCCGGGTGGCAATGATCGCGCCGGGGTTTCACGGTGCTATGTTCATGCTGCCCGATTCTGACCTGATCCTGCCGGTGCCCAAGGAAGCGCTGTACAGCGTCAATCGCCTGAATCTGCCGCTGCGCGCCTTCACCTTGCCTATCTCCCTGCCGACCCTGGTGCTGACCCAGGCCTGGCATCCACGTTTCGACAAGGACCCAGCGCATAAATGGCTGCGCGAGACCATGCGCGAGTGCTGCGAAGCGACATGGCGCGAAGCCCAACCCACCTGATTCCCTGTAGGAGCAAGCTCGCTCCTATAGGTGAATAGTTGCGTTTGACGCACTTATAACCTTCAGATAAGTCAGTTTTCGTCATGCTAATACCTTATTAAACTTCTCGGGTATTTCTAATTCCGAGTTGTATCTTCATGACCTCCCTCGCTGCCCCCGCCTCTCAGGCTGCAGCCAAGCCGACAGCTATCAGCCCCCCCATCTTCGGCCCGCAAATCATCATCGGCCTGGTGGGCGTGTTGCTGGCGGTGCTGGTATCGGGCCTTAACGAGATGGTGACCAAGGTCGCCCTCGCTGATATTCGCGGTGCGCTGTACATCGGTTTTGACGAAGGTACCTGGCTGGTGGCCGCGTACACCGCCACCTCGGTGTCGGCCATGGCCTTCGCGCCGTGGTGTTCGGTGACCTTTTCCCTGCGCCGTTTCACCCTGTGGGCCATCGGCCTGTTTACCGTGCTCGGTGTGTTGTGCCCGTTTGCGCCCAACTACGAAAGCCTGCTGGTGCTGCGTACCGTGCAAGGCCTGGCCGGTGGTGCCTTGCCGCCAATGCTGATGACTGTGGCCCTGCGCTTTTTACCGGCCAATGTGAAGCTGTACGGCCTGGCCGGCTACGCCCTGACCGCCACCTTCGGCCCTAGCCTTGGCACACCGCTGGCGGCGCTCTGGACCGAATACGTCGGCTGGCAATGGGCGTTCTGGCAGGTCGTCGCGCCGTGCCTGCTGGCCATGGCCGCCGTGGCCTACGGCCTGCCCCAGGACCCGTTGCGCCTGGAGCGCCTTAAGCAGTTCAACTGGCGTGGTCTGCTGCTGGGGTTCCCGGCGATCTGCATGTTGGTGATCGGCCTGCTGCAGGGCAATCGCCTGGATTGGTTCGAATCAACGCTGATCACCTCGCTGCTGTGCGGTGGCTCGCTGTTGCTGGTGCTATTCATGATCAATGAGTGGTCGCACCCGATGCCGTTCTTCAAGTTGCAGTTGCTGGGGCTGCGCAACCTGGCCTTCGCGCTGATCGTATTGGCCGGGGTGCTGGTCGTGTTGCTGGCGGTGATCATCATTCCGTCCAACTACCTGGCGCAGGTACAGGGCTACCGACCGCTGCAAACCGCGCCGGTGATGCTGATTATGGCGTTGCCGCAGTTGATCGCGCTGCCGTTGGTGGCGGCGCTGTGCAACGTGCGTTGGGTCGATTGCCGCTGGGTGCTGGGGATTGGCTTGAGTATGTTGATCCTGTCCTGTGTCGGCGGCGCACAGCTGACCTCCGCGTGGATTCGCGATGATTTCTACGCCCTGCAATTGCTGCAAATTTTCGGGCAGCCGATGGCGGTGTTGCCGCTACTGATACTTTCCACCGGCAGCATCACCCCGGCGGATGGGCCTTTCGCCTCGGCCTGGTTCAACACAGTCAAGGGCCTGGCCGCCGTGGTTGCCACCGGGGTGATCGAGGCGCTGACCACTCACCGTCTGCACTTTCACTCGACCATGTTGGTGGACAGCCTGGGCAACTCACCGCTTGCCGACAGTGGCACCGCGGGCCTCGCCCATCGGCTGCACGAGCAGGCTGTGGTGCTGACCTCTTCGGATCTCTACTACGTCATGGCGGCTGTCGCGGCGGCATTGATCCTGCTGATTTTCTGGATGCCGACGCGGATCTATCCGCCCCGTGCGCCCGCTTGATTGTTCATTGAGACAAAGGATTTTTTATGAAACGCAAAGACCAAATCGCCGTGACCGTCATCGCCGTGTTTGCCGTGGGTGTGCTGGTGTACCTGCTGGCGCCGGGCCTGTTTGGCAGCAAGCGCCAGAGCACTAACGATGCCTTCGTCGCCGCTGACTACACCCTGGTGGCACCGCGTGTGGCCGGGTTTATCAAAGAGGTGCTGGTGGAAGACAACCAGCAGGTCAAGGCAGGGCAATTGCTGGCGTTGATCGATGACCGCGACTTTCGTGCCGCGGCCCTGGCGGCCGACGCTGATACCCTGGTGGCCCGGGCGCAGTTGCAAAACGCCAAGGCGACCCTGGAGCGCCAGACCTTGGTGATCGCTCAGGCCCAGGCTACGGTGGCCTCGGATCGTGCCGGAATGGCCTTCGCCGAACACGAACTGAACCGTTACAACCATCTCGCCGGTGTCGGCGCTGGCACCGTGCAGAACGCCCAGCAAGCCAAGACCCGTATCGACCAGGCCACCGCACGCCTGGCCAACGCCACGGCGGTGCTGGCCGCCGAGCGCAAGCAGGTGGAAATCCTCACCGCCCAGCGCGATGCCGCCGAAGGTGGCCTGAAGCGGGCCCATGCGGCGCTGGAAATGGCCAGTTATCAGCTGTCCTATACCCGTATCGTCGCCCCGGTGGACGGCATGGTCGGTGAGCGCGCCGTGCGGGTCGGCGCCTACGTCACGCCGGGCAGTAAGATTCTCGCCGTGGTGCCGTTGGCCGAGGCTTACGTGGTGGCCAATTTCCAGGAGACCCAGCTGTCCCACATGCGTGCCGGCCAGTCGGTAGAAGTGCGCGTCGACAGCCTCGACGGCGAAGTCCTCAAGGGCCATCTCGAAAGCCTGGCACCAGCGACAGGTGTGACTTTCGCCTCGATCAAGCCGGACAACGCCACCGGCAACTTCACCAAGGTGGTGCAGCGCATTCCGGTGAAAATCATCCTGGAGCCCGGCCAGCTGCTGACCGGGCACCTGCGGGTTGGCATGTCGGTGGAAGCCAGCGTCGATACCCAGCCCGCCACGCTGCAGCGTGAGGTGGCCCAGCAATGAGAAGAATCGCCTGGTTTACCCTGAGCATGATCAGCCTGAGCGCCTGCACCGTTGGCCCGGATTTCCAGCGCCCTCAAGGCCCGCAGGTGACGCAATGGACCGAACCTCAAGGCCGTCAAGCGGCCAGCCACGCCGTCAATGGCGCGCTGGAAGAGCGTTGGTGGGAAGTATTCCACGACGAGCAACTGTCTGCCCTCACTCGCCGCGCGCTGACCGACAACCTCGACCTGAAACTGGCCAGCAGCCGCCTGCAACAAAGTCGCGCCGTGCGCCAGGTGACGACCGCCGAGCGCTATCCGAGCGTCGATGCCAGCAGTGGCTACGGCCGTCAACGCAACAGCGCCAAGGGCCTGAGCGACCCGTCCGGCAAGAACGGCCGTTCGGCCTTCAACCGCTGGGATGCCGGATTCTCCGCCTCCTGGGAACTGGACTTTTGGGGCCGGGTAAAGCGCGAAACCGAAGCCGCCGACGCCACCCTGCAAGTGGCCGAAAACGACCGCCGCGCGGTGCTGCTGTCGGTGCTGGCGGAAACCGCCCAGGACTACATCCAACTGCGCGGTGTGCAGAACACCCGTGCGGTTACCGAGCAAAACCTCGACGTCGCCCGCCACAGTCTGAAACTCTCACAACTGCGCTTGGCCGATGGTGTGGCCACCGACCTCGACGTGGCCGAAGCCGCCGCCCAGGTCGCCGCCATCGAAGCGCGCCTGCCGGACTTGCAGCAACGCCAGGACCAACTGATCAACGCCCTGAGTTTGTTGATGGGCCAGGCGCCGCAAGCCTTGTACGCACAATTGTCCAAGGATGGCGCCGTGCCCCAGACCCAACGCCAGGTTGCTATTGGCCTGCCGTCGCAACTGGCTGAACGCCGTCCCGATATCCGCCAGGCCGAGGCGCGGTTGCATGCGGCGACCGCGACCATCGGCGTGGCCAAGGGCGATTTCTACCCACGCATCACCCTGTCGGGTAGCCTCGGTTCCCAGGCCATGCAACTGTCGGATTTCGGCTCCTGGGGTTCTCGTGCATTTGCCTTCGGCCCGCAGTTCAGCTTGCCGATTTTCAACGGTGGCCGGCTCAAGGGCATGCTCGATTTGCGTGAAGCCCAGCAACAGGAAGCGGCCCTGGCCTACCAGCAAACCGTGTTGCGGGCCTGGCATGAAATTGACGATCAGCTGACCCGCTACAACGCCAGCCAACTGCGTCGTGACAGCCTGGCCGAAGCGGTGCGGCAGAACCAGATCGCCCTCACCACCGCCCAGGCGCAATACGTCGAAGGCGTGGTGGATTTCGTCAACGTGCTCACCGTGCAAAGTGCGTTGCTGGCGACTCAGGAGCAGTGGGTCGAAAGCTCCACCGGCGTGTCCCTGGCCATGGTCGGCTTGTATAAAGCGTTGGGAGGAGGCTGGGAGTCGGTGTATCCGTTGCAGACAGCGGGGCGCTAACCGACAAAGGGTTTTGCCAGTCGCGATACAAAGTGTAATGATAATTTATCTCAACGGCGCGTCCGGGCTTTTCATGGATACCGCGACTGACGGCCAGCAACAGCTTCACCTCCTGTATCGAGACCACCAAGGCTGGCTGCGCAAGCGCCTGGCCGGCCTCGGCGCAGGCCTTGGCACTCGCTACGCCCGCAGCAGCTTCGGTGATTATTACGAAGGGGCGTTCAGCATCCCGTCCTACACCGTTTACGACGCCCGCCTGAGCTACGACCTGGGCGCCTCGCCGCTCAAGCTCAAAGGCGTGAAACTGGCAATGAACGTGCAGAACCTGACCAACAAAACCTACGTCGCCCAATGCACCAGCGACCTGGATTGTTACTACGGCGAAGGGCGCACGGTGGTGTCGAGTTTGACGTATGACTGGTAGGGACAGGATCTCCGAGGCTATCCAATAACTTGTGGCGAGGGAGCTTGATGCCGTTGGGCTGCCTAGCAGCCCTAAACTCAAGGGGGTAATCCGTATTCAGCTATCGGGAGTCAAGCTGAATTCAGCGATTCTGCAAAAACACCACATACCCCCGAAACCACTCACTTCCCTCCAAATACCCCGGCTCCTCCCACTCCCCACCCTGAATCAAGCCAATCTTGAACGGCACCCCCATTCGATTCATCCGTGGCAGATACGCCGCGTAATCCGCAATGCTGTGGCGCCCCTGGTAGGTTTGCACTACCACTTCATCCACCACACCCTTGAGCTGGGCGATGGCTTCGGGGTCGGCGTTGCTGCTCCAGTCCAGCAGGCCGGTGATGCTCAAACGCAGGTTTTTGGGCAGGCGTTGGCGCAGGTCTTTGAGGAAGTCGGTGTATTCGTGCAGGTATTGTGTGCGGGCGTCGAAGTCGATCTGGATGCCGATCACCGGGTTGCCGGCATCCCGCCAGCGTTGCACTTGCCCCAATAATTGCGTGTAGACCGACTCTGGCCAGTGCAGCGTGTGGGCGCGGTAGACGATCCATACCTCGCCTTGGCTGATGCGCGGCACGCTCATACCTTGGGCGATGAATTGCACGCCGCGCCGGGGGTGGCGGCGCGTTGAGTTGATTTGGCCCTGGAGGATGTACAGGGTTTTTGCCTGCTTGAGCACCGGCTGGGAAGCGACGCCGCTCCACAGCCAGAAGGCGTCATAGTCGCGTGCGTCGACCGCGCCGAAGGCCGGGCTTGCCAGCAGGAGTAGGCACAGCCAGAAGCCTTTCACTGCTTACCAGTAGTACTGCAGCGACTTGCCCCACTGAGTATCGGCGAAGCCGGTTTTCAGCTGGCGGAACCAGCCCTTGCGCACCGCCTTGTCGACGTCTTCGCCACCGCAGCTGTTGTAGCCGGCAGGGGCGTAGCAGTTGAGGGCGCGAAACAGCGCGTAGGCCTTGTCGTCGCGTGGCGCCTTGGCGTTGCCGATCACTTGTTTGTAGCCATCGAGCCGAGAAAAGGTTTCGCCTTTGAAGTCCGACGCGGTGCTGCCCAAGCTGCCGGCTGAGCGCGCCTGTTCCAGAGGCATGCCGTCCAGGCCGTTGCGCAGGATGAATTCACCGAAGCAGTTCAGGCTCTGTGGGTTTTTCGGATCGCTCTGCAAGGTGCTGGCGGTTTGCGCGATGGTCGGGCAGGCATAGCCTGATTCAGCCTTGTCGCCGTTCCAGTGGAACAACTTGAGCGACTGGCCGCCGCTGTAGACATAGCCCAGGCTGGTGCCGATCTTGTCTTCGGGTGCCGAGGCCGGTAGCTGTTTCAAGTCTTCGGCGAAGGTGGCGAACTGGCTGCGGAGCAGGTCTTTGTAGAGCAGCACGAATTGCGCAGTCTGACGCTCCAGCGGGTCGCTGGCCTGGGCGATCTGTTGGCGCAGCAACTCGGGGCCGGCGACGTTGCGCAGCAAAATATAGCGCACCTGCTTGGTGCTGATCGGCGAGTCGGCAGCGAACACCTTGGCCAATTGGCCGCTGCGCTCATAGTTCATGGCCAGGGCCAGCTCCAATTGGTCACGCTGCAAGGGTTGCTTGGCGAGCGGCAGCAGTTGCAGCCAAAGCGTCTGGGCGGCTTTCCAATCCTCCTTGGCCTCCAGCGCCAGGCCGCGCAGGGTCTGCTGGCTGAAGGCGAAGTAATCCAGGCTTGACGGCACGTCTTGTGGCAACAGCTTCAAGGCGTTGCCGGGTTGATGTTCGACGTAAAGGGCAAACGCGGCTTGCACGTAGTCGTACAGCGCAGGCTCGTTGGCAAACACGGTTTTTTGCGCTTCAAGGGTTTCACGGGTCAGCCGTGGCGGGTTGTAGGCGCGCATCCACATCAGGTCGTTGATCGCCAGCAGCATCGGGTTTTTTACGGTGTTGGCGTTGCTCATCAACAGCTTGGTGTCGGCTTCTTCCACCAGCGCATCCACGGATACGTTGCGCTGAGCGTCAGTGGCCTGGGTCAGTTGCCAGGCAAAGTCGTCTGCCAGTTTGTCCGGCTCACCCGCCAGCCAATGCACTCGACGCAGCAGGCCACGAGCGGAGGCTATGTATTCGCCCTGTGGATAAGTTTTCAGGTAATTACTGAAGCCTTCTTCGGCATCTTCCAGGATGGACTTATCCACATGCTCAAGTTGCGGCATGCCGTATTCGTCAAATGCATTTGCCTGGGCCTGGTTCAGCGAGGTGCGCGCGGTCATGTACCGCGCGGTCTCCTCAAGCCACGGCAGGGAGGTTGCGGAGGCGGCGGCAAAGCCTCGTTCTGCTTCACTAAAGCGGCCGCTGTAAAAGTCGGCGGCGGCTTGCAGGTACGTGCGTAACTCGCGGCCATTGGCCGATTGGATCTGTTGCGGATCGAGCAGGACCTGGCCTTCCCAACGGCACGTCGTGAGCAATTTCAGGCGTGCATTGACCAGTGCCTGACGTTCGGCAGTCGGAATATCGGCCTTGACCACCTGCTGGATAAACGCCGTGGCGCTGTCATCGTTGTTGCTGCGGCAGCGGCTGCCTTCGCCATCAATAAAGGCTTCGCCGGCCGTCTTGTAGTCGTCGCGCTTGATGCCCAGCGGTGCGAGCAGCTCATCGAGTTCGGCCGTGCGCGAGTTGTCGGGTTTATCCACAGGCTCATCGGCAGAAAGCGTGAGGCGGTACAGCGGGAACGGCACCTGGCCAAATCCCTGGGACAAGGCATCTTCGCTCAAGGCATTGGGCACCAGCGGCTCGGTCTTCTTGTCAGCCAACAACAGGCGCAGGTTGACCCGGCTGTCATTGCCCGGACTCAGGAACGGCAGATTGCTGCACACATCCAGGTTATTGCGTGAAATCCGCCAGTCCGGGTAGCACGAATCGTCGGAGCTGGCCTGGGCCTGAAGGGCAAGGCCGGCGAGCAGTACCAGCGCCAGGGGTGACAGAAGACCGATGTGCATGAGATGTCCTTGATCCTGAATCCTTGAAGGCGGCAATGATAGCGCGAACCTGCAAAGGCATCAGTGCAGGCCTACGAAGAATTCAGATTTGTCCGATTGGTGGCAAAACGGCAGGCGAATCAAGGTCTTTTGACCTAGAGTGGCGAGTGTTCGCGCAAGCGCGGGTTTTGCCCTGGAGAAGGGCCGTGGGTGAGGAAATAGAGGTGCGACGCTCTGTGGCGGAACAAGACGACCAGACCGATGCCCAGTTGCAGCTCTACACACCGCCCAAGGCCGATGGCACGCCGACGCGACCCAATGCCTATGGTTTTGGCACCCTGGTGGATCAGGACGGTGGGCGGATCTACCTCGATCGTTTGTCGGCTATACCTGCCGATACTCGACGCGTGTGGTTGATCAGCAGCAATGAAGCGCCGGATGACTTTGCCCCTCTGCCCGAAGGCTGGCGCCAGCTCAGTCAGCAGGACGGCGGCGGCGCTCGGGCGCGCCTGTTTGTGCTGTGTAACGTGCCGGAGGCGACTCACCGGGAGGGCTGCGATTAAGCTGCGCCAGGCTTATGCTCGCCTGTGAGGCTAGACTCAAGTGAACCTCCTGCTCAGGAACACACTATGCAATCCCCAGTCCACAGCTTGCCGTCTTTGTTCAAGCAACTCGGCCTGCCCGATGACCCGGTCAGCATCGAGCGTTTCGTCGCCGTCCACTCTCCACTCAAGCCCGAACTGCACCTAGCGGATGCGTTTTTCTGGACGGACAGCCAGAAGGCGTTCTTGCGGGATGAGATTTTGGATGATGCGGATTGGGCAGAGGTGGTGGATGAATTGAATTTGATGTTGCGGCGTAGCCGAGACGTGAACGCGTAGGAATGCAGCACTACTTACCTTGCGTCTCCAAATCCACCAATTTGTATCAAAACTTGACGGGCTCGTATCCATCCACCATATTGATAGTTAGCAAGCTAACTGTATGCGAACAATCAAGTGTCCCCAAATCTCGAACAACTTCACATGAACATCAGCAGCAGCATGGTGGTGGGTGCCAGGCACTGGCGAAAAATCTGCCAGACCACGCTGGTGAGCTTCGGCATTTCCGAAGCCTGCGCCGTGCCGCTGTTGATGATCGGCCGTCTCGGCGACGGTGTGCATCAGGTCAAGGTCGCTCAGGCGTCAGGGATGGAAAGCCCATCCCTGGTGCGCCTGCTGGACCAGCTGTGCAGCGCAGGTTTTGTGTGCCGCAGCGAAGATATTCACGACCGCCGCGCCAAGGCCTTGAGCCTCACCGCCCGTGGCCGTGAGCTGGTGCAAGCGGTGGAAGAGCAACTGGTACGCCTGCGCCGTGAAGTGCTGGCGGACATTGCTCCCCAAGACCTGGAGGCCGCCTTGCGCGTGTTGCGCGCTTTCGAAGGCGCCCATCAGCACCCTGCGGTAGTGCCTTCTTGAACGGATTTTTTACCGGCATGCCGCCGGCACGAGACTGGTTCTATGGAGTAAGAACGTTCGCCGCCTCGATGATCGCGCTGTACATCGCCATGCTCATGCAAATGCCGCGTCCGTATTGGGCGATGGCCACCGTGTATATCGTCTCAAGTCCCTTTGTCGGCCCCACCAGTTCCAAGGCGTTGTACCGCGCCATTGGCACCTTTCTCGGGGCGATGGCGGCGGTGTTTTTTGTGCCGATGTTTGTGCAGACGCCTTACCTGCTGGTGGTGGTCATTGCGTTGTGGACCGGGATTTTGTTGTTCCTGTCCTTGCACCTGCGCACCGCCAACAGCTACGCGCTGATGCTGGCCGGCTACACCTTGCCGCTGATCGCCCTGCCAGTGGTGGATAACCCCTTGGCGGTGTGGGACGTGGCCGAGGCGCGTGCTGAAGAAATCTTCCTCGGTATCGCCGTGGCGGCGGTGGTCGGCGCGATGTTCTGGCCCCGGCGCCTGGCGCCGGTGTTTGATGATTCGGTCAGTAAATGGTTTGCCGATGCGCAGGTCTACAGCCAGCGCTTTCTCAGTCGTAACGTGCAGCCCAAAGAGGTCAGCACGTTGCGCGGCGGGATGGTCGCCACCTTCAACACCCTGGAATTAATGATCGGCCAACTCCCCCACGAGGGCGCGCGGCCGCAAACGGTGCGCAACACCAAAGAGCTGCGCGGGCGGATGATCCACCTGCTGCCGGTGGTGGAGGCCTTGGATGACGCCTTGTATGCCCTGGAGCGCCGCACCCCGGAGCTGGTCGGAAAATTAGCGCCGCTGTTGGCGGCCACCACCGAGTGGCTGGAAAGCACCAAAAAGGATGCGCCTGTCGAACGCTGGCGCGTCCTGCGCGATCAACTTGAAGCCCTGCAACCCGACGCCGATGCCCTGGACGACCGCTATCAACTGCTGTTCTCCAACGCCCTCTATCGCCTTGGCGAATGGATCGACTTGTGGCAAGACTGCCGCAGCCTGCAAGCGGCCATCCAGTGCGGAAACCTGGACACCTGGCGCGCCGTCTACCGCCACTGGCGCCTGGGCCGGCTGACGCCATTCCTCGACCGAGGCCTGATGTTCTACTCGGCGTTTTCCACGGTCAGCGCGATCATCGTCGCCTCGGTGTTGTGGATTCTGTTGGGCTGGACCGACGGCGGCAGCGCGGTGATTCTCGCGGCAGTAGCGTGCAGCTTCTTTGCCTCGATGGACGACCCGGCGCCGCAGATCTACAAGTTCTTTTTCTGGACCGCGCTGTCGGTGGTGTTCGCCAGCCTCTACCTGTTTCTGATCCTGCCCAACCTGCATGATTTTCCGATGCTGGTGCTGGCCTTCGCGGTGCCGTTTATCTGCGTTGGGACCCTGACCGTACAGCCGCGTTTTTACCTGGGCATGCTGCTGACCATCGTCAACACGTCCTCGTTTATCAGCATTCAGGGCGCCTACGACGCGGATTTTCTAAGCTTCGTCAATTCCAACCTGGCCGGCCCCGTGGGCTTGTTGTTCGCCTTCCTCTGGACCCTGATCGCCCGCCCGTTCGGCGCGGAGCTGGCGGCCAAGCGCCTGACCCGCTTCAGCTGGCGCGACATCGTCAGCCTCACCAAGCCTGCAACCCTGGCCGAACATCGGCACATGGGCGCGCAAATGCTCGACCGGCTGATGCAACACCTGCCGCGCCTGGCCATCATCGGGCAAGACACCGGGATCGCCCTGCGCGAGTTGGGCGTGGCGCTGAGCCTGATGGACTTGCAGGCCTACTCGCCAAGAATCCTCGGCGTGCCTCGGGTGCTGCTCAACCAGGTGGTGGAGGACGTCGGCGCCTATTTCAAGGCGTGCCTGAAAGCCGGAGAGCGCTTGCCGACTCCCAGCGGTCTGCTGATGACCCTGGACCGCACCCGCCGCGCCCTTAACGGGCAAGGCCTGCAAGGCGAAGACGAGACCCGCCTGCACCTGCTCCACGCTCTCAGCGGTTTGCGCCTGTCACTGTTGCCGGGCGTGGAGTTTGTCAGCGCAGGCGAGATGGACGCGCCGCTACCTGATGGAGCGCCTTTATGATCGGTGATCTGGATATCAGCGGGGTGTTCCTGCCTACGCTGCTGGTGCTGATGGGCATTACGTATGTGTTGTACCTGGTGGTGCACGGGCTGTTGACGCGCTTCCACTTCTATCGCCTGGTCTGGCACCGGGCATTGTTCAATGTGGGTCTCTACGCTCTGTTACTGGGCGCAGTGGATTCACTCAGTCGATACCTGATGACATGAAAAAACCTTTTTTGACCATCGGCCGCGTGGTCCTGACGTTATTGGTGGTGACCTTCGCCTGCGTCGTGGTGTGGCGCATGGTGATGTACTACATGTTCGCGCCCTGGACGCGGGACGGGCACATCCGCGCCGACATCGTGCAGATCGCCCCGGACGTTTCCGGGCTGATCCAGCAAGTGGACGTGCGCGACAACCAATGGGTGGTGCGCGGCCAGGTGCTGTTCTCCGTCGACCAGGACCGCTTCAAGTTAGCCTTGCGCCAAGCCCAGGCCGCCATGGCCGACCGCCAGGAAACCCTGGCCCAGGCCCAGCGTGAAAACAAACGTAACCGTGGCCTTGGCAACCTGGTGGCCAGCGAGCAACTGGAAGAAAGCCAGTCCCGCGTGGCCCGCGCCCAATCGGCCCTTGCCGAAGCGCAAGTGGCGGTGGACAGCACTCAGTTGAATCTCGACCGCTCGGTAATCACCAGCCCCGTGGATGGCTACGTCAACGACCGCGCACCTCGAGTCAAGGAGTTCGTCACCGCCGGGCGCCCGGTGTTGTCGGTGGTGGACAGCAACTCCTTCCACATCGACGGTTATTTTGAAGAGACCAAGCTGGACGGCATTCACGTCGGTCAGAAAGTCGACATCCGCGTGGTCGGTGACCGCGCCCGCCTGCGCGGCCATGTGCAGAGCATCGTCGCTGGCATCGAAGACCGCGACCGCAGCAGCGGCGCCAACCTGTTGCCCAACGTCAACCCGGCATTTAGCTGGGTGCGCCTGGCCCAGCGGATTCCGGTGCGCATCGCCTTTGACGAGGTGCCGGCGAACTTTCGCATGATCGCCGGGCGCACGGCCACGGTGTCGATCATCGACGACCAGCCCAATGCGGGAGACAAACCATGAAACGGCTGTTAGCAACCGCTGGGCTGGGGTTGTTGCTGTCGGCTTGCCAAGTGGTTGGGCCGGATTATCAACTGCCGGATCAGGCCGCGGTGAACCGTGGTGACCTGCAAGGGCAGATGGCCGGGCAGGGCGCCAGCGTGGTCTCGGCACCGGTGCCCGCCGATTGGTGGAAGCTCTATCAGGACTCGCGACTGGATCAACTGGTGCAACAGGCCATGGCCTCCAACACCGACTTGCGCGTCGCGGCAGCCAACCTGCAACGGGCGCGTTTCCAGGTGCAAGAGGCACAGTCTGCGGGTGGCTGGAGCGGCGGCGTCAAGCTGGGTGCCCAGCGCTTGCAGGAATCCGGCGAAGCGTTTTTGCTGGCGGATAAAGTGCCAGTGGCCAACGTCGGTGACGTCGGCATTACCACCTCGTATCAGTTCGATCTGTTCGGCACTTTGCAGCGCGGTATCGAAGGCGCCCAGGCCAATGCCGATGCGACCCAGGCGGCCGTCGATACCGCCCGTATTACCTTGGTAGCGGATGTGGTGCGTTCCTACACCCAAGTCTGCGCGGCTAATGAGGAGCTGGGAATCGCCCGGCACTCCCTCGACCTGCAAGCACAAAGTACGAGTCTGACCCAACGCCTGCGGGACGCCGGCCGTGGTGATGAGACCCAGGTCACCCGTTCGCAAACCCAATTCAAATCCTTGCGCGCCGAACTGCCGCGTTATGAAGCATTGCGCCAGGCTGGGTTGTTCCGCCTGTCGATGCTGCTGGCCAAGCCTGTCGACCAACTGCCTGCCGGCACCCGCGATTGCGCCGAGTTGCCGCACATCGCTCAACTGCTACCGGTAGGCGACGGCGCGACGTTGCTCAAGCGTCGCCCCGATGTGCGCCAGGCCGAACGCCGCCTGGCTGCCGCCACCGCTGGCATCGGTGTCGCCACCGGCGAGCTGTACCCGGACATCAGCATTGGGGCCTCCATCGGCACCGTCGGCCTGCTGGAAAACCTCGGCAAACCAGCCGCCAACCGCTGGGGCTTCGGACCTTTGTTGAGCTGGACGGTGCCGTCCAATGGCTCCCGCGCGCGCATCCACGAAGCCGAAGCGGCGACCCAGGGCGCGCTGGCGCATTTCGACGGGGTGGTGCTCAACGCCATCCGCGAGACCCAGACCGGCCTGGCGCAATACACCGCTCAGTTGGAGCGCCGCGACGCCCTGGCCGATGCCGAACAGTCGGCGCAACAGGCTGCCGACCAGACCCACCGCTTCTTCCAGGCCGGCCGCGCGTCGTTCCTGGCAGACCTGCAAGCCACCCGCACCTACACCGACATGCGCGCCCAGTTGGCCCAGGCCAACACCCAGGTCGCCATGAGCCAGATCGATTTGTTCCTGGCCCTGGGCGGTGGCTGGGAAAGCGGACGAACGCAAGGCACAGAACCCAGCAAACCCTGAGACGGTTGCTATGCTTTGATCAGTTGGGCTTTCGTGATGGCCCCGCTGATCACTGCTCGCGTTGCTCATGGGGATTCCAATAATGAAAAACCCTTATGCTCCCGCTTTCTGGTGCGTGTTCTTCGCACTGGTGCTGCTCTCGGCAACTTACTTCTACGGCATCATGCTTGCCCATCAGATCGACAAGGCCATGGTGTTCCTCGACAGTGCCTGTGCGCTGATTGCCGTGCTGTCCATTGGTGTGGTGGCCTGGGCTTCTTACCAAGGCCAGCGAACCAAGAAAAAACTCCTCGAACAAGGCAAGACGCGGGTGGCGATCTGGGACACCAAGGTTGCCCTGCGCCGTGTCGAGACGGTGTTCGACCGCTATTTCTGGGGCAGTTACTGGCAACCGGGGCGCACCTTTCAGGAAGTCATGGGCGAACTCACCGGTACGCCCCTGGAAAAAAGCCTCGAAGCCCTGAAAAAACAATGTGTGGCCCTGGACCGGCAAGTGGCCGACGGACGGCATTGGCTCAATAACGCGCGAGAATTGTCCGATGTTGCCACCGACATGGCCCGTGAGCGTTATCAGCTGGATTTTTGCGATCCCAAGTCCGATACGCCGGGCAATGCGGTGATCCATCGCGAGTTTGAAGTGCTGGTGTACACCTGGACGGCGCGATTGAAGAGTTTTGATCATCAACTCGACGAGATCGAGCTGGAATATTCCTGAGTCCTCTCCCGTAGCAGTGGTCGAGCGCAGCGAGGCTGCATCCGACCGCTGCTACGGAGCCTATGCTAATCTTTCACCGGATTTTTCGGCGGGCTTGAGCCGACACCCCAGCAGGGGGTCAGGGAAGACAGCCCACTTTCGCACAGGATTTGATCAGGTCTCTTCATGAATAAGTCAGCAATCGTTCTCTTGGGTTTTGTTGCCGCCGTCGGCGTAGTCAGTGCCGGTGGCGCCTGGTACACCGGCAATCAACTGGAAGGTGTACTGAACACCTCGATCGAGGAGGCCAACAAGGAAATGCAGCGCTCCATGGTTGGGGTTGATGGCACCGTGACCATTGAAATGCTGTCCCTGGACCGTGGCTGGTTCAGCAGCACCGGCCATTTCCGCCTCAAGGCCCAGGGCTCGGTGTTCGGTGAAGACCATAAAGACACCGAACTGCTGTTTATCGACCGCATCGAACACGGCCCGCTGCCGCTCTCCCGCCTGCTGACCCTCAAATGGCTGCCGGTCCTGGCAACCAGCCACCTGGCCCTTGAGAAAAACCCCACCACCGAGAAATGGTTCGCCGCCACCAAAGACGTGTCGCCGCTCAAAGCCACCGCCAATATCGCCTTCAATCGTTCGGTGGACGGCAACCTGGAACTGCTGCCCCTGGAATTCAAGGATGACACCTCCAGCGTCAACTTCTCCGGCCTGAACCTGGATTTTTTCAACACAGCCAAGGGTGAGAAGATCAAGGTCAACGGTTACATGGACAACCTCAAGCTCTCGCTGATCGATCCAAACGGCGCGCCGTTCAAAGCCGAGCTGAGTGGCCTGACCCTGGCCAGCAATCTGTCCCGCAGCTCGTTTGGCTTCTTCACCGGGCAAAATACGATTGAGCTGACCAACACCCAACTCACCTTTGGCCCGCAGCAATTGATGCTGACCTTGAAGGGTTTCGAGCAAAAAGACACCAGCGACGTCCAGGACAACAACATGGCCGGGCGCGTGGACTACAAGATCGACGAGATCGTTTACCAGGGTAAACCCGTGGGTTCGGCTGCCATGGCCGTGAGCATGAAAAACGTCGATGTTCCGGCCATGATGGTGCTGACCCAGCTCTACCAGGCCAAGATGCAGCCGGTGCAAGCCGCTGCCGCTGCCGGGCAGCCTGCTCCTGAGTTGCAGCTGAACGAAGCCGAACAAGTGCTGGCCCAGGCCAACGTCGACAAACTGTTGGCCGCCAAGCCGCAAGTGGCCCTGGAAAACCTGTCCCTGAAGACCGTCCATGGCGAAAGTCGCTTCAACCTGCTGGTGGACCTGACCAAGCCGTCGACCATGGAACTGCCGCCGGTTGAACTGGCCAAGCAGATCATTGCGGTTCTGGACACTAACCTGACGCTGTCCAAACCGATGATCGCTGATGTCGCCGCACTGCAAGCGCAGGTCGGTGGTGTGACTGATCCGAAAGCCATCGAGCAGCAATCCCAAATGGCCAGCGAGATGGTCAGCGGCATGGCCGTCGGTACCCAATTGGCGACCCTTGAAGGTAACGACCTCGTCTCCAAGCTGCACTACGCCAACAATGAAGTGACCCTCAATGGCCAGAAAATGACCGTCGAGGAGTTCATTGGTTTTGTGATGAGCAAGGTCGGGGCGGTAAGCGGCGCTCAGTAAAACTGAAAAACCCCCTGTGGTGAGCCCGCTCGCCACAGGGTGGTAAATTCTTGTAGGAAAATTCTGAACAATTGTTCTGAATTGACCTTTTTATACCCCCCCTCATGGATATTGCGCCCCAGGAAAGCTTGGCCGGGTCATCAGATACCGGTCGCCTGATGCGTGTTGTACAGGTGAATTTATCGCTACAGCTTTCCTTGGTAAGGAAGCTGACGACATGTCGCGTAATGTTCACCCCTCTATCCCAAGCCGATTGCGCCTGTTTATCCGGGTTGCCCTGTGCAGCCAGCTGCTATGGCCTGTCGTGGCGTCGGCCGATGCGGCCTATGACGCCCTGATTCATCAGGCCCGCTCGGGTAACTACACGCCCGCCCTCAACCTGCTGCGCCAATTGCCCGTCGAACGCCAGACGCCGGGGCAGGTCAGCGATCACCTGCTGATTGCCAGTTGGGCGCGTCAGGACGCCGAAGTGCTGACGGTCTACGAGGCCCAGGGGCGCAATCGCAACCTGACCACCCAAGCGCTCGCCACCGTCGCCCGTACCTACCGCAGCCAGCAACGTTGGGCCCCGGCGATTGCAGTCTATCGCCAAGCGCTGGTGCGCGAACCGAACAACCCAGACCTTCAGTTGGGCCTGGCCTTGACCCTCGCCGATGCAGGTCAAACCGCCGAAGCCGTGGAGCGCGCCCGAGCCCTGGTGGCCGCCAAACCTGCGGACGTGGACCGGCGCCTGGCCCTCGGTTACGCCTTGTCCCGCGCAGGCTCACCTTTTGATGCGCTGTTCGAGTTCGACCAAGCCTTCATCCGCGCCGGCAACCGGCCCGAAGTCATTGGTGAATACCTCGTCGCCCTGCAACGCGCCCGCCTGCCGGAACCCGCCCTGCGCCTTGCCGCCCGGTACCCCGGTTTGCTCGACCCCGTCACCCAACGCCGCCTGGAAGGTGACCTCGCCGCCGAGCGCGTACGCCTGGCCGAGTTCGCGTCCCGTAGCGAAAAAGAGCGCTATGTCATCGCCGACCGCGCCCTCAAGGATTACGACCAACTGCTCGCCACCTGGACCCCGGACCCCAGCGCCCATGACGACGTGGTGCGCTGGCGCATCGACCGCCTGGGCGCCCTCAAGGCCCGCGCACGCACGGCCGAATTGATCTACGACTACCAGACCCTCACCAGCGAGGGTGTGCAATTGCCCACCTACGCCCTGCGCTGGGTCGCCGCCGCCTACCTCGACCAACGCCAGCCGGAAAAAGCTGCGCCGCTGTACCGTCAGGCCCTCGCGGCCAAGGACGCGGATGCTGGCGATCACGTTGAAGACAGCACTGCACTGTTCTACGCCCTGCTGGAAAACGATCAGGTCAACGAAGCCCGCACCGTCGCCGACAATCTCGCGAGCGCGCAGAAACCACGGGTAGAACTCAAGGGCCTGCCCACCGGCAATCCCAACGACGCCTGGATGGACGCCCAACAACTGGCGGCCCAGGCTGGCACCTATGGCGCCGACCTACCAGCCAGTGAAAAAGGCCTGGAGGCGTTGGTGAAACAAGCCCCTGGCAACATCGGGCTGCGCCTGGCCCAGGCCGATATGTACCGCGCCCGCGACTGGCCACGGCGCGCCGAAAACGCCCTCAAGGAAACCGAAAACCAGGCCCCGCGTGACATCGGCCTGCAGGTCTCCCAAGGTCACACCGCCCTGGATTTGCAGGAGTGGCGCCAGCTCGATGCGCTGACCGATGATGTGGTCGCCCGCGCTCCGGAGAACCGCCAGGTGCAGCGCCTCAAGCGCCTGCGTGAGGTTCACGACATGGCCGAGCTGCGGGTCGAGGCCTACACCGGCAAAAGTAACGGCGGCACGGTCGTCGGCAGCCGCGACTTTGGCATCGAAACCCTGCTCTACAGCCCGCCTATCGATGAGGATTGGCGCCTGTTCGGCGGCGTCGGCTACGCCACCGCCGACTTCGAGGAAGGCACCGGCCAGCACCGTTGGCAGCGCCTGGGCGTGGAGCGGCGCACCCGTGACATGACCCTCGAAGCCGAAGTCTCCAATCACTCCTACGGCTTTGGTTCCAAGCAAGGCGCCCGGCTGGCGATTGCACGGGATATCAATGATCACTGGCAATACGGCGGCAGCCTCGACTACCTCGCCGCCGCCACCCCGCTGCGGGCATTGAATGCCGACATCACCGCCAACGGCGGCAGCGGTTTTATCCGCTGGCGCGCCAACGAAAGCCGCGAATGGAAACTGGCCCTGAGCCCGTCCCATTTCAGCGACGGCAACAACCGTGTCGAAGCCCTGCTGACCGGGCGCGAAGGCGTCTACAGCTCGCCGGGTGTGCAAGTGGACCTGGGCCTTGAAGTCGGCACCAGCCGCAACAGCAAGCAAGGCGCGCCGTATTTCAACCCGCGCTCGGACTTCAGCGTGCTGCCCACGGTGAACGTCAACCACGTGCTCTATCACCGCTACGAGACCCAGTGGAGTCAGCAGTTCCAGGTCGGAGCGGGCACTTACAGCCAGCGGGATTATTCCACTGGTGGCGTCGGCTTGATCGGTTACGGCCAGCGTTTTCGCTGGAACGACGTACTGGAAACCGGCGCCAACCTCAGCTGGATCAGCCGACCTTATGACGGTGAGCGCGAAAGCGATTTGCGCCTGATCGTCGACCTCACGTACCGCTTCTAGAAGAGTCCGATCATGTCCATTCTTTCCCGCTGCTGCCTGGTGTTGGGATTCGTGCTGAGCAGCGCTTGCGCCCAGCAACCCGCGCCCTTTACTCCACCCGCCGAACGGCCCAAGGCGGCCAACGAAGCGCCGTGGCCGAAAAACCATTTTCTCGGTATTGCCTACCACGATGTCGAGGACCGCGACCCCGATCAGGCGGTGGTGGCGGTGCGCACCGAGCGGTTGATCGAACAGTTGGCCTGGCTGCGGGAAAACGGCTACCAGCCAGTCTCCGTCGACCAGATCCTCGCGGCCCGAAAGGGCGGCCCGCAGCTGCCGCCCAAGGCCATCATGCTTAGTTTCGATGACGGCTACGCCAGCTTCTATACCCGCGTGATGCCGATCCTCAGGGCCTACAACTGGCACGCGCTGCTGGCGCCGGTGGGCACCTGGATCGACACGCCGTTAAACCAGCCGGTGGATTTCGCCGGCACGCCGCGCCCGCGTTCCGACTTCCTGACCTGGCAGCAGGTGCGCGAAGTGTCGCAATCGGGCCTGGTGGAAATCGCCGCCCACACCGACGCCAACCACAAGGGCGTGTTGGCCAATCCCCAGGGCAACCTGCAACCGGCGGCCACCACCCGCCGCTTTGATACAGCCACCGGTCGCTATGAAACCGAGGCACAGTTCCAGGCGCGGATGCGTCCCGATGTGGCGGGTATTTCCAACAAGATCCGCGCTGTCACTGGCAAGGCCCCGCGTGTGTGGGTCTGGCCTTATGGCGCTCCGGATGGCACCACGTTGCGAGTGGTGGACGAGCAGGGCTATCAAATGGCCCTGACCCTGGAAGACGGCCTCGATAGCCTCGGCAACCTGATGAGCAGCCCGCGTTTCCTGGTGGCCTCGGACCCGGACGGCGAGCACTTTGCCAATGCCATCGTCAACGTTCAGACCCAGGCGCCGTTGCGCGTGCTGCATGTGGACCTGGACAACGTCTACGACCCCGACAAGGCACAAGAAGCGCGCAACCTCGACCAACTGGTCCAGCGCGTGGTGGACATGGGCGCCGACACGGTATTCCTGCAAGCCTTCGCCGACCCCAAGGGCGATGGGCTGGTGCATTCGCTGTATTTCCCCAACCGCCACTTGCCGGTGCGCGCCGACCTGTTCAACCGCGTCGCCTGGCAGTTGCACACCCGCGCCCATGCCAGGGTGTTTGCCTGGATGCCGGTGCTCAGCTTCGCCCTTGATGCGAAGCTGCCTCGCGTCACCCGCTGGGACCCGCAGACCGGCAAGGTTGGCCAGGACCCGGACCAGTACCAGCGCCTGTCGCCGTTTGATCCCAAGGTGCGGCAGATCATTGGCGAGATCTACGAAGACCTGGCCCGCATCAATGCCATCGACGGCGTGCTGTTCCACGATGATGCGGTGCTCTCCGACTTTGAAGACGCCAGCCCCGCCGCCCTCAAGGCCTATGCCGCCAACGGCCTGCCAGACAGTATTGAAGCCTTGCGTGCCGACCCTGCGGTGATGCAGCGCTGGACCCGCTTCAAGAGCCGATACCTGATCGATTTCACCCACGAGTTGACCGCCAAGGTCCGCAAACTTCGCGGTTCGCAAGTGCAGACCGCACGCAATATTTTCGCCGAGCCAATGCTTAACCCTGGCAGCGAAGCCTGGTTTGCCCAGAACCTCGATGACTTCCTCCAGAGCTACGACTGGACCGCGCCCATGGCCATGCCGCTGATGGAAGGCCAGAGCCTTGAAGACTCCAACGCCTGGCTGGAAAAGCTGGTGGCCACCGTCAAGGTCCGCCCCGGTGCCCTGCAACGCACGGTCTTCGAGTTGCAAGCCAAGGACTGGCGCACCGCCGCCGCGCCTGATCTTTCCGGCGCGCAAATGGCCGAGTGGATGGGCGTGCTCAAGCGCCAGGGCGTCACCAGTTTTGGCTACTACCCCGACAACTTCCTGGAGAACTCGCCGGACCTGAACACCGTGCGTCCGGCCCTTTCCAACCAGTGGAATCCTTGACCCATGTTCGACAGAATCCTGGCTTTACTCGTCTTGTCCCTGGTGTTGGGCGTGCCCCTGGGCCTGATCTTTCTGGTCACCGGGCAGTTCCTGATGGACTTCGTGTTTTTTTACCCACTGTTCATGTCCGGGCTGTGGATCGCCGGTGGCCTGTACTTCTGGCTGCACTGGGAGCGCCACTGGCCGTGGGCCGATGACACCCCGGCGCCGGTGCTGGCGGGCAACCCGCTGATCTCGATCCTGATCCCTTGCTACAACGAAGGCGACAACGCCGCCGACACCATTGGCGCCGCGCTGGCCCAGCAGTACCCGAACATCGAAGTAATCGCCATCAACGACGGTTCCAGCGATAACACCGCCGCCGTGCTCGATGCCCTGGCGTTGCGGGAGCCGCGCCTGCGAGTGCTGCACCTGGCGCAAAACCAGGGCAAGGCGGTTGCCCTGCGCATGGGCGCGGTGGCGGCTCGCAGCGAGTACCTGGTGTGCATCGACGGTGATGCCTTGCTCGACCGCAATGCGGCGGCCTACCTGGTGGCGCCGATGCTCGACAACCCGCGATTGGGTGCGGTCACCGGCAACCCGCGCATCCGCACGCGCTCCACATTGATCGGCCGGGTGCAGGTGGGCGAGTTCTCCTCGATCATCGGTTTGATCAAGCGTACCCAGCGGGTGTTCGGGCGGATCTTCACCGTCTCCGGCGTGGTGGTGGCGTTCCGTCGTGCGGCCCTGGACCGGGTCGACTACTGGAGCACCGACATGATTACCGAAGACATCGACGTCAGCTGGAAGCTGCAACTGGACCACTGGAGCATCTTCTACGAACCCCGCGCCCTGTGCTGGATTCTGATGCCGGAAACCCTCGGCGGCTTGTGGAAGCAGCGCCTGCGCTGGGCCCAGGGTGGCGCCGAAGTACTGTTCAAAAATATCCGTGGCATCTGGCAATGGCGCCATCGCTACCTGTGGCCGTTGCTGTTCGAGTACTGCCTGTCCACCGGTTGGGCCTTCACTTTTCTGCTGTCGGTGATCTTCTGGGGCGTGGGCAAAATTGTTCCGTTGCCGCAAGCGATTGCCGTGGATTCGTTGATGCCACCGGCCTTCACCGGTTTGCTGCTGGCGGTGGTGTGCCTGGTGCAGTTCGCCGTGAGCATCATGATCGACCGCCGTTATGAGCGCGGCCTGTGGAAAACCCTGTTCTGGACCGTCTGGTACCCGCTGGTGTTCTGGCTGGTCAGCCTGTTCACCACGCTGGTGAGTTTCCCCAAAGTGCTGTTCCGCCAACACCAGAAGCGCGCGCGCTGGGTCAGTCCGGATCGCGGAATCAAAGCCCCCCACAAGGAAGTGCAGCCATGAACCTGATTCGAACCTCTCAGCGCCCGGTGATGTGGGCAATCGATGTATTCCTGACCCTGATGGCCTGGGCCGGGTTGATTATTTTGTTGGTACGCGGGTTGGTGCCGATGCTGGAAACCCACGGCGGCCCGCGCCTGGATGCGCCGATTTTCGCGGCCTTGAATACCTTGCAGATTTACCTGTGGATTGCGGTATTTAACGCGGTGCTGCTGATCAGTTGGGCGCGTTATCAACAACGCCGAGGCAAGCGTTTTGCCCAGCGCAGAGCTGCCGGCAAGGCCCTGAGTGATAAAGGGTTGAGCGCAAGTTTCAGCCTGGCCGAGGGCGAGTTGGAACAACTGCGCCGGCCGGGGGTGTTGGTGATTCATAACGACCAGGACGGTGGGGTGCGGGAAGTGACCGCTCATGTGTCCCGTGAGGTGGAGCGGGTGGGGTTGAAGCTGGTGCGGGGGCGGGTCAAGGAAGTGGGCTAAATACAGCCTCTGTTGATGATCGTTGCCACGCTCCGTGTCCCACAGAGTGTGGCAACGATCAACATTCAAATATGGGATCCAATTCACAAAAGGCTCGTGAACTTTTCCTCTCTTCTGGCTACTAATCAATCTCGACGCAAGGTTGGTGGCTAACTAGTGGCAACTCTCTAGAGCCTTGACGAGACCTGCATCAAAACTGTTACCGCTTGTCGGAATAAAAATTCCAAATACAAGTTGGTAATCGTTACTTGATTTTTTAGTTGTTTTTAATCAAGGACTTACGAACTTATTAATTATCGAATCCAACTAAGCCAGATTCTTGGCCGTCCTGGAGTTCGATGGTAGTTTGCCGCCCTTGTTTTTCGATGGATCGAACATGTCTTCGTTATTGCCTCGGATTCGGTATCTGCTGTGTATCTCGCTGTTTGCCTGCCTTGTTTTGAACAGCGCGGTTGCCGCACCCACGCCAGGGGATCAAGACCTGATCCGCGACCGGCAAAATCGCCTGCTGGAAGAACAGCGCCGGCGCCTTGAAGAACTCAAGGAACTGCCCGGTAAAGAAGCCAAGCCCGTTGTGCCCGCCGCTCCGGTGGACAGCCGCTGCTTTCCCATCAAGGACATCGAACTCAAGGGCGCCGACAGTCTGTCCGCCACAGACCGCGTGCGTCTGCTCAAACCCTATATTGGCCAGTGCCTGGGCGTCACCCAGCTCAATGGGCTGCTCAAGGTCATCACCGACTATTACATCGACAAGGGCATGGTCACCAGCCGCGCCTACTTGCCGCAGCAGGACCTGTCCAGCGGCCACCTGAGCGTGCTGGTGGTCGAGGGCAAGCTCGAAGGCATGAAGGGTGCCCAGGGCAGCAACCTGTCCGAACGCGAACTGGCCATGGCTTTTCCCGGCAAAGTCGGAGAGCAGCTCAACCTGCGGGAAATCGAGCAGTTGGTGGACCAGTTGAACCGCCTGCCGTCGAAACAGGCGCAGATGGAACTGGCCCCTGGCAGCGAGGTAGGCGGTAGCGAAGTGCTGGTGAAAAATGCCCCGCAAAAGCCCTGGCGCACCAGCTTGTCGCGCAACAACGACGGGCAGAAAAGCACCGGCGAACAGCAGTGGGGCGCTGGCCTTGAGTGGGACAGCCCGCTGGGCCTGGCTGACCAACTGGTACTGCGCGGCGGCCACGATGCCGTCAGCGACCACCAGAAAACCTCGAAAAACACCATGCTCTACTACAACGTGCCGTGGGGCTGGTGGAACTTCAGCTACACCTACAGCGAGAGTGATTACCGCACTTACGGCGTGACCAACGACTACAAGTTCAAGCAGAACGGCGACAACGAGAACCACCAATTGCGCGCCGAGCGGGTGATCCATCGTGACGACGTGAGCAAGACGTCGGTGAACGTCGGCTTGTCGCACCTGCGCACCAACAACTATATCCTCGACATCCGCACCGAGCCCAGCAGTAACCGCCTCAGCGAACTGCAGCTGGGCATCAACCACGGCCGGCGTATCGGCAACTCGTTCGTCAACCTCGACCTGGGCATGCAAAACGGCATCGGCGCCTTCGATGCTCAAGCCAACGAAGAGCGTGACGCGTACGGCAATCGCCAGCCCAACGCGCGCTACCGCAAATACACCGCCACCGTCAGCTACTTGCAGCCGTTCACGCTGTGGGGCGAGTCGTTCAGTTTCTCCAGCCTGGCCACCGGCCAACGCAGTGAAGACATCTTGTTCAGCCCCCAGCGCATGAGCCTCGGCGGTTCGGCCTCGGTACGCGGTTTTAAAGACCAGCAGCTCACCGGCGACAGCGGCGGCTACTGGCGCAACGACGTGCGCTGGGCTCGCCCGGTGACCTGGGACTGGATGCGCCCGGCCTTTGCCGAATACGGCGCAAGCGTCGGCTACGACCAGGGCGTGATCAGCAACGACCGCTACAACGGTGAAGTGCATGGCCGGGTCTCGAGCAACTCCCTGGAGCTGTTCGCCCGCGGCAAATACGTCAGCACCAGCGTGACCTTTGCCCATTCTCTGGAACGCCCGGCAGTGATGAGCGAGCGCGAAGCGCCGATCTACTTCCGCATGGATTTCTTCCTGTAATTCAACGCCCCGTTACATCGAGAATATGACAATGGATGTTCGCCACTTTGCCTTCCTGGCTCGCCAGCCTTCTTCTGCACTGAAAAGCCGCGACTCGTTCTGGGGCCTACCCAAGCGCGGCCTGGCGCTGATCCTGGCCAACGCGTTGTTCTGGCAGCCGCTGCTGGCCCAGGCCGAAGGCATTGTGGTCAGTGGGCCAGGCACCACCGTCGGCCAGGCCGGCAATGGCGTACCAGTGGTGAACATCGCCACTCCCAATGGCAGCGGCTTGTCCCATAACCAATTCAAGGACTACAACGTCGGCCCCAACGGCGTGATCCTCAACAACGCCAGCGGCCCCGTGACGAACACCCAGCTGGGTGGCTACATCGTCGGCAACCCCAACCTCAAGGGCGGCGCGGCCAGCGTCATCCTCAACGAAGTCAACGGCGGCAGCCCCAGCCAATTACGCGGCTACACCGAAGTGGCGGGCCAGTCGGCCAAAGTCATCGTGGCCAACCCTTACGGCGTCACGTGCAGCGGCTGCGGCTTCATCAACACTCCCAACGTGACCCTCACTACCGGCAAACCGGTGCTCGACGCGAGCGGCCAGTTGCAGCGCTATCAGGTCGACGGCGGTGCCGTGACCATCGACGGCCAGGGCCTGAACGCCAGTAACGTCGACCGCTTCGAGATCATCACCCGCTCGGCCAAGATCAATGCGCAGATCAACGCACGGGAATTGACCGTGATCGCCGGGCGTAACGACGTCGATGCCAAAAGCCTGAAAGCCACCGCGCGCCCCGATGACGGCAGCGCCAAACCAGAATTGGCCATCGACTCCTCGGCATTGGGCGGCATGTACGCCGGTGCGATCAAACTGGTGGGCACCGAAGCTGGCGTGGGCGTGAAGCTCGACGGTACGCTGGCCGCCAGTGGCGGAGACATCCAGCTGGATGCCAATGGGCACCTGAGCATGGCGCAGACGGCGGCCACCGGTAACCTCAAGGTCACCGCGCAGAACGTGAACCTGTCCGACAAGGTCTACGCCACCGGCAATGTGCAGGTGAGCAGTGCTGAAGAACTGGTCAACCAAAAGAGCCTGGCCGCGGGCCAGCGCATCGAACTCAACGCGATCAAGGTCACCAACCCGGGCATCATCGAAGCGGGCGTACAGGTAGATAACAGCCGCAATGCCACGGGCGACGTGGTGGTTAACGCGCAGACCGTGAACACCAGCGGTAACCTGCTGGCCAGCCGCGCTTTGGCGATCACCGCCGCGCAGGCGCTGACTAACCAGGGCAGCATCATCCAGGGCAAAACTGTCAGCGTCAGCACCGCCAAGCTGACCAACCAAGGCGCCACCGCCCGAGTGTACGGCGAGCAAAGCCTGGCGATCAGCGCACCGGCCATCGTCAATCTGGGCGGGTTGATTCGCTTCGGCGAAGGCCAGGCCGCTACCCTCGACAGCGCCACTTTGGACAACCGCCAAGGCCGCATCCAGGTCGCGGGCGGCAGCTTGACGCTCAACAGCGGCGCGCTGAATAACAACGGTGGGCAGATTGTCGCCGACGCCGTGACAGTGAACGCCGCCAGCCTCGACAACAGCGCCAAGGGCTTGATCAGTGCCGAGAAAGGCGCGCTCAACCTCACTGTCACCAACGCCTTCAACAACAGCCAGGGTCATGCCCAGGCCGGCACTGACTTGAACCTCACCGCCGGTGACGTCGCCAACCAGGACGGCAAGCTGGTGGGTGGGCAGATCACCGCTACCCTCGGCAGCCTCAGCAACAACGACGCAGGTGTACTCAGCGCGGATGCCGGCAAGTTGACCTTGACCGTCGCCCAACAGTTGAACAACGCCAAAGGTCATTTGCAGGCCGCTCAAGGCGACATCGAACTGCACGCCGCGAGCCTGGATAACCAGGGCGGCGCCATCATCGGCAAGCAGTTGCTGCTGGATGCTCGAAGCGGGCAGATCGACAACCGCGCCGGGCGTATCGTCGGTGACCAACTGGACGTGCGCGCCGGCAGCCTCGACAACCGCGATGCCGGGCTGTTGGCCGGTGGTGTGCCGGGTGTGAGCGTGGTGCTGGGCGACCAATTGCTTAACACCCAGGGCCGTGTTCAAAGTGAGGGTGACTTGCTGCTGACCGGCAAGCGCCTGGGCAATAGCGCCGGGATCCTGCTGGGCAAGGCCCTCACTGTCACCGCGCAAGACCTCGACAACAGCAGTAAGGGCGCGCTGGTCAGCAATGACGGCGACATCACCCTCAACATCAGCAACCTGCTGACCAACACCAACGGCGTGATCGACGCTGCCGAGCGCAGTGTGCTGGTCAAGGCCTTGACCACCCTCAACAACCAGGGCGGTACATTGCGGGGCAAGCGCCTGGATATCGCGGCGCAAACCCTCAACAACGACCAGGGCCAGCTCTTGGCCGGCAACCAGGGCGTGAGCTACCGTGGCCAGGACCTGAGCAACCGCCAGGGCATGATTCTTAGTGGTGGTGCGGCGGTCGACCTGACGCTGGGCACCTTGAACAACCAGGGCGGCACCGTGCAGGGTGACAGCCTGACGGTCACCGCCGACAGCGTCGACAACAGCCACGACGGCACCAAGGCCGGCGCGATGACCGCCTTGAAGAGCGACCTGCAACTGACGGTCGAGGCCTTGACCAACCGTGGCGGCAAACTGTTCGGCAAGGAGCACGTCACCGTCTCCGGCGCCACACTGGACAACAGCGCCAACGGCCAGATCAGCGGCAATCAGATCAGCCTGACCTCGCGTACCCAACTGACCAACCAGGGCGGGCTGATTGAGTCCAACCAGGGCCTGACCTTCAATGGCGGCAACCTCGACAACAGCGCGGGCGGCCAACTACGGGCGATGGAAGGCGCCAGCAGCACGCTGACGGTCACCGACCAACTGAATAACCAGAACGGCATTCTTGAATTCGGCAGCCAGGCCTTCAGCCTCAACGCCGGGCATTTGAATAACCAGGCCGGGCAACTGCAGCACGCCGGCGCCGGCGTGTTCAGCCTCAACACCACCAGCCTCACCGGCAGCCAGGGCAGCATCAATGGCCTGGGCACCGCCGACTGGTCGTTTGGCCGGGTCGATGGCCTCGGCCGCGTGCAACTCAATGAAGCCTTGCATTACACCAGCACTCAGGGCCTGAGCCTCAAGGCCGGCGACCGCTTGGCCAGCGCCAAGGGTCTGACCCTGGATGTCGCCAGCCTGGATAACGCGGGCGAGTTGCTCAGCGACGGTGACCTGAGCGTCACCCTGACCGGCGACATGACCAACAGCGGCCGCCTTTCGGCCCAGCAAAAACTGAGCGTGGTCGCCAACAACCTCAGCCAGAACGGTGGGCGTTTGGCCGGCGGCACCACCACCCGGATCACCCTGGGCGGTACGCTGGATAACCTCGGCTACCTCACCGCACGCCAGCAACTCGACATTGCCGCCGCACAAATCAACAACCGCGGCACCCTCGGTTCACAAGGCAGCGTCAACCTGAGCGCCAGCAATGGCATCAGCAATAGCGCGGACACGCTGCTGTTCAGCGGCGGTGATCTGACCCTGCGCGGGAACAGCTTCAGCAACCTGTACGGCGACGTCTACAGCAAGGGCAACTTGAGTTTCGCGGCGCTCGACGGCGGCATGGCGGCGGGCTTCAGCAACCTTTCCGGTACGGTTGAAAGCGAAGGCAATATCGGCATTAGCGCGCGGAATGTGGAAAACGCCAAGGCTGAATTCGAGTTGGGCCAGACCGTAACCACTGGCAGCCTCAATTGGCAGTGCGGCCAGCACTGCGGCGGGCACGACTCGTTCAAGCGCGGCCAAATCACCATCAACCAGACCTTCCTTGAATCCGCGATCAAAGACTCGGCCGCTGCGCGCCTGGTAGCGGGCAAAGACCTGCTGATCCAGGGCGACAACGTCCAGAACCGCTATAGCCTGCTGGCGGCCAATGGCAACCTGAGCATCACCGCCAACGACCTGCTCAACCAGGGCGCCGCGACCCGCACCGGGCAGAACACCATCGTCATCGGCACCCCGGAGCGCATCGACACCGGTGAGTGGGACCGGATGGAATACATCGACGTACCCGCCTTCAACGCAGCGGTGGCAGCGGGTAATTTCGATAAAGCACGCTTTGAGGTTCTCAAGGCCCGGTCCAGCGACTGGCGCTTCTCCGAACAAAGCAACGTCACCACCTGGACCGACAACGGCGGCCCGGGCTACACCGCGACGATACAGGCTGGTGGCGCGGTCAACCTCAACGTTGCGCGTACCCTGCAAAATGGCACGTTGCACACAAACACCCTGGAGCAACTGACCGGCACCCTCGGTGACGACCAGACCGGCATCCCCGTCGGCGGCATCAATATCAACCTGAGCAAGCACGTCAACGACGCCACGGCCCAGGCGCCGAGCAGCGTATTGCCGGTGACCAGCATCGCGCCCGACGGCCGCTACGTACCTGTGGATTACACCGGCGAGTCCTTCACCCCGGTCGACCCCACCACCGCGCCCGGCTTCCAGTTGCCCAAGGGCGACTACGGCCTGTTCATCAAGAATGCCGACCCTACCAGCCACTACCTGATCGAGACCAATTCGAACCTCACCACCCTGGCGGGCTTCTTCAGCTCCGACTACATGCTCGACAAGCTCGGCTATAACCCCGACAACGCCTGGCGTCGCCTGGGTGACGGGCAATACGAGTCACGGCTGATCCGCGATGCCGTGCTGGCGCAAACCGGGCAACGCTTCCTCGCCGGTGGACTGACCAGCGACTACGACCAGTTCCGCTACCTGATGGACAACGCCCTGGCCAGCAAGGACGCCTTGCGCCTGAGCGTCGGCGTGTCCCTCACCGACCAGCAAGTCGGCGCCCTGACCCACGACATCGTGTGGATGGAAAACCGCGTGGTCGACGGCCAGACCGTCCTCGTGCCCGTGCTCTACCTGGCCCAGGCCGACTCCCGCAATGTGCGCGGCAACAGCCTGATCCAGGGCCGCGACCTCAACCTGATGACCGGCGGCGACCTGATCAACGTCGGCACCCTGCGCGCCAGCAACAACCTCTCGGTGACCAGCAAGGGCAGCATCTACACCGGCGGCCTGATCGAGGCCGGCAAAAACCTCAGCCTGCTGGCCCAGGACAGCATCCGCAATTCCATGGCCGGCAAGATACGCGGCAACCAGGTCAGCCTCACCACCCTGAAGGGCGACATCACCAACGACACCACCGCCATCCAGGTACGCGACGGCGCCGGCATGCGCACCCTCACCGACACCAGCGCCGGCACCATCGTCGCCCGCGAAAACCTCGCCATGGACGCTGGCCGCGACCTCACCAACCACGGTGCACTCACCGCCGGCGGCGATGCCGACCTGAAAGCCGGGCGCGACCTCAACCTGATCGCCGTCAGCGACACCAGTGAGATCCACGCCTTCAGCGACGGCGGGCACAAATCCAGCATCACCACCGACGTGAAAAACCAAGCGGCCACGGTCACGGCCGGTGGCAACCTGAGCATGGTGGCGGGGCAAGACGTCAACATCATCGGCAGCAACGCCACCGCGGGTAAGGACCTGAACATTCAGGCCGGGCGCGATTTCAACGTGGCCTCTGTCAGCGATGTGCACAACGTCGAGGGCAAGGAAAAAGACGGCAAGAAACGCATCAAGACGGCGGATGAGCAGACCACGCAGTTAGCCAGTGTGCTGACGGCGGGCAGGGACTTTACGAGCCAGGCGGGGCGCGACACCACGCTGGTGGCGAGCAAGATCAGTGCGGGGAATGAGGCTTATCTGTATAGCGGGGATAAGTTGAATTTGCTGGCGGCTGAGAACAGCACGCATACGTTGTATGACATGAAGGAGAAGGGAAGCTGGGGCGCGAAAAAAGCGCAGACAGATGAAGTCACCCGCACGACCCAGATGGGCACCGAGATCAAGACGGGTGGCAATCTGACGCTTAAAAGTGAAGGCGACCAGCTGTATCAAGTTGCCAAGCTCAATAGCGGTAAGGACATCATCCTCGATAGCGGTGGTGCGGTTGTCTTTGAAGGGGTCAAAGACCTGCACGATGAGAGCCATACTAAAAGCAAAAGTGACCTCTCATGGTTCAGTGCCAAAGGTAAAGGCAATACGGATGAAACCCTGCGCCAAAGCGAATTGGTTGCTCAAGGCCAGCTCGTTATCAAGGCCGCCGAGGGGATCCGCATCGATGTCAAACAGGTCGATCAGCAGACTGTAAGTCAGACCGTTGATGCGATGGTCAAGGCTGATCCCAATCTGGCGTGGCTTAAGCAAGCCGAGGCACGTGGAGACATCGATTGGCGCCAGGTCAAAGAGATTCACGAGAGCTTCAAGTACGACAACTCTGGCTTGGGCGCCGGCGCCAAGATCGCGATTGCGATCATGATGGCCGCGATCATGGGGCCCGCAGGTTTTGGTCTTGGGGGCTGGGAGTTGGCAGTAGCCACGAGCTTCTCGACCACTGGTGTTACCAGCACTATTAACAATAAAGGCAACCTCGGCAGAGCCTTAAAGGAAACCGTTAGTAGCAACAGTATTAAAAGTGCGGCAGTCGCCGGTTTTACGGCTGGCGCGCTTTCTTATGCTGACACCAATTGGTTCAGCGGCACTGAGAGCACAAGTACAACAGCAGTCCAAGGCGTGAGCCCCAGCGCGGGGTCAACCTTGGCCGTCACCAACTCTCCCAGCGATATTTTTACCTGGACGTCTGCGGGTGACATTGCCTTGCGTGCTGGTGGTCGAGCGGTCATCTCCAGCGGAATCTCGACGGCTATCCAGGGCGGAAGCTTTGGCGACAACTTCAACGCGGCGTTACTGGGAGAGGCTGGCAACGTAGCAATGGCGACCGGTTTCAACTGGGTGGGTGACACCATCAAGTTCCCGGATGGCAGCATTCAGAAGATCGCTGCCCACGCGTTGATGGGCGGCCTGCTAGCAGAAGCGACTGGCAGCGACTTCAAAACCGGTGCTGCGGCTGCCGGACTGAATGAGGCACTGATCAACCAGCTGGCTTGGGCAGCACGCGGTAATGATGACATCACTTTGATGTTGTCGCAGCTGACGGGCTTGTTAGCAGCTGCAGCCGTTGATGGTGATCTTGAAAAGGGCTCGGAGATCGCTCAAAAAGCCTCGACGTACAACTGGCTGACTCACCGTGAAATTGAGGATGCGGATAAGGCGAGAGCTGGGTGTGGTGCGCTCGGAGCGGGAGCGGGTGCGTGCGAGAAGAAAATCATCAGGGATATGGACGAGCTCGATAAGTCCAGAAACCTCGGACTGTTTGATCTTGACCGCTCATTGCAGCTATCAGTTTTGCGAGACGGAATTACGCAAGGTGAGTACCGTGAAGCACTGCTCAACGGCTTCAATGGTCTTGATCCGAGAGACCTGGTCTTCACGGGCTACGCGCCCGCCAACGAACTGGGTTACCGAGCTGAGGCTTTAGGTAGTCATGTTGTGGACCTTGCCGCCGATTTTCCTGGGCGATTCAAGGCGGGGCTCGAGGGTCTCATAAATAATTACGACCAAATTCCCGCAGGCATCGCACAGGCGGCCAGGGATGGCGTCGATTGGTGGACGGGGCCGATTCCAGCACAAGCCATCGCCCGGGCTGAGGACAAACTGGTCTTTTCCACACCCGAGCAATTGGGCGACAGATTGTTTGATATGACATTGGGCACTGCTGCAGGTGCTGCCGGCGGACTGGTTGGTGGTAAGGCGATTGAGTGGTTTGCGGGGCGTTGGGCTACCCGGGCGGGGGCGGAAGCTGTTGGTGCAAAAGGGCTAGGTCAGACAGGTGGAGCCGTTACTCCGGGTACGACACTTGATCTGTTTTCAGCCACCCGAGGTAAAGATCTTTCGAAGCTAACCAATCAGCAGGTTGGTGACCTAGGTGAAGATATCTCCAAGGTCTTCTTGCGTGACAACAACCACACTGACATCTTCGCTGTGCAGAACCGCAGTGGTAACGGTATCGACATTGTCAGCCGTACACCGGATGGCCGCCTCGCGTTCACTGAAGTAAAAACTTCGCGAACGGGGAATGTGGGAGATCTTTCTGTACGACAGCAGAACATGACAACGTTCATCGAGGATGTTCTGGGTCAGGCAGCTAGTCGACAAGGTCGTTACAAGAGCATCAGCGTGGCAGAGCAGCAGCAGGCTAGGCAGATGCTTCGGGAGTTCAGGCGTGCCCCTGAAAATGTGAGTGGTAATTTGATCGGCGTTGACCTACAGGGTGAAGTATTGCGGGTCTCACCTTGGGCGCGTAATTGACTGATGGGGCGTACCAGAATGAAAAAAATAGAAGGAATCCTAGAGCAGCATCGGCACTGGCTGTCTCAGTCGGATGGGATGGTGGCTCAAGAGCTTGAGTACCTTGAAGAGGATCTTGCCTGTGACTCCTTGGAGGGGTTGGGCAATGTATCTGATTCATTGGGGATACTTGCAGTTTGTCACGGTATACAGGGAGAGGTTTCTATTTGTGCCGGTGATATTTCTGGCTGGGAGGAAGTATCCCGCGCGATGATTTACCGCTATTGGGTGCTAATGCTCAGAGCTAAGACCTTTTCTAATACGAGCTTTCTTCAAGGCATTAGAAACGCCCCGAATCTGACTAATCAGTTGAGCAATGCAGGTTGCTTACTTGCAGGTTTCATTGCTGCGGATAGGCATGATCTAGCAGAGTCGGTCGCCGATGTGCTTGTCGGGATGTTAACTGTTGATGGAGCTGTTGATCCCGGCTATCTCAAAGGGCGTCGATTCGAACCTTTCATGCTGTGGCTCTATTGTGTCTATTCGGGTGGGAGTGCACCTGCCCTGATTGAGTCTATGGATCTCGGCATTTACAAGAAAGTGATAGACAGTTGGGCAGATGAGCAAAGGCTTGCCGGTGTACTGGACGAGGTATGCCAATATCACTTAGCTAACTCCGAAGATAAGGGCGGGGCTTGGGACCCTGAGTTCAAAAACCCACCTTTTGATTTGCTGCCTTTGGAGGTTTTCGCAATTTTTAAGGTTCGCCAACAGTGCGGGTTGAAGTCACTTGCAGTTGCGAATCCCTTGTTATCTATTGAAGTGGCTGCATTGGAGAATCTGGCTTTCAAGCCTGATGACGTTTCTGTAAGGGTTGAGACGGCCTATAGAAATTTCTTCAGCTAAAGCACAGATAGAACAATCGGGAACTGACCCTGATAAACGATAGGGGACAGACCACGTTTTTCGTAGATGTTGATGTGGCTGAATAGCAGTTCACTTGGTGCAAAAGGAATAGTTAATGCCACTTCCCATAAGGCTGACGATATTCGTTTTTCGCAGAATACCGTTACATTCAATAAGACAGATAAAGATGGGGGAGCTTTCACTTATAGCGATCTAGTGAAAAGTATGAAGTCTGATGGGTGGAAGGGCGATCCGGTGGATGTGGTAAGGATGCCTGATGGGAAGTTGACCTCTATCGACAACACTCGTATTGCTGCGGCCAGGGAGGCAGGGATAGATGTCAAAGCAACAGTTAGAGGGTTTGATGATTTGCTTAGCGCCTCTGAGATAAAGCGCTTTACAATTCCCAAGAAAGGATTTGTTCCCAAAACCTGGGGTGAGGCTATGACTGGTCGGATCAATAAGCAGACAGGTGGCTTTTATAAGGAGAACCCATATGGGGCATCTCAGCCTCCACGCATTACGGGGCGCGAGTAATGAGTGAGCGTTATTTGTATCCTGAGTCGGTATTGCCTGCCGGATTTTTGTTCTCTAAGGATTATCTTGATTTCATAAGTCAGGAATCTATTCCTGATCTTGAGCCTTGGTGGTTCTTGTGCGAATTCAAAGATGATGCAGAGTATTGGCTTAATGATTTGGCGCGACAGTACCCGGGTCTTCACTTCATTCCATTTGCAAAGCTAGAGGACTCTGATGATTTTGCCTGTTTTGATGGGAGCGATCACACGGGTGATCCAATAGTTATTTATGTGCATGCTTTTGCTTCTCAGGGGTGGGAGGCAAGAGGGAGTGTTGTGAGTTTCTCCGAATGGCTTAAAAAGACCTACGAAGAGTCGGCTCGCTATAAGTCTGAGCGCGCCGAATATTGAGCTCAATCCTGATGTATAAAGCTCATGGGCACGTGATTCGTTAACCAAACCCCATTCTCTGCTTGAAAGAACTTGAAGCCCTGTTGGTACATCCGCAGGGCTTCAATTTTTAGTACCACAGGCTTTCCATAGCGCTGTCCAACAGCAATGGCCGTCGTTATGTCCTGCGACAGGTGTACATGGTGGCGAGAGCCGGCAATCAGTCCTTGTTGACGAATCGACTCCAGAAAGCGTGTGGCGGTGCCGTGGTAGAGAAACTCTGGCGGCTCTTTCTCTACGTGCTGAAGGCTCACGCTGGCTGTTGAGTGGCCCTGTACGGCGCGAATGCGCAGGCCATCATCCGAGAGGCTGAAGCGTTTTTTATCGCTGCTGCTGACGACAGCCTGAATCAGGGCAATATCTAAAATTCGCCCATCCTTAGCGGCACCGGCTATCAAGGATTCCACATCTGCCCAGCCCTCGCTGTCTAGCTGCAAGCCGATGGCGTGTGGTTCATGCCTGAGAACATAGCTAAGAAATTTGCTGGTCTCGTTGGGTTGCTTGGTATTCATCCTGCTTAACGCCTCAGAATCATTCATTGATTGGCAGCGGTTTGCATCATCGGCGCATCATTCTTGCCACATGCCTGCATCACTGCTGCATGCAACTTGCATCATGTCTGCATCACGCCGGTGAGCTGCTTCCTTTGTGCTATCTAGCTGCTATCTATCGACTATCTGTTGCTATCTCTCATCTATCTAGCTGCTATCTTTCTGCTACCGCTGCCAGCGGTCGGGCCGCTGGCGAAGATTTTGACCCTCTGGCCGGTGTTTGCCCTTAAATCGGTGCGGTTTTCGAGGTGTTTGGCTGCCCTTAAACCCTAGCCATTTTGCGATACACCATACGCACCCTACGGGTGCTCGTAATATATTGATTTATATAGGATTAATCCGGCTTTTGGATTTTTCCTTGTATTGCCAAGCGACTACAGCTTTGGCTGTAGGCCACGCCATTCCTGTGTTTGAGCGACTACAGGCTGTATTTGGCTGTCGTCATGACTCTTTTCCTTTAGCTGCTGGCCCTGCTGCACGAGCAATAAGAAAATAGGGGTCAGACCATGTTTTAAGGCTGGCAGAGTTGCTCTTTAAAAGCATAGAAGAATAGTGGTTTGACCCCTATTTCCTCAAAAGCTGCTCAGAAAGACCTTGAGAATGCTAGTAGAGACGGAGAATGCCTGATAAAAGGCTGCGTCCCGTCTAAATATATCAAGCCTGTAAAGAACTAGGTGGTCAGAATGAACAAAGAAATCCAAGAGCTGCTGTATTCTGTTCCCCCGAACGCAGATTATGCCGTTGATGCCACAGATATAGACTCAGAGGACATTCCCCGTAGCAGAACAGAGGGTGTCTTTAAGCTTTTGGAACACGATGATGAAAATATAAGATTCTCTGCAGCAAGACTGTTGACGAGTTGGGGGTATAGAGAGGGGTTATTATATCTCTCTAACGCTCTATGCCGTCCAATGGAGGTTGAGGGGCTTGAAGTTCATAGGCTATACGGCTATGACGATACATTCAAATTTGCATTGGCAGCGCTTGTTGGATATTTTACACGCTCCTCTGACAGGGGGGAGGGAGACCCTGCAAGGGTTGAAATTTTTGAGCCAATCAAACAGATTATTAATTTTTCAAATAGTCGCCCATTTGAAATTTCCGGTTTCTTCTGGTTGGTAGAAGATAAGAAGTTTCTCGAGTATGTTCCAGCTTTGCGTGAGCATCTTTCGATGATAGTTGGATTTCCAAGTGTTCACAGGTGGAAGATTTATGATGTTCTGAATCTTTTGTTGAAGGTTGATAGTGAGTTTGCTAAAGCTTTTTTGCAAAAAGCAAACAAAAAACTAGATGATTTCAAATTGAGAAAATAGGGGTCAGACCACGTTTTAAGGCTGGCAGAGTTGCTCTTTAAAAACATAGAAGAATAGTGGTCTGACCCCTATTTCCAGTTTATCAACGTAACGACCTCTTTGACCCAGAGGCCCTATCGACTTGGAGAGTACGAGGTAAAACTGTTGAAGGCTCAAACCTTGAGAGGATGGCCTCGGGTCGAGCACCAATTGGGTATGATGGGAAATCAGTTGAGTTACATCATCTCTCGCAAACTGAAGTTAATGGATTCGCTGGTACTCGTGGTTCACTTGCAGAAGTTGGTTCTGTTTTCCATAGCCAGAATAGCAGTGTTCTTCATGTCCCATCCAATGCCGCTCAAAGCTTTAGGTATACTCGTTACAAAGACTCTGCAGAATACAGAAACCCTACGACTGATTATGTTTCAGTTCCTACGGACTTGAATGCAAAAACATTGACAAAGCAGGCTAAAGAGTTTAACTCTTATCAGTCGGATTATTGGAAGTTGCGGGCTCGGAGCGGGGAGTAATTAGGCGTGGATTATTCGAGAATAATTAATCTTATTAAAGAGTCGGATTTCGTTGAGTTTGCTGATTATGGTGACGGGATTGCTGATGAGTGGATTTATAAAGCTGAAGCTCGTCTTGGGTTGAAGTTGCCTGATAGCTATAAATGGTGGCTGAAGTGTTATTCTGGCGGGGAAATATCTGGGGAGGAGATTTATAGTATCTACGAAATGGATTTTGATAGTGTAAGGGGTGGTGATATCGTTTATATGTCAATCGTTAACGGTCGAAATGGGTTGTGTGGGAAGGAGAGGCTATTTATCTGCGAACCGCCGGGTGCAGGGGAATCATTTTATTTTGCCACGGACGATGGTCTTAATGATGGAGAGTATCCTGTTTATAGGCTTGAACTTTCTGATCAAACTTCTAGTTTGTATGCGAAAAACTTTATCGATTTCTTAGAAAAAAGAATAATGTCTTTCAGTTGAATAAGAAATAGGGGTCAGACCACGATTGGGGAATTAGGGGAGGCGACATTTGTAATACTGTTCTTTAAAAGTTTATACGTTTTGAAACTATTAAATTTTCTTGATCTCGCAATGGATGACTACGCTGATATGCTCTAATCTATTAAGGAGTTTCTCATGCCTCGTCGTCCTAGAGTTTTGCTTGCAGGTGTTACACTCCACATTATCCAGCGGGGAAATAACCGTTCAGCATGTTTTTTCTGCTACGACGATTATCTATTTTATATTGATACGCTGACCGCGTTGGCGCAGTTGCATAATTGTGAGGTTCATGCGTGGTGCTTGATGACCAATCATGTTCACATTCTGTTGACCCCTAGCTGCTCTAAGGGGACTGCTTTATTGATGAAGGGGTTGGGGCAGCGATATGTTCAGTATATAAATCGCACCTACCAAAGAACTGGCACCCTCTGGGAAGGACGTTTTCGTTCTTGTGTAGTGCAACAAGAGAGCTACTTACTTTCCTGTTATCGCTACATTGAGCTGAACCCAGTTAGGGCGGGAATGGTGAAGCACCCGGCAGACTATCACTGGACGAGTTATAGGGTGAACGCGTTGGGCGAATCGTCCAATCTTGTAACGCAGCATCCTATTTATAACGAGCTAGGTCCCGATCCCCTAGGCCGCGCCAAGGGATATCAGGAGCTTTTTAAGAGTCAACTTTCTTCAGATTTTTTTGATCAGATACGAACATCTACAAATGGAAATTATGTTCTGGGCGGGGCTAGGTTTGCATCACAGATTTCACACGCCTTGGGTAAACGAGTTGTCCGAGGGTTGGCGGGACGTCCAAAGAAAATTGTTTGTTAGTCGTGTAATCGTAGTCTGACCCTTATTTACTTGCCCTGCGGCCTTGAAGCTTGCGCCGCGAGCCGTGCGTTGCCGTTGGGCGGTGAGAGTTCCCAGCGCACCGAAACCGCTTGAGTACCGCGATCAACCCCGTAAAATGCCGCGGCTATAGCAACATGCTACCTTTCAGGGACGAATCAAAACATGCGTGTTTTTGCTTTTCTCCTGGCCATCTGCCTGATGGCCGGTTGCGCCTCCAAGCCTGCTTACTACATCTCCCCGGCGCCGGTCACCATTCCCAAGACGGCTACCTATTGGCTCGACACCTTCAACGTTGAGGTGAGGGGCGAGAGTAAGCACTTCATGCCTGATGACAAGGTCCGCCAGGAACTCGGCGTCGATCTGGTCAATCGCTTGCTTAACGCCAAGCGTTACGCCGCCAGTAAGCAAACCGCCGATTATTTGCTGGACGTGGATGTCGTCTATGTGCGCCATATCATCGACTCCAACGGTGGGCTGTCCAACCTTGTGGTCAGCGACGGCACCATCCTGCAAAGCATCGATTTCGGCTACAAGGTCAAGGTCAAGAAAGCTGATACCGAGGTGCTTCACTTCGCCCAGAACCGGCCCGGCCTGGTACCCAACAACTGGCGGGGCCAGCCACAGCAATGGAAGACCATTGGCGGCATTATCACCAACACCGGTAATTCCAGTGTCGAGCCATATTTCACTGGCGGGCTGAGCGACTACATCCTTGATGACCTGCGCGATATTCCGTCCCGCTAGCGTTACCTGCTGCACCCGATTTCTCACTCTAGGAGCACCCCGTGAAAACACTGTCCAAAATCCTGCTGTCGGGCTTCACCGCCGCAGCGCTGCTGACCGTGGCCGGTTGTGCCACGGAGAGCAACCGCGCGATGCCGGTGGAACAAGTCGCCAGCGCCAACATCGCCTATTCCGGCGTGCGCGTGCCGATTGCCGTGGGCAAGTTCGATAACCGCTCCAGCTACATGCGCGGCATCTTCTCCGACGGCGTTGACCGCCTCGGTGGCCAGGCCAAGACCATCCTGATCACCACCTGCAGCAGACCAACCGCTTCAGCGTGCTGGACCGCGACAACATGGGTGAAATCTCCCAGGAAGCCGCGATCAAAGGCACCGTGCAAAAGCTCAAGGGCGCTGACTACGTGGTGACCGGCGATGTAACCGAGTTCGGCCGCAAAGAGACCGGCGACCGCCAGCTGTTCGGCATCCTCGGCCGTGGCAAGACCCAAGTGGCCTACGCCAAAGTCGCGTTGAACATCGTCAACATCAGTACCTCCGAAGTGGTGTATTCCACCCAGGGCGCCGGTGAATACGCGCTGTCCAACCGTGAAGTGATCGGCTTCGGCGGCACCGCCAGCTACGACTCCACCCTCAATGGCAAGGTCCTCGACCTGGCCATGCGCGAAGCGATCAATCGTCTGGTAGACGGCATCAACGCCGGCGCCTGGAACCCACGCAACTGATCAGCAGATTTACAAGGAGTCGTACACGGATGAACAAGGCAGTGACGTTGGCGCTGATGCTGACAGTTTTAGCAACAGTAGCGGGGTGCCAGACGGCGCCCAAGCCTCTCTATCAATGGGAGAGCTACCAGCCGCAGGTTTACGAATACTTCAAGGGTGAGCCCAAGGAAGCCCAGGTCGAAGCGCTGGAGCGGGATCTGCAGAAGATCAACGCCAGTGGCCGCCAGGCGCCGCCGGGCTATCACGCCCACCTGGGCATGCTGTACCTGAGCATGGGCAAGGATGACCAGATGGTGCAGCAATTTCGCACCGAGAAGGCGCTGTTCCCTGAGTCCGCTGCCTATATGGACTTCCTGCTCAAGAACGCCAAGACCGGAGACGTCAAATGAGCCTTTTGAAACTCACTGGCGCTCTGCTGGCCCTGGCGTTGCTGGGCGGTTGTGCGGCACCCAAGACCGTCGACTACTCGGCGTTTAAACAGGCCCGGCCCAAGTCGATCCTGGTGCTGCCACCGATCAACGAATCGCCGGAAGTGCAGGCGTCCTACAGCCTGGTGTCGCAGGTGACTTACCCGTTGGCCGAAGCCGGCTACTACGTGTTGCCGATCGCCCTGGTGGATGAAACCTTCCGCCAGAACGGTCTGACCACGCCGACGGACATCCAGGGCGTGGCACCGGGCAAGTTGCATGAAATCTTCGGTGCGGACGCCGGGTTGTACATCACCATCACCGAGTACGGCACCAGCTACATGCTGATCTCCAGTGAAACGGCGGTGACGGCGTCGGCCAAACTGGTAGACCTGCGTACCGGCACCACGCTGTGGACCGGCTCCGCTCGCGCCTCCAGCGAAGAGGGCGGTAACAATGGCGGCGGCGGTCTGGTGGGGATGCTGATCACCGCAGCGGTCAAGCAAATCATCAACAGCTCAACCGACGCCGGCCACCCGATTGCCGGCATCACCAGTGCGCGTCTGCTGTCGGCAGGCCAACGCACCGGGATTCTGTACGGGCCGCGTTCGCCCAAGTATGGGTCGGACTGATTGACCTGCAATAAACAGCCTGGCTACCTTCGGGTAGCCAGTTTTCGTATTTAAAATTTGCGGTTTTAACCCGAACCGTAATTGCCTTGCGTCTGACCTTGTGAACGGATCATTCACTCCCGAGGTTCAGCCCATGTCCCGTCCTCTTCTTCTCTTGCGCCCCGCAGCCCAGGGTTTTGCCGTCACCTTGCTGGTGGCGCTCGCCGGGTGCGGACTGTCCTCTTCCAGGGATGTGGCCAAGACAGCCGAAGCATCCCCTGTTACCCCCAGCCCCGAATTGCATAGCGAGCCGGCTCGCGTTCAGGGTGCGTTGAGCAAACGCATGGCCATGCCTGCGCCGATGGCCTCACGGTTGGTGATGAGCGATTCGGTCGCGATGGAATACCGCGCTGAACCCCGCGAGCAGTACCAGAACCTGCCGGACAATCCGATCCATAGCGTCGCCGAAACCCCGGTGTCGACCTTCAGTGTTGATGTGGATACCGGCAGCTATGCCAACGTCCGACGCTTCCTCAATCAAGGTAGCCTGCCGCCCCAAGGCGCTGTGCGACTTGAAGAAATGGTCAATTACTTCCCCTACGATTACGCGCTGCCCAAAGATGGCTCGCCCTTTGGCGTGACCACCGAGGTGGCGCCGTCACCGTGGAATGCCCACACCCGTTTGCTGCGCATCGGCATCAAGGCTTCCGACCGCGCCGTGGCAGACCTGGCGCCGGCCAACCTGGTGTTTCTGGTGGATGTGTCTGGCTCCATGGACCGCCGCGAAGGCCTGCCACTGGTCAAGAGCACCCTGAAACTGCTGGTGGATCAGCTGCGAGATCAGGACCGGGTGTCTCTGGTGGTCTACGCCGGTGAGTCGCGCGTGGTGCTCAAGCCGACCTCGGGTGGTGACAAGGCGAAGATTCGCAACGCCATCGACCAGTTGACCGCTGGCGGTTCGACGGCAGGCGCCTCGGGTATCGAACTGGCCTATCAAATGGCCCGGGAAGGCTTTATCGACAAGGGCATCAACCGCATCCTGCTGGCCACCGATGGCGACTTCAACGTCGGCATCAGTGACTTCGACAGCCTCAAGCAGATGGCGGTCGACCAGCGCAAAAGCGGCGTATCCCTGACTACCCTGGGGTTTGGTGTGGATAACTACAACGAACACCTGATGGAACAATTGGCCGATGCCGGCGATGGCAACTACGCCTATATCGACAACCTGCGCGAAGCGCGCAAGGTATTGGTGGACCAGCTCAGCTCGACCCTGGCGGTGGTCGCGCGGGACGTTAAATTGCAGGTGGAATTCAACCCGGCGCAGGTCAGTGAGTATCGCCTTCTGGGTTATGAAAACCGCGCGTTGAAGCGTGAGGACTTTAACAACGACAAGGTCGATGCCGGTGATATCGGTGCGGGGCATACAGTGACGGCCTTGTATGAAATCGTCCCCAAGGGTGAAAAAGGTTGGTTGGAACCGCTGCGCTATGCCACTAAGCCTGTATCAGGCGGCACGTCTGGGGAGCTGGCGATCTTGCGCGTACGCTACAAGACCGTCCAAGGAGGCAGCAGCCAGTTGATAGAACGCCCCATCAGCCGCGAGCAAAACGCCAGCAAGGCCAGCGACGACCTACGCTTCTCAGCCGCCGTGGCAGCCTTTGCCCAGCAGCTCAAGGGTGACGGTCGCTACACTGGGAACATGAGTTTGAAAGACACGGCTGCCTTGGCTCGTTCTGCCCGAGGCGACGACCCGTTTGGCTTGCGCAATGAGCTCGTGCAATTGGTCGAACTGGCGCAGAGCCTCAAGGCCTCGGTCAAACACTGAAGATGCTGAAAAGAAAGGAGTTCGCCACCCCCATGCCCGCTCCAGTTGATTCACCCAGCGACGAATCGCTGCTGGCCCGCTATCGCACCGGCGACACTGCCGCATTCGAGGCCTTGTACGCGCGTCATCGACAAGGCTTGTATCGTTTCCTCGTGTCCTTGAGCAACAAGGCGGAACTTGCCGAGGAAATCTACCAGGACACCTGGCTCAGCTTGATCCGCAGCGCCACTCAGCCACAAGGGCGAGCGAGTTTTCGTACCTGGCTGTTCCAGATTGCCCGCAACCGCCTGATCGATTACTGGCGTAAGCACGGCGTCCACAATCCGCTGCACGACAGCTACGATGAACAGCTTCACGCCCAGCCCGACGACAGCGGCAGCCCCGAACAACTCTTGAGCCTGAGCCGCGACCAGGGCCGTCTGGACGCCGCGTTGCAAAACTTGCCCGAAGACCAGCGGGAAGTATTCCTGCTGCGCCTGCATGGCGACCTGGAGGTGCCGCAAATCGCCGCGCTCACTGGCGTTCCACTGGAAACGGTCAAAAGCCGCTTGCGTTACGCCCAGCAGAAATTGCGTCGACTGCTGGCCGAGGAGGTACCCGTATGACTGACTCCCGACACACCCCAAATCCCGACGACGAAGTGTTGATCCAACACTTTCGCCAACACACCAGCGGCGAACCGCCTGCTTCCCTGGACGCTTTCCTGCTGGCCACCGCCCGCCGCGAAGCCCCGGCGCCCCAACCAAATCTGTGGCAACGCTGGCTGCTGGCCTGCCAACGGCCACGCTGGCAAATGGCATTCGCCACCGTTGCCGGTGTGGCGCTGATGATTGGTTTGGTGGTGCGCTCACCAGTGCCCAATGCCGACCTGCCCGCGCCAGCGGCGGCGCAGTACTCCGCCAGCCGCGAGGAACTCGCTCGCCCAGCGCCGCAAGCGTTGCAAGCGCCCGCACCGCCCATGACTCGACTCGCCATGGCACCCCAGGCGGACAGTGTGCAGGTTCAGGCTGAAGTGGCGGGAGCCATGGCGGACGAGTCTGTGGCAAAAATGAGCAAGCGAATGGCTGCCAAGCCACAATCCCTGGAGCAAGGGCTTCAGGAAATTGTGCGCCTGCGCCAAGCGGGAGAGGCCAAGGCGGCCGATGAAAAGCTTCTGGCGCTGTATAAGCGCTTTCCCCAGGAAGACTTGCCGGCTCGGTTGGAGGCGTTGCAAAAACCATAAGTAAACGGCGGCGACAAAAAAGCCCCAGGTCTTTCGACCTGGGGCTTTTTTGTCTGTATCTGGTGCCCCGGCGTCGTTTGAACTGGGTAGTAAGATGCCCGTATTTATTGGGTTTCTTTGGTGGTTCGTCGGTTAGGCATACACGTGGGCATACAGGGCGCAGTGTGCTGACGCCGTTAACGGTCTTCGTGAAGGCTTCATCGAAGCTCCTCGTGACCGAGATCCCGATGGGTGACTCGCTGTATTCAATGGCCTCTCCACGTTGAATCCTGTGGTTCTTTCGCCACCAGCACAACTACCGTGCCTTCTCTGCCTTCAGTAATTGGGTGAAGCTGTAAATTGCGAGGTGTATGTCATCTTGGGTATCTCCGTCCCACTCCTCAACCGTTTCTAACTCGGCTCGTAAGCTGACGATACGCTGTTCGATTTCTTCGATCTCAGCGGCACCGCATTGCTTAGCGATTGCCTGCCAACTGTCATCAGAGATTTTTTCGTCGAGAGCTAAGCCGGATCGGGCATTTACGATTAGGTTCTGGAGGTTACTCATCTGAGATCTCGGGTGGGTTGCAGAAAAAGGTGCTGGGGACCCTGACGATATCCTGAGTACACGGGGCATGAAACCCGCGGGATCGAGTTAGTGGGAGGTACCGGAAGTTACTGAAATTTCAATCGTTGAAATTGAAAAGATCTTGAAGAAAAAAGGCCATCGTTACAGCTTCGGTAAAGGTGGCTGTATCTGTTGCGGATAGTGAACACCTGCATGGCGTCAACCACGGTGATGGGTGTCAACCTGTCAACCAACTTAAAAAATCCATCCGCTAACACGAACGCGCGGGTTCCTCGCCCCGTGTCGAGGGAGATCCTCAGGGGCCCCGGCACTATTTGGGTGCTTGTTAACAGATTTTTCCTCGGTCAATCAATTGAGCTCGCGGGTTTCCAACTCCGTATCTGAACCGACCTCTCAGGAGTGCAAACGAAATTTAGATGCTCCGTTGTCGTGAGGGTGTTTCTATCGCGGAAGGCTTCCGCTCTGGCGGGGTACAAGGGGGCGTAGCTAAAAATTGTGTTACGCGTGTTACTAGTGTTACGTCATCAGTTAAGATATTGATTTTATTGATTATATTTTATGTAACACCGAAGGGAAGCATTTTTTATCCCGTGTTACAGAGGTAAATTGTGTTACAGGATGATAGACATGCCCGCCGGCTCTGCCTCTCGGATGCCGCTCGGACCGCTTTCGGCCAATCGCAAGCATTCCTGCTTATTCACGCAACGTAGAGCCTTTCGATTTTACCGGTGTAACGGCTCGACGATGCTTATCAATGACTGATAAAGTTCGCTCCTTCCCAACGCCATTTGAGCCTGTACGATGAACCGCTGTGTTGCTGGAGTCTGCCGGCCAGGTGAGCCTACCCCTGAGCTCAAAGGTGACGTCGAACCTACTGTCTGGTTCTCCTCAATGGCGTCGCTTGCAGCAGTGCTCTCTGATGAAAATCGCGCGCTTCTACGAACTATCCACGAGCGTCACCCTAAATCCATTACTGAACTAGCTGAACTCAGCGGACGTAAGGTTCCAAACCTTTCACGTACTCTCAGGATGATGGCGGGTTACGGCTTAGTGATGCTCAATCGAAATATGCGTGAGATTGAGCCTGTTGCGTTGGCAACAGAGTTCCTTGTGGTGCTCGAATAATGCTCTTCGAAACCAACGGTTACTCATTCGTTTTTAGTTTAAAACTATTAGGAGTGACTGAGCACTCGGCGCAGGATGATCGCTACTCTACCCTAAGTCTTAAGTGGCGCAATAGCCGCTGTTTGCGAATGTTTTTGAATGAGGTTACGAGTAGGTCGACCGGCTTAGTTTGCGAAAAAAACTCGCGAAACGAAGCGGAATTTTATTGTTCCATAAAATTTGAATACATAATTAAATGGATTGTTCGGTTGCATTCATCGAAGTATAAGGAGCTGTTAGCGTGAGTGAAGTAAAACTACCTATGGGTTGGACCTCCGCTACCCTTAATGATGTAGCAGTTTGGTCGTCTGGTGGAACACCATCAAGAGCTAATCCAGGCTTTTACTTGGGGAGTATCCCCTGGTTCAAAACGGGCGAACTAGGCCCGCGCATACTAACAGAAGCAGAGGAGCATATTTCAGAAGAGGCATTAAGTTCTTCTAGCGCAAAATTATTCCCCTCTGGCTCCGTTGCCGTCGCAATGTATGGTGCAACTATTGGAAAGGCATCTATCCTAGGAATTGAGGCGGCTACGAATCAAGCTTGCGCTGTAGCAGTACCTGATGCTGTGAGCTCCGAGTATTTATATTATTTCTTGCTGTCGCAGACTCAGGGATTTATAGACGCTGGAAAAGGTGGCGCTCAACCTAATATCTCATTGGGAATCGTAAAGGGCTGGCCTCTTCTCGTTCCTCCAAGGGAAGAGCAAAATCGAATAGTTGCTAAAGTGGAAGAGTTACTCACTGACCTCGAAGCAGGTATAGCCGAACTAAGCGCTGCGCATAAAAAAAATAATCAATATAGAAAGTCGCTACTGCAATCGGGAATAAACGGCTCACTTAGTAGAGACTGGCGCACACAAAACCCAGGAATTGAAACCGGTAGCGAGTTGCTACGTCGAATACTCATTGAAAGTCGCGTTTGCTGGGAAGCAAAGCAGCTCGAGAAGTTTCAGAAACAAAGCAAGACCCCTCCGAGAGATTGGAAGAATAAATACCCTGAGCCAATTTCTCCCGACACTAATAGCCTGCCAGAATTACCGCGCGGGTGGGTTTGGGCAACATTGTCTCAAATTGGATATTTGGACCGGGGGCGTTCAAAACACCGGCCCAGAAATGCACCACATCTCTATGGCGGTCCTTATCCTTTTGTGCAAACTGGTGATATTCGCCATGCTGACACCTACATCACTACTGTCGATGCAAGTTATAGTGAGGCGGGTCTTGCTCAAAGCAGGCTCTGGCCAAAGGGTACAATTTGTATAACTATCGCTGCCAATATCGGCCAGACTGCAATTTTAGCAATCGAAGCCTGCTTTCCTGATAGTGTGGTTGGTTTCTTACCTGTTAATTCTGAGGTGTCTACGAGTTTCGTTGAATACTTCATGCGAACGGTCCAGCAAAAACTAGAAGATGAAGCTCCAGCTACAGCTCAGAAAAATATCAATCTGGAAATTCTTGAACGGGTTTGCATTCCTTTACCCCCATACCGAGAACAACAACAAATTGTTGCTCTTTTGAGTGGTGCCCTGACTGCTTCTAATGATCAAGAGCAAACAATTCGGATATCTCTCAAACAAGCCGCGGCCCAACGTCAAAACATATTGAAGGCAGCGTTTTTCGGACAGCTAGTGCCACAAGACCCAAACGACGAACAGGCTAGCGTGTTGCTTGCACATATTCGTGTAGATCGAGAAATGCGAGAAAAACAACCGAAGCAGCGCAAAAGTAAGGCAAAAAAGGAGATTGTCAGCGTGGCTAAAAAACTAATTGAGGTTCTTAAAGAAGCAGATGATTGGCTAACCACACAGGAGGCATTTCTCTTATGCGGAGTAGCTAATGGCGCGCGCACCGAGGATATCGAGGCATTATATGCCGAGCTCCGTGAGCTTGATAAATCTCAACAGTTGACGGTCGAGCCAGTAATCGATGAGCATGGCCGCAAGATATATGACCGCTTAAAAATAGTAGCGGCGGCCTGACTATGCGGCTCGATAAATTAACAATAGGTAGCGCTAAAAACAGCCCTACTCACCAATTTAAAAACCTCAAAGATGTCACGATCGATTTTGATCAAGACCATTGGGTAACTGTGGTGATTGGTTGGAACGGTACTGGTAAATCTAACGTTTTAGAAGCGCTTGCTATAATTTTTCGGGACCTAATTTGTAAAAAGCGTACGTCTGAGTTCGCTTTTAGGCTCGCATATCGTATGGGAGCTGGAGAGGCTGTACGACATATTCACATTGATGCCGATCCGGATCGAGAAAAAGACCCTCTTATTATCCATATTGCTACGAATGCTGAAGAAATAAATGGGGAAGACACAGCACCCTGTTTAATAAGCGAGGAACCTTCATCACCGTTTCTTGGGAAACCTATTAAACTAGCTGCTTTCCTCGCAGAAGAGCGTCTGAATTTACCCCATTACGTATTTAGTTACTACTCTGGTGAAAGCAAGCGCATGCACGATGTGTTTCGTCCTTATTTGGAAAGCTACGATAGTAAATTGCGTAATCCAAGTGGTGAGGATCCGGGGATGAAGCGGCTTTTTTACGCGCTTCCGGTTCATAGTCAATTCGTTTTATTAGCATTTTTAATTCAACAATCTGATGCTGTTCGTCAGTTCTTAGATGACCACTTAGGACTTGATCCAAATGAAGGCATTGAGTCTGTTCTTTTTGTCCTAAAACAGCCAAGTTGGAGTAAGCGCCGAGGTAAGCGTAAATTAGCTGAGAGTGATGGAGATGACCGTTTGTGGGGCGCAAAAGGCGTCGTTCAAAAGTTCTTAAATCGTCTGCATAATATTTCACTCGCGCCATTTCGGACGACGCGGAAAGTTTCTACAACGTTATGGAATGAAGAAAGTACAGAGTTTCTTTATCTATTTGTTAAGGATATTGCCGCTCTTCGGGAGTTGGTTGGAAGCCAGTCTCCGACTAATTTTTTTAGAGACCTTGAGAGTACCTATGTTTCTGAGCTGATCGAGGAAGTTCGTATCCGCGTGCGGCTGAAGAAAAACGATGGGAGTGTGACTTTTCGAGAGTTGAGTGAGGGTGAACAACAGTTTCTTACAGTGTTGGGGCTGTTAAGGTTTACAGCTGAAGAGGAGAGCTTGTTTTTACTTGACGAGCCGGACACACATTTAAATCCAAGTTGGTCAGCTAATTACCTGAAGTACCTTCAGGATCTTGTTAGCAGCGACGAAAAAGATGCGACGACGAGTCATATTGTTTTGACAACTCATAATCCTTTAGCGATTGCAGAGTTGGTTAAGCGACAGGTTCAAATCCTCAAGCGTGATGAGGTGTCACGTCGGGTTGAGGCGCGGATGCCCGAATTTGATCCTCGCGGTATGGGGTATGCAGGTATTGTTACCAGTGACATGTTTGGTTTGGCATCCTCTCTAGATTCCCACACCCAAGCTCTCTTAGAGGAGAAACGATCGCTGACATTAGGCGATCAACCGCTTTCAAAAGCAGATTGTGATCGTCTTGAAGAAATAAACATTGAACTGGATGGTTACGGATTTAGGTACTCAATGCGGGATCCTATCTTCGAAGAGTATTTACGCGCCAGATACAGCAGCGATGGTCAACTATCAGCAGATAAACAGATAGAGCAACTACCATCAACCGAGCGCAGAGAAAGGGCTAAGGAACTTATTCAAATCGCGTTAGAGAAAGTGAAATCTGAGGAGGCAAGCAATAATGCGGAGAATTGATCTGGCTAAAATTGCTGCTGACGCTCAATGGAATATTAGTGCAGCTGCTGCCGAGGTAGCTGTTGTGAACGGGGGTAAATCAAGTGATTACTCCCGGGTGTGGGCGAATGCCAAGGCCCGACTCAAGGCTGTTTCTAACGGTAAGTGCTGGTACTGTGAGGCAAGACAGGAAAGATCAGATAATGCTGTAGATCACTATCGCCCAAAAAGTCTGTATCCTTGGCTTGCGTTTAAATTATCTAATTTTCGTTACGCGTGCACTTTCTGCAATAGCATTCGGAATAACCCAGAAACGGGTGAGTCGGCAGGAAAAGGAGACCACTTCCCGTTATTTAATACTCGTCGGGCTACTAATCTCCTAGAATTAAATATTGAAGATGAGGTTCTCTTAGATCCGTGCTGTGGGTCCGATCCGGGTCTATTGGATTTCCGTGATGATGGTGCCGCATGTGCAAAATATCCAAGCCAACCGAAACGATTTTCGAGAGCAGAGCAGTCCATTCACTACTACCATCTGGACCATCCAGATCTAGTGGAGTCACGACGCCAGCTGGCCCTTCAAATCAAAGATTGGATAGACGGCGCGGATGCAATTTATAACGAGGTGGATCAGGGCGACCCGAAATTGGAATTAGCTTTTTCGAAATTTACAGAAAGCATCTGTCGAGCATTAGGTGAAAGAGCTGAGTTCTCAGTATTTGCCCGGCGCATAGTCGACGGTTACAGAGATAAACCTTGGGTTGAAGACCTGCTGCAGTGTGCTTGAGGATTTAAGAAATAATGAACACATCCACCCTGGTCCAGAAAATCTGGAATTTTTGTCATACCCTGCGTGATGATGGCGTGGGATATGGCGATTATCTGGAGCAGCTAACTTATCTGCTATTTCTAAAAATGGCGCATGAATACTCTGAAGGAGCCGAGCTACGTGAGACCCAAATTCCCAAGGCTTATGACTGGGCCAGCCTGCGCAGTAAAATGGGTGAGCCTTTAGAGACGCATTATCTTGATATCTTGCACAGGCTCGGTCAGCAACCAGGTATGTTGGGTGCAATTTTTCTCAAGGCCCAAAATAAGATCCAAGATCCCGCAAAGCTCGCGCGTCTAGTGCAGTTGATTGATGCTGAAAGCTGGATAGATATGAACACCGATGCCAAAGGTGATTTGTATGAAGGCCTACTTCAAAAGAATGCGGAAGACACAAAGAGCGGCGCTGGTCAGTACTTCACCCCTCGTGCCTTGATTCAAGCTATGGTTGCCTGTTTGCGTCCGCTACCGCTCAAAACAATTGCCGATCCAGCTTGCGGTACTGGCGGGTTTTTTTTGGTGGCCAATGAATGGTTGAGCGGTACGGGGGATTGGTTAAAGCATAATTCGGAATGGCTAAACTACGAAACACCTAAACTTACTGCCAAACAAAAAGTGTTTCTTCGCGACGAAACTTTCCACGGCAATGAGATTGTTCCTAATACACGTCGTCTTTGCCTCATGAATCTATTTTTGCATAACATCGGCGAACTAGTTGGCGAACCCTCCGTAGATCGTTCCGATGCATTGATCAGCGAGCCAAAGATACTTGTTGATTATGTTTTGGCTAATCCCCCTTTTGGTAAGAAAAGCAGTATGACTATTACCAACGAGGAAGGTGAGGAATATAAGGATGCACTCACCTATGAGCGTCCAGATTTCTGGGATACGACTTCAAATAAACAATTGAATTTTTTGCAACATATCGTCGCGATGTTGAATGTAAAAGGTAAAGCGGCTGTAGTATTGCCGGATAATGTATTGTTTGAGGGTGGTGCAGGGGAGAAAATTCGAAAAAAGCTTTTGGAAACATGCGACGTACACACAATTCTTCGGCTGCCTACCGGAATTTTTTATGCTCATGGAGTAAAGTCAAATGTGGTGTTTTTCGACGCAAAACCCAAGGATGGAAAGACGCATACCAAAGGCATATGGTTTTATGATCTGCGAACTAATCAACACTTTACGCTGAAAACTCGACCGTTAAAGCTTGAGGATTTACGCGATTTCATTGCCTGTTACAACCCGAAAAATAGAAACGATCGTCTAGAGACTGAACGTTTTAAGTATTACAGCTACGAAAGCTTAATCGCACGAGACAAGGCAAGTCTTGATGTTTTCTGGCTCAAGGATCGTACCCTAGATAGCCTTGAAAACTTACCAGCTCCTGATGTGTTACAGCTGGAAATTATCGATCATCTTGAAGCTGCTTTATTGGCTTTTCGTGATGTTGCTGCGAGCTTACCTAGCTCGGAGCGCTAAGGTCATCACCTGAAATCATAACTTTTTAAAAAGTATGGTTTTGAGATCATGTAAAGGCGCTGATTGCAGTGTAATGCTCAATCAGTGACTTCGGTCCTAGGCATTTCAAATGCATCCGTATCGACTCGTTACGGCAGGTTAATCTAATTAGTTCAGACATCTTAACCCGGATAGTTAAAATCATATTGATCATAATTCACACGCATATAAGGTACTTATGCTTGTCCGCCTAGAGGAAATTTCAGACCCTTTACTGAGTGTCAATAGACGTGAAGGATGACGTTACCTTCATATAACCGGACTGCCAGCTCAGCACCTTGGGTAAGATCGTGCGTCTGAACTGGTCGTCTGGATTCTGTGGGTGAAAATGGTATTCGATTGAGCAGTCTGGCCATCACGGCTAGCGCCTAAAAAAGCCGACTGTTGCCGGCTTTTTCGAATGGGAGTAAGGGTTGTTCCTTAGTAAGCGATCCACCGTGCCCACATTTAAATCCGCTAGTTGAAGCCTGAAGCTGTGCTCCCGATCTCTTTCAGGAGCCAGCAACCATGATGCGTCCCGAC
>NZ_JBUZRB010000014.1:0-88713 GCF_055407105.1 Pseudomonas sp. C321 | reverse complement strand
GGGGTTGTACGCCGGAATCCCAGAAATTTCCGTCAGCCCAGCTCCAGTCCCGCCACGAGCGCATCCAGGTCGATGAACTTGCCGTCAGTCTGGAAGGTGTAATGCCCGTTCAGCAGGATGTGCCGCCAGGCCGCTGGCGACATCTGCGTGATCAACGCCAGCGCCTTGGCATTGCCAGCTGCCTCGTACTTCGTCAGCAGCAGGGACAGGATCGCCGAGTTGTAGAAGATGATCGCGTTGCCGATCAGCCTGGCGCACTGGTTGCTGATCTCGATTTCGATGTCGGTGCGGCCGGTCAATTCCTTCTTCCCACCGACTTGGGCGATGGTCGAGCGTAGCTGGTGATAGGACTCAATGCGGTTCTGCGAGCGGTGAACATTACGCTCCAGTTGCGGGTCGCGCAGGTAGCGCAGTGTGTAGATACTGCGGATGAGCTTGTCGAACTCGAAGATTGCGCGCCGCGTCGGGTTCGGCGCCGTATAGGTGCACAGCTTGCGGATCAGCGTGCCCTGCGTCATTTCCTTCAGGCCCAGTGTGGCGACGATTCGGTCGATGTTCGCCTTCTCACCGACGATGAGTTGCCGGTCGATCTGGCCAGCCGGCCGGATCAGGCATTTCTCGTACAATGCCAGATCATCGGCGCAATACAGCTCCTGCAACTGGTCGTCGAGGTCGGTGAAGCGCGGCTCGAAACGAAGTCCGAACCAGTGCAGGATGGCGAAGTTGGCCTTGTTGATGCTGTGCATGTCGCCGGTGATCGCGCTCGGCACGATGTCCGACGTGTTGCGGTACCAGATGTCGAACACGTGGTGAGCCTCGTACTCGTGTGCGCCTATCAGGTAGCCGTTCAACGGCACGTGATTGCACAGCAGCGTGTAGGCGACGACGCCCTTGCCGCGGCCGAAATATTTGCGCGAGTAGCGCGCCTTCACAGTTGGTCGCTCGACGCCGAATTTCTGCCCATCAACGGCACCGTACAACGAATCGAGGTCGAACGAGTAATGCGGGAAGATCGGCAGTGCGGCGATGGCGTTGCTGATGCAATCGTTGGCCACATGTAGCGTCGCCTGGCGCAGGTACTGCTGGTAGGTACTCTCCAGGACGTGGTACGGGATGTCGCTGGTACGTGCCATAACCTGGTTGCCGTGGTTCATGGCTTGGGCAATGATCACCGCCATCAGACTGTCGGCGTCGGCTACCTTCTTCGCATAGCGTGGCTGCAATGGTGTCAGCGCCGACAGGAACTGGCACTGGCCGTTGACGAAGCGAAACACGTCGGCGACATCGCAGTATGGCAGTTGCTCGTAGAGAGCTTGCTCGCGCGCCTTCTGGTTCTCCCCCTTGGGCTTGCGCCAGGTCAGTCTCTGCGTGTCCTTGTCGTATTCCAGGTGCGTCAGCTTGCCCTGTTTCAGCTCGCGATTGAACGCCACCCATTGCGCACGCAACTCGGCCGCCAGTGCATCGAGCTGGGCACTGACCGGCTGCCGCAGGAAGGGGATGTCCATCTGCGCGAGCACGGCGGCTTTCTCGTCCATCGAAACCAACTCGTCGGACAAATGCCGGTGCTGCAAGCTGTCGTCAATGTAGAGCTCGCCCGCCTGGAAGCGTTTCCTGACCTGACGGTAAAGCCAGAATTCGTAACGATCGGCATGCAGGCCTGTCGGCGTGCCTTCGGCATCGAACATCAGCAGGTACGGACGCAAGCGTTTCGGCAGCGTTGCCGCCGGACATTCGTCGAGTGGCCGTTGTGATAGGCGCTGCTGCTTGGCGAACACGCTCTTGGCCCAAGTCAGCGCCGCGAGCCATGGGTTATCGGGGGCCGTGCCGGCGAAGTCGAGCGCGACGTACAGCGGCCGTAGATGGCGTCGAATGCGTTCGGCCAGGCCGTCCACCGCCTGCCAGTGCAGCGCCAGTTTGTTCAGTGGCTTGACGCTCATGCGCTGCGCCGTGTTTTGCAGCAATTCCCTGGACATGATTTTGTAGGCGCGTTGGCGCACCTCGCCGAACGGCGTCGGATCGGCCACGCTGTCGTCCACGTACAGCGACAGCAGGCGGCCAACCTGCGGCGTTTCCTGATGGCGTCGCAGCTGTTCGGCGACAAAGGACTGTTTCGCACCCGTGCGGCTCTCGTCCTCAAGTTTTTTCATGTGGAAGGCCATCGCGTCGACCAGGTTGTCGGTGAGCTGCCGGTAACGTACCCAGGCATAGCACAGCAGGTAGAGCCGGGTCTGCTCCGCCTTCAGGTGGCGCAGGTCATGGACGGTATAGAAGTTCGCCAGGCTCGCGTAGTACAGCAGGTTCTGCTGCGAGATGCCGAGCTTGGGCAGCAGCGCCTTGGCGATCCCGTGCAAGGACTTCAGCGTGGCGCGCTTCTCGCGCTCCCCTGCCATCTGACGCCAGCCGAAATCTTTAGCGTCCTGCTTGAGCGCTGCCAGTTGAGACAGGGTGTCGTCACGCACCAGGAGCTGGCCCAGCGCAGCTTTGGCCGATTCGTCCAACACTTCTGCCAGCAAGCCGCCCAAGCGCCTGCGTTCGGTGGACAGGGCTTCACTGACCAGCTCTTGTAAGGTGGTGTGGCCGGGCCGGATGATTTTGTGCTCGCTGAGCCAAACGATCAGTTCGGCGGCCACGAATCCTGGCATTACGTCGCGCCGCACGATCTGTTCAGCCTGCTGTGCCAGTTGCGGCAGGAAGCTAGCCGCCCACGACCGGTAGCCGAACAGTTCGGCGATCTGACCCCTCTGGCTGTAGTGCTCATGCTTGGTGATCGCCTTGCGTTCGAACGCTTCGCCGTGGAAATAGCGACTCAGCACGAAGGCGCAATCGTCCTCGACCTCATGCCAATCGAAGCGGAAGAAAGCATGCTTGGCCTTGAAGTAGCCGATCTGCAAGACGCAATAGACTTGGGCCTGCAGGCTAGGCCGGCTGCTGGCGAACGCCAGTTCAGATTCGGCCAACGCCAGGTATTCCAGCCGCTGAGCATCGTCGAAGTCCGGTAGGCCGTACAAGGCTTCCTGCTCTGCGTCAGAAAAGACGGTGAGTAGCTTATTCTTGTTGCTCATCGACCGTCCTTCCCGCACCACGCCAACCTGCTCGCGTCAATGTTTCGATCAACGTAGTGCGCTTGACATTGAAGTTGCGGCACACCGCCGCCTTAGACATGCCGCCATCGAGCGCGGCGACGATGGCGTCCAGCTTCTCACCAGTGATCGCCTGCGGCCGGCCGCCGATCCGGCCGCGTTTGCGTGCGGCGGCCAAGCCCGCGACGACGCGCTCCTGAATCAAGGCGCGCTCGTACTGCGCGAGCGCACCGAACACCTGGAACAGGAATTCGCCCGAGGGCGTCGTAGTGTCCAGGTTCTCTGTCAGCGAGCGGAACGCCACCCGCTTGTCCTTGAGCGAAGTCACAATGGCGAGCAGGTGCGACAGCGAGCGACCGAGCCGGTCGAGTTTCCACACCACCAGCACATCGCCGGCTCGAACGAACTCAAGCGCCCGCGCCAAGCCGGCACGGTCATCCTTCGCGCCAGAGGCACGATCCTCAAACAGGTGACGCGGATCGACGCCGGCGGCGAGCAGCGCGTCGCGCTGCAAGTCCGTGCTCTGGCGGTCGGAGTCCGACGACACGCGCATGTAGCCAACCAACATAGGCGGATAACCATCAAAAACAGGTTTCCGCATAATAGTGAATAGCGATAGAGTTTTCCGTACATTTTTGAGGGGGTGTTGCACAGGTAGCACAGCGGCGGCTGACAGCCTGTCGCAAAACAAATGTTTTACGACACCTCCTTGAGGTTGCCGCGTTTACATCATTACCTGAACAGGTATAAAATTCCGTCATGACAAACAAAGAAAAACCGCTCGAATGGATCGCGAGCAGCCACAAGGATTTGATGGCGTTGCCGTCCGACGTGCGTCGCCGTTTCGGTTACGCGCTCTCGTTGGCGCAGATAGGCGATCAGGATGACGCAGCAAAGGTGCTCAAGGGGTTCGGTGGTGCCGGCGTGCTGGAGGTCGTCGAAGACGATGCCGGCGGCACCTATCGAGCGGTATACACGGTCAAGTTTGCGGAAGCGGTGTTCGTCCTGCACTGCTTCCAGAAGAAGAGCAAGAGCGGAATCGCCACGCCAAAGGCCGACATGGACATCATCCGCGCTCGGCTGAAGGTGGCCGAGGTATTGGCACAGGAGCTACGAAATGCAAAAACGAATCATTGAAGGCGTCGAGGTTCAGCGCAGCTCGGGCAACGTCTTTGCCGACCTTGGACTGCCTGACGCTGAAAAGCTCAAGATCAAGACCGGCCTGGTGGTCGAGATCAGGAGGGCCATGCGCGCCCTTGGGCTGACTCAACAAGCGGCGGCCAAACGCATGGGCATCCCGCAACCGAAGGTGTCGGGCATGATGCGCGGCGACTTCACCAATCTATCCGAACGCAAGCTGATGGATTGTCTGAATCGCCTCGGCTACGACATCGAAATCAAGGTACGGCCAGCAGCCGAGCCGATCGGGCATCTAACGCTCGCAACCGCTTAATCGGAGCCCTCCTGATGGCAGCCCGCATCACCGACGACGAATGGGACGAACTGACTCCCGAGAATTTCGATACCACGGCACTGCTGCGTGCAGTCGATGCCGTGGACGTGCTGCGCGGCGATTTGAATGACAGCGCAGACGGCGCACCTCCGCAACTGCGCACCGACCTGTTGAAGCTGCATCAACTGGCAATGGCCGCGTTCAACGAGAGATCACGCAGCCGAGTGGCTGAGCTATTTGATCTCGCCGTGGATCTTCAGGATCAGGTTGATCATCTGATGACCTCGCTGGAACAAGTGCAAGAAACCCTGTCCCGGTTGACGGCGCTCTACCCAGAAAGCCTGTCCTGAATGTTCTTGGAGACAACCACATCATGAGCCGCAGCCGCCGCAAAACGCCCATCGTTGGGCACACGACCTGCCGTAGCGAGCGCGAGGACAAGAAACTCTGGCATCAGCGCTGGCGAACCCACGAGCGCACCGCGCTGGCCAGCGCGTCGCCGGAAGCTCTATGCGCCCATCTGCCTCTACTGGAAAACCAGGTCAGCAACGTCTGGTCGATGGGTAAGGATGGCCGCTCCTACTGGCCCATCAAGCGCCAGGCCGCCACGGCGGATCGCATTGCCAACCACAAGGGACGCAATCCGCAAGAGCGCGCCTCCCTGAAAAAGCGTCTGCTGCGCAAGTGGATGAGCAAATGAACCTGTCCACCATCGAGGCGCTGGCTATCGCTTGGGCGCGAATCGCTGAAGAAGCAGAACTCCCAGCCGGCTACGAGGGCACGGCGACGCCAGAGGCGCATCGGGCCTGCGAGGTGATCCAGGAGCGGATTCGAGAGCACGTCGTCGCCACCAATGACATGCGGCTGTTCGGCCTGCTGCACCTGCTTGGGCAGGCGTCGCTGCGCATGGAGCAAGCGCTGTGGCCGGAAGAATATGCGCGGATGACCCGCGAGGTCGAGGAAGCTCTCCGAGAGGCCGACGACCCCAACGCCAAGTCGTACACCCACGAAGAAGTCATGCAGGCGATGCAGGAACGCATCGACCGAGCGCGAGACAAAGCCATGTTGATCGGCTGACGGAAATTTCGGCGGTTCCGGCTGATCCAAGAATCTTGGCGTGACCTTACCTCCGCTCTACCGCTGGGTGCCAGCCTCGGCGCACGCCTAACCACCCAACTCAGAAAGGAAAATAAGTTGGTAAAACGCATTCCCGTATCCGAGCTTCGTCTCGGCATGTACATCCACAAGCTCGCCGGCTCTTGGGTTCGACACCCATTCTGGCGCGGCAGCTTCCTGCTGACCGAGCCTCAGGATCTCTCTGCCATTCGAGAATGTGGCGTCGGGGAGGTCTGGGTCGACTTGGCCAAAAGCCAAGTCGACCCAGAGAGCCCAGAGAGCCCAGAGAGCCCAGAGCCCAGAGCCCAGAGCCCAGAGCCCAGAGAATTGTCGGAGGAGCAATCTCTGCCGTCTAGTCCACTAAGCAAGAAAAGTGACGGCGCAACCTCAATGGAGAGCGAAATGTGTTATGCACGGAAACTCTGTCTTGCGGCCAAGTCCCAAGTCATGGACATGTTCCAGGAAGCCCGGCTTGGCAAGGCCGTCGACCCAAGCACGACGTTGCCGCTGGTCGGAGAAATCGCTGCCTCGGTGCTGCGCCAACCTCATGCCCTCATCAGCGTCGCACGCATCAAAACGCACGACGATTACACCTACCTGCACTCGGTTGCCGTCTGCGCCCTGATGCTATCGCTGGCCCGGCATCTCGATCTAGACGAGGAGCAAACGCGCCTGGCTGGCATCGGCGGACTGATGCACGACCTAGGCAAGGCCGCGATGCCGCTGGAAGTGCTTAACAAACCAGGCAAGCTCACCGATGCCGAGTTCGCCATCATGAAGCGCCACCCTGTGGAGGGCGCAAAGATGCTGCGCGCAGGCGGGGCCGAGCCCGGGGTGGTGGACATTGCCCTGCACCATCACGAGAAGATCGACGGAACCGGCTACCCGGATCGCTTGGCCGGTGACGCCATTTCACTCCTGGCCCGCATGGGCGCAATCTGCGACGTCTATGATGCCGTGACGTCGGAGCGAGCCTACAAAAAGCCGTGGGACCCGTCCGCGGCGATGCGGCAGATGGCCAAGTGGGAGGGCCATTTCGACAAACGCATCTTCCACGCCTTCGTCAAGGCCGTGGGCATCTACCCCGTCGGCTCCTTGGTTCGCCTGTCCTCTCAGCGTCTGGCCGTTGTCGTTGAGCCGGGAATGGAATCACTGCTGACTCCCAAGGTTCGCGTGTTCTTCTCGCTACGCTCGAGAGAGCCGATCCCGATGCAGACCATCGACCTGGCGGCCACGAGTTGCAAGGACAGTATCACTGGCCCCGAAGACCCGACGCTCTGGAACTTCAAGAACCTCGACGACTTGTGGATGGAATAGCCCCCACAAAACGACGGCCCCGTGAGGGAGCCGTTGAACATCGTCGAGCGATGCCCGTCCAGGGAGGGATGGCCGAGCTCGATTCTCCAGAAGGTAGCTGGTGACACGAGTGTTGAGCCCACCCAACTAGGGTGACGGAAATTTCTGGGGTTCCGGCTTACATCCCCTTTCTCGGTCGGTATTGGCCAGCTCCTGGTGACGAACATGCGGGCTCTCGGCCTGAGCTACGCCCAAGCGTTTGAGCCGTGCCGCAACCTGCAGGCGATTAGCGAGCTGATGGTCAAGAACTACACCAAAGCCCTGACCGCGAATCCGAACCCACAAGAAGCCCTGCGCGACTCGCTCTCGATGTACTACAGCGGGAACCCTGTACGTGGTTATCGCCCGGACAAAGAGGGTGATCTGTCCTACGTGCAGAAAGTTGTGGTCGGTGCCCTGAATCCTTCGAGTGCTGATCCGATTGTGCCTGCTGTGGAGGCCACTGCAGGCGATGAGGCGATACCCGTAGCGGTTGCATAACCAGGGGCACGAAAAACGCCTGTGCGCGCTCGTACAGCTTCGTCAAAACATAGTGACCCATGGATGATTGTGACCGACGAAAACGGCCAGGCACCGCAACCCGCTCAACAGGCTGCGATGCAACCGGCTAGCCCTGAGCAGTCAAGGATTCAAGTTGCGCTGGACACTGGCGATGCCGCGCCGGTTGAACAGTTCCAACGCTTCGCTGATCCCAAACCAGCCGCTGCGCTGGCATCCGGCCAAGGGCAAGCGCAAGTCGAGCCATCTTTCGTACAGATCATCAATTGAATTTCTCGCACGCGAGAAAAGGGGGATTTATGCAAAAACTTCCATCCGTTTTTTTGCTGGGAGCGTTATTGCTGTCAGGTCCAGCCGTTGCTGATGAACCGGTCCAGCCGCCCTATGGCCATGACAGTAACCCCGACGCTTGCGGTGCTGTTCTTTGTCTACTTGGCATGACCCGCGATGGTGACTGCGACAAGTACATCCAGAAATATTTCAGTATCAAGCGTTACAAGCACGGACATTTCAGTCCTTCGCGCACGAAAGCCGCACGGGGGGAGACTGATGAGTCCTGCAAGGACGATGAGGGTTTGACTAAAAAGGCCAACGATATTTGGGGGCCTGTAGAACATGGTTTCTAGAGTTTTCAAGCCACTGGCGTTGACGATGGCACTGGTCGCGGGGGGCAGCCTGCAAGTGCTGGCCCTGGCTGCTGACAACGAGGGCGACGCAAGCCGTCGCATCGAGGTCGGTTTCTAGCCCGAGGGCTCTGCACAGAAACTAGTCTTGCGCACCATTTACGCGGCCACCAGCTCTATCCGCGTTGCTGCGTACGTCTTCACCAGTCCAGACGTTACCCGAGCGCTGGTTGCCGCCAAGCAACGCGGTGTTGACGTGGCGGTGGTCGCCGATCACCGCAGCAACCTCGAAGAAGCGCGCTCAACTGCTGGGCGCCATGCCCTGACGCTTATAGCCAAGACGGGTACCCAAATATTGGATCTGATTTTTCGCGCCCAGCATCAGACACGCGGCCGACTTCGCCTACAGCGCTTACTATTGGCGCAGTTGCACCGTGATCGCACTGGTGGGCCGCGTGCAGCACAACAGGATGTCACCGTTTTGCGGAGCGTCCAGCGGGTCGTCGAAGTACTCGACCGTACCTTCGCGCAAGCTCACCTGGCAGGTATTGCACAAGCCCGCCCGGCAATTGAACGCCGGAGTCAGGCCCGCCTGTTCGGCCAATTCGAGCAATGAATGGCAGTTTTCATCCCAGGCTACGCGGGTGCCGGACGGCATGAAGCAGACACTTACGGCACCGTCCTTTGCCACAGGTTCGCTCAGCGTCGGCTCAGGTGGCGGCGCTGGACTGACGTCGTCTTCCTCAAGCACCGTCGCCGGGCCAAAAAACTCGTAATGAATTCGTTCGCGGGCCACCCCAAGGCTGCGCAACAGCCGCCAGTTGGCCTGCATGAAAAGTCTGGGGCCGCACAGGTAGATATCATAGTCGTCCAACGGCAGCAGGCTTTGCAGGGTTTGGCGACTAATCAGGCCCTGGCTGTGAAAGCGGTCACGATCCGCCTCGCTCGGATTGCGATAACAGAAGTGCACTTCAATGCCCGGGCGCCGGTCGGCCAGGGCCAGCACTTCATCGCGAAACCCATGCACCGCGCCGTTTTCGCAGGCGTGCAGAAAGTGCACCGGGCGCATCGACTGGCCGCTCAGGCGATGCAGCATGCTCAGCATGGGCGTCAAACCGACGCCGCCGCTGAACAGCACCACCGGCCTTGGACTTTGCTCGTCCAGCACAAAGGTGCCGGATGGGCCTGCGATGTCGAGTACGTCGCCAACCCGCACGCCGTCGTGCAGGTGGTTGGAACCTTGTCCGGCCGGCAGGTCTTGGCGATCGAACGGGGCGGGTTCACGCTTGACCGAAATTCGTACCTGGAGCGGGTTGTCCGTGAAGGCACTGACGCTGTAGTTACGCAGCACTCGAGTGCCGTCGCCCAACACCAGCCGCACCGTGAGGAACTGCCCCGGACGAAAGTCCATGGGTGCAGGACCGTCCTGCGGCGCGAGGACGAAGGAGGTAATGACCGCGCTTTCCGGCGTTTTCTCGATCACCCGCCAAGCCTTGAAACCTTGGGGTTGGCTGCTCATCTCAAACCCCCGCTGTTTGCGGTCTGGCCTGTACCAGCGGGATCAAGTCCGCAGGTTGTTCCTGGGCAATCAATTTGGCCAGGTTACGCCGGAAACGCAGGGGTCCCGAGTCGGAGGCCAGGTCGATATTGGGGCTGCACTTGTTGGCCATGCCTTGATGGACGGCGGCGAGCACCACGCGGTCTTCGGCGAAAGCGTGACGTACGTCCTCATCGAACTGGCGCGAGACTTCCTCGTTGTCCTGGTCGAAGTTGCGCACCTGGAACCAGTAGTAGCGGGTGGTGGATTCATCGATGGGGGTCATGAAGTTGTAGGAGTTCATCAAGAACACCTGTTCGTGCACCGGCCCGGCATCCGATCCGGTGCCGGCCGGGGTGAAGATGGCCTTGATGATGGCCTGGGCCGGGTAGTGCACTTCGTAATGCTGCTTGCGGTCACAGTTGCCGCTGAACTTGACGAACTTGGCGTAGAACGGCGCCACTTCGATGTCGCGCATCCACCGCGACACGATCACGCCGACGTCTGTCACCGTAGTTTGCAGCGGCTCCTGGGCGCATGCGGCGCTGCCAAAGGAGGACTGGTGAACCCAGGCCACGTGGGAGGGGTCGAGCAGGTTGTCGGTCATGTACAGGTAGTTGCAGGGGATGACCATGCTGTCGCCACGATTCAGGCCCCAGGCCGGATCGCCCCATTCGGGCACGTGGCAAATCTTGCTGGCGTCGGCCAGCTCGGCATCGCCCATCCAGATCCAGATCAGGCCGTAGCGCACGGCCAGCGGATAACTGCGCACCTTGGCGCCTTGGGGAACGTGCTTACTGCCGGGGGCGCGCACGCAACTGCCCGAGCAGTCGAAGGTTAGGCCGTGGTAACCGCATTCGATGTCGTCACCTTGGCGCCGCCCTAAGGACAACGGCAGTTTGCGATGCGGGCAGGCATCTTCTAGGGCGACCGGGGTGCCATCGCCTTTGCGGTAAAGCACTACCGCCTCATTCAGCAGCTTGACCGCAAACAGTTGCTCACCGAGTTCGGTTTCACTGGCGGCGACATACCAGGCGTTGCGCATAAACATGGGGTCTCTCCTTATTATTCTTCGGATCGTGGCTAACGACGTATCCAGAATACGAGAGGCCAGTTGAGTAAGAATAGATGGATAAAACTGATATTTGGTTTAGGTTCTCTTAAGTGTTTATCGCGTCTCCACGAACATCTCCTGTGGGAGCTAGCTTGCTCACTCCCACACTGGGTGCTGTGCGTTTTACAGACCGCCGCGCGTGCCTATCGCGGACAACGCCCGTTCCCAGATCTGCCGCGTTCGCACCCACACCAACTCTTGCCAGTCGCTGTCCGCGGGGAAGAATTGTTCAAGCAGTTGCAACTTGATCTGCCGTGCTTCGGGGCCGGTTGGGTCGCCGTGTAGGTGCAGCCACTGATCGTCGCGCAGCACCGCATGGATTTGTTGACCAGGGTAGGTGCCGCACTCGATCACGAACGGCATCAGTTGCACATGAGGCAAGGCGTTGATGATGGCCTGGGAGGTGTAACCGGTGGCAGTGGCAGCAACGCCGGTGTCACTCTGGCTGTTGGCGCTGGTCATCAGGGTGAACAGCCAGGGCCCGAACAACACCTGGGCCTGGGGCAGTGCCGGGTACGAGGCCTGGGCAATGGTCATCAACATCGGATGGCCATAATCGCCCGCGCCGGTGTGCAGGTCGAAGCACATCGCGACCTCGGCGTGTGCCAGGTGTTCGCCGAGGATCCGGTGCAGGGTCTGGTTCGACCAACTTGAGCTGTTACCGCCGTAGAACAGGCCATCGGGATGGCGATACTGACCGGCCTCGACAATCGACATCACCGCCGACCAGCCCTCGCGGCTGATCCGTTCATTGAGCTGGGCATCGGCGCGCTCACGTTCGGGGCCACGCAGTTGGGTACAGGTGTAGATCGGGTGCAGAGTTTCATAAGCCGCGTTGTCGGGTGGTGTCTTAGTGAAGTCCAGGTAGTTGCGGTTGAGGTCGATGTTGTCCTCGTTGACCCGACGCATCCAGGCCGTGCCCCACGGGTTGATCAAGTGGATCATCAGTACCGCGACGTCGTCGGGCAGGCTGCGCTCGCTGAAGGTTTGCAGCCATTGGCGCTGGCAATCCGAGCCGTAATAACCTTCCACGCCGTGGGTGCCGCTCAAGGCCACCAACACCCGTTTGGCCTGGGGGTTGCCGAGCAGGGCCACATCTGTGCCCAGGGCCTCGGCGAACGGGCCGCGCAATGGGTGCGGGTAATGGCTAAGACGGGCGCCGACGGCCTCGGCGGCGGCGAGGAATTGTTCACGCTGCTGGGTAAAGCTGCGGTGTGATGGAAAACCGTTACTCATGGTTGTCTCCTGTCGAAATGGGGTTACTTCAGGCGGCCGGAGAGGAACTGGGTCAAGCGCTCGCTTTGCGGACTGACCAGCACTTCACCCGGCGGACCTTGCTCTTCAACCCGGCCTTGGTGCAGGAACATCACATGGTTGGAGACGTTGCGCGCAAACCCCATCTCGTGGGTGACCACGACCATGGTGCGACCTTCCTCGGCCAGGGCCTGCATCACTTTCAGCACCTCGCCCACCAGTTCCGGATCCAGCGCGGAAGTGGGTTCGTCGAACAACATCACTTCCGGTTCCATGGCCAAGGCACGGGCAATGGCGACCCTTTGCTGCTGGCCGCCGGACAGGTGGGACGGGTATTTTTTCTCAACGCTCGGGTCCAGACCGACTTTATGCAGGTACTGCCGCGCGCGTGCCTCTGCGTCCTTGCGCTTGACGCCCAGCACATGCACCGGTGCTTCGATGATGTTCTCCAGCACGGTCATGTGCTGCCACAGGTTGAAGTGCTGGAACACCATCGCCAGTTTGGTGCGCACTTTTTGCAGCTGACGCGGGTCGGCCACCCGCAGCGCGCCGTTGAGATCCTGTTTGGTGCGGATTTGCTCGTTGTTTACCGTGATGGTTCCGGCGCACGGCTGTTCCAGGAAGTTGATGCAACGCAGGAAGGTGCTTTTGCCCGAGCCGCTGGAGCCAATGATGCTGATTACGTCGCCAGCTTTGGCCTTGAGCGATATGCCCTTGAGTACTTCGTGGTCGCCGTATTTCTTGTGCAGCTCATCTACGCTTAGCTTATACATGTTCGATGTCTCCAAAAGGACGGTCACTCAATGCGCCTGCGGTTGCAAGAAGGCCAGCCAGCGCACTTCGCAGCGACGAAACAGCCAGACCAGGGTAAACACCATCAGCGCGTACAGCACCGCCGCCAGGCCGAAGGCTTCGAACGAGGAGTAGGTCGCAGAGTTGACGTCGCGAGCGACCTTCAATAGATCGGGCACGGTGGCGGTGAAGGCGAGAGTGGTGGAGTGCAGCATCAGGATCACTTCGTTGCTGTAGTACGGCAGCGAACGGCGCAATGCCGAGGGCAGGATGATTCGCCGGTACAGGGTGAAGGTGGACATGCCATAGGCGCGGCCTGCTTCGATCTCGCCATAGGGCGTGGCGCGGATGGCGCCGGCGAAAATCTCCGTGGTGTAGGCGCACGTGTTGAGGGCAAAGGCCAGCAGGGTGCAGTTCATGCCCTCGCGAAAAAACGCATCGAGGGTCGGTTGGTCGCGCACCACTTGCAAGCTGTAGATCCCGGTGTAGAGGATTAGCAGTTGGATATACAACGGCGTGCCGCGAAACACGTAGGTGTAGAACCATACGGGCATGCGCAGCAGCGGATTGGACGAGACTCGTGCCACGGCCAGCGGCACGGCCAGGGTGCCGCCGATGGCGATGGAAGCGACTAGCAGCCAGAGGGTCATGGCCACGCCTGAGAGTTGGTAGCCGTCAAACCAAAGGTAGGCTTTCCAGTACTCCTGGACGATATCGATCATAGCTGCGCACCTCTGACGCCCACCGAGTAGCGGCGTTCAAGCCACATCAGCACGCCGTTGGAAACGGTGGTCAGGGCCAGGTAGATCAGGCCGCCGACCACGCTGAAGAAAAACAGGTCCATGGAGTTCTTGCCCGCGTCCTGGGTGACTTTGACGATATCGATCAAACCAATGATCGACACCAGCGCCGTGGCCTTGATCAACACCTGCCAGTTGTTACCGATTCCCGGTAGGGCGAAGCGCATCATTTGTGGAAACAGCACCCGCACAAACACCTGCCGACGATTCATGCCGTAGGCCACGGCAGCTTCCAACTGGCCGGCTGGCACGGACTGAAAAGCGCCGCGGAAGGTCTCGGTGAAATAGGCACCGTAGATGAAACCCAGGGTCAGCACCCCGGCCGCGAAGGGGTTGATGTCAATCTGTTCGGTGTCCAGCCATTCAGTCAGGTTGTTCAGCCAGATCTGCAGGCTGAAGAACAGCAACAACATGATCACCAGGTCCGGCACGCTGCGAATCAGCGTGGTGTAGCCGGCGGCCAGGTGACGCAGCAGCGGTTGTTTCGATAGTTTGGCTGATGCGCCGATCAGGCCCAGCGTGACGGCCAGTACCATGGACATCAGTGCCAGCTGGATGGTCGCCAACGTACCTTCGAGAATGAGCGAACCATAGCCCTGTAAAAGCATGTTCTGTCTCTCCGTTGGCAAGGGCGGCCCGGGGGCCGGCCCTTGCGCGAAATGGATGGGCAAGGCGCCGGATCACCAAGCCGCGAGCGTTCCGGCACCGGTCAAGCGCAGGGCTTTTAGTTGTAGATGTCGAAGGTGAAGTACTTCTTCTGGATGGTGTCGTAGGTGCCGTTCTTGTGCATTTCGGCCAGTGCCCGGTTGATGGCTTCCATCAGCTGCGGCTCGTTCTTGCGCAGGCCGATGGCAATGCCTTCGCCCAGCAGTTCCTGGTTGTACACAGCGTCGCCGGCGAAGGCGAAACCGGTGTTCTTAGGCGTTTGCAAAAAACCCAGTTCGGCCACGGCGGCATCGGTCAGGCTGGCGTCGATACGGCCGCTGACCAGGTCCGGATACAGCAAGTCCTGATTGGGGTAGGTGACCATGATCACCCCTTTAGGCGCCCAGATTTTTTTGACGTACGTCTCTTGGGTAGTGCCTTGGGCTACGCCGACGCGCTTGCCTTTCAGGGATTCTGGCGTAGGCAGCAGACCGCTGTCCTTTTTCGCGATCAAACGGTTGGGGGAGTTATAGAGACGGTCGGAGAAGTCCACGTTTTTTTTGCGCTGGTCGTTGATGGTCATTGCCGACAACACGGCATCGAACTTTTTCGCCCGCAGCGCCGGGATGATGCTGTCGAATGCGTTTTCCACCCACACGCACTTGACCTTCAGCTCGGCGCAAATGGCGTTGCCCAGGTCGATGTCAAAGCCCACCAGTTGACCGTCGGGGTTTTTCGATTCGAACGGAGCGAAGGTCGGATCGACGCCAAAGCGAATGACGCTTAAATCCTTGGCCAGGACGCCGGTGGAAGCCAATGCAAAGACGGTGGCGAGGACAAATTTTTTCATTGTTGTTTTTCCTTTGTCTGACGGATCGAACGCTAACGATGTATTACAGAAAAATCTTTATATGATAGTACCTGTATATACATTAAATGCAAAATGCAGGCCAATTCACGGAAAATGCCTGCAAGGTGCTGTTTTTCGCGGTGCTGATAAGCCCGGGGTGGCTGAGTCGCCGGGCCACTATGGTTTTTTGTTACGCATGGTTACATCAGAGGCTGCACCGTATCGGGTCTTGCGCAACAACATGGGGCGTCTCCTGACCGGGACAGGTAAATACCCGCCAAAGCCAGAATACGAGGCTTTTCATATACAAAAAATGTCGAAAACTGTGGCTTGCTATAGCTCAGCTAAAGTATAAAACCGTCGATTGCTATGGAGATGATGATGAACAGCTTGCCTTCCCTGCGCGCGCTGCAGGTTTTTGAAGCCGTGGGACGTTTCGGCGGCATTGTCGAGGCCGCCAAGCGTCTGGGTATCTCGGCCGGTGCCGTCAGCCAACAAATGAAACTGCTGGAAGACACCCTGGACTTGAGCCTGACCTTGAAGGTCGGCAAGCGTATTCGCCTGACCGCCGCCGGCCAGCGTTATCACGATAGCTGCGCAGCGGCATTCGAGAGCCTGCGCATCGCCCAGGTCGAGGTCGAGCGGTCGAAAAACGCCAGCAACCTGCGCATCAGCGCTTTGCCGTCATTGCTGTCGGATTGGTTGGCACCGCACATCTATGCCTGGCAGGACGAGCACCCGGAACTCAATTTGTTTCTCGATGGCAGTCACGCCGAACCTTCGCCAGAGGGCTACGACATCGATTTTCGCTTCACCTACGGCGACTACGTGGCCACTGAAAACGCCATCGAACTGTTTCGCGATTGCGTGGTGCCGGTGTGCAGCCCTTGGTTGTTGCGGCCTGATGTGCTGCTCAACAAACCGGCAGACCTGCTGGCATATCCGCTGCTGTCCATCGACTGGCTACCGAAGTTTGCCTCGCCGCCTTCGTGGCGTGACTGGTTCAAGGCCCAACAGGTGGACTGCGAAAGCATTCGCGATGGCTACCGCGTGTATTCCTTGTCTGCCATGGCAATCCAGGCCGCATTGGCGGGGCAGGGTGTGGTACTGGCGCAATACTCAATGGTGGCTGATGCGTTGTCAGATGGGCGTTTGATCAGGCCGTTTGCCCGGGCCTTGCCCTTGCCGTCGGCGTATTTTTTGGTGGGTGCCAAGGGCGCGTTCGACAAGGCCCACTGCCGCGACTTCCACCGTTGGATTGTGGCGCGCGGGCGTGAGCAAATGGTGATCAATCAGCGGTTGCTGGCGTAGCCGTCACTAGGCTGCGCTTGAGCTCAGGTTTTCGTCGGACAGTTCGCTGTTGGAGCGCCGGCACAGGTAGTACTGGCGGCCGTCATCCACGTGCAGGTCGAACAGCTTTACCAGTTCGCCGCTGGCGACATCGGCGCCACCAACGGCTCGCGCAGCAGCGAGCAACCCAGGCCGGTCAGCGCCAGTTGCCCGTCTTCGAGCAGCAAGCCATTGAGCGCACTGGCGTGCTTGACCTCGGCGACTTGAAACCATTCGGCCCAGGTGCCGCGTTCTTCGTCGTGCAGCAACGGCAGTTGGCTCAAGGCCTGGGGCGAGTCGATGGGGGCGTGGCGCTGAAGGAATTCGCGGCTGCAATAGGGCGAGACGGCACCCGAGATCAGCGGCTCGCTGTGATTGCCCGGCCAGTGGCTGGTTCGCTGGAATAGCTGCGGTGGTTTGCGTAGGTGACGTTGATGTCCAGTTCCGGGTTTTGCGCCAGGAACTCGACCAGCCTCGGAATGAACAGGTTGATGCCAAACAGCGGAATCAAGCTGATGGTCACCTGGCGCATGACGGACTTCTCGCGCACATGCTCGGTGGCGCTGTGCAATACCGCGAAAGCCGAGCGGATGGCACGGTAATAGGGGGCATGCCGAGATAAGGCAAAGTTCACTAATTTGGTATGCAACTACTTGTCTGGATTGATAATTCCCGAGACAACGCGATGGCGTGCGCAGATTGTCCTAGGTGGCCAGCCATTTAGGACGGCTTGAGGTGGGTACGCAAGCCTTTATAGAACAACAGTATGCGAAGCAAATGTCCTAATTTTCCCTTATCTCGGCATGACCCCTCAAATCGCCAAACGCATTCTGCTGTTCCTGCATGAACGTGTGTCGAGCTTGGAGGATCCACGCAGCATTGGCGAAGCCTTAAAAGACTCAAGCTTAGGGGATTTTTGGAAGTATCGCGTGGGGGATTACCGCCTCATCAGCAGCATCGAGGACGGTGCGTTGCGCATCCTGGTCGTCAAGATTGGTAACCGCCGTGAGGTGTACCGGTAAGTAACGTATGGGTTAGGTTGGCGAATTTTGGTGGGCTGTCTGGGGCTATACCCAACGCTCTTATTGGTACTGAGTTTATTGGGGCCGCTGACCCATGATCTGAGCTTTCCGCTGATGGTCTTGGTGGAGGTGGTGGTTTGGGTGCCTTTCACTCAGATCATCTCCTTTCCGCTGGCAGGGTGGCTGGTTTCTCGTTTAAGGCGAATTAATCAGTGAGTACGTGGACTGTTTCAGTCAGCGTCACGTGCCATTAACACATTAAAAAGCGATGACTACAGTTGTCGGCATTAACCCAATTAGGCAGAGGAAAGACCATGCAAACGTTAATCATCAACGGACAGTCGCAGCAGGTTGACGTTGCAGCGGATATGCCTCTGCTGTGGGTCTTGCGCGATGTGCTCGGCCTGACAGGGACAAAATACGGCTGTGGCATTGCTCAGTGTGGGGTGTGCACCGTGCATCTCGACGGCCAGCCGATCCGTTCGTGTGTGACTCCTATTTCGGCTGTGGCAGGTCGCTCAATCACCACCATTGAGGCCATCGGTGAGACGGCCGTGGGCAAAGCCGTGCAGCAGGCCTGGCTAGCGCATGAGGTGGTGCAGTGCGGTTACTGCCAGTCAGGACAGATCATGGCAGCAACTGCTCTTCTGAATAGCCAGCCGACGCCCGATGACCAGGCGATTGATGCGGCCATGGCGGGTAATCTTTGTCGCTGCGCCACTTACACCCGCATTCGCACGGCCACACTCCGGGTAGCTGTGCAGTTCTGTCATGTTGAGATGTCCCTCATGGTTTGCCAGGTTAGTTATCTCCGCAGCGCTGAGTGTGGACGGGTAGGCAAGGTGTTGAGTGGCAATCAGGTGTGTCTCGCGAGTAAGGCTCCATTATCCAGACGCGGCATGACGGCGTAAGTAATTCTGCGCTACAGCGAAGTCGCTAGCGAGGTGGCGACCGCTTTTGTTGTGCCTGAAGAATACGGCCGTCAGGGTTAAGCCGTGACGGCCGGTGGAGCGGATTTACTCGGCGTAGGTCGGGTAATCGCTGTACCCCTTTTCCGTGCCGCCGTACATGCTGCTTGGGTCGACCGGGTTGAGCGGCCAGCCATTGGCAATGCGCTGCGGCAAATCGGGGTTGGCAATGAACGGGCGACAAAAGGCAATCAAGTCGCCCAGGCCAGCCTCCAAGGTTTCCGCGCCGCGTTGTGCGGTGTAGCGGCCGGCGTAGATGATGCGCCCGCTAAATAGGGGTTCGGGGAGCAATGGAACAGTAAACGCACTTAAGCCCAGTACCTGCCCGCAAACCAGCGCTCTGTCTGGGGAGTACGATAAAACCACCGTTTTATGAAACCGCTTTAACGAACATCAGGAAGGACCGTAAACATCCGAAAAGCGGTTCGATAAACTCGTTTCGACAATCAGAGTTCTCCAATCAACAGTCACATACGAGTAAAGCGAACTCTAATTCGTGCTTACGTTGGTTTTCGGTTCCATTGCTCCCCAAACCCCAGTACCACACCTCACTGCCCTGGACCCTCACGGCCCGCTGCCGCAGCCATTCATAGCGTTCCGCATATTGGCGTAGCTGGGCAAGATCTTCACCCGGTTGCAGCTCCGCAACCGGCGACAGTCGAATATCTAGTGGCTTGGCCATCGGTCTAAATATCCTGTGCCCGGCTGTCGAGCCGACTGCGCATACGATCTTCAAAAAACTTGGCACATGCTCCACGAGGCGGTCGATCTTTTGACCCCAGCCTTTTGAACCATTCGCCGTAAGCTGTTTGGCCGCGAAGGTGAAAATTTAGCGCCTGCTGTAAGTCGGAGTCGGCTTTAAAATCAATCGGGAAACCGTCAGAACCGACGATTGGTGTACCACTTGGGTAAGAGCTCAACATTGTTTATCTCCTCCAACTATCCATACTCAGCCCGTCCGTAGGGAAATGACCTGAAAGGCTTTGCCTTTGCTCCAGGAACACGCGACTTTGATCAGCGTCAGGATTTGTGCATCCGTCATACCGGGAGCCAGCTGGATTACCCCTTGGCCTGTCGAAAACCGTTCTTCAAGCAGCACATTAAGATCGATGTCAGGTCCTGGCTCAGTGGCTTTTGGGATGTCGGGTGCAATGGCCATCCGCAAGCCACATGTTTCGCACAGGTACGTATCGCACCCATTGCCATCTTTTGGCCCATCCTTCATTCCTTTGACCGAAACTTTGATCCAGCTTTTCGAATAAGGCTGATCATTTTCGGAGGTTTTTTCCTCGCCCTGGTGACCGTTAGGACAGACATAGTGTTGGGAGGTGCGCATGGTCATTATTATTTTCCTGTCGCTACTCAGTGTTGCGTCGGACGCTAAGGCTTGCTCAGCAACGCGACGATATATGCCTGATCCGCCAGTGTCATAACTCGTACAACTGGACCTGGTTCCCCTGGGTCAACAACATCACCAACTGCTACGACGCCACGACCAGAAACCTCCCAAAGCCGACCAGCAAGCCAGATTTCTGGATAACCCTCATCATCAACCTTGAACACAGCTGCACCGTCTGTGGCTAGCAATTGAAGATGAGCGGATGGCTTCAGTAAAACCTCTCCGGCTGACACGGGTTCAAGTTTTAATGTACTTGCCGATTTTGCCATCACAGATTCTCCTTTCAACGAGGCAGTGATATTTCCTTTACCTTGCAGCTTCCGAAAAATCAACGCGAGTAACTGCAAACCCAGACGCTACCGACATTACGTCGAAGTCATAACCAAGTTGCCGAGCGAAGGTCCGAAGGCCTGTTATTTCAAGGTCATCAGCATAGCTGCGGCCGTTAGATTGATAGCCTTTCCCAATTTCACGGAGGCGATTTTCAATCATGCTCAGTAGATAACTGACGGTTTCTTCTTGAATAGTAATTTGCTTGTCAGACATGGTGTGGTCCTTCTCTTTCCATTAACAGTTGAGCGAGTCGTCATCAATCGCTCTGACGCCATAGCCGCGTCTCTCCTACTACCGAAGCCCAGCGAAGGAGCGGTGATATGCGGCTGATTTTTCTTCAACTGAACGCTTGCCAGAATTGGTCCATCACAACCACCTTCCGACCAGGTGTTTTACCTTTGAAAAACCGCCCTCGTGGCAACCGATCCCCACGATTCAATTTCTGACGCCATTCCTCGAAAGCTGCTGTCTTCCGACGGTATGCTTCAAAGCGCTGCATGTCCGGGAGGGTCTGTGTAACTTGCACAATTCGAACCCCATATTTACGGGCTGTGCTGACTGATGATTGAATGGTCATAGTGGGCCTTTCCTCAACCTTTGGCCGGGTAGCCGATAAAAGTTTCGCTGCCTTGAACAGAACCAGCAGGCAGGGGCACAACCAGGCTAATCGCTCGCGTTACACCATCGCCGCAAATTTTACGATTAATGGCGACTTCCAGATTGTTACTTCCAGCCGTTTCGACAACCTTGCCATAGAACCGGCACTGATCCCCCTTGACCTCTTGAAGCGCGATCCTGTCACCAATCGATGGCTGAGGGTTCTTGTTCAGCATCAACATCTCAACACCTGGGGCTGTATCAGCTGCTGCATGAGCAATCGAACCGACGACCATTAAAGTTACCGCAACCAGAAGTTTCATCTTCATTCCTTTGATTTCGAGGACACGTTAAAGCGTATCCCTCTGCATGTTTAGCCCCGACTGGCGGGGCTAATCGAGTATGGTGGATCAGTCCACAATTAGGGTAGGCACCAACCGAACGGACTCCGCTCGGGCAGTTTCGTAGTCGCCACCATCAGGACAGATCACAACTTTTTCGGAAGAGCTGTAACGACGCTTGATGTAAGCCTCTGCACCGCGTTTACCTTTCGCTTCAAAAGAATCAATGTTTTGCCCACCGAAGTAAGCATGGAAAAGAGTGACAGGTACTGGTTTGCCCATGATTGATTCCCCTACAAGGTTTACCTGGAGCGGTAGCCGCCGCTCGTTTCAGGTATCAGCGCCGGTGCGATGCTGGTGTTCATATTCTATCAACCCAACAGAGTTATGTCACCACTAGTCATTACAATAAATGCACAATTTTCGACTTATTTTCAAACGGCCTCATGCGAGGCCACCACTAAAAACGCCCGGGCCATTGTCGAAACACACTTGTGCATCTACCACTCCCCGACGCCCGCTTTAGATCTAGGAAATAGGCTTTATCAAAGCCGGCGCCAAGATATGACGGTCGAGTGGTACATCTTTCCGCCACTTCATACCGTCTCCCTCTACCCATTCAGTAAGTATTTCTGCGGTGAGTTGTTCGCCATTGCTGAGAAGAACCATAACCTCAGCCATAGCCTGGTGATAACCACGGCGATATGTACCTTCCTTTTGAACATCAGTGGGCCCCAGGTCAGCCCACGGACCTAAACCGTTACCAGCAATAAATCTCTCAATATCAAAACTCATAAACGCCTCATTAATGTCAGTGATTTTGTCGAACTTCATAAACCATAACCACCGTACAAGTCTCATAGCAAGGGTTTAGGATCTGGTCGGAAATCTTTAAATCAATGCCTTCACCGAAGGCACATGGCAGCATTCGCGTTTCTGATCCGTAAAATGAGCCTGCGCGCACACGCGCCCGGTTGAGGCGCAGGGCGGCTTGCCGTCCTGGGGCGATTTATCCGGGTCTTAGCGCCCGAAGGGTGGCCGGAGGCCAGGGCAGGGCAGCTTTATCGCCCTGGGCCGCTTAGACAGGCTGTTACGCGGTAGTCGGGTTTGTTTCCAGGCAGCGGGTGCAGGGGCCGCAGGCCTCTGCCGGGGTTTGGGGCGAGTAGCCCCATGCTCTTTACCGTGCCGTGCCGTAGGCACGACTTTGCACGGGCGCTATCTGAGAGGTGGTACACCTCGTAAAGCCCTGTTTTTTACCCGTAGGGGGAAACTGAAGGGGGTATAAAATTCCATTTATTTTAAAGCCCCGGCCGGTGACCTCGACGGGCTCCAGAACACGAGCCAGAAATGCCGGCGACACCGGCGAATCAGTGGCTTTTTCGAGAGATGGCCAGCTGTCCCTGGGACACGCACAAATCGCAGGCGTGAAGCGGCCTCCGCGTGAGCGGATACAGAAAAAAGGGAAGGAAGGGTAGTGTTTGGAAGCTTAGCCTGACGCCTTGACAGCGACGTTGGCCAACAGCTTGCTCAACCTGTCAGTAACCTGGTTACCAGTCACCGCCTGCGGCTTCGATGGTCCACCGTCTGGCGATTGGCTCTGGCCCACTGATGCCGGCCTGTCGTCTGATTCGCGGCTTTCTTTGGCACGCCAACGATTACGGGACACTTCACGACGCAGCAGTTCCTTCGAATGGCGCTCCATGTCGTCGAGACGACGCTGGCCAATCACATTCAATTGAACCTGGCGACGTTTGCGCGCGGAGTTCTGCACCCGCTCAAACACATGCAGTAACCCAAGGTCTTTCCAGAAGAGTTTGGTGAAGCGGATAAGCACGCGTGTACGCACCAGGTGCAAGCCGTTCTCGTCCTTTTCATCCAGGCGCACACGCTCGATGCGTCGGTACACATACCCGGCCGCGTCGAAGGTCTGAAATAGCCGGCAAAGCACCGGTGCTGAAATAGGCGAGTCCTCAGCAATACGACGCTGGGTATTGAGGACATAGCGTCCATTGTCTTCATCGAGGTAGCCCAGGACGCCGGTGGCCAGATCCAGACGAATCAGCATCTGCTCGGCTGACTTCTCGATCGCTACGAACTTCTCGATACGGGTACGGCGATCGCCATTCACACGGTCTAAACGACGCAGATAGCGGCCACGGTACTGGACCATATTACTCAGCCGCTCAAAGGCAGAACGAATCAGGGGGTTTTTCAGCTGCTGTTCAGTGAGGTGTCGGGGTACCGCATAAGACGCCGGCATAGGCCGGGCAGCTCGTCGCAATGCGGAGTGGGGATTAGAGGGGTCAAGTCGAACGACTTTAAGCTTTGCCATTAAACCTCCCCTCCACGGCAGCAGGTACCGTTCAGAGGGGAAGCTTTGACTACTGCGATCTGCGGACTGTTGCCGTATGAGACGTGCACAGCCACTGCGAATATGAATTCCATTTTTCTACGCCATTTGGCGGAAAGCTAATTATGTTGACATTCTGCGACTTGCAAGAATCCGCAGTACGCGCCATAATCGGCTCACCGTTTGTTGTTGTTGAGCAGGTTTTCACCGTCGAAAGAGAAAGACCTGTTCTGGATTTTCCAAAAAGCCCGGTTACCAGCCGGGCTTTTTGGTTTCTGCGATTTGTTAAGCCACTTTAAGATTCCCTCCAGAGAACCTAATCTTCATTTCTGCAAAGCCTACACGCTGAGCATCCGCGTGAACTGCCTCAAGACTCTTGTAGACCTTTTGCCTGTCCGATCGAGCGACCGTCATAAAGTCATGCGAACCGTTGGTGCGGACAACCATTAGCAACCACGCGTCGTTAGCCATAGCAACCGGAACAGCCTCAGCCGCTCTCAATTCACCCTGTTCAAACTTGTCGCGCATCGCTGAAAGGTCCATGGTCATCGCACCTCAACCTGTAATTCATCCTGCAACGATAAGCGCCGCCGCATGAAAATGCAAATTCATGCAGATTGAATGCTCATTCGACGGGCTATTGCGGGCACTCTCGTGCAGGAAAATAGGGTTTCGTGCGGAGCATCTTTGATGCGGATCTGGACAAAAAGGGATGGTGCGTCCCTTAAATCCGTTATTGCTACTTCTTAAATGTCGGCAGAACAGGCATTTCCGCTGCTGTTCCGCCTGACAAAGCAGTTAACTGTAGGGGACTAGAACGGCAAATCATCGTCAAAATTTTCGTAGTCCTGATCCGGTTCTGGCTGTGATGAAGACTGTGGCCCCTGGGTATTGGCCGGCTGCGGCCGGGGAGCCTGGCGAGGCACGTTGTCGTCCGGACCCGCTTGAGAGGCCTGTCGATCGCCCTGTGGACGCCCGCCCAAAAGCTGCATCGTCCCGCGCATGTCCACATGTATCTCCGTGGCGTAGCGCTTGATCCCGTCCTTTTCCCACTCTCGGGTCTGCAACTTGCCTTCGATGTACACCTGAGTGCCTTTACGCACGTATTGCCCAGCGATTTCCGCCACCTTGTCAAACAGCACCACGCGGTGCCATTCGGTCTTTTCAACCTTTTGACCAGTCTGCTTGTCGGTCCATTGTTCGCTGGTGGCCAGGCTCAGATTAATTACTGCCTTACCGTTAGGGGTGGACCGTAACTCCGGGTCTTGCCCGCAAGTGCCGACCAAAATCACTTTATTTACGCCGCGTGCCATGGTGTTTCTCCTCGTTACTTGGGTTTGAAAATCAAGGTGCAAGTTTTTCTCGGTACCACTAGATGTGGTGCCTTGATCATCTGCCGGCGACACAACATGTAGTGTCATGGCCCGCTCAAAGCCCACTCTATGACGCCCGTTAATTCATTTCGTCTTCATAGATCGGGGGTTGCAGGTCGTTTCTCTGTGGCCTCGGCGCTGCAGCTCTAGGCGCAGCAGCTTGGGCATTCGGGACATTGGCCGGTCGGATGTGCTGCGCCTGGTAGTCCTCCAGACGCTTGCTGCCCACCGTTAACGCCTGTGCGGTACGCGACTGCGCCTGATAACCACGGCCGCGCTTGGGGACATGCTGCAATGCGGTGTTCCATAACAACGAGCTGCGCACCGCTGCCCCTGGACGCCGACGCCAAATGGCTTGCCATTCCTCGTCCAAGTCATTCAAGGCCACCAGCAACGGATCAGTCAGCACCAGGCTTTCCAGGTCGCTGCGACCAGGCTTCATCGCCACATGGTGCAAAATCCGTTGCACTCGATCCGCACGCGGATAGCTGCGCCGGACCCTGGCAGGCGCACCGGCCAACAAGGTCTCCAGCCCTGGCGGGGCGACCTCGATAAAGCGGTTGATATGGATGGCTTCCTTGGAAAGCTTGTCGACATCATCGACATACATGGAACTGCCGCGAATCACATTCCCTTTGTAAAGGGTGATGTTTTCACCCTCCTGCAACTGCTGGACTTCCTCGACACTGACCTTTTTGTCCTTGCTCATGGTCAAGGTGTCGGAGTCTTCCCAGTTGGAACTCAACATGCCCGGTTGACGCACCAAGCCGGACATTTGGGGTACATACTCGTCACCCGCCATCAACTGCAGGATCTCCAGCGTGTCCTTCGGGTCCATGATTTTCCCGGTGATCCGGGTGCCCATGTTGGCAATCAACGTCCAGACTTTATCGCCGGCAGCGGATTTGAGGCGCTGCGCCTCCTGGCTCGCCAACAGCAAGCAAATACCAATGGACCGCACTTGCGTCGCCAACTCGCCTATTTTGTCGGTGTAGTAGGCCCCTACCTCATCCAAGATCCACAAGAACGGGAAGCGGTCCTTGTACTTGCGAATCACCAGAATATCTTCGGGCTTACCCTCCAGCTTCTCACCCAGATCCTGGCTCAGGATCATGGCCGCCTGCGACACGTACAAACGGCCAAGGGTCGCCGCCTCGGTCGAGGAAATTTCCAGAGCCGGAATCAATACCTGCAGGATGCGGTCGTTATGCACCACGTCCTTGAGGTCGATATCGCCGGCGTCAAGGGCAAACACATGGCCGTAGGTATCGTTAAACAAGGCCAGCATGCGAGTGAATTGCTGGATCAAATACCCGTGCTGATTCAGTGCCTCCGGCGCCCATTCAGAAGGGGAGTCCACCTTGGCCAAGTCAAACCCGGCCAGAGTGCCCAGGTAGTTTTCCAGCGGTAACCGGGCCTCTTCATGCCATTGTTGCTCCACTGCCTGGATATAGAGCTTGGCGATCGCGCGCAGCGGTAAATGCGCCTGAATCGTGCGCTGAGACATGACCGTCCCTTCACGCCGGCACTTGTACACCAGGCCAAACACCAGGGCTTGGATCATGGCCCGGGCTTTCTCCTGCCAGCCACCATCGTTGCCGGCCGGGGGCAACATCGAATCCATCAGGTTGATGATGTAGGTTTCCTGGGCGATACCAAACGCATTGATGGTGTTGGTCTGCCCTCGGCTTTTATTGCCTTCAAGCAGATCCTGTGCCCGGGATTTACCACCCGTGATGAAACTCATTGTCCGAACGTCATCCTCCCGGCCATAGCGCCGTGCCAGGGAGGTAATGGCGGCGGATACATCGTTTTGGGCCTTGCCGTCAGAATAAATTAGCCCTTTCCCGTAGCTGAGCTGGCCAACGACATACCCCAAAAGTGCCTCAGTTTTGCCGGCGCCGGTCGTGCCGAACATCAAAATATGGCGCGTCATGTCATCCATGGAGAGCCACAGCTCACGCCCGGCATCCCGGGCCCGCAAATAGCCCATATACAAGATGCCAGCAGCCTTGCTCATGGAGGTGCGCATGACCGTCACCGGCAAAAAACCCAGTAACTTGCCCGGTACCTGGCGTTGCGTCGAAGGATCGAAACGGTCCATGTCCGAAGGCATCCGCATAGGCATCTGCCAGGGTTCCAGCAGCATCGAGGGGGCCCAGAAAATCATGATGGGCAAGCTCAACCACAGGCTGGCCGGATACACGATGCCACCCACCACGGACCCGACCAGTCCCAACGCGAGACTTCCGGGCCCCATCATCCACTCGCCCAATGCCGAGTGGTAAATCCGGCGGTTTAGGCGCGTACGCTCGACGGCGTAGTCATTGGCTCGCATCCGATACCTCCTGGCCCTTCTGCGCCGGTTGTTCGTCCAGGAAGGCTTGCAGTTTCAGCGGGTCGCGCAAAAGCGCCTGCGACACGTAACGGCCATCGTCGCTAATCACCCAAGGCGTGCCAGGTATTAGATAGGCCTGATAGGCCACCTGATTGATTCCCAGAGCCTTGAGGGCCACATCGCATTCACCAGGTTGCGCCGCTTTTGAGTCCGCCCCTTCCGACGCCTGCTTTTCCAATTGTTTGCCCAGGTTCAACCCATCAGGTGCCGAATCAAACAACGCGTCCCAGGCCGCTTTGCGCTGTTCAGGTGGCAGGCACAGCACTGGCGTAATGGCTGCAATCGACTTTTCCTTACCAATCACCGGTACCGGAAACACCACCACGTTGAAGGCGTCAGACAGGGCATTCAGTGCAGGTTCTAGGCGCTTGCAGTTGGGGCAACTGGGGTCAGCGAAGACATACAATGTCCGTGCGTGGCCGCTGGAGTAGTCCACGGTAAACAGCTTGCGCTCTGCAGCGTTGTGGAGCTTGTTCGGGAGCGTGGCCCGAATCGCCTGTGGCAAGGCCCAGCCGTCATCTGGCACCTCACTTGAGGCTGTCGGGCTTGGCGCTGGCTCTGCCGGCCGTACTGCTGCTGCGCTTGGAGCGCTGAGGACCGGGAGGGGAGTTATGGGTTTAGGTGCGTGGAGCACCGGACTGATGACTGCCAGATCAGCCGTTTCCGGAACGGGTAATGCCGTCCCTCGGCCAACCCAAACAAGACCTAGGAAAAACACAAACAACACCAACACCATGCAAACCACACGGCGCAGGGTTTTCAGTCGCCCATGATCCAGCTGTGCCATGGCCACTTGGGTGAGCAGATCGTGAGCCTCATCGCGATTAAGGGTTTCGAGTGAGAATTCAAACCCTTGAGCATCACGGCAAACCACATTGCCATTGTTCAAATAAAAGGAGGGCTTTTGGCGTAGGTCCAAGGTACAGAGCGTGCGGTTGACGCCATCTACTGTCTGAGTGATGACAAGGTGATTAGCTTTGATAAGCACCGAAAACGGCGCGTGCAGGGATGCCGAGGCCATGGAGTTTCCTCTAGTAGAAATAGGTAGGGATGGAGCGTCAGAACAGTGCGGGGACGTGCAGAGGCAACTAAACGTTTATCAGGCGGGCTCGTCGACCACGGTTTCATGCACGGCATAAATCGCCGTCATAACGGGAACATCAGAAGCCTCTCGACGCTTGGCCATGATGACTTCGCGTGGGAAAACCAGGCCGATGCTTTCCAGCTCGATCTGCAAGCCTTCGATGGCTTGCGTGACCATCAACCCGGGACGTGGCAAACCCTTCTTTTTGGCATGAACCTCTGCCCGGGCTTGAGCCTGCACACCGGCGCCCTCAACAAACACCTTGGCGGTGTCCGCGCTATGCAGGGCATACCACAAGGTGCGGTCGACACCTTTGAGCCAGCGGAAACGCGCAGGCGGTAAGCGAAGGTCCCGTCCGTACAAGCCGACTAATGCTGTTCGCACCGACACATGGCTTTCCAGCCACTCACTGACGCCTGGAGCCTGTTTCAGACGCTCAAAGCCCTTATCAGCCAGTCGGTAGAGCGGCGTCACCGAGTAGCGTTTGCGGCGCAACAAGCCACTGACCATACAAGAGCGGTTCAGGTCATCAAGCAATCGGGTTGCGGCTTTGCGGTCATCGAGAAACACCTGCTGACCAAACACGGCCAACAAGGCCCGCTCATAAGGTGTCCAGTCCGAAAGACCGTTATGAACACCGCCGATCTGAGCTTCAAACGCCGAGCGCGATGCATCCAGATCCAGCACTTTGCGCTGCACCAGGTTGTACCGATCGGCAAACTCTTCGGGCTTGAGCGCCCAGGCATTAGCGGCTGAGGTGTCATTCATCAAACCATCAGGCCCTGATGCGGCCAAGACTGGTATCACTGAGGGGGCAAACGCACTCACCAGTCCAGGCAGAGTGTGGATGTTCACCATCCGTTTACTGCGAAACGGCAGTGCAGGGTGTTGCGCTAAACCCATCGCACTCATCACCACCAGCGGCACCAGGAACAGCATGAAGATCCCGCTGGTTTGGTTCATTACGTCGATCCATTCGTTCAACGTAACGTCTTTGGCGTTATTGGCCACCTCAGCGAGAAGGTTGATCTTGCCCCCGGCCCAGGTATGGAGTGGCCCGAAGTCCACTATTTTCCATAACCAATAAAGCGTCCAGGTAGTCCAGTACACGAACGAATCGAAAAACAGCCAGCACAGCAGTACAGCGGCACAAAACGCTAGAAACACATACGCTTGCTCGCCCTCCCATGCGCTTTGTTGAGGTCGATTTTGCATTGGGATGTCCTACGAAGGTTAAAACCAACTAACTGGAATGGCCATTAATGGCCCACAAACAATCACACCGCCCGGATGGGCAGTGTGAGAGGGTAAGCGCGTCAGGGTAAAACGAAGAAAGGGGATCTATTGCTTCACGCCAGGCGTGGGATTTGAATCTGGAAATCGCTTTCCAATTTTTCGATCTGGTCACGCACGTGCTGCGCAAACGGCTTAGCCCTGTTGGTATTTTTGTATTCCATAGCTCCCAAGGTATCGAACCAGCGCTGCGCCCAAGGGGTAGCGATTTCAATACGCGGCAGGTCAGGGAACTTAGTATTTAGACGAAACATGTTCCCTTCAACTTCGCGGTTGGTCCAGTCATCCATGGTCAAGCCCACAACGTCCACCTGTCCTTTACGGATTCTATGAACATACAAAATCGTGCCGTTTTTCTTGTCGATCCCCAGGTACTTACCTTCACCTTGGCGATACATTTCGTAGCCAACTTCAGGAGCGAAGTACGCAGAATCACGAAGAGACGCCGTGATTTTTTTGAGTAAGCGATTCCGGCTCCATACGCCATACACAAATATCCCAATTGATACAATTATTACGGCCCAGATAATAACGGTACCCAATGCGTCATCTGCGACTCGTCCCATGGACTTGCCTGATGTCACCATGAAAAACATTACTACACCTATGAACAGTAAAAATGGGAATGCAAAAAACATATAGAGACTTTTTACGATCCCAATCCATCCCTCTTTGGCGGTTTTCAAACGTTGCACCATGACCTTACCCTCATGATTGAGAAGAATTTCATTCTGTTGAATCGGCTAAACACTCAAGCGCAAACTGAACCCGATAATCAGCCACCCTATACAGCGGCTCAGACTCATCACGCAGGTAATTTCGAAAGCCTGTCCACGACATACCAAGCAGCTGGGCCGCCTTGCGTTGACTAACCCCCGCCTTATCGATCAGCTCGCGTAGATAACGCGGATCTGGATTGTGATTGCAAGCATCAGGCTTCATCAAACAAGATTCCTGCTGTCGTAGCACCTTAACCATGGATACAGCGTAGCGGATAACATTGTTACCCAAGCCGCCGTTTATCGGACAGCAGAAACTTGTTTGTAACTGATCATTGAATACCGTCCCCTCCACCTCCACCGCCAGGATTACGCCTAGGTTGGCTTCGCATACCTGGCATGCGCTGCGCCCCACCTCCTGCAGCACCAAACATGCCCTTCATGTTATCGACCATACCGCCCATCACATTGGCCCCTTCACGACCGCCCAGGAACGAAATCACATAGTCAGCAAGGGACGCTTGCAGACCAAAGATCCGAGTGACACCAAAGGTCGCGATACGGGCGTAGATCATCAACCAGCCAATCATCTTGAACAGCCCAACAATGGAGTCCGCATTGGCATTAGCCAGTGCAGAGGCGAACAGCAGATTAAGGATTGTGCCCCCAGCCATAACGGCCACGGCCGCAAAGAAGAAACCCAGCACCATCAGTGCCGGTCGCAACATCATGTCGATCAAGAAGATATAGCCGTAGGCACTCCGACTACCTTTGTCTTCCTCCGCCCCCAAGTGCGTTGCAGCCCACATTGGACCAGCGGCACAACCCACCAAGACACTGACAATCCAGTTAAATACCCCCGTCATCCAGAACAAAAAAGGCACTGCTGGCAAAAACACTGCCAAGGAAAAGCCGATGGCCATCAATGCAAACATAACGAAAAAGAAGATTGGGGCCAGAGCGCCCAGCACATCTTTCGCCACTTCACCGCCGTTGATACCAAAGACTTGCCCAAGTGTCCCCAGGACCGAGTTACTGGCCGCCGAAGCAGCACCCACAGCAAGTGCATAAACCGCCATCGATGTTTCTGTTGCGACCAATGTGTAATCGCCAATCGCCTGCATTTTGATCAGCGGGTTTACTTGGTTAGAGAAATTGGCGTCCGTGCCAACTTTCAACGTAGCTATTCCGCTCGTAATCATTTGCATAGGATTTTTGAAAAAGCTCACAAACACCGAGTTGGGATCTTCCGCTGTAACTGCCGCTCCATCATCCTTGGCGGTCTGTGTCCCCAATGGCGCTGTATAGGTGCTGTTCTGCACCTGCGCCCGATAGGCCGCAAACACCTGGTTGTAAAGATCGCTGGTGCCATGTTCGCCGACATGACTCATTCCAGTGACAACCGGCGTCGAGCTGGCCACGTCATTGGTCTTGCTATTGGCCGTAGCGAAGGTGTGATACCAACTACCCAAGGCAACCCAACCACTGCTTTTGATCTGACTTGATAGCTGGCTTTGCAGCGTATCCTTGAAGTCGATCTTAGTCAGCGCCTGGTTGACCGTATTTTCATACTCTGCGGCCGCGTTCTGGATCTGCGTCTCGGCATCCTGAAAACTCCCCACGTCTTGGTCACGCTTGCTCAGGTAGGTGTCCACAAATGACCGCGCTGCCTGATCCATAGAGCTTTGCATCGTGTCCAACGCTTGACGCTGCGCCGTGATAACGCCATTCGTATCCACATCACTGTCAAACAGCAGATTCCAGGTACCGGTGCGGCCTGTGTTGGGCGTTTTGGCAGAGCCACACACGGCACTGCCATTGCCGGTGTCGTATTGACCATTACCGCCCTTGGTGGTCATCAGAGGTGTATTGGCTTCTCCATCCGCATACAACGACTGCAACTCACGGTTAATCGCGTACTTGCACAGGTTCATCTCAAAGATGCCCCGGGCAGATGACCGAGTGACCGGCGCCGTTGGCTGCGTCACCATCGAATAGCCACTGCTCATCATATCGACGGCTTTATCCGTCAATAGATTCGCCCCACCGACCCCCATCACAGATGTGGCCCACAGCATAACCAGCTGGGCCAGCGACCAGCCCGATGCAGTGGGTAGCAAGGTGATGAATCCGGCGAACGTCATAATCGGATACACCGCTGAGCGCCCCCCGTTAAAGACTTGCCCCTGGTGCCCTGACTTCACAATGGTTCTCATCGTGATTGCCAGAAACCAGAACAAGGCCAGCACGCTCAAAAAACCGTTGATGAGCGCGAACAACGATCCGATCAACGTGGGGGTTGAAGGGGCAAACGGATTAAGCACCACGTCGCCAAAAATCATCACCAGTGCCTGCCGTGACAGGTCGTTGGTCTTTTGGGCCGCAGCCGCGATAGTCTGATAATCCACAGTGTCGGCCAGGGCCGGCAGGGAAAAGACCAGCAACAGTCCGACCCACCAAAATTTATTGGTAAGTTTCATAGAGTTTTCCGTGTGAGATGCCGGACCGCGAAAGGGACCGTAGAGGTGAAACAGAAGAAAAGTCGTAAGCCAAAAAGGACGCCGACCCAGGGCAAGGAAGAGGTGTTCCCCTTATCTACAAAGCGGAGTCACCGCGCGGCGCCCAACGTAAGCACCTGCCGGCCCCAATGATTTTCGGTCAGGAAGTCCTTGAAGGTGCCCCCTTCACTCTCGCTGACGCGCCTCTCCTGCAGTTGCCATACGCGGTAGGTGGTAATCAGTGTTTTCACAAACCCAAGCCCACCTGCGCCTGCCAGTACCAGGATCGTTATCACTGCGCGCAACAGCGTACCGGAGGGCAAACCGTGTGCGAGCAGTACCAGGCCCGACAGCACCAATGCCAACCCTCCGCCAATTACCATCAAGCACCACCAGGTGAGCCGAATACGCGTGAAGGTGGTGTTTAGCTGCTCAATGGTCCTGCCGCTACATGCCACTGCCTGAGCCCAATCCAGTGATTCAGACGGGACGGACTGGTGGTTCAGAAGAGCCCAAGCCTCACGCAGCCGGCCCATAGTCGGTTGCACACCCTGGCGATAAATCACTCCCAGGTCCGAGAACGGGTTGATAATCGACAACCCCACGTGCCCGACGCGTTGTAATGGCGTACTGGTGGTCTTATCGGTTTCCTGCGTTTTTTCACCGGCGTTTCGAGGATCAGTTTTCATGTGCTGTCACTCCCGAACTCATTTTTGAACCCAGCTCTTGAAGCTGCGGTACGTACTTGGCATCGGCCGCCAGGGCTAATTGCTGGCCTGCAATGATGTTGGCCTGACGCTGATCATTTTTAAGTCCCAATTGCAGCCAATTGCCCAAGCTCTGCACTCGTACCAGCTCACGCGTCAGGTTTTCACCGCTCATAGCCTGCAAGTCAGTCTCATAGGCTGTATTGGCATAACGTCTGCCCACCTCAAAGGCCTCAAACTCGCGTTCACTCATCACACCCGTGCGTTGCGCTTCCTGACTGCCGGTGGTGGCGAAATACTCCGCCGCTGATGGGCTTTGCAAGGCTTCTTGCAGCGCGTCCTTCGTGGCCGGATTGGCCTGACTGGCGGCGATCATGTCCAGTTGCGGTTGAGTGGCCGCGCTTTGAATCGCCTTGTACTGGGTCATCAACCCCTGATATTCACGCCCAGTGGCTGACTGGATTTCGCCCTTACCCGGTACCCGACCACCGTCATGACGCGCAGAGTTTTTCATGTAGGCCATCCCCGCATCTATCTGGTCCTGGTTGAAGGTCAGGTCAGGGGCCTTACCCACCGCTCCCGCACCGTCGAGCAACGAACGCATTTCAATGTCGCCCCCTGGCAGGCTGGACACACCCGGGCACAAGTCCGTGCCGCCATACTGCGCGGCCTCGCTCTCGGTGCAATATGCAGCGTGCATGGCTGCACTGCGATAGCCACCCTGGCGTGGTGCGACGGGCAATGAGGCGATGGTTTTGCGCACCACCGCACTACTGACGCCCGATCCCGTAGCAAGGGTTGAGGAATTGGAACGACTCACCTTGCCTACCGTTGCAGCCATACCAGAAGCAGACTCGCTGCAAATACTGTCCGCTACTGTGTACTGCTCTCGGGCACGCTCCAGGCGCTCAGTCTGACGCCCGAAAATGTCCGCTTCGCGTTGAGCGCGGGCCGATTCAGTGATGACGGCGACCTGCTTGTCACTGGCCTGCACAATGGCCGTGCCGATCTGCATATCAGTGGTTAGAATTTCCGCCAAGGTGGCTTGAAGCCCCACCATGGCAGGCATAACTTGTATGGTGATTGGTACGCTGGACACCTCCGCCGTCGGCTGCACATAGGCAAAAGCCTGCGGCCCCCCCAGCACACTCATGGCCAGCGCGGTTAACGTATAACGTCTTTTCATCATGATTTATTCCCTCAAAGGTTGTAACCGCGCCGTGTGATCAGTTCATTGGCCAGAGTGCGGATCACGTTGTTTTCGTCCGCCTCACCAGCCTCTTTCTGACGCAGCGCTACGAGCTTTTCCGCCGTGCCTTGCGGGAAGGCTTCGGCCAACATGACGCGGGCCGTGGCACCTCCCACTTCCTCGTACAGCAGACGGCGCAAAGAGCTGTCGGTGGGTGATGAGTTCAAAGCCCAAAGTTCCAGAGGCCCCAAAGCGTTTTTCAGAATCCGCGCCAGGGTGCCGCCGCCCTTGATCCGAAACACACCCAAAAACGGAACGCCGCTGCCGTCCGCTGCCGGACCTGATCCGGTGCGCTGAAATGTGCGAATCGTTACCTTCGGCACTTTGAAGCGGTCGATCAGTAAGTGTTCGTCATCGGGGTCCACCTCCATCATGAACAACGAGTTGGCCGAACGCAGAATCGCGTCGGGAAAGTCACGCACGTATTGCGAAGACAACACGGTACGGACCCCGAACTTGCGTTGCTCGCGGTCCTGGGTTTCCAGCATCGGGAAGATGAAGGGCACCTTGGCGGCGTTGTGTAGCTCGTCGTAGACCTTCGTTTTGACTTCCTGGTCGAGCTGCTCCAGTCGGTCCTTATGCAAGGGGTGATAAAGCTTGGGCACCGCCTCCAACAAGGCCTCCTTGTATTGAGGCAACACAAAATCACCACCAGCCACCTGGCCCGCGAACAAGAACATGATCCCGGTTTTCAAGTGCCCGGACTTGCTGTCATCGCCCATCACGTTGTTCAGGTCGATAGCAATCACTCGCGTGCGCGGACTGATTACAAACTGCGTGCGCCCGGCCAACATCTTGAATTCGTTGGTGGCGTCGGTCATGCAGCGGTGCAGGTACTCCAACAGGACTTCCTGGCTCTCATCGCGTTGCACCCGACCAAATGCCCCCTGTACGTCTTCATGGTTCAAGAAGCTGGTCATGTCCGCCAGTTCCGGTACCGCCTGAAACTGGGCGCGCTGAGCTTCCTGTACAAACCCTGCTTCAAACAACAAGTCGCGGACCTCGTACCAGGTAGTGCTTTCCCACCACTGGGCCGGGTAACGCTCGATCAGGCCACTTTTGTCCAGGGCTGCGTCGACCACAGGTACAACACCTCGCGTCCAGGCCCTGGGACTGGTTTCAGCATTGGCGGTGTAGGCCATGCTGATGATGCGCTCCAAGATCTGCCGGGTATCACGCTCGTTTGGCGGGTTGCCCGTCGATGGATCAATACACATGGCCGTGAGCATGCTGATGATCCAGTTACGCTCGTGGGGGATTGGGAAGCGTGCGCCCAACTGGATATCAAACAGGTTGCGGCAATGTTTGGTGCTGTTTTGCAGCACGATCCCGACGACTTCGTCCTTGCGCTCTGGTGGCAGACTATCGCGCAGCAAGGCCACCTGACCCTGCATCGAAAAGCCCTTATCCACGCCGGCGATGAACGGTAACTGCCGCTGGGCGCTGGATACCATTGTGTTCCCCAGTGCATTCAGCAGCACCGACTTGCCCAGCCCCGGAGAACCAACAATCACGTTAGTGAGCTTGTTCTGCTTGCTGGTGGCCAGCCCAACTGGGTACAGCTTGCCATCCAGTGTTGGGAACAAGGCGTTACCGTCATCTTCCCAAGCGGAGGCAGGACGGGTGATCGGCAACAGGTTCAGCACCTCTGACAGCGGCGGATACAACAGATGTGGGCCACTGCCTTTGTTGGAAGCAACTAAGGTCGACGCCCAGGCCCGTACCGGGTTACCGAAGGTTTGCGTCACCTCACAGACACCCCAGGACTGAAAGGCCTGGGTAAGCAGCGTCAGATTACGTGTCACCGTGGCCTTACTATCACCCCAGGTGGACGCCATGATGGTCATCACGCACACCGGCTCTTCCTGCTCGATCCGCGTCAGGGTTTCTATGGAGTTCCACACCGGCCGCAGCGCCGGCACAAACGCCATAAAATCGAGGGTTGATTTCTTGGCCCCCAGCGACTTCATGCCGCCCGGCATCAGGTCCATGCGTACACGCCACGGCACACCACGCGGCACCAATGCTTTGAGGTGGGCAAAGGTCTGCGGCGCCTGCGGTCCGAGGGCTACTGACAAGGTTCCATGCCAGGTTCCATTGATGCACAGCTTGTTTCCGTGGGTTTCCATGTCCTGGTTCATCAACTGAAAGTTCAGATGCGGTGCCAGGAAAGGCGTGTGGTCATCCCCTTGACGCACGCCATGCGGGGTAATGGGATCATCAGGTAACAGTGGTTGCCAGGCGTCACTGGTGCCCTCGCGGTCCACCTGCGAGCGCAGAGCCTGACCCACGTCGTGGGCATCGAGCAATTCCAGCAGCACACCCTGGCCGTTATCACTAAATGCGCTTTCCACAGCGCTCAGAAAGCCATCGTGTCGGATTTTCAACCCGGCCATTTCGGCCAACACTGGGTTTTGCCCAAATTTCGCATCTGGGCTTTGGCCGATCAGCTCTTTGAGGCGTTTGTTTTCATCGACCAGCTCATGCGCGGATAGAGCTTTTCGCCCGGTGTAACACACCATGTAGCAACGCTCCCGCGATACCCACGGGGCAAGCTTCTCGACGTGTTCATCCAAAATAGGCGTCATGTCGATGCCGGTACGCTTCACGGAAACGTATTGGGGAGCCAACAAGCGCTGAACTTCCTTTCGGCCCTGCTCCGGATCGTCTTCAAATACCAGACTGACCTTGTGCCCATGACGGCGATAGTGAGCCGTCAGCGCCTGAGTCATACGCTCAAGTCGACCACTCCAGGAATAGGGCTCGTTAACTGCTGCAGCTTCGTCGGTATCGCAAAAGCTTCCGGCCACTGCATACACCGTGCAGTAATCACCCTCATCGTTGACCAAGATATACGGGGCTTTGAGGCCCGGGTGACGGGTCCGGTCATCCTCGGTCAGACGCACGATCGTTTGCAGGTCGCAGTAGTCCGGCAGATCCCGGGACACGGCAAACCGCGAGGTTTCAGTAATCAGGTTTTCAACCCAACGTATCAGGCTCGACATACAAATCACTCCGGGTATAGGTGTCCCAGCTTCGGGAGGTGAGTACGGCAGCAGCGGTTTTCCCGCTGGGCAGTAACAACGTCAGGTCATCAAACCTGTCAGGTGGCAAAATCAGGGCACAGCCCGTCAGTCGGGTTTGCAGGGTTAAGCGCTTATGGGGGGGCAGACGTTGAAGGGCCATGGCGTACTCTCCCGCTCGCGCCGTGCCCCATGCCTGCTCAACTTCACGGCCATGGCGGGCAAGCCACAGCCATATTTTTTGGCCCTCACGGCGCTGGATTTTGTTTCCTGCCCGGATGGCTATCAGGGCGCGGCGCTGCAGGTGATGCACGTCGCTCATCGCCATACCAGGCAAAAAGGCCAGAAGCCCATGGGCCGCCGTTGGGCTGTCCAGGTGCCCGGCCAGGTAACAGAGGGTGCAAACGGTATGGGAGTCGGTGAATCCGGCCCTGGCGCCCTGCCACAGTTTTTCAGTCCAGATCCCACAGCAGGCGCATCGATCGCCTGCGATGGCCACCGGCACCGGCAACTCAGGGTCGCCACTGATATCAAGCATCAGGGGGGCCAGTGGGGGTTGTTCATGTTGGATATCGACATCCATAAGCGCTCCTTCTGGATCACTTCAGAATTCGGAAAAGTCGTAGTTTTTGGCTTGTACGGCTAACCGCCGTAGGTTTGCGTCAGAAATACAACGGCTGAACCGTTGTGGTGCACTTGGTCCGGGCTAAACGACAGAAAGCCCAGGAAGGTTTAAGCTGATGGGTATCTATATAGGAGGTCTCTATGAGCGCCCAACTTTCTCCCATCGTTTCAGAGTTCGAAACGCAGGAACAAGCAGACAGTTACGACCTTTGGTTTCGCGCCAAAGTACAAGAAGCGCTTGATGATCCTCGGCCTAGCATTCCTCATGATGAAGCCATGGCTCTCGTCGAGCAGCGCCTAGCCGCCAAGAGAAAAGCCCGTGCTGGCAGTTAACTGGAAAGTCGTCGCCCTTGACGACCTCGACGAAATCATTGATTACATCGACCAGAGAAACCCAGTAGCAGCCACAGATCTGCACAACATCATCAAGAAGGCCGCGGAAGGTCTTTCAGAAACGGCTTATCACTTCAGGTACGGGCGTATTCAAGGAACGCGTGAATGCGTCGTACATCCCAACTACGTTGTGGTCTATCAGGTCAAATCAGGCAGCGTTGATGTTTTACGCGTCCTGCACGCCCGCCAGAAATACCCCTAACCCGCAGCCCTGCGATGACCGAAGTCATCGCAGGGTGGTTCCTTAGCCCACGTCCACAGGCGACAAGCCAACCTGAGTTTGCGAACGCTTGATGATCTCCGGGATCACGACCAGGCACACCCCAAACAGGATGGACCCGATAATGTGACCGGTTTTGATCTGAGGGTTATCCTTCTTGGTCTTGGCAGCAATCAGCCCACCAATTACAAAGACCACGCCAACGAATTGAGCGACCGTCAGCGCGGATTTTTGCAAAGACTTGGCCCCCTCTGCCGCAGCATCCCCCATACCCGCAATATCGTCACCAGCAAAGGCCAGTACCGGGCTCGCGGCCATGGCCGCCGTTAAGCCTTTCACCATCCGCTGTCGCATCCCATCTTTAAAAACAGTGACGCGCACAGCAGCCCACAGCAACATGTCTTTGGACATGGCCAACTCCTTATTGATTGATCAGTTTGATGTAACGATTAAAGGTGCGCTTAGGCGCGTTAGATCCCCGGCCGGCTTAGAGCATGCCAAGAGACTTTTGCAGGGCGCTCAGCAGATACGGACTGCATACGCAAAAAACGCCCAGGACAAACTTGAGAGTGCCGCTGGATACATCCTGACTGGCTGTAAGCCCTGAATGCCCATCCTTGAGTGACCGCTTCCAGGCGAGCATGCCTTGCAAGGCAAAAAATACGCCCAGCATTCGTACCAAACTCAACACCGCATTAGCTGCGTCTGCTGCAACACCGAAGGTGCCCACATCCACGTAGCTGATGGCGTCGAAAGTCGCCCCTTGCCAGCCAAACTGGCGAGCAGCGGCGCCGATCATCTGATCAAGGCCTGCCAGACCACCACACAGCAACAACACGGCAATCACCTTGCCGCCGCTCTGCGACTGGCCGGGTGCTTTACGGGAGGCACTGGCATTGGAAGCGAGGTAGGTCACTGCACCAATGACGGCAAAAAAACCGCCTAACGTGAAAGCCAGGCTGACAAATGTGCCCAGCAAGTTATGGGACAGATTGACCAACATTTGAATCGCATCATTTCCACCACCCATGGCTCACCTCACTTGAGTGTGCCGGCGCTGGTATGCACTTCACGGGCTTGAGCATCAATACGGGTTATGGTCACCTGCCCCACTTGATCGCCCACTTTCACCGCCCAGGTTCTGTCTTGCCAGAACAGCCAGGCCATACCGTTTTGCACTGCCTCCACGCGCATACCGGTCAATGGTGATCGGACACGGGCTGCAGGTTTGGTCGCACGCGGTGTGGAAACCTGTACAACGGGTCGCCCCTCCAGGGAAGACAAACGAGCCGATAACACGCTGAGTTGTGCTTGAGCCTCAGACAGCTGCTGCTGTTGGAGCGTCATCCCCGCGCCCTGAGACTTGACCGTTTCCGACAACCGTCCAATGGCTGTGCGGTTGGTTTCCGCGTAACTGCGAACACCGCCAATCATGAGCGCTACCTCATCCTTGAACTGGCTCCCTCCTGCGTCAGAGGTGGCCCGTAATGGGGGGGTCGTCCCAGTCCCTTCGGTGGTAATGCTCTGCTCGTCGTGATCTTCCCGAAAAGCCAACTGATTTACCGTGGGGGTACTGTCGGGACCAAATAAGTACCAACCGGCACCCACTAGGATCACCACGACCCCGATTATCCAGGGCAATGACAGTCCCCCCATCATCGGGCGTTGCCACACCCCCTGATCGGCTGATTGGGAGGAAGGTGCCGAGACAACCGGCGACACCCTATCTTCTGCTGTAGCACTAAATTCGCTCATTATTGATTCTCCTGTAGCCTGCGTTGCGCCTCGATCCGTGCCTGGGTCTGCGCACGCCATTGATCAGCCGACTGAGGTTGGGTTGGGGCCTGGGGTTGAGGTTGTGTCGTCATCACTGCCTGAGCTGGAACAGCAGATTGCACCGCTTCCCCGCTTCGCCCTGGTGCAATTGCATCACCGGCATACACACCGCGCATGAACTGAATGGCTACCACCTGGCCCTTGAACACGTTCACTTGGGTCGCTGGGGTACGGGCGGCATCCGCAGTTAGCACTTTGGCAGCCTGGCTAGCGGCGCCGCCAAGAATGGCTCCGGCCACTGCTGTTCCGTCCGGTGTTCCTGGTCGTGCTACCTGAGTGCTAAACCCATTACTCACCACCTGGGTGTTGGCCTGGGTGTACATGTCACTGATGTTGCCAATGCCGCCCAGAATTGCCGGCAAGACAATGCGCGACATGTAACGGTGGTTCACTTCGGAAGCCACATTGGCCAACAAGGTGTCATCTTGAAGCGCATAGGCATCCACCTTGTAGTTGATACCCTTGAAGGCCATTTCAGTGAAGTGGATGACCACGCCATCGCCCTGCAATCTGGCCCCATCTGGGGCTTTCAATACAGCCCCGGCATAGGGCCCGGACAACTTGCCAAGAACCGGCGTGGTGCTGTTGTCCGAATCCACCCCGATATCAATAACCCCAGCACCCCGCCAATACGGCGGAACCACTTCAACAGCGGAATAAGGCGCATCGCCACCGGACTTCATGGAGGCTGTTTGTAGCCTGGCGCCACCTGGAAGGCTTTCACTCCAGCGGTCGTAGCTGCTTGCAGTGCCAGCCATCGTGCCGCCAGAACCGCTTCCACTACTTACCCCCCCAATCACCTCGGCCACCTGCAGGCCGCTGGGCTGTTCGTCTTGCGTCTTAACTTGGGGATTGATTCGAGAAAGTAACTTGACCAACGCCTTCTGACGCGGATCTTCCTTTTCGCTTCCGCTTTTTGAAGTCTGTCCTTGGCTGCTGCTACTACGTCGGGTGGTTGTTTCCCGCTGGGGAGCGGGTTTGGCAACCGGTGTAGGTTGCGTTACGGCCTGTTGCTCCATTGGGATACTGGCAATAAAGCTGTTGTTTTGGCTTTTGGCCGCTGCGGCCCCGTTCTGGTTGAATTGGTCTAACAACGCGCGGTAAGCCGGGCTTTCAGTGCTGTTGGTGCGTGAAGCCACCGATACCCGAGTGAGGTCAAGTCGTGATTGTTCCGGGGGAGGACTGGTGAGCCAGGTCCATAGGAAATAGCTGCCCCCCACCACCGCCACCACGGCCGCACCGATCAACCCCAGCGTGAGTTTTTTGTCACGTTTTGCATCGTTTTCGTTTGCCATGATGATTAATTACTCCAAGGCCACGTTGAGCGCCGCTGTGCGGCCCATTACCGAGAACGATACGTAAGGCGTCACCGGCAATTTCCATAGGTGCGTACCGTCTGCCGACGACAGCGTTGCCTCAAACTCGTCTCGGATATCAGCCCGTGTGCGGATGTACAGGTCATCGCCCAGTTGCCATACCGAGGTATCGGGCACCGCACCGGTCGTTTTCAGACGCCGGGCCTCCTTGGGAGGTATGCCATCAAGGAAGGCTTGCAACGTGCGGTCATGCAGCCCGATACGGGTTTCAGGGGCGGCGCCAGGTAGAGCCGCTGGCCCCCGGCCGGGAATGCGCATGTCCAAGCGACTGTCTACCGTCCAGGTGCCCGCTTTGGTGTCAGGCTCCCCACTGGTGACGTTGAGAACAATCGGCACCGATAACCCTTCCAGGTAGACAGTGACGTTGCCGCTGCTAAAGGGCTTTTTGGCCTGTACCACCATTACCGGACTGTTGGGTATCCAATACACAGTGAAGTCAGAATTGCCGCTGATGGGCGCCGCACCAATTTTCCAAGGTGCGCCGGTACTGTCCATCCAGCTCAACGAGCTGGGGTAATTCACGGCAGTGCGTATCAGCGGCAAGCTGGCTCCCGGTGATAAATTCACGGTCAGTGCGCTGATCCTTGGCACTACCGTGATCTGTGGTGCAGCGATCGCCTGATTAATGTCCTCAACCTGCCCTCGCAACTGCCGAATCTCTTGCGGGGTCAGTGGTGAAACCATGTCCTGAGCCTGCTGAAACAGCGGAGACGGCGGCGGCAACGGGTCATTGCCCGAAGGCGCCGGGGCTGCAGCCACTTTCCCGATGTCGGGACCTGGTCCAGCCTGGCTGGGAACGCTGGCTGCCGGCGTTGCGGAGGTGAGTGAGGCACCCGATACCCAGCCTGAAGGCGCCGCCGTATTGGCGGAAGGCGCAGCAGCGGGTACCGTTGCTGTCGTTGTAGGTGCGGCGGATGCTGTCGGTGCCGCCTGCGGGCTGGCAGTTTCATCCGCCCAGGCGTATCCGCCTGCTGCCAGCCATAAGGCGAGCGCAATAGTGGTTTTCATGGAAGTTCCTCGTAACACCGAAGACCTGACGGTCAACGTGCGTAAATCCTGTCGGTTATGGAACTGGTGTGAGGGAGCGGCGTGCCGTCCTCACCTCAGTTGGTATTGCTGGTGATGACTTGCGTTACTTCCAGACCGGCGTTTTTCACCCGCACGTCGGTGCGCTGAATGCGCTGGGTGAAGAAGAAGTGCAACGGCGGGCTGCCGGACTGTTGCCCGTGCAATTTCAGCGTGACCGGGTACTGAAACTCCCACACATACCGGCCACCCAATTCGCCTTTGCTGCGAATTACCCCGGGGCCCACATCGACCGAAAGGTTCATGCGCTGTTCCTTGACCGCCTTTAGCACGTTCGAAGTCGTCAGGGCCTTGTAGTAGTCCTGGAAACCTACTTCGGAATAGCGCTCACCAAGGCGGGTCATCTGGTCTCGGTAATGCACAAAGTCCAGGGTGAAGCTCTCTCGGATCGTGTCAGCGCCAAACGCTGCCACGTCGCTCATGCTAACCCCGGGCTTATCCAGCGGAATGACCTTGGTAACTCGCCCATTTTCAGTGGTGAAGTACTTCACGTCGGGATTAGCGACCTTCCAGCCAAGAAACCCATTAATGGTCACCGACAACACCAGGGCGGGGCCAAGCCACAGCACAGCCGTCAGACAGCGGTGGGCAAACGCGGCGCCAAGTTCCCGTTTGTTCTGCGCATTTACCGCATGTTTAAACGTCTCTTCATCCGCCGCCGAGACTGTATTGGGCTCGAAAGGCGGTTGATCCGCCTGGACCGAATTATCAGGTAATGAGTTCACAACAAACCTCCTTGGGACCGCCAGGGATCAATGGTGCTAGGGATATGGCTATTGATTTTGTCCACCGCTGCTTGGCATATCTGATCGGCTAGCTGGTTCAACAGATCCGACAGACTCGGGAATGAGGGCAAGCTGATGCTGGTGGTGCGAATACGTGCCAAGCAGTCCTGGAGTTCATCGGAGACGGTGCGCTCACGCTCTGCCCATACATCCGATGCCCTTTTGGCTTGCTCGTAACCGGCTTGACTGCCTGCGCTGGCCGCTTGTCCTGAGCGGCAAACCGCTGCATTTCCCACAACTGGCAAGCAGCACAAAGCCGTCAGCAGTGCTGCGCACATGCTTTTCTTGAACATGGTGAGTACCTTTGCTGTTAGCGTTTTTTCTTGCTCACGCCGGGCGTGGATCGCTCGGCTGTGCTGCCGGTGCCGCTGTGGGTGCTGACTTTGGGAGGGAGTTGTCCTCCTTCCAGCGCTCATCAAAACCCAACCGGGCATGCAAGGCGGGGGGAATATCGGCAGGCGCATCAAGCTTGGCGATGCGCGTTGCGTTGTCGCCTTCAAGCTTGAAGGCGATGTTTTCCCGAGAAACTGGCACACCGCCTGAGCGGTTAATGGCATTGCCCGTGCCAATCGGCACAAGCCCCTCTGGTGTAATGGCGTTAAACACCATCGGCGGCGCGTCCTGAGTGCCCGGCAAGCTAACCAACACATGCTGGAACTCATTACCCTGACGCACCACGCCTTGCAGGTAAGGGCCATCGCCGCGCACCAGAAGCATGTCCAGGTGCCCGTCTTGCGACCAACTGCTGATCACCGGTTGCCCTGCTGACTTTCTCGGGTCAATAGCCGGACGTTGTGCCGACAGTTCATCCCCAGCTTTTGCACTGCCCTGGCCGTTTGGTGTCATCCAGTACAGGCCCTGAGCGGGTGGTGTGGGTACTGGCACGTCCAGTCCCAGACGGTTAATCACGGCTTGCTGTACTACGGCAAATCGGGCTGCGTCATAAGGAGCCAGTTTTACCCCCTCATCCTGGCCGGTACGTACAGTTGCAGCACCCTTCACGGTGAGCGCCCATTGATTGCGATGGGCATTCTTGTCCTCAAAGTGTGTCGTGACGCCTTGCTCATTCTTGTGCGGAACCTTAACCACGACCGCTTCTTTACCCAGCCACTGCAATGTCACCATTTTCCCTGGCTGAACACGGGTTTCACGCATCAACCCTGCCAGCTCCTTACCCCAAAAGGTCTGCGTACCGGTTTTGGTGCGCAGCTTGATATAGGTAGTTGGGTCGTTGTTTTCATCAAAGTGATACGGTGCCATTCCGCAAGCCATCACCTTCCCGACGACGCCGTCCTTGGCCTTTTCAGCGGGTTGATGAACCTCCGCAGAAACCCCTTGAGGCTGGGCAACGACATTTTCAGGTCCAGGCTCAGCTGCCCTGTTTGGCGCGGCTGACTGTGACACGGTGGCCACATTTTCAACCTCCAGCAATGGCGCCGCTTGAGGCTGTGCTGGCACCGCCTCTGGCACCGCGTGGCTAGGCTGAGCAGGAAGCGTACCGAATGCAGGTGGCGCCTCGCCGGCAATGGCATCGCGTACCACCGGTTCTGCCGTCAAGGCTTTACGGGCGTCGTCCAGCAATGCCCGTTGAACGGGATTTTTCATCTCGACGTTGATTTGATGCTGCGCAATCAAGCCGATCGTCTTGGCCTTGAACTCGTCACTGCCGGTCAGTTCGATTCGACCTCGATAAAATTGCGCAGCGGTCAGCAGGGCCGCGACGATTTTTTCATCACTCTGGCCCGCTCCTGGTGCCATTTCCAAACGGGCGCCATGATCCACAAATGCCGGTTCACCATCGAGCGTGTAAAGGGTCTGACTATCACCTTGTTTCTCCCAGCCAACCCGTGCCAGCAGTGAATCCAAATCCAGATGGCTGATCTGTGGCTCGACTTCCGTCCCGCTAGGCCGTGGTGCCCCCACCAAGATTGCATCTGCCTCGTTAGCGGCTACAGGCGATGTTCCATTGCCGGCGTCGTTTAACCGGGACACCGGAGCTGGATCATCAGAAGCCACTGGGGTCTCTTGTTCCGGGGTTTGTGCTGACGGCGCTGGAGACAATGGTGTGGCGTCAGGAGCGGTAGAGTCTGCTTCTGACTCCAACGCCTGACGCTCAACCGGCTGCACAATGGGTGCAATAACAGTCTCTGCGTTGGCAGTCGGTGCCAATGTTGGCTCCAGGGCCATGCTCAATTGTTCCTCGGCCCGTCGTTGTGCACGCGTCGTTTCATCAACGGCAGCCACCGCGTCAGCTGATGATGCAGTCGCTGGATCGGGCTTCAAACCCAACGAAGCGGGTTCGCCGTTGTGCGTGAAGGCCAGCGGTGCTGGAGCTGTTGGAGTATCCCGCTCACTCGGTGTCACAGGTTGCTCAATCTGCGGTTGTGGCTGGAAACGCTCCAGGTCAATCGTGGCGAGTTGACCGTTGTGGGTAAAGTTCAGCGGCGCTGGAGCGGCTGGAATATCCCGCTCACTCGGTGCCGCAGGTTGCTCAACCTGTGGTTGTGACTGAAAGCGCTCCAGGTCAATCGTGGCGGGCTCGCCGTTGTGGGTGAAGGTCAACGGCTCTGGAGCAGCGGGTGGTAATACGGAGTCTACAAGGGCTGAGGTAGCAGCCGGATCTAAAGCAGCTTTCTCTTCCTGCATGGTGGGCACCTCATTGTCATGGGCCAATACCTGGCTAATCTGGTTGCGCAGGGCATCCAGTCCCCGGGATTGGTGAAGGTCGTTAAAGTCGGTCAGGCCACGGGCCTTTTCTTCATCAGTGAATGCGGGGTACAGCACCTGACCGCCGACCTGCTCAGCCGCCGCAGTGGCCATCAACAACCCCTTGTTCTGCTCTTTGGCGTGATCGAGGTCCGCCAAGAACACATGCCGGCTATCGGGCAGCTGCTCATGCAAAACCTTGGCGACGGCCACCATGTTTCCGGCATCAATGGTCATCACCACCGGAAGGCCCGTGGCGAGGTTCGCGCTACGCGCCGTGGCGTAGCCCTCGGCATAAAGCACCGGTTGGCCAGGGGTCAGCGAACCACCCACAACCAGAAAGTGTCCTTGCTTGGGCGCATCTTTAAAGAGGTACTTCTCCCCGTCCGGGGGGATGTACTGCAGGGTTTTGAATGTTCCCGAGGCATTAAAAAACGGCACCACCAGGGCGCCGTTTCTTGTTTGGCGTAGGTCGGGCGTAGGGGGTATTCCCTTACGCACCAAGTACGGGTGCGCGGGGTCTGCTCCAGGCAATCGGTCATAGAGCCTTTTGGCAGCAAGGGTTTGCTGGGCATACAGTTGCTCGCGCACACGCACTGCATCTTCCTGCGACTGGCGAGCGGCGGCGCGGATATGTAGACGTGCCATGGGGTCAGATTCCCCTCCCTTGGCACTCCAGTTGGTCACTGACTTTTCCGTTTCGGCTCGGTGATAGTTGATAAACCACCCACCAGGGCGACGATCCAGAAACCCTCGGTACACACCGCTTTTATTGCCTTTTTTGTCTTCTACGGTGGCCACTCGATGCCGCTGGCCATCCATCACCGGCATCCCTTGAATCACTAGCCCCTCACGGGTCAAGGCGTCCAAAAACTCTGCCTCCGGATCACCGCCACCCGACCGAATGCTGGTATCGGGCAACCACTGCGCAAGACGGTCAAGGTCTGCGCCCGGGCGGGCAAACCACAAGCTCGATTCTTTGTCCCATCCAATTGCCGCCTGACCGTTTTCAAGCTTTCCAGCCGCTGCGCGCACAACTTCACGCGCGTCATGTGGCACGGCCAGCCAAACCGGATACTCGGAGGTGTTGGGGGTGGTTTCTAATTTGAACTGGGCATCGTCCGACGCCGGAAAGATCTGCTGTGACCGGCTGCGGTCATGCAGGCCCTCGGCAACCATTGTGGTGACGCTGATGAGGTCGCGGATCTGCATTGGGCGGGAGCGCTCGATGCAGGTCTCACGAAAAGATTGGGCGCCCCCAATGGCGTTGCCGTACGCAAGTGATTCGATATCCTCACAGGCAAAGGCAAATACTTCCTCAGCTTTGCGCGAGTCGCTGATCCCGGGGTAAAGCTGATCGACCTTAGCCCAGATACCGGCCGTGCTGGGCTCGTTGCGAGCCTCAATAATCCCGTCTAGGACTGCTCGTTTTTCGGCGGGGTTGAAGGTGTTGATTCCAAAGTGTCCAAGGACTTCGTGCCTAAGAGATCTTTTAAACTCTTCGTCCGAACCAAAGTTGGAAGTGGCGAAAAGGACTCGTCCTCCTCCTGGATGAAATGAACCGAGGATTGTTCCTGCGGCTTCTCGGGTGGCGTGCGGTCCATATAGTTCCTCCTGGGTTTCTCTGAGTTTGTAGCCAAGGCTGGACGCTACTGGGTAAGTAGCACAGAAATCTATTACGAGTGCCTTGGCATCATCAATGGATAATGTCATTCATCATGCCTCCGTTATTTACTCCCAGCGCAATATCTGCGCTCCTGCTCAATCCCCTTCGGTAAAACGCCGGTACCACCAGGGCCGACCGGACAGCCGTTTACCGCGCATCAAGTAGGTCAGTCGGGTGACCAGCACCTTGAGCGTCCAGCCAAATAGCGACAGCAGCCGAAAGCCGCCAATAATGGCGCTGATCACAAAAATCGTATTCAGCGATGGGAAGCGAAACCACACCAGATACAGCAAGAACAACGGTGCTGGAATGCCATAAACGTTGAGAGGGCGTGAGGCGTTGCGCCAATAGCCCGGTTGCAGGAAGTCTTGTTGATCAGCCATAGGTGGCTCCTTCGTGGTAAAGGCTTGCGTGATCCGCATCAGCCTGATTCGTGATCCCCCTTCCCTGCCGGTGCAAATTCGGGGAATTCAGCCAGCAGTGCCGTGTTGCCCTTGGCGATCTGCTCCATCACTGCAAGAGTGATGTGTTCACGCACCACGCCAGTTGAGACGAAGTACATGGCCCAGGCTTGCTCTGGTGTGCAGTGGATGATCTGTTCTTCAACGGCCTTGTAGCCTTTGTATTCGTCCGACTCCAAGTAGCACTGGCAATCGTCTTCGCACATGGTTTTTCTCCTTCCCTAGAACCTCTGTGACAACCCTTTAGAAGGTCGGCTGATAAGGCTGACCCTGCTCCCAGCGTGATTGCCAATGTTCCAAATAAACGCTGGCCACCGCAGGAAAGCCCCACAGCACCAACGCGTTTTCGCTGTTGGCCTTGGCTGCCGAGGTCGAGTAGTTAAACGAGCCGGTTTCCACGTTCTGCCCGTCGCTGATGATCACTTTGTCGTGCTGGATCTTGTACGCGGCATTCGTCCGCAGACCGATTCCGGCCTTGGCCAACAGGTTCATGGCGGCGCGGCTGGCCCTGCTTTCGTTGCCATGTGCGTCAAGCACCACCTGGACATCAACGCCACGCTTTTGCGCGGCGACCAGGGCTTTAACGACCTTGGGCGACGTGAAGCTGTAGCCCATCAAGCGGATCTGCTGCTGGGCATCCTGGATCACATTGAGTACCAGTTGCTCAGCACTTCCTTCCGGAGAGAAACCGACTTGTATCTCTGCCGCCTGAGCCGTTAACACCAGGTTAAACAGCAACGTCGAGAGCATCAGGCCACGGCTGATCGGGCGCGTTAGTGCCGAAAAGCTGCTCATGATCTGTCTCGCTTTTCCAGTTCGCGCAACTGAGAGGCCGACATGGCCACCGCCAATTCTCGCCGGTCAATCCGGTTGCCCTGGTAAAGCCTCCAAGCATGATCGGCAAAGCGACGTTGCTCAGTACGAATAATCCCGTCGATATGCTGGCCCCACTGGGTGTATGGCATCCCGGCCAGTTGGGCACGCAGCGGATCGTCGAAAAGGATGTATTCGCGCACCGCCTGACGCTTGCCGTCTGTAGTACGCAGTAGCTTTTGCACAACGATGTACTGCAGTACCCCCAGTAGATCGCGGGCCGTCGCTTCACGCATTTCAGACGGCACCATCGTCAGGCAACGAGGAATGGCTTCGCCGGGGGAGTGAATGTGCAAGGTGCTGAGATTGAAGTGACCCAACTGGCCCGCGAGAACGCCCGCCTGAAAGGTCTCCAAGTCCCGCATTTCCCCTACGCCGATAATCGACGGCGCGCGGCGCAGGTGCGCCCGTATGCCTTCGGCATAGCTCGGCACATCACGGCCGATCTGCAACTGAGTCGGGAGCAATACATCACCCGCACGCCCAAGAACGAATTCAATCGGGTCCTCAGTCGTGGTCACTTTACGGTCAGGGTCCGTGTCCAGGCAGAAGCGGTAGATCGAGGCCGCCAGGGTGCTTTTCCCTGACCCGGTAATCCCACCGATCAGCCCTAATCCACTGGCCGGCAACAACGCCTCGAACAGGTCATCCTCAAGACCCAGCTGTGGCAGCGGTGTGATATCTGAGGGAATAACCCGCATCGTCAGAGCAATGGTGGTGTCCAGCCGTCCAGCGGTGGCCTGTACAAAGTTGCAACGGAAGCGCAATCGCTCCCCGCGTTCCAGGCCGTAGCGCTGGTACATGTCGCCATCCAGTTGCAACGCCCGGTCTACAGGCCGGCCGCCGCGCACCGTCGCCCGGATTTCCGGGTTGAACACCTCGTCGAGCAGCTTGGACAGGGTGTCATCAGCCAGCACGAACGGACTGGCCTGGCGCAAGCGTCCGTGATGCCCCACCACCAGGTGGTTGTTACCCTGGATATGGATATCACTGACGTTTTTCCGCGCACACCAGACGAAAAACTCGCGCAGTGAGGTACCGGTCAATCCTCCGTCAAACGGATAAGGCTCAAAGCTCGTAGCCTGGGTCATGGCTGCACCTTCCGTATCACCGGCTGCCATTGGGTCTTATCAGGGATAAACCCGGCGTTTTCCTTGAGTTTGCGCACCCGGTCGCCCGTGGTGAGCTTCTGCCGATCGCCAGTGACAGTCTGCTGTTGGTCCGTGACCACCGGCGCCGTGATGAAGCCTTGGCGCAGAAGCTGCGAGTACAACAACATCCCCCGGTAATCACGGGTCAGGCGGTTGAAGTTGGCTTCCAGTGTCTGATCGGCACTCAACCGCCCTTCCCCCCAACCCTGGCGAATTGCCGCTTGCCAAAGCCCCTTCTGCACACTGTTTTCAGGCGTTACCGATAACGACGCATCGGTGGTGGACGATGCCAGCCCAGCCATCAGCCAAGTGCGCCAGGACGGCGGGTTACTGACAAACCGCTCTGGAAGGATGATTTCGTAAACATGGCTCGCCGTGCGGATCTGCCGTGGAGTGATGTGCGCCACGTCCACCGCCTCATCGATCACGGGCGGTAGCCAGCCCTGGCGACTGATAAGGGTGCGAAAGTCGTAAAGGCTATCGAGACGCCCTATCTGTCCGTCCAGAGCCTGACGCAACTCCCAGGCACGCTCAGCCTTGCCACCGCGAAAACCTATGGTGCGCCCTGATTCCTCCAGCAACTGGCGGCGGGACTCAGACACATCCTCTGACGCCGGGCGAGCAGGAACCAAGTAGCTCTCAACAGGCGGCGGCGCATCAGGTGTCGTGGCGGGTGGTGTGTGGGCACACCCCTGCAAGCCCTGCAATAGGGCCAGCGTCAGAATGGATTTTTTCACTGACGCCCCCCTGCCTTCTTCTGAGGCTCGGCCTGTGCAAAGGCCAGATTCAATTGCCCTGGAAGCTGGGTCAGCGTGGCACGCCATGCCGTCTGCATTTCTACCAGGCGCAATAGATTCTGGTAGGTAATGCCGTTGACTTTGAGGTTAACGGGCAAAGGCAGGCGAACACCGGTCCAGGTAAATTTCTGGCCGCGTTGGAGAGCCAGGTGGGAAAGCAGCTCGACCGCATCCCCGCTCCAGTCAACGGCTACCAGGTCGCCCTGGGTACGAATCGCGTCAGCCGGTAAGGCTGAGCGAGTATTAATAACGCCCTCCATCCACAGCGTTTGTTGCTGGGCTGGGACCTTGGCAAGCACCACGGGCGGTGCAGGGGGAGGCGCTACAGGTTTCTTTTCGCAAAAAGACTGACAGCCGGCCAGCAGCAAAGCCACCGCAGGCGCAGCAACAAAAGAGAGCTTCATCAAGGGTCTCCTGACACCCTGGACAGGGTGCAGTAATTAACGGATTGCGAGGTTGCCCGGCGTGGCGCCAAGCGCTTTGAGGCGGTTGTAAATCACCCGAATGCCCTGCGCGTAGCGCAGGCGTTTGTTTTCTTGGCGAGCCGAGGGATGAAAACCGGCGTTGTACGACCCGAGGCAGCGCCAGGTGTTGCCACACACCCGAAGGTGGCGGGCCAGTACCCAAGCGCCTACCTGCACGTTGAAGCAGGCATCGGCCAGCAGGTCTTCCGGGCGCTTGATCAGCCCCAGGCGGACCAGCCGATTAGCGTTATCGGTATTGATCTGCATGACACCGTAATCGGAACTGATGATTTTTCCGGTGTCGTCCCGGTTATGGTTCACAGCCCCCGGCCGCAGGTTGCTCTCCCATATACCAATAGCCTCCAGTAACAGGGGATCTTGCTGATAACGCTGGCCTGCCTCTTGAAAACAAAACGCCGCTGCCGGCAACGGCATCGATAACGCCAAGATGAGCCATAGCGAACGCATGGCTAACCTCCAGAGCTAGGCACTGGCCTTATGGGAGGGTTGACAGCAGGCACCTGGACTTTTGCTGGCAACGGTGCCGGTGCCGTGAGGGGAGCAGTGTTTCGCACAGAGCTGGTCTGGTGTAACCGGGCCTGCGCCTGACTCAGTGAGGTAGCGTTTTGCACAATCTGCTCATCCACCCACTGTCCTGCTGGCACCTGGGCGACCTTTGATGCGGTGGTGTTGCATCCCGATAGGGATATGAGCAGAACGGTTAGAAGTAGTCGCTTTTGCATAATCGCCTCCTGAAATGACTATCTTTTCGAGTCATCAATCAGCTTTTTAACTGCCACGTCCAAGTAATTATCGATTAGGTATCGAGCTAACCCGGACGGGGACATTTGCTTAGGGCTGTTGGTTTCGTAGCTGACCTTAGTAGCAGCCTTATTCAGTGCCTCGACCCTGATTGCACGGACGTAGACGCTGGTTGTTGTTGTAGTTGCGGACATCGCTTCATCTTCTGGTAGCTCCATGGGAACTCCTATGGGTTGGGAAAGCGCAAAAACACCGCTAGGCAAGGGCCTGGCGGTGAATACAAATTAGGTGGGGATGAGAAATGGTGAACCCCCGCCTCGCTACTGGCGGCAGGCGGGGTTTGTTGCGTCAGCGGTGTTGGCCAGGTACCCGCTGCTGATTGCAGGGCTGGCCGGTCGTCTTCGGTGTGGGCTTCGAGCTTCCTACTCACAGCGTCAAACAGCATCTGTTCGCCGTGGATCATAGGTCCTTACAACATGCACGCTACAGCTCTGAATGCCCTGAGTGGTTGGGGCAGGGTGCATGAGGTCCGGCGCTCCTCATAGCCGAGGCTCAGAGCACTAATTCGAATTTAGGTAATCAACTACTACAAAGGGTGTACCGCTGAATACACGCGGCCACCTGGGCGACTGGTTAGTCGTTGCAGTGAATCGCCCTGTGCAAGGAGCGCAAAAAAAGCAGCTTTGCGCGCGACCTCGGAGTGCATGTCAATGATGAGGTGTAGGGACTTGGCCAGCTCAGATGGCAGATTGCGATATTCAACGCAGTTGAAGGTGCGATCAGTGCGTAACAGGATCAAATCTCTTAATGCGTCGACAACACTGTCTTGGACAACACAAGCGTCCCCACCGAATCGAACGAACCCATGGGCACCATTCAACGCTGTGATTTCTGTGGTGTGGGTCACATACGGGTCGAAATTCAGCAGCAAATAGCCGGGGAACAACGGAAGCTCACGGCGCACGGACGAAGGCCGATCCGTGCGCTTACGAAGTGTGACCCTGCAAGGCGAATACACCTCAACGTCCAGCCTCTTGATCAACTCTGTAAGTGATTGATGATTCGAGGAATTATGAATTAGAACGTACCAGTTTCGCATATGCAGAACCATCCTAGCAGGCGCCCTTCCGAAATCCCGAACCGTTAGGCGCAGGGGCTTTTGTGATCGGCTTGGGAAATCAATTTCATCCGCCCCAGAGCCATGACGGTCGACGGGTGACGGATTGCCAGGTGACAAAATAAATCGTTTTAGAAAAAAAGTAAACACTTCTGTTATCTATGAATACATCTGTAGCTTTATAGATCCATAACCAGATGAAATTATTGATTTTTTTGGGGCTTATGTGACCAATCTTCGCAATGTGATTGGAGCCAAAATCAAGGCTCTCCGAAAAGCATGCCAAATGAGCCAAGCTGAGTTGGCTCATTTGATTGGGAGTGATGCGCCATTAATCGGTCGCTATGAGAGAGGTTTGACGCTTCCTAACATTGAGCAGTTGATCAGAATTGCAACTGTTTTTAACGTAGCGCCAGGTGAAATACTCCCTGGTGGCCAGGACGAACTAAGAACTCGCCTGATAGCTCTTCGACAAGAACTTGCCGAAAAAATAGTTCAGGTCGACTCACCCGAGAGCTTGGAAGAGATCATTCGCCTCACTGATAAATTTATTTCGTATAACCAGCCACCGAAAAAATAGTGACCATCATCACGCTATTCCGTATTTACGAGACAACTCATCGATACGAATCACGCGCTGATGATGGTATTGGCTCGACTGCTGGTCGAGCGGGAAGAAACCCTCCGCAACCACCGCCGTGAATTTTTCGTCCAGTCTTACCAAAGTCACGAGTTCTTTAAGCTCTTTCTGCATATCTATATCTATGTTGTTCGTCATATCCTTTTCCTTGAAAACGTCGTTCCGCTCGCTGATGTGCCTTTAGGCGCTTTCCCACGGTTCCCCGCCGCCCATTAAAAACCCCTGTCAAGATCCACGATTGACATCTATATTTAGACGCTGATCAATCTAATTGACCTTAAAATAACACTAACGGTGGAATTGATGGCCGTCAAAACAAATATTGACATGGTGTCATTTTTGCGCGAGAGCCTGGCTAAAGGGAAAGGCGTGAAGTACAAGCGACTGTCAGACGCGATAGGCGACGGTATTCTTAGCGGTCAATTCGAACCAGGCCGAAAACTTCCACCGCATCGCACGCTATCCGACAAGCTCAAGGTCACCATTGGCACCATCAGTCGGGCTTACGGTGAGTTAGAACGGTTGGGGCTGGTAGTGGCTCGCGTTGGTGATGGCACGTTCGTCCGCAAACGTGGGCTTGATCGTAAGCTTGATGAGGGCTTTCGCAATTTCAGTGAAGAGACCCCAACGTTTTTTGATATGAGCCGGAACATGTACATCCCAGGTTCCGAGACCGACTTTCTAACGCAGAGCTTACAAGTACTCGCGGGCAACCCCAGCGCAATTAGGGATATAAGCCAGTACACCCCAGACGTTGGCCTACCACGGTATCGAGCTGCTGGAGCAGAGTGGCTTAAGCAGCCTGATTTCACTCCGACCCCTGAGCAAGTGATCTGTGTTAACGGCGGTCAACACGGGTTGGTCTGTTCCCTGATGGCATTGCTGCAGGCGGGTGACACGATGGCCACCGAACAGCTGACATATCCCGGGCTGATCACTGCGGCTCGGATGCTCGGGATTAAATTGGTGGGAGTTGAAACAGATGAGGAAGGGTTGTTGCCATCCTCACTGGATGCGGTTTGTCGCAACCATCGTGTTTCAGCACTTTTTTGTACACCGACAATCCAGACTCCAACCGCTGCCGTGATGTCGGTAACTCGGCGCGAGGAAGTCGCGAAGGTATGTCGCGATCATAATTTGCTTATTCTTGAAGACGACGCCTACGCAGTCTTGATGGATGATCGCCCGCCGCCCCTCTGTTGCTTCGCACCAGAAAGAACGACTCTGATCACCAGCTTGAGTAAGACGGTCCCATCTGGGTTTCGTGTAGGTTACCTGCATGCTCCACTAACTTTGATCAGTCGACTATCCGCCTCTTTGCGTTCGACGTGTTGGATGGCTACTCCAATGTCGTTTGAGTTAGTTACTGACTGGATAGAAAACGGTACAGCCGATCTATTACGACGACAACAAGTCAAAGAGATTCGTCGGCGTAAAATGTTGGTTGAACACCTACTTTACGGACTTGAATACAAAACTCATGCAAGCAGTTCGCACTTTTGGATACCCGTTCCCGAGCCACGCCGTGCATCTGAGATTGAGTCAGAGCTGAAACAACAAAACTACTTGGTTGCGACAGCTGAAAACTTTGCGGTAGGACATGCCGTCGTACCTCAATTCATCCGGGCAAGCGTCAGCAACACGTCTGGGAGTGACCAACTACTGATTGAGGCTTTTACAACCTTAACCAAATCACTAAGCCATACCCGAGAACGCTTTAGTTTGTAAAAGCTAAGTAGCCAACCTGAATTACTGACCGAAGTGCATTACTGCTTCGGTCAGTTCAGTTTAAAAAACCTCATGGTCTCGGCTGTTGATCTGGCCTGACCTCAGCTTCATCCACCTGGTCATTGTAATCGGCATAACGAGGCTGTCCCTGGACCGACTCATCATCGACTTGGTAGTGCCTGTAATCCCTTTCAATGGCGTCATAACGTTCCAACTGATCCCGATCTGTAACCTGGAACACATACCCGTTGTCCCGATGGTTGAAGTCGCAGGCGGCTTCAAGCACCCGGTCAACGAATTGATCGTCACCCACAATCTCGACCCTCTCCCCACTTTTGGTACTGACCAGACTGGCGGCCAGTCGGTAGTTGGCCGAATCGTCATAGTCCTCAAAGCCTGGCTTGATTTCGACGCGGCCGCCATGGTCGACCACGCCGGCGATACCGTCTCGCAGGTACTCGATGGTGCCATCACGATAGAGCCTGGAGGAATGTGTGTGCGGACTATAGAACTGCGAGTCATCGGCCCTGGCGGCAAAAATGGTTCTGTCACGTTGATCCCCACGTACCTTTTGCTTACGTGTTTCTCTATAGGCGAAACCACGCAGTTGACTGACGGCTGCAAGATCACCCTTCAAGGCTTCCTGCTCCACCCAGGGACGATACGCGAGCGGCCGAAGTAGACCTTTATCAGACAGCGCCTGACGCTCCTGGCGAAGCTCGATGCGCAGCTCGGCCATGGCTTTCATCCGTTCAAATTCAGCGACCCGATACATCAACTTGCGCAGTAAAGGATCATCATACGAACGCTTCACGTCAGCTTTCATAGCCTGATAATACACGGCCACATGCTGGTAACGCCCCTTCACATTCAGATCTGGTTTCTCCCAGGTACTGCGGTACTCCTGGTATCGCGCCTTCAATCCTTCTCGGGCTTCCGCTCGCTCTTCTCGGCGCTCTTGTCTCACCCCTTTGTCTCTAGCCTGAAAGGACGGCTGATAAGAACTGAGGATTGCATATGCACCCTCATAAGGGTCTTCAGATTCAAACGGCGGTGGGCCTTCATACGAACCATAACCCGCCTCAATTCGATCCTTCGTGAGCGACGGATGAACCGATGAGGCTTTAAGTACAGATTCACCTGGGCGCAGATAATCGTAGATCACCAGGCCTCCGCTCTGTTCACGCAGCCCAAGGCCATTCGCGTGCAACAACAGATGCAGGGATTTCCAATCGGCTTCTTTGTTCTGGATTGCCTCGTTGACCTTCACCCGCACCTTATCAACCGCATAGTGATAAAGGCTTTCAGTGTTGGAAAATATCTCGCGCTTAGCCGCGCCCTGGGGGGCGCTGTGGTAATGAATACCGGGCCGAACCAAGTGGTCATCCGCGTTCATCTGCCACGGGCCGTTGTCTTGCTTAAAGCCGTAACGACGCTCAAGTACGCGCATGCTTTTCTGCAAGGTATCGACATCGTTCCACATGTTGGCTGCTTTGTAGGTCACAGGATTTACCCGGTTAACCGCGACATGAGCATGCACATTGTCGGTGTCACGATGGATAGCGGTGACGTATTGATGAGCTTCTAAGCCAATGGATTTAAGGGCGTATTGAGCAGACTCGAATACCTGGGCGTCAGTGGGTTGGTCAGTTTCCGGCCAAGATATGATGAAGTGATAAACAGGGTCTTTAACACGCCGATTCTGAGCCGCCACCATGTTCATTTCTGCAGCTGCTGTTTCCCAAAAAAAGCAGTTGGTTTCACACGCCACGTCACCAGCTTGAACGCGTTGCCTTCCGTCGTTGAACTGCTCAAGGACGCGTACAGGTGCATCCTCTGCGTCGCTTCGGTCGATGTAATCCACCAGTCGATCAAACACCGCTTTGCTTGATTCTGAACGAGCCGATTTCGGCTCATTAGATAGAACGTCCTTTCCCGAGGGTTTGTCCTCGCGCTGGCTGACATAGCTCACCAGCTTCATAAAGCTGGTGCCACCGTCTCGACGCTTGGGGGGAATAATGACGTTCAATGGATCTTAGTTCCTTACCGGGACTACGTTCAGGTCCAGGGCAATGATCGCCTTCTTGACCTCCACCAGGACTTCCGAAAATTGCTTGCTGAGTTCGGTAGTCATGTTGTCCTGCATCTGATTGAACAGGTGCTTTTGCAAGCCTCCGAGGCGTAGCAGTTCATTCATCAAGCGCAGATCCGTACGCGTCACGATCTTGCGGTTGAGTGCTGAGCGTCGAAGCAAATCTGAGGTGCTAATGCCTGCGGCTTTAGCCTTCTCTTTCAGGATATTGGCTTCCTCTTCGGTACACCGAAGATTAATAACCCTGCCCTTCTGACGCGATTCGCTCTTTGACATAACGGCACCTGTGACGCACAACGGGGTATCGGGGCGCAGCCCTGATCAGGGTTTTGGATGGATCGACTGCGTGCAGGCGGTACATACAAAACATTTCCTGTCCGGTAGTTTACTCGGATTACCTAATTTTGTCATTGCGTTGACTGGACGTGTATTAGAGGCATGCGTCGGATGGTGCGGGTCTGGGCATCGCGTCTGGTCTGGGGTAGAGTCGGGGCTTCACGGTTTTCAATAATCAGAGGGTTACCCAGTATGGCCAGAACTACTACCTTCACCCAAGCCAAGCTTGAGGAAACAAAAAAGGCTCTCGATCAGCTTCCTGATCTGAGCCGCGATAAGATCGGAAAGACTGAGTTTCTAGAATCTCTGAAAGATCAGATTGTCACGTTAGCAAATGCCAAGGGCTACACCACTGCTGAGATAAAATCAGCACTGGGGTCTGTCGGAGTTGAGGTTTCTATTAAGGCAATATCGGAGCTTTTGAGTACACCACCAAAGCGACGTACCCCAAAACCTAAGACGACCAACATTGAGTAATCTTCTGAAAAATAAAAGCCCCGCATTGGCGGGGCTTGTGCAACACACGTTATTGTTATTCCGTGTCGTCGCCGTCTAGGTCAGAAAGACTACTAGCAAGGTCGACCGTGGCCGGTACTTGATCAGGACCTGTTACGGTAAATACGCAAGCGCTGTCAAAATTTCCGGCGGCAATCTCTGCTTGAAAACATTGATTTGCGGCGATCTGTGCCGCTGCCAAATGATCACCATCGGTTTCTATATCGATGCTCCAAGAAACGCTGTATGTCTTCATGTCTTATTGCCCCGTGCATTGAGTTCAACAAGTGTTGAAGCCGGGTGCATTACGCACCCGGCCCGATTGTTACGCCGTGGTCAAATGGCCGCGCATCTCTTGCGCCAATACCCACAAGGCTCGATTCAGTTTCACATCCTGATCAATCCCACCGACTGCACGGGTTGTCGCTCGACGGCCTACCTTGTTGCGACCACGTAAGCCACCTTTAAGCGAGTTTTCTTGAATACGATTGAAGGTAGTCCACAGATCATTATCGAAGTCTTCGACACGGCGTGCACTGAGCAACTGGCGAGCTGTTACCGGCGCAGGGCCATCTTTCGGTTCGTAGCGATATGACAATGCAGCTGTCGCGAAAGCCTCTTGTTGCTCCGGGCGTAACTTGATTTGCTTCATGCTCTCGCGGTGATCGTTAACAGAGTCAAACTGATTGAGTACTTCATAGGCACCTTCGATCACGTCGCTGATGACATCACCTTTGCCGCTGTGCCGTACTTTCTGGTCAATTGAACAATCACCAATGACCAAACCATTGGCACAGACAAACCGAAACATCCCCGCCATCATCTGATAACTGCTGGTTCCGTCATGGCTGTTCAACAGGATGATTTCATTCGCTTCCTTGTCCATGATGGTGTTTGCATGGCGAAGGCGTAGCATGTGCTTGGTGTGTTCGCGTTTTTCTTCGTTCCGCACGCGAGTCTGGCACGCCATGAACGGCTCAAAGCCTTCAGCACGCAACGCATCCAGTACGTCGATAGTTGGGATATACAGGTAACGTTCTGACCGGCTGTCATGCGCTTCTTCTGCGAAGATCGAGGGCGCCACGCGGGCAATATCGTCGTTCGACAGCGGACGGTCTGAACGCAGCATGGTTGGATTACGGAAACTGCTGGAAAGGTGCATATTATTTCCCCTACAAGGTTTACCTGGAGCGGTAGCCGCCGCTCGTTTCAGGTATCAGCGCCGAAGTGACGCTGATGTGTTTATTGTATCAAACACACACCACAGTGTCACTACTTGTCATGACAATAACTGCACATTTTTTGACTTTTTTTCAAACCGCCTTGCGTGAATCCTACTCAAGAACACCTCGTTTTCCTGTCGAAACACTCTCGATATGTCCACCACTCCCGACGCCAGACTTTTAAAATGGTGCCTTCACCAGGTGCGCCGTGATGAGTGATTTTGGCTCTCCATTTTAGGATAGGGATCAGTTCCATCTGACCCCTGCCCTGTCTAGTTATGGCTTACTGGTGGCTGCCTTAGAATTGCTCTTTGGCTTGGTTGTGTTTTTCTTCTTCACCGGTATCGCCTCTTGTGTGCGAATCAGCGAAGGCACCCAACCTGTCCCACTAAGACGGGTTTCAGCTTCTGTAGCAAGTGCGCCTTTCTTCATATCCAGCAAAGCAATCCGATCAGCATCACCCTTTATTTTTCCTGCCTCGGTCAACGCCTCTATGATCAATTCTTTGGATACCCTGCCCAAGTAGTTAACAACGGTAGGAATAAAATGATCTTCCATTTTCAAATTGAGCGCTTGAGCATACTTCTCTGTAAGTTCTTTTGGCTCAACAGACAGACTTACAGACCGAGCGACTGCAAATGCCAACAGGGTATCTAGCTCCGCATCACTTAATGCTGTAAGAGCATCCCACAAGTCCCCATCAGCCGTTGGCAACGCCTCGACCAATTGATCACCGAGTGCAACAAACTCATCTTGTTTAACTTGCCCTGCTTCATCAGTAATCGGGCAACCTGTGCGGGCACCGTATCCGCTACTGATACCCATGTCCGTTGGTGAACCACTCCAATCACTGCGCGTGTCAGTAACGAACTTGCAGACAATTAGAATTTTTGCGGCCTTGGGATTAGTTGCCGTTATAAACTGTGCGGCTAAATTACGGTGCCCAAGTAAAGAGCGACGCAGTGCGTCACTGATTGTGTTGCCCTTACGCCCTGCGGGTTCTGTTTCCCGGCCACCTGAAAGGCGCTCCCCTTCTCCCAGGGCGGAAGTGACATTGGCACGATCTGCGGTACGGACTAGCCCCCGGTCAATGCGCAGCGAACCATAGTGCATGCTGATGATCGCGCCGGCATGCTCCATGACTTCCGGGGCAAATCCTTCTCTGGATGCCTGAATTTTCAGTATTTCAGCCTCCAGCTCGTCAACGCGCTCATCCAGTGCTTGGGCCTGCTCGTCGTCCCCAGCCTCCACGTGGCCTTCGATGGCGGTCTGTGTGTCTTCCAGTTCCTTTTCCAGCGCTTCAAGCTGGGCGGCTGACTCTGCTGACAAATCGGCCAGTTTCTTTGGTGCCCGCCCTAGGCGGTCAAACTGGGTGTAATCAAATTTCGGCCAGACCTCGATCCAACCCCAACCTTCTGCACGCACTTGCTCCCCCAGATACTGTAGCTTCGCCTCGACCAGTACATCGAGTAGGGCGCCGTCAGATAGCAAGGTGCCCTGCCCGTCTTCTGCAAACAGGTCACGGCGCACACCACCACCGGCCTGCTCGTAGACCTCCACACCGCCTATGAACGCAACACGGGTGTCTTTGCTGGCATCTACCTCCGTTTCGATAACGGCGCGTCGTAGCGCGGCTGGGTCGTTGTTCCAGTGCTGGTCACGAACACGGTTCCACACCATTGTTTGGCGGTCATGATCATCCGTTGCGCACAGGGAAATCAGCTGTTCGGTTGTCAGCTCACCAACGCGGTATTCCTCGATCAATGCCGGAGCTGCTGCGCGTAGCTTGAGGCGGCGCTCAACAACCAGCGTCGTGACTCCGAAGCTGTCCGCGATGCGGTCGATGGTCCAGCCCTGCTCGGTCAATTCTTTGAACGCGTCGAACTCATCGGCCGGGTGCATGGCTTCACGGCTGAAGTTTTCAGTCAGACTGGCGGCCGTGACTGCATCCGCGCCGATAACCAAGCTGGCCGTGGGGTAGTCGTCTGGAAATTTGCCTTGTTCGACCAGTAGAGTGATCGCGTCAAACCGGCGACCGCCTGCCGCTACATCGAAGAATTCGCCGTTGACATGTACGACCAAGTTTTGCAAAAGCCCTTGGCCAGTCTGTTCGTGAGTGCTAAGGATGGAAGCTGCAAGGGACACAATTCCTGCTCGGTAACTGGCGGAATTGCGGCCAGTACGGCGGGCGTTTCTCTCGCTGCGGCGCAGACGGTTAAAGGGAATGACCGTGTTGTATGCGTTTGACATGAAATAACCCCTACAAGTGATGCCCGGAGCGGTAGCCGCCGCTCGTTTCGGGCTTCGGCGCCGGTGTGGCGCCGATGGATTTATTATACATCCATATCAACTTTATGTCACCACTTGTCACTACAATAAACATGAATAAATCAGCCCCCCTCCCCCCACGCATTGAAGCGGTGCAAGCTACGCATTCACTAGTACAGGACGGCACAAATCGCACTCCGACCACCTCCGACGCGCTCTCCTGCTTTGGGCTTTGCTGCTGCCTTTCTGTGTGCCCGAGGTGGAGACATGGCTTCGCTGAGCCCTGTGCCGTGGCATTTAGGGCGACCTGGTGGGTAGGTGGAGGCAAGAGGGGAATGCATGGCCACAGTGAAGGGCGTGCAGTGCGGGCTATGCCCGCGCGTAGAGCGTTCCGGCCGGAGGCCGAAGCGTTATGTGATTGAAGCCCGAAGGGTCGAGACGGGCCGGCTTCATGGCCTGGCTCGATGCGCAGCACGAAAGCACGGCCCCAAGCGCAGCGCAGGGGAACGCCCGGTACCAGGATCTGCAGAACGCCGGCAGAGCTGGAAGCCTGGAATCAGGGCGTTAGCTAAGGCAGTGTGATGGTAAAAGTAAGTCCATCGAGCGGCTTACCTGCAGCATGAAGTTCTTTAAGCGACTCCGAGATTTCCCCTAGCTGTGTAGCCACCTCGCCAGGGAACCACTCACCGACCTTTACCCAACCTTTAGGTAAAGACTCCATGTGGCCACGTATGCGCTTCATCAGCACACTGACATTCTGTCGATTCAACCCAACCTCAGCTGCTGCCTCAGAAATTGTGGCCCCCATCACCAATACGAGCCGAGCGGCGGTAATCGATTTCGCGGAGTAAGGCCGTCGCTTATTGTGCGCAACCAGGACCTTCATCACGCGCTCAAACTCTTCAGCGCTCATTTCTCCGGTACTGGGCGTGGGGCTGATCAAGCGCACCAGTTGGGCAATTTCACCTGGTGAATAGGCCACTTTGATTTGGGCGGCCATGATCTGCAGCTCTACTTCGTTGCGATTTGCAGGCATGGTGGTGTTTCCAGTTCATTGCCCAGGGAGAATCAACCCCATGGCGGGTGGTATGGTTGGTGTGTGATCCACGGCCGTACAGCCAAGAACAAGTTAACTTTACAATAAAACGTCACTACTTGTCACTACAAACAATTAAATTTAACCACACCTCAGAGTCCTGTGTATTATGACCAGGCGACTTTCGTTATCCCCTACAAGGGCGAAAGAAGCACCCAACCGATGGCCTAGCCGGGCCTACGGTTGAATGAGAGGCCCCCTACTTCGCGTCGGGGGCTTTTTTTTGAGCAAAAAAATGCTCTGACCGGGGAGCCTACAGAATTCGGAAAAAATCGTACGCTAAGCTAACTTAGCTTAAGTGCGCTTCCTGTTCCGGTGTCCCATATTGCCTAGGATTACCAGTAGTCAGGCTTAACGGCGGGCTTTTTGAGCGTAGGCACACGATCAGGAAACTGATGGGTGGCAAGTTCTTCAGTTGTCACGATGTGACGCATCCAATGCGAATGGTCTTTGAGGGAACCGGGTATCGTCCGCTTGATGCCTTCGCGGTGCGGCAAAATCACCCCTATCCGCAGGTTTGGAAAGTCTTCTCGCAGTGCTCGCAAGGCTGGGGTCATATCAGTATCAGCGGAGACCAATACAAGCTGCTGGATGCGGTCTTCCGGCATCAGGCCCGCCTGTTGAGCAGCGAGCCGATACATACTGATGGCGATATGAACGTCCGTTTCCTTTTCTTCAAGTTTCCAGATGTCGACCTGATCAAGCCTGGACGCCGGGGTCTTCTTGTCGACGAAACGAGGGGCCTTTCCTGATTCCAACTGATGGCGCCCGTAAGTAACGCTGACGCCTCGCACAATCAAGGCGCGCAGGTAACTGTCTTGAGCTTCTTTCGAAAGGATGCCACGACTGGCAAGCGAGGGTTTCACACCGGAAGTGAAAAAGCTAACGGACGCCAGGGAGTTTTCAGGATGCTCGACGCGCAGAATGTGCGCGAGCAAAGACGGAAGATCGAGCCATTTGTACTGTGTGCCTGCGAGTAGGCCATAAAACAGGTTGTAACCGTCTACAAAGCACGCTGTACGCAAGATTTTCAGTCCTTAGAAACGAAAAAACCGGCGCTAGGCCGGTTTCTTCACCCCAACAGCCAGCGAACTTAATCGCTGCGTACGGGGCTGAGTAGTGCGTTAATAATGGCCATAGTTGACGTGTATGTCAACTGTGACCATGTACCGCTGTACTTATCCGGTTGAAGTACTCCTCAACACGGCGTCAGGCTGGCAACCTGTACAACGTCAAGCTAGAGCTGGCTTCGGCATTTTCTGACACCTCGCGGCCAGCCTCTATGGCTTCAACCTGACAGGTCGCATGCTTAGGCGCCACGCAGCGCCCAACGTTCCCCCCAGGCAGTCAGACGCTCAGTGACAGCATTCACCTCGCGGCTACACGGCCTCCGCTGGCAGGCGATACACCCTTGGTACCACTTGCGGATCAGCCAGCCAATAGCAACTCCGGTTCACGTCCTGAACCCACGCCGTGCGCCGCCACCAGTAGGCCGGCGCACGCGGCCCTTCTAACTTGAGCCAACTGATGGCCGCACCTGGGCGCAACAGCGCATGGGTGGCATCGACCGGCGCGTCGGGCCAGTCACGGACGTGGATCGTCTCGGCACTCATGGCGGGGTTCCTTTCTGTTTGTTAAAAACCCGGTACCGGGGGCTTACCTTTTGGCCTGGGCTGCCGCGATGAGAGCCAAATCCAGATCCGGTTGAGCGATGCGGCTTATCTCATCCGCCAGACGTAGCGCCGCTGTCACGCGCTCTTCCCGCAGGCTGTCGGTATTCTGTTCGGCGGGGGCATACAGCCAAGCCCGATAGGCTTCCTGACTGCGCATCAACGCGGCCTGGGCCTTGGCATCCAAGATAAGGGTCAACAACGGGGTTTCAGTCGTACTCATGTTAGGGGGCCTTCCAGTCTGTGTTGCGTTGTCGGTTTTTGGTCGCAGCTTCAAGGCCGCGACCTTGACCGGGAAAAACCACCGAGCCGCCATCCGAGGCGCCAGGACCGCATGCACCTTGGCGTCAGCCATAGTCCGGTCTGCTTCGGCGTTGAACTCTCGCCACGGGTCAGCAGGATCGCCCAGCACCAAGGGCGAACCATCCTCATGGAACACCCGGCCATAGCAGCCAGAACAATAACGGCCCAAGTCAGCCGGGGCAGCCATGCAAAAGAGGCAGGTAGCCATCGCTTCTGGATCCTTACTAACAGTTGGTTCGTTATAATAGCGGCAGCTCGTAGTAACCCAACTCGCCGGGCTCCCATTGAATCGGGCGGCCGTCGAGGCCTTCGCACTCATCGATAGGACCGGCAATGGTATAATCGGCGCCTTCCTGTTCGTCCACCGCCTCCGGCGGACACGCCCGATTCGCCCTTTCCAGCCGTTTACGCGCCTGCTCCCAGCTTTCCCCTGGCCGGGCATCAGCTCGCACCTGGGCGTCGGTTAGCGCCGGCAGTTTTCCGGGTTCAATCGTACGCATGGATGGGGTTCCTTTCGGCTATTTTGCTCTGAATTTAGGTCATTACGTAAAACCGACCGCCTACAATTGCGCTAGAGGCATTTCCCGGGCCTTGGCATGCCCAAGGCCAGCCAACAAAACCTACGTTGCTCCAGGAAGCGCATGCGCGGCAAGAAATGCTGCGTCAGCGCGACACGATCAAATCGTGTCAGCTATTACGTGTCCAGGATGCCTAAAATCTGTATATGGCACCCTTCCCTGCTTCATAGAGTCATCAGCACCGGTAGCTACTGGCAATGTGTAAGCCCGTACAACCAAAATGAATTCCAAGTGGAATTCCACATGGAATTCCTAAAGAAACCATAGCTGGAATCATAAAGAATTCAAACAGAATTCTACAAGCACTCAAAAATGAATTCATTATTAGATTCTATAAAGAATTCACAAATAGTATCCTTAAGGAATTCCCAAAGGTTCCAATATAGAATTCCTTTGTGAATTCTATAGAATTCCTAAAAGATTTCATATATGGTTTCCTCATGGAATTCAAAAAGAATTCTATAAAGAATCCATTGAAGGTTTCAAGGGTTACTAACCTACTGAGGGCCTGTGTATGCCAGTCATTGTTTTCGTCTCCCCAAAGGGTGGGGCGGGTAAGACCACTTCCGCTTTGGCACTCGCTGAGCAAATCGCACGGCGCGTACCGGTCACCGTTATTGATGCCGACCCTAATCACCCCATTAAGTCGTGGTCAGAGGGCGGTGAAGCCCCAAAAAACATGACAATTATCTCGGACGTTACTGACAAAACAATCGGTGAAACGATCGCAGATGCAGCTACAAAGACGCCTTTCGTGATCGTCGACCTGGAGGGCACAGCGGCCACAATCGTTGCCTATGCGATCGCAGAATCAGACTTCGTGGTCGTACCTACCCAAGGCTCACAACTGGACGCTGAGCAGGCGAGTAGGGCGTTTGGGCTGATCAGGGCCCACGAACGGGGCATCCAGAAACATAAACCTGATTACAAATTGCCTTACGCCGTTTTGTTCACTCGCACATCTGCAGCGATTCAGAGCCGGGACACAAGACATATTCGCAAGAGCTTTGAGGCAGGGGGGATTCCGTTCTTTGAGACGGAACTGAATGAGCGGGCTGCATTCAAGGCAATGTTTTCCTACCGTCAGCCGCTTGAGTTGCTGCCAACTGACGAAGTCTCCAATGTCGGTAAGGCTATTGAGAACGCCGAAGCGTTCGCTCGGGAACTGATATCCAGAATCACCTCAGAGGCCCAGCCACAGCAAGAGAAGGTCACATCATGAGTCGCGTAGATCCGCTGGATAGCTTGAAAAGTTTTGAACCTAAAACAACCACTGAGCAGAAAGCAAAGCAAAGCAACGCAGAAGTGGAAGAAATGGCGAACCAACACGGGTTTGTCGGCCGACAAGTAACCCCTCTAAACGTCCCAGTTGACCGGTCAAAGCGCCGTCATAAAACCGGACGCAACGTCCAGATCAACATCAAAGGCGAGCAGGAAACCAAGGATGAGTTGTACCGCGTTGCTGACGATATCGATCAACCGTTGGGTGAAACACTCAAGCAGGCCTTGGCAGCCTTACGACGTGAACTGGAGACAGGGCCTCGTTGAAGGGGACTTAAAGCGCGCCAAACTCACAGCAGCTACCGCTGCTGTGGTGAAAAAATGGCCTTCCTCCAGTAAGGGCTGGAGAAAGGCGTACTGCATTACATGTACCTGATAGTTGCGTCGACCACCAAGATCGTGATTTTCGTCACGACCAGGATGATCTTGCACACCATCAGGATGCTGCCAAGGGACACTGGGTCCATAAACACCTCCGGATTTCTGCTGCGTTACCTGCCAAGGCAGTCAGAAGCAGGATTGCTTCCTGGCATGCAGAAACCCCTTACGAGGTGGAAAACCTTCCCTGACCAACGGTCCTGGTACAAGTTGACGCTTGTGTAACCTTGCGTTATGATTTGACTTGTCTAGGGTAAATCAATAACGTTGGCTAACTCTGCATACTTAACTACCATTATACTCATACTCCCCCAGTATTTGTCAATACTTGAGGGATTTTTTGTCTGAAATTCGTTTATCTCGACTCTTAGGCAAAAATCTATGACCGAAGCGCACCGATCACAATAAGCCGATTGCTGTGATCGTCATTGCCCACACCGGCGCCAAATTGATCACTGGTACAGATTCATACTCCGTGATCGCGTCGTGAACAAATCCATCAATTCCGGTCACTACACGACAAAACCCGCCGTATTGCTCGCAAGCCTGATAAGTGGTGATAAAATAGGTTATCACCACTTTTAGAGGCAGAAGGGCGCATGGCACTTTTTGACCCCATCCGCGACTATTTCCATAGACGCCAAGCCAAAATTCTGAATGAACAAGCCTCCCGCGTTCACCTGGTGAATCGACGGCAGGAATCCCATCGCGGCAACTTTGTTTTTCCCGGTACCGACTTTGTGGATGACATCGAGGTCGGTGGCCAGCGCGTCGGATATGTCAGCTACGGCATCAATCCGCTGGATGACCGCGTGTACATCAACAAGATTGACATCGAGCTGCAACATCAGCGCCAAGGGTTTGGCTTGGGGGTGCTTTGGTGCCTTTGGCTTAAGCACCAGGTGCCCATCGTGCCGCTTTACCAGTACGGCGCCTCTAACGGATTCTGGAGCCTGGCTCGTCAGCGGTTCTTGGCAGCCGGTGCGCTGATAGAAGATCAACTGCGCACTGACACTGAGCTTGATGCCGCCAAACAGCGCTGGCAGCATCTGGTGCCCGAGCTGGCACACGAGCGGCAGATCCGCGAGATGATGGCCTCGCCGGATTGGCCCGAGATCGAGGCTGGGTTCATAGCGAGGCAGAAGTTATGAGCGAGCTCGTCAGTTCGGGCGGCGCCGGTGGACGTCGACTAACTTCCGCTGAGTTCCAGCAGTTGGCCAGTGTGCCAGCTGCAGTCGAGTGGTTTGCCAATATCGACAACCCACGTACCCGACGTGCCTATCAGAATGACCTGGAAGACTTCTGCAGCTTTGTCGGCCTCACCGGCGCCGATGAGTTCCGTGCTGTTACTCGCGCACATGTACTGGCATGGCGTGCCCAGCTGGAAACTCGGGGCCTGGCCGGGGCCACGATCCGGCGCAAACTGGCCGCGCTGGCCAGCCTGTTCGATCATCTCCTGGAGAACAATGCCGTTGCCGGTGGGAACCCTGTGCATGGGGTCAAGCGACCCAAGATCGAAACCAACGAAGGGAAAACGCCGGCACTCGGTGACGACCAGGCTAAAAGGTTGCTGGACGCTCCTGATACAGAAACCGTGAAGGGAGTGAGGGATCGGGCGATCCTGGCTGTATTGCTGTACCACGGGCTTCGACGGGAAGAGGCGGCAAGACTGACAACGAGTGACCTGGTGGAGCGCCGAGGCATAAAGCATCTTCGGGTGCATGGGAAGGGGAAGAAAATTCGCTTCCTCCCACTCCACCCAGTTGCTGCTGAGCGGATCTATGCGTACCTGGAGCTCGACAGTGCCCGAGATACATCATCGGGACCGCTATTCCGTTCCGTCCGGGGCAAAACCACCGGTGCTGGAGTTACAGCGAATGGGCTTTATACGGTGGTGGCGTATTGGGCGCGTGTTGCTGGCATCGAGGTCGACGGCCTGGGCGTGCATGGGTTGCGCGCTACGGCCGCGACAAACGCCCTGGACCATGATGCTGACATCGCGAAGGTTCAGATGTGGCTGGGTCACGCGAACATCAGCACAACGCGACTGTATGATCGGCGCGGCCAGCGGCCGGAGGATTCACCTACGTATAAGGTTAAGTATTGAGTACGAACTCATAGTCAAGCCGGGAGGCTGACAAAAACTGGGAAGTTAACCGCCGAAGCGCAAACTTCAGCACTTTCGTCGCAATCCCAGCAACCGCGATCATCGTCCCATGCGACAGGACTAATACACCCTGCAGTTTCCATTTCTACTTCACCAGCTTCGTTCAATGTCACGGCATAGACTTCACCATCTTCGAGGAAGATGGCCCCGCCGTCAGGCAGACGTAGCGCCTTGCCCGGTTGGCTATGGAGCACGGCGGTGTAAGCCGAATACATCGCATCAAAGGTCAGATGTTTAGGTGATAGGTTCATAGCTTTTTTCCTTGGTCAGCTTGTCACTGTTACTACCTAATTTCTGAGAGCACCTTGCGGGCAGTATCAGTTGCGTCCAATCCCTTTACCCAAGATTGCTGTATGTGAAAGGTCTGGGCTTCCACCACGCCTGATGCGTCTGAATAGCTGATCTCCATTGATTCAGCGAGCTGCTGGACAACAGCCGTTTCCCATTCGGAATAATTATTCATCGCCTTCTCCATCTTTGAACACACCTTCGCTGCAATCGTCGAGAAGGACCGGCGACTATCAATCCCGGCCCTGCCCTTGCTGTATGTGGTTAAGAAGCTGGCTGCTTGTCACAGGCCCAACTGCCGAGCGCCCAGTTGGTGTTCGCTCCGTCAGGTACCACTGCCAGCTCAAGCGAGCAGACAGCTTGCCCTGGGGCTTTGGTAGTTGCTGTAGCTGTGTACAAATCCTGCTTGGTGATTGTCACGTCTACTACAGAAGCATCGACACCGTAGAACTGGGAAGCGAAGGAGGCAGCGGTCGACGCTGGCGTGCTCTCGTTTGGAGCTTGTGCATGAGCAGCTTGCGCGGTAGCTGTAACGACCTGCAAACGAAAACGTTCCGACCTGCAATCAGCGCCGTTTTCGACCAGGATTAACTGCGACTGTCCGGCCCGGCAAACCAGCGTTAGCTGCGAATGAACCTGCATTGATCCACACCGACCTGCATTCCATCGTCGCCAACCAGCATTAACTGCAAGTCAGAGGATCTTGTGGGTAGGGATCACAGGTTTCGACGCAGACTTAATGCCATGTTTACCAACGAGCGGATTCCCCGGAATTTTTGTCACATTATGAGCTTGATGAATCCTTTGCATGTCTTAAATTAAATAACGGGTTAAGTGACAATTTTTGACGGCCAGAGCTTTCCGACTCAAACTGTCACATAATCGAACGTATATGTGACAGGTACGACATGCTGATAGGCTACATGCGGGTATCGAAGGCGGACGGCTCCCAGGCTACCGATTTGCAGCGCGACGCGCTGATTGCCGCCGGGGTGTTGCCGCTGACCGAAAACTGACCCAGTAGAGGCTGTTCTGCCGACTGAAAACTGACCCAGGTGTTCAACTGCTTCTGCTCAATTTTTGAGCAGGAGAACACAGGGTGATCAGTATGGAAATGATGGGCAAAATTCGCCGGATGTATTTCCGCGACAAGCTGTCGCTGCATGAGATAGCCAAGCGCACCGGGTTGGCGCGCAACACGATTCGCAAGTGGGTCAGAGCACCTGAGGCCAAGCCGCCGGTCTACCAACGCCGCGCGATCTTCAACAAACTCAGCCCTTTTCACGCCACGCTGGAGCAGGCGCTAAAAGCCGATTCGCTGCGGCCCAAGCAACAGCGGCGCAGTGCCAAGGCGCTGTTGGCGCAAATCAAAGCCGAAGGTTATGACGGTGGCTACAGCCAGCTCACCGCGTTTATCCGTGCCTGGCGAGGGGGACAGGGCAAGGCGTCGCAGGCCTTTGTGCCGCTGACCTTTGCTCTTGGCGAGGCGTTTCAGTTTGACTGGAGCGAGGAAGGCTTGCTGGTCGGCGGCATTTACCGGCGTATGCAGGTGGCACATCTGAAGCTGTGTGCCAGCCGTGCGTTCTGGCTTGTGGCGTATCCGAGCCAGGGCCATGAGATGTTATTTGACGCCCATACACGCTCGTTCGGCTCCTTGGGCGGCGTGCCGCGCCGGGGCATCTACGACAACATGAAGACCGCCGTCGACAAGGTCAATAAGGGCAAAGGCCGGGCGGTGAATGCGCGCTTTGCGGTGATGTGCGCGCATTACCTGTTCGATCCGGACTTCTGCAACGTCGCCGCTGGTTGGGAAAAGGGCATCGTTGAAAAGAACGTGCAAGACAGCCGCAGGCGTATCTGGCTAGACGCCCAGGACTGCCAGTTTCACTCCTTCGAGGAACTCAATGCCTGGCTGGGCCAGCGCTGCCGCGCGCTTTGGAACGAGCTGACGCACCCTCAATACAGCGGGCTGAGTGTGGCCGAAGTGCTGGAGTTGGAGCGCGCTGAACTGATGCCTGTGCCAGCGCCATTCGACGGTTACGTCGAGCGGCCTGCGCGGGTCTCCAGCACCTGCCTGGTCAGCGTCGGGCGCAACCGCTACTCGGTGCCGTGTGAGTATGCGGGTAAGTGGGTCAGCAGCCGTTTGTATCCGACGCGAATCGAGGTGGTGGCTGACGACGCGCTGATCGCCAGCCATGTCCGCTTGCTGGATCGCGACCAGGTCAGCTATGACTGGCAGCACTACCTCCCGCTGATCGAACGCAAGCCCGGTGCGCTGCGCAACGGCGCGCCCTTTGCTGATCTGCCGGCGCCGCTGCGTCAGCTTAAGCACGGTCTGGGGCGTCATGCCGGCGGTGACCGGATCATGGCGCAAGTTCTGGCTGCCGTACCGGTCGCCGGGCTCGATGCGGTGCTGGTGGCTGTTGAGCTGGTACTGGAAAGCGGCAGCCTGAGCGCCGAACACATCCTCAATGTCGTGGCGCGCCTGGCCGCGACCGAACCACCACCCAGCGTCGAAACCCACTTGTCGCTCAAGGAAGCCCCCGTCGCTAACACGGCGCGCTACGACCGCCTGCGTGGCCAGACCGAGGAGATCGGTCATGCGTGATTTGATGGCGGAACTCAAGGAGCTGCGCCTGCACGGCATGGCCACGGCCTGGGCGGAGTTGACTGCGCAGGGTGAGTCGAACACAGCCTCGTCCAAGTGGCTGCTCGAACACCTGCTGGAACAAGAGCACACAGATCGCGCCATGCGCTCGGTGAGCCACCAGATGAACATGGCCAAGCTGCCGATGCACCGCGACCTGGCCGGCTTCGACTTCAGCGCCTCCAGCGCAGACGCTCGTTTGATCAGCGAACTGGCCAGTCTGGCCTTTACCGACACCGCGCAGAACGTGGTGCTGATCGGTGGGCCTGGCACCGGTAAAACCCACCTGGCCACTGCGCTGGCCGTGTCCGGCATCACCCGGCACGGCAAGCGCGTGCGCTTCTACTCCACGGTCGATCTGGTCAATCTGCTGGAGCGCGAAAAGCACGACGGCAAAGCCGGGCGGATCGCCCAAGCTCTGCTGCGCATGGATCTGGTCATCCTCGACGAACTGGGTTATCTGCCCTTCAGCCAGGCCGGCGGTGCGTTGCTGTTTCACCTGCTATCCAAGCTGTACGAACACACCAGCGTGGTGATCACCACCAACCTGAGCTTCGCCGAATGGTCGAGCGTGTTCGGCGACGCCAAGATGACCACCGCCCTGCTGGATCGGCTGACCCACCACTGCCACATCGTCGAAACCGGTAACGAGTCCTATCGCCTGCAACACAGTAGCTTGGCGGCCCAGGCCAAGATCAAATCACGGGAGCGAAAGCGTAAGGGCGGCCAGGAACCGGAGGACGATGAGCCGTTCTGATTTCATGGCGACGACGGCCTGCTACATGGCTGCGTGTGGCAGGTCTTAAACAACTGAACTGGGCTAGCGAAGGAGTGGGGGCAACAGCAGCTGCGCTGGTAGACTTATCCACAGTTGCTGGTAACAAAATCAGCAATCCGCCCTGGGTCAAATTTCAATCGGCAGGGTGGGTCAATTTTCCATCAGCGCCAACACACTAAGCAACCATCAGAAAATTTTGACTGTACGCCAAAAAATTCGCATCTACCAGCATCTAAACAGGCGTTGCAGGGCAATCGCATGAACGCCTGCCGATTTGAATGAGTCCTTTCCCAGCGGGCATCCTGAGCGCCTCTCTACTCAGGATGCCCTGCAATGTCGCATCACATACCAATCTCCGATGTTCTGGTCGCCATCAATGATCCCCGTCAGCAGGGCAAGATTCGTCACGACCTGGTCGAAACACTGGTCGTGGCTATCTGCGGCGTGCTTGCCGGCGCTGACACCTTCATCGAAATCGAACTCTGGGCTGAGCAGCGGCTGGACTGGTTCCGCCGTATTCTGAAACTACCCCACGGCATTCCCTCACACGACACCTTTGGACGGCTATTCAGCCTGATCGATCCAGAGGAGTTCGAGCAGGCCTTCCGCTGTTGGGTTGCGGCGATCCTACCGGCCCTTTCTCCGCAAGTGGTTGCCCTAGACGGCAAGACCAGTCGCCGCTCCGGCAAGAAAAACACGGCCCCGTTGCACCTGGTCAGCGCTTTTGCGGCTGATTCAGGGCTGATTCTCGGGCAGAGGGCGACCTCCCAGAAGTCCAACGAGAAGACCGCCATTCCTGAGCTGCTGGCCACACTGGCGCTTGAGGGCTGCACCGTGACGATCGATGCCATGGGTACCCAGCCGGACATTGCACAGGCCATTCTCGATCGCGGGGCGCACTATCTGCTGGCCATCAAGGGAAACCAGCCGAAGCTGGCCGAAGCGATCGATGACTTCGCTGACACCTTTTTGGACGGCGATCCTGCCCGGGTACCCCATGCGCACTTCGAGCATGTCGAGAAGGACCATGGCCGGCTGGAGGTTCGTCGCTGCCATGTTTTCGACCAACTCCAGTGCCTGCCACAGCCAGAACGCTGGCCAGGACTGCGCACTTTCGTGATGCTGGAGTCCGAGCGGACTGTGGGCAACCAGACCAGCCTGGAGCGCCGTTACTACATCAGCAGTCTTGCTCCGGATGCAGAGCGCATCGCACATGCCATCAGGGCGCACTGGGGCGTGGAGAACCGCGTCCACTGGTGCATGGATGTCATTTTTGGTGACGATCAGATGCGGATCCGAACCGGGCATGCTGCCCACAACATGGCCGTTCTCAAGCAACTTACATTGAATTTGATCCGGTTGGATCCGGTCAAGCGCAAGGGTGGCATCAAGGCACGAAGGCTGATTGCTGCAACCTCTGATGATTATCGGGCTGAACTATTAGGTCTCAGGTGAGCTTCATGCGATTGCCTTGACAGGCGTTGTTGATTATCATAAAACACTGACACTGTATTATATAATCGTGCTTTTGTGTTATTTTTTTAATATTTACTGATTACGTACTTGCTTAACCACTCAGTTGCGCTAGAACTAATAGACGCGAAATTTAAATCTCTAATTTTCCAACACTTAGTAAAACCTCGTTTGCCATCCCACTACCATTGTAGGAGCAAATCAGGAGACATAAAAAATTAGCGGTAGCGTGCCTGGCCCTCTAGATAAGTATTGGAGACTGTAATGAAGTTTGAAAAGTCACAGACAGCAATCGACCACCTGACTCCCGAGCAACACCGAATTACCCAGGAGGCGGGCACCGAAAGGCCCTTCACGGGCGAGTACAACGACAACAAGGAGCCTGGCATCTACGTCGACATAGTGTCGGGAGAGCCACTGTTCGCTTCGACGGACAAGTTCGATTCGGGTACTGGCTGGCCCAGCTTCACCAAGCCGATCGTTTCGGCAAACGTGAACGAGGTGCGGGACAGCGCACACGGCATGGTCCGGACGGAGGTCAGGTCAGTACACGCAGACAGTCATCTCGGCCATGTGTTCCCCGATGGTCCTTCCGACCGCGGCGGTCTGCGGTACTGCATCAACTCAGCGTCCCTTCGCTTCATCCCGCGCGACGAGATGGAGTCCGAGGGATACGGTGAATATCTCGATCAAGTAGAGGAGGCTTAACATGCATCAGCGCGCTGTTCTCGCAGGAGGATGTTTCTGGGGCATGCAGGATCTGATCCGCAAGCGGCCCGGCATCATCTCGACCCGTGTGGGTTACACGGGCGGCGATATTCCGAACGCCACGTATCGTAATCACGGCACGCATGCCGAGGGGATCGAGATTGTCTTCGACCCGACAGTGACGAGCTACCGGAACATCCTGGAATTCTTCTTCCAGATCCACGATCCGACGACGCTGAACCGCCAGGGCAATGATCGTGGGCTCTCCTACCGGTCGGGCATCTATTATGTCGACGAGGAGCAGAAGCGCGTCGCCGAGGATACGATCGCCGATGTGGATGCCTCGGGGCTGTGGGATGGCAAAGTGGTGACCGAGGTCCAGCCGGTCGGCGAGTTCTGGGAGGCCGAGCCCGATCACCAGGATTATCTGGAGAAGCGCCCGGGCGGCTACACCTGCCACTTCGTCCGTCCCGGCTGGGTGCTTCCGAAGCGCCAAAAGGTTGACGACGTACAGCCAGCGGCCGGGACCGCGGCGGAATAGGCTTCACTGCCGTTGCCACTGCGCCGATCCGGTCCGCAATCTTCGTGACCGCGTCGTTCAGCGACGCGGTCATCGAACCCTACTTCAGAGTGACGGCTCGTTCCAGTCAGTCGCCATCGCAACACCAGGATCGCAGATTTATGCCAGACCTCTCGTCCTTTCCGATCACGCAGCGCTGGCCGGCATCTCATCCCGATCGCCTGCAACTCTACGCAGCCCCTACGCCCAATGGCGTCAAGGTCTCGATCATGCTTGAGGAGACTGGCCTGGCGTACGAGCCCCACCTGATCGACATCTCGAACAACGAGTCGAAGGATCCGGCGTTCGTGTCGCTGAACCCGAACGGACGCATACCGGCGATCATCGATCCGGCTGGCCCTGACGGTAGACCCATCGCCTTATGGGAATCCGGTGCGATCCTCCTCTATCTGGCCGACAAGACGGGTCAGTTCATCTCCACCGAACCAGGCCAGCGTTACGAGACCCTAGCGTGGGTGTTCTTTCAGATGTCGGCCATCGGGCCGATGTTCGGTCAGCTCGGCTTCTTCCTGCGATTTGGCGGCAAGGACTATGAGGACAAGCGGCCGCAACAGCGCTTTATCGACGAATCCACGCGTCTGCTGGGGATTCTGGATCGCCGGCTGGAAGGCCGCGACTGGATCGTCGACGACTATTCGATCGCGGACATCGCGACGCTCGGCTGGGTGAATGCGCTGGTGGAATTCTACGCTGCGGGTGACATCCTTGGCCTCAGCAGCTTTTCGAACGTCCGCGCATGGCTTGGACGCGGGCTGGCTCGACCGGCCGTCCAGCGTGGCCTCCACATTCCCGCGAGGCCAGCATGAGCATCATCGCCGCCTATTATTACAACGAAGGCAAGCGAGTTCGCGAAATCGCGCTCGATGAGCACGTCAAGTTGGGCGAGAGTCGCTCGGGCTTCTGCTGGATCGCGCTTAGCGAACCCACCCCCGAGGAACTACTCGCGATCCAAAGGACATATAATCTTCATCCGTTGGCGATCGACAACGCGATGCACCCGCTGTGCCCGCCCAAGCTCGAGGTCTACAACGATGAGTTGTACGTCGTCGCGCAGACCGCCGAGCTGGTCGGCGACCGGATCAGCTACGGCAAGATGGCGATCTTCACCGGTCACAATCACCTTATCACCGTGCGGCACGGCAATGCCGGAGCGCTGGGCAAACTTCGGGAGCAACTCGAGGCATCGCCGACGCAGTTCGGCAAGGGTGTCGACTATGTGCTGCACGCGATCTTGCATCGCGTGGTCGACCAGTATCTGCCCATCTTCGAAATGATCGAGGACGACGTCCTGGCGATGGAGCGACGGTCGCTGCACGATTTCCTCGGGCCAGAAGAGGTGGCGCGAATCTTCGAACTAAGGTCCGAACTCACGCGGTTCCAGCGCACGCTCGGGGCTATGGCCGAGCTGGTGCGAAAGCTCGTTCGCGGCCACTTTCCCTGCATCAGCGCCGAAATGACACCATATTTCCACGACGTCGCGGACCATGTCCACCGCGTGCAGTCCATGGTCGACGGCCTCCTGCTTGTCCTGTCCACGGTCTTTGAGGCCAGCAGCCTTCTTGAAGCGCAAAGGACGGGGGTGATCACCCGCCAGCTGGCGGCTTGGGCGGCAATACTGGCAGTCCCGACGGCGATCGCTGGAATATACGGCATGAACTTTAAGCACATGCCGGAGCTGGACACGGCCTACGGATACTTTGTCGTGCTCGGAGTGATAGCGATATCGTGCGTTTTCCTATTTGTGCGCTTCAAGAAGGCTAAGTGGCTGTGAATACTGCCCATCGTTTTCTTCGCCGTCATCTGACGGTTACAGCGGGCCTTATACGGAAGCTTGTCCAATCCAACTCAAGATGAAGGTGCGTCCATGACATAGCAGCTGACCGACGCTCTACAAGCAGTTCAGTCCTTCATCGCCAAGGGCTAAGACCGCGAATAGCGCGTCAAGGACAGCAATCTCGTCGATCTCGAGCCAGGATCAACCATCGGTCCGTGCGGCATCTGCGTCGACGCGGCGTTTCGCCTCGGAAGCGGTGATGATGGCGATAACGCCTCCACCCTCTACGCGATCACCGATCCGGCGACCGAGCATAAGGGCCTGTTGATCGACGTGTTCGATGAAATCTGCTACCGCGACCCAGTTCAAGAGTCGGGACCTCAATGTAGAAGAAGTTGACTAACGAGCATTCGCGTCATCCGATCAAGCAAGCTGGAGACATTTATGAAAGCCATTGGTTACAAGGTTCCGGGACCCATCGCCGCGGATGCCGCGCTGGTCGACATCAATCTGCCTCGGCCTGTCGCTGCAGGATACGATATCCTGGTTGAGGTGAAGGCCGTCTCGGTCAACCCGGTCGACTACAAGGTCCGCAACAGCACGCCGCCGGCAGATGGCGATTGGAAGGTGCTGGGATGGGATGCCGCCGGGATTGTGCGCGAGGTCGGCCCCGACGTCACGCAGTTCGAGTTAGGCGACGAGGTCTATTATGCCGGATCGATCACACGGCCCGGTACCAATGCGGAGTTCCATCTCGTCGACGCCCGGATTGTCGGTCACAAACCTGCGTCGCTCTCCTGGGCGGAAGCGGCGGCGCTGCCGCTGACGACGTTGACGGCCTGGGAGGCGATGTTCGACCGCCTGGACGTGGCGAAGCCCGTACCCGGTGCGGCGGAGGCGATCCTCATCATCGGTGGCGCGGGCGGGGTTGGGTCGATCGCCGTCCAGATCGCGCGACAGCGCACGGACCTCACCGTCATCGCCACAGCCTCTCGACCGGAAACCCAAGAGTGGGTAAGAGGGCTTGGAGCTCACCACGTCATCGACCATTCTCGTCCGCTCGCGCCACAGATCGCCGAACTCGGCATCGGTGCTCCCGCTTTCGTCTTTTCGACCACACATACCGAGCAACATGTCGCCGACATCGCCGAACTGATCGCCCCACAAGGACGGTTCGGACTGATCGACGATCCCAAGGCATTCGATATCATGGTTTTCAAGCGCAAGGCGGTGTCGATCCACCACGAGCTGATGTTCACGCGGTCGATCTACGGCACGCCCGACATGAATGAGCAGGGCGAGATTCTGGATGCGATGGCAGCGCTGGTTGACGACGGCAAAATCCGCACGACGCTGACCCGGCGACTGTCGCCGATCAATGCCGCCAATCTGAAGACGGTGCATGCACTGATCGAAAGTGGCGCGGCTAAAGGCAAGATCGTCCTCGAAGGCTTCTAACGACCGCGATCGCCAAACATCTTGTCCAACCTCAAAAAGCCGAACGGGTTATGCCCCAGCGATGAGAATCCCATGACCAAATCTATTGCCACCGCCTCGATCAACCGCGAAACCGCAGTCGCCCTCATCGACGCGGCGCTCGCTGCGGCCCGTGCCATCGGCATCCCGGCTGCCGTCGCCGTCGTCGACGCCACCGGTAACCTGCGCGCGTTCGAGCGCACCGACGATGCGCCGTTCCTTACCGTCGATGTTGCCATCGACAAGGCCTGGAGTTCCGCCTCGTTTGGGTTCCCGACCCATGTCTGGAACGACTATGTGACCAACGATCCAAAAGTGGCGCCGCTAGCCTATCGCCCTCGGATGGTCGCTGTCGGCGGCGGTTATCCGATTCTGGAGGATGGGAAGTTGATCGGCGGCATAGGCATCTCCGGAGGCAACTATCAGCAGGATCAGGATGCGTGCGTCGAGGCACTCATGAAAATCGGGTTCCAGTTGCCAGCCTGACGACTGTGAGGCCATCACCGGTGGTAATGGCCAACAGATCCAACCTTTGAGAGGCCTAATGATGGAAGCGTTCGTCGTCTTTACGCGGGAAGAAACCAGCGACCCACATGCACTCGCAACCTATTCTGCAGGCGTCGGACCATCGTTCGATGGTCACGACGTTACCTTTCTCGCCGCTTATGGCGCGATCCAGCATTTGGAGGGGCCGCCCATCGAAGGGGCCGTAATCTTGCGTTTCCCGACGATGCAGGCCGCTCGCGACTGGTATGACAGTCCCGCCTACCAAACCATCGCTGCTCAACGCTTTGCCGGTTCCCGTTACCGCGCCTTTATCATTGAAGGGCGGCGGTGACATACCGACAGAAGCACTTCGGCGCTGACCACGAGGTATCGGCGTGTGAACTCGCATCTTGGGAATCTGTGGGGGGGACCAAGACAGCGGCGCTAGGGGCTCATATCGTCGATCGGATCAGAGAGTTGCTCGGCGAGAATGGGTTATCTATTGCCGAGCTGACGGAGCGGAGCCGCCCTCTCCCAACGGATTGATTCAATCGTTGACGCTCCTCCTATCCGGATCCGGGTTTTCGCACGCTGATCAACAGAGTTACAGCGCGCAACGCCTGTAGTGGGCATCAGGGGATGGGTGGCAATCAGGATGATTGCCCACCTTCCAACGATTAACCTTGCTCAAGTTGCTTCACTAGTCGCTCCGCGTCGAGATGGAAGTCCGAGAAAACAATGCTACCGCCAGCGTCGATAACCGTAAACCACGGAGTTCCTCGTGTGCGGTAGTCTTCCATGAAGGTTGGAAACGGCGAGCCGGTCGGTTGCTCGTCGTGACCGAAAACGATAGGAAGCTCATACTTGAGCTGGTTCACGCGCAACTTCTCGAAGGTATTCTCATGCGTTCCTTCGAAGACGGTCTGGATCACTGCGAACCCCACGTCTTTTGAGCTCAACGCTGCATGCAACTTTTGTAGCGTCGGAAACCCATGCAAATGGCAACCTTGGCACCAATGCTGGAAGGCAAACAAGATTTTCGGGCCGGGCCCGATATCTGACAGTTTGAACGGCGCGATACTTTCCCCATCTTTGCCAATCCATTTTTGCACCCGCAGCTCAGGCGCTTGTCGTTCGATCTCGTTCATCTGATCCTCCAACCCCGATACAGAAGCTTAGTGGATGATCGCGCGTCGCGACGGTGCGCGAACGTCCGACCTTATTTTCCCTATTTCCTGAAGCCAGAATAGATCAGATCGACATTTCGTCCTTAATATACTCAAGCTGCCGGCGAGCGCGAACTGGGCAACCATGCGCTGGTGAGCCTTGAGCTTTGCACGCTGCCCATCCGTTTGAGAGCGAACCTGCAACTTCCGCTCCGCATACCGCAGATCAGCGTACGCAGCCTTGGGGTTATCTACCCTATAGCCATTGGGTATTGGGAATCATGCTGGCCTGACGCTATGTTCGATACGCGATTTTTTACGATGATAGAGCATCTGTATCTGATTTTTAGTCGATTGGCTTATTCGGCGGATGTGCGGGCAAATGCTTTACGCAGAGTACTGAAATGAAGGCCGGCTTCGGTCTGCCGTATCGAGCAAGAGGGGTCACTATGGTCACCAGAGGTTTCACCGGTCGCGGTTCAGGCGACCAGTCCGATCGGATTCCGCCAGGTCAGCATCTGGTGGAGGATTTCCCTGTTCTGTCGGCCGGCCCTACGCCGAGGGTAGAGCCCTCCGACTGGAAATTCACAGTCAAAATTGGTCCGAAGCCCGTCAAAACGTGGAATTGGGGCGAATTCAACACTCTACCAAAGACCCAGGTGACAAAGGATATTCACTGCGTCACCTCTTGGTCCAAACTGGATACCGTTTGGGAGGGTGTACTCATTGAAGACATCCTTGCAGATGCAGAGCTTGATCGGCCTACCGATTTCGTCTTGGCGCACTGCTACGATAATTATTCGACAAACGTCCCTCTGACGGATCTGCTTTCCGGGAAAGCGATGGTCGCCCTCAGTTATGCGGGCAAGCCACTTTCCCGCGATCATGGGGGGCCGGCGCGTCTTCTAGTGCCGCACCTTTACTTCTGGAAATCCGCCAAATGGGTGAATGCGCTGCAATTCACGACGCGTGACGAGGCCGGCTTTTGGGAGCTGCACGGCTATCACATCTACGGCGATCCGTGGCGCGAACAACGATACACCCATGACTGAAAACGAAGCGCAAGTCCGTTCGTGGCAATCATGCGTGATCGACGACATCATCCAGCAAACACCGAGTATCAAGAGCTTCTTCCTTCGGTTGAGCAAGCCGTTCGCGCACACCGCAGGTCAGCACGTCGATATCCGGCTGACCGCGCCCGACGGCTACAGTGCAATGCGCAGCTACTCGATCGCGTCATCGGCAGTTTCGACCCCGATCGTCGAGATAGCTATCGAGCGCATGCCGGATGCCGAAGTTTCGCCGTTTTTTCACGACATCGCGGCGATTGGTGACGAAATCGAAGTTCGCGGTCCGCTCGGTGGCCATTTCCTTTGGCCTGAGCCTGCCATAGATCCGGTTCTGTTGATCGGGGGAGGCTCCGGCCTCGTGCCGTTGATGGCAATGATCCGGCAGCGCCGCGCATTGGCCCAAGCCGTTCCGACAGCGTTGCTCCTGTCCGCACGAACCGCCGAGGACGTTCTCTTCTCAGAAGAACTTCATTGCATCGAAATCAGCGATCCGGCGTTCGTCCTGGCGCTCGCGATTACGCGCGAGAAACCGGTTCGCGCATCGGACTTTGCGCGACGGATCGACGGCATGATGGTCCAAGAAATTCTAACCAGGCTTCAGGGAAAGCCGACGCAAGTGTTCGTCTGCGGGTCTAACGGATTCGTCAACATCGCAACCGATAGCGCGCTGCTGGCGGGCTTGGACGCCTCCATCATCAAGACGGAGCGCTACGGGGGCTAGCGGCGCGAGCTATCTCACGTCGCGCCGATCGTAGACGTGCGCCCTGGGAAGCTTTGGCGATCAACGTGAACCGTTTTGCCGAACACAGTCTTCGTACCCCCCGGCCTCTAGAACGCCTTCGCTCGCGATACCTGGCTCGACATCAAGCTCAATTTGAAAGTTCCTGCACTATCCGTCGTCCTGATATGCTCGACCAGCATGATGGGCGATTCGAGCGGGACCGCTTCCGTCCCAATCGAGGCTCGGTTACCTTAGAGCATCGGCTCGGCGCTACAGGAGGCGCGTGCGGCCTCTGCCTGGCGGTGAAAGCACTTTGGGCCATGTCGCCTGGATAGCGGCCAATCGTCAGCATCTGCTCCGATGTCGGCCAAGGTGCAGTCGCCATCTTTGAACGCCGCGAATTGGAGATCAACGCCATGACAGCGATCCGCGTGCAACTGCCGGAGATGCAATATGACAACTGATGTATTGCTGTACACCACGAATTGGTGCCCGTTCTGCCGCCGAGCGAAGGCGCTCCTCAAGGAAAAGGGCGTGCGATGGAAGGAGCTCGATATTGAGGCGGATCCGGCTCACCGGCAGGCCATGGCGGAAGCGTCGGGGCGAAGCTCCGTGCCGCAGATCTTCATCAATGGCACCCTTATCGGTGGCTCCGATGAGCTATTCGCGCTCGATGTCAGAGGCGAGCTCGACAAACTTCTCGGGCGCAACCCGCCTGCCACCTGAGGAGGTGCGGCTTGGGGCAGCCAGCCCGCGAGCCTTCGCCGGTTGATGAATACAAAAGGAGAGTCCGTTGGTCTCAGCCATCTGGAAAGACACTACTATCGCCACAAGCGACGAAACAGTCATCGTCGAGGGAAATCACTACTTCCCACCGTCAGGAGTCGACCTGAGCCTGCTTGAGATGAGCCCGCACACATCTGTCTGTCCGATCAAAGGCGCCGCGCGCTTCTTTCATGTTCGCGCGGGTGACGCGCTCAACGTGAACGCCGCTTGGACCTATCCCGCCCCCACTCCGGATGCCGAGGGTATCCGGGATTACATCGCTTTCTGGAAAGGCGTGGACGTTGCCTAGCAGACTGGACGGACGACTTCGCTGATAGCCATGCGGGCGCCGACATCTCAATTATCCTGCCCACCCCGGGCCTCGTCGGCTGCAGGAATCTGCCCGGCACCTTAGCGCGACCCGGCACTGGCGGTCTCGCACCCGCCGCGCCTCTGTTCTATCAATAAGGATGGATGACATGGAGCATTCCGAGTTCGATGCCGCTTTCGCGAAGCTTGCGGAGGGATACAGAGAAGGGACTTATGAAGGCCGGCGTTTCAGCTTGATCGTCCGGCGATCTGGGGACGGACGTCGCAACAGTCTGTTCGCCAGGGAGTTGGACGGGACTGACATTGTCAGCTTCAACCTCTTCCGCGTTACATCAGATAGGACATTGTTGAAGCCGTGCGAAATGTCCGCCGAAAAGGTCGTAGCGTTCGTGCTGGAGTTCCGACCGGACACCTGACGGGCAGAAGAAGATCCCGGCCAACCGGCGCGCCTGCGACGGCCGGCTATCTAAGGCTGCGCAAGCCTATAGCCGCAGCTCATTGCACTTCGTCTGGCGAGGAATTCAACATCGATACGTCGCCATCCGCGGGGATATCGGTACAGGCGCCCGTGTAAGCCAGATTGAGAAATCCTAAGCGATGACTAACACCAATGACGCCACCCTTCCGACACATTCTATTCTTGAGGAATGCACAGCGATGGCTGTCGTCAACGCTCTGAAGATTATTCTGAAGAACAGCTACGCGATCTACCTTAAGACAAAAAATGCCACTCGGGCGCATCCCGCCCCTACTTCAGGGACTTTCACTTGCTTCTCGCTCTGTCACTCACAGCATCGGCACGCCCATGACGCATGGTATCCAGGCCTCATAATTTTCCCATATAACCTTCTTGTCTTTTGCGCACCCAGAAAGACTCGAGGCTTTAACTGGACAGATGAGCCCTCGAGGGTAGTGTTCACCTGATTGGCTTTCTCATATCTGATGTTGATTCGCACAGTGTGCCAACCAGGTGATAGTTTCAAAAAACCTGCGCTTCAGAGCGAATTAGACGATCTTCGATAAGAGCGATCCGCCTCAAAATCCAAAACATCTAACATTGTCCTAGAGCCATATTTGTACCTAGTACTATGGCGCTCCCATTAACACATTTGATGATGCACAGAAAACTTAGCTCATGATAGCTTTCAGCTAACAGCTATTCGGAAGCCCGAAAGGATTCAACCGTTTAAGCGTGAACCGTCGATTATAAATACTTTCGTAAGTTAGCTTTAAAGGACGCTTTTAGTCCTTGTAAATACGCATTACGACTCCACAGCTACCAAATCCATACGGCGCCAGCAACCATTAAAACACCCGACACTACTAAAACAATAGTAGAGGCGCGATTGCTGCCTTTCAAAGTATGACCAACACCCACATCCATAACTAGGTGTCGAATTCCGGCTACGAGATGATAAATAAATGAAGAGTATACCAACCAGAAACTAACTTTGCCGAAAGGTGAAGAAAAAATCTCCTTGACTTCATTAAAACCCTTTTCTGACTCCAACGATTTGCTCAGCATATACAGTATCAGTCCCAGAAAAATAAAGAGCATAATTCCTGAAATCCGGTGCAGAATCGATGTAAGCGCCGTGAGAGGAAGCTGAATGGTTCGAATATCAAGATTAACCGGCCGCTTTTTATTCATTTTGACTCCAGTCAACAATTCTAGTGGGGGATTTCAGTTTTCGATCTCATTCATCATAGCAGCTGTAACTAAGGCTGGCGGCGACAATAATGGAGATATTCGGGGCTTACGTTGCATTTTGAGGTCGCAAGTGCATGTGCGTAAATTGAAGCAAATTGCAAGGTTATGCCCAATAGGTAGCTAGCTTATTAATTTAACAAAAGTGACGTGTGTCGTTCTGCAGGGCATGCTGTTCCCCAACCCTGGAAAACCTATCCTCTTTAACACGTCAAAGTCGATTGATAGGCTTGCTGCAACAGCTATCTGCCCGGTTGAAGTCGAAGATCGATGTATCTGTAGGGTTTGGAAATAAATGCGGGCGCCCACCGCACTCACGGCTCAGTTACCATTCTTTGTGCATCGCGGCCGCGCGGCTAGTTGGTAGCTGTTCTAAGCCTAGTCAGTGCCGCCCTTCGCCCCAAGCCCCATAGTCAGATTTGAGAAATGACAGTAGGCGATGCCGCAACGCGCTTCATCGACCTATGTAAAACGACTCCTTTATCGAAATAGTGCACTCATCGCTCTCCACGGCGATCCCTTCATCGCGAATTGCACCGCCCAAGACGATCTGCACTGAAATCAATACTTTCTGATGCCTCTTGATTAGAGATGCCAGCCATAATCATCTCATCGCCAACGCATACGGCGTTCGGCAGCCAACACACTCTCACTCACTACTGGAAGCTCAGACATGAAAACCATAGGCATTGAAAACTCGAAGTCCAGCGTACAGGCCCACTTAACGCTTGGAACCAAAACTATGGGGCTAGGTATCTATGGCGCGTACTTGGCTCTCGCTATTATTTACTTCTGGTTCGGCGGCATGAAATTTACCCACTACGAGGCCGAGGGCCTGGTTCCACTGGTGAGCAACAGCCCGCTTTTGGGATGGGTGTATAGCATTTTTTCGGTCGACATGTTCTCCAGCCTGCTCGGCATACTAGAGATTTCGATCGGCACTCTGATCGCAGGCCGCATGCTGTCGCCCAAACTATCCGTGGTAGGAGGCGCTCTGTCTGCAGGCCTGTTCTTCACAACCCTTAGCTTTATGTTTTCCACTCCGGGCGTCATTGAGCCTAGTTTAGGGTTTCCGGCGATTTCCGTTGCGCCAGGTCAGTTTCTGCTTAAAGACTTAGGGTTGCTTGCTGTTTCGATATTTGTGGCAGGCCATTCGCTGGTTGAACTGGAAAAACGTAAAATTAATGCATAATTTTTTCAATGGCTTAAGGCAGTAATGCCTTAGGCCTTTTTGCCATCATTTTCCCCCGCCAGATCTTTCAACCAGTCACGAGGGCTCAACCCCGTCTTGCGTCTAAATGCGCGAGACAGCGCCGAAGGACTTTCGTAGCCGACTTGAGCTGCAATCAGCGTAATCGAGCGCCCTTCTCGCATCAGCTTCTGAGCCAGGCTAACTCGCCAACTCAACAAATAATCAGCAGGCGTCTGTCCGATGACACTCTTGAAATGCACGGCATACGCAGCGCGTGACATATTTGACTCACTGGCCAGCTCTGCTATTGACCAGGCATGTTCCGGGGAGTTGTGCATCTGTAAAAGCGATCGGGCAAGCCGCATGTCGGCCAGTCCAGCCATCATTCCGGTGCGCAACTGGTGATGATCGAGCAGGTAACGGAGCAACAGAATGATTAGGAGCTCAAATAAGCGCTCAAGCGCGGCTTCCCTTCCACAATGCACATTTGCCGCCTCGGCAAACATCCACTCCAACGTGTCTGCCAGCATGGGCAGATCATCGAGTGCGAGCACCAAACAGTCCGGTAATGAAGCCGACAAAGGATTATCAATTCCGCCCTCAAACTCCATGGAAGCACACAACAACTTTGCGCCATCGGACTCACCCGCAAACAATTGATGCTTGGCGGGGCGTGGCATAAAAATCAAGCTAGGGCGAGTGAGCTGCAAATCCTTGCGATCGGGACCAAGCAACGTCACGCTGCCGGCCTGAAGCAGATGGATATAACCTCGCCGCTCGGCGCCATCGTAAGATGCAGAGCCGCATAGGTCGCCGTCATAGAACAGATTGGCCCGCACGCCGAACCGCGAGAGCAAATTAGACAAACGATCCATTGGCCGATCCTTGACGAGTCAGAACGCACAGACCATACCATCTGCGTTGTCGTTCAGTGCCTGTAGCGAACATGCCGGCGTAAATCAGCCAACGGATAAAGTGATCACTGAGCAGCTCAGCCTCCCTTTCCAGTTCGGCTGTTAAAAAAACAACACCGTTGTTTGAAAGCACCAGCAAATCAAGTGCTCACTCTTCTATTTTACGGGGTTGTACGCCGGAATCCCAGAAATTTCCGTCAGCCCAGCTCCAGTCCCGCCACGAGCGCATCCAGGTCGATGAACTTGCCGTCAGTCTGGAAGGTG
>NZ_JBUZRB010000013.1:0-90506 GCF_055407105.1 Pseudomonas sp. C321 | reverse complement strand
ATGCCAGACGCCGGTGAGCTTTCCGTGTTTGTTGTAGGTGTAGTCGGTGACATTGCCGTCAGGGTCAGTCTTGCGGGTGATATCGCCCTGATCGTTACGCTGGTATTTCCAGACGGTTTCACCACGGCGTACGACCCGAACGAAACCGTTGTCATGCTCGTAGGATGTCGGCTCATCGTCCCCTGGAAACAGCGCAGTCATCCGACCAGCTTCGTCGTACTGATACGCCGTCACCGCCCCGAGCGGGTCCTGCTCGACCGTCAGCCGGCCTTTTTCATCGTAGGATTTGAAGTGCTCAGCGCCGTCCGGATCAATCCGCTGCACCAGCCGCGCGCGCTGGTCGTGGACGTACACTTCCTGACTGCCATCAGCGTTATGGACGGTGACACTGCCGTTGTCGTCCCAGGCATAACACGTGTCCATCTGCGAAAAGCTGGCCCAGTGCTGGATGCAGCGCGCAGCCTTGCCAGACCGTTCCCACTCCCAGAAGAAACTCGCCCCACCGGCCAGTTCCCGCTCCAGGATCACCTGCTGATCGTCGTACCGATACCGCTCGCTTTCGCCTACAGCATTAGTTGCCTCAATCAGCCGCCAAGCGTCGTCATAGCGGTAGGAAACAACGTTCTGCTCGGTAACCCAGACGTACTCCTGATACTCCTCAGCACGCTGTACCTGGTAGTCAACTGCAACGATATGGTCCCGGTCATAGCGCAGCAGCAACCCCTGCCCGACGCCGTTATCCAGCCGTTGAATCCGTCCTGAAAAGTCGCGGGAGATACGCAGGCGGTTGTCATACGCGTCGCTGATCGATGTCAGCACGCCGTCGCGGAAGTGGTAGAAAAGCGACGCCTGAGCCAGCACCAACTCATCAGGCAAAGAACCCAGATAAATCGCCGCCTCCGCCAGGCTATTGCTGATCGCCGGCCGCGAAACAGAGGGCAATGCAAACGTCGTGCTGCGATTTTCGTGATCGGTCCACACCACCGACTCGCCAATCACAGAAAGCCGCTGGGCCAGCGAATGGCTCCAGCCAAACCCCAACCCACAATCCACTTCCACGGCACTGGTGCGATACACCCTTGTCCAGGCAAACGGCAGAAGCCCGTCCAGCTCGCCATCGGTGAGGGTCAGCAGTTCCTCACCGGTAACCATCGACACCGGGCAACCATTGGTCACGGTCTTGTCCGCACCAGCCGCGGCATCGCCGTTAGGGTTTTTCGCAGAAGAGGGCACATCGTCGACAGGCTCCTGCCTCACCAGCGATGTACGTGCCGTCTTCGGCTCTCGCACCATCGGTGCCGGATTCGAAACCTCATCCGTGCCTACCTTCAGCGGCACACTCGCGGCCTTGACCGGTACCGCATGACTCTTAAGCGATACCGGCTTAAGCACCTCGGCATGCTCATCCATCCGGGCCGTACCGCCCAACCTGGCCATCTGTTCCAGCCACTCCCGCGCACGGCCGGATTTGACCTTGCCCAGCACCTGCGTGCCCATGCGTACCGCTACGCCCATACCGCCGATGGCCCGCAGCAACAGCAGATTGAGCAGCACCTCGGCGGTGATTTCGCTCAGCAACTCAATCATGTAATGCGGCGGCAGCATGCGCATCCAACTGACCATCGCCGACAGGTAGATGAACAGCAGCGGCTCATCGCTCAGGATCAGCAGGCCGTTGGCAATCGCCTCGTTGCTCAGTTGCAGCAGTGCCTCAAGCTCGGTTTGCGACAGGTACTGCAGCAGTTTTTCGCTGTTGGGCTTGACGTCTGCCAACCATTTATACAATTGCGCAATACCGTCCCAGAGACCGTAAAGCACGTTTCCAAATCCCTGCGCATACGCCAGTTGCAGCGAGGTGTAACGCTCGACAACACCGGCCTTGGAGTAGCTCTCCCATATCGGTTTGAACGTGTCCGCCCACTCACCGCGCAAGCTGCCTTCCAGCAAGCTGATCTGCGCCTGATAGGACGCATACAGCGCCTTGACGTGATCCCTGGAAACGTTGGGATAAAAGCTGACCCGATACTGCTGGTCACGGGTGCACTCAGTGACTTCAAGAATGCCGCTGGGGCCGATGGTTTTATGGATGGGGTCGCCGAGCGGTCCACCGTCCCTGGAGACCATTTGCAGCATCACCGGCGTATTACCAATCGGCACAAAGCGAGCACTTTGGAACATGTGCACCAGCGTCAATGAACCACTGGCCTTGCACATGGCGACGGTGCTGCTGGGAAGGAGAGAGCGGGTAACGGGCGTCACCAGCGCGACCTCATCCCCCACCTTGAACACCTGGTCGACATCCAGCGCCGAAAAGCTCCAGAAGCTCTCGGCCCACTCGTCATAGGTGTTAAGGCATTGCCTGAAGTCGCTGAGGACCGAATCGACGTCGCGCGTCTTCGAGTCCATCGCCGCCAGGACCATAAAGCCAATGGCGGGATTCAAAAGGCAGGCCCATTGGGTAGGGCGTCAATTGGAAAAAGCATCGGCGTTCCCTCGCGCTGAGTGATCAGGCGAGAGACTTTGCAGAGGTTTACAAGGCCGGGGAGTAGAGGTTATCTGGCCGCGTGGTAGGACGTTTCGTTAAAAAGCAGCGTGGTTTCAAACCTCCGGACCCCAAGTAGCCGTTACCGCAGCAACGGATATGCACTCCAACAAAAAGATCCCGACCCGCTACCAGCTCGCCCCCGAATGAAGCTTTTATGACAAAAGTTCGGTAGCTCCACCCCACCCCCGTCTTGCCTATGTAACGCGCTTGAGACCGCCGCAAGGCGCTTTTTCAGCCGGTAGCAGCAAGCCAGGAGCAGGGCGGGATGGGCACTATGGAACGTTACTCGAAAGTAGGCATGCAAGAGCTCGATCAGCGCCTGTCGAAGATCGTCGAGGCCGCGCGCAAAAAGCCGGTTTCGGTCTATCGCTACGGCGCGCCGTGGGTTTGGATCGTTTCTCAGGACGACTGGCAAGGCGCCCTGAAAGAAGTCTCCAACTACATCCCCGCAGGCCACTCGCTGGTGCTGCTGCGCCCGCAGATCGACGAGGTGTTCGACCAGCACCGCGACCTGCTCCAGGCCCTCAACACCGAGCCTGGCCTGTTGATTGCTCCCCGCACCGTGCTGCAAATCCTTTTGCTGCAACTGCTGTATTCGGTCCCCAGCGACCAGCAACTGCACGAACAGCTCAACTACAACCTGCTGTTCCGCTGGTTCGTCGGCCTGGACCTCCACCAGAAAGTCTGGGGCATCAACGTCCTGCAACGCGACATCGCCACGCTGTTGGACAACCCGCAGGCGGTGCAGCTGATCCAGAAAATCATCGGTGAAGTGTTCTGTGGCGCCTTGCTGCACATGCCGGAGTTCTCGCTGAACTTCGCCTTGCTGCATACCTGGCTGGCACGGCACATCAACACCAAGGCATCCAGCCATTGAGCAGGCCAAACGCTGTGCAGACAGCGACGGCGAATATTTTCAGCAATCTAGGGGGCGGTGTGGAGCATCTGTTCAAGTCAACGCTGGCGCTGTGCTGGCTGACGCTGGGAGCACTGGCGCAGCCGGTGCAGGCCGAGGAGGAGGGCGCCGAGCCCCAGGCTCCGGTGCGGCTGGTGGACGTCAATGAGTACTTCGTGCGCGGCAATACCGTGCTCGATGCCCGGGCCATCGAGGAGGCGGTGTACCCGTTCCTGGGGCCGCAAAAAACCCTGGGAGATATCGAGGGCGCTCGCGATGCCTTGCAGAAGATCTACCAGGAACGCGGCTACCAGTCGGTGTTTGTCGAGCTGCCGGAGCAGAAAGTCGATGACGGCATCGTCTACCTGCAAGTCAGCGAGACCACCGTCGGGCGGGTGCGGGTGGTCGGTGCCAAGCACTATTCGCCCGTTGAAATTCGCGACGAAGTTCCCGCGCTCAAGGAAGGGGCCGTACCGAATTTCGCCCGCGTGCAAACCCAGTTGGCCGGCCTCAATCGCGGCGCCGGGCGCCAGGTCACGCCGCTGGTGCGCGAAGGCCAGCGCCCCGGCACCATGGACGTCGACCTGCAAGTCGAAGACCAGAATCCCTGGCACGCCAGTATCGGCCTGAACAACGACTACAGCGCCGACACCGAGAAGCTGCGCAGCGTCACCACCCTGGGTTACGACAACCTCTGGCAACTGGGCCACAGCGTTTCCCTGACTTACTTCACGGCGCCACAGGACAGTGAAAACGCGAAGGTCTGGTCGGGCTCCTATAGCGCGCCGTTGAGCGAGCGCTGGACCTTGCAGTTCTCCGGTTATCAGTCCGACAGCAACATCGCGACCATCGGCGGCAGCAACGTCCTCGGCAAGGGCCACTCCTACGGTGTGTCGGCCATTTACAACCTGCCGGCGGCGGGCAACTGGGCCAACTCGCTGTCGGTGGGGGTGGACTTCAAGGACTTCGATGAGCAGATGAAGTTTGGCGCCAGCAGCGACCAGATCCCACTCAAGTACGCACCGTTGACCTTCGGCTACAACGGCTACCGCTACAGCGACAACTCGCAACTGGGGCTGGGTTTGAACCTGGTGGTCGGCACCCGGGCATTTTTCGGCTACGGCAGCGATGACGAAGAGTTCCAGTACAAACGTGACAAAGCCAGCCCCAGTTTTGCCGTGCTCAAGGGCGACCTGAATTACACCTACACCTTTACCGGCGACTGGCAGTCGGCGTCCAAGGCCGGTTTCCAGTTGGCCTCAGGGCCCCTGGTATCCAACGAGCAGTACTCCGCTGGCGGCGCTACTTCGATACGCGGGTACTTGGCCGCCGAGCGCACCGGCGATGAAGGCTACCTGTTATCCCAGGAACTGCGCACGCCGTCCCTGGCCAAGTTTCTCGGCAGTTATGTGCAGGAGTGGCGCTTCTACGCCTTCGCCGAAGGCGCTCGCTTGCGCCTGCATGACCCACTGCCCGAGCAAGAAGATGAATACAGCCTGGCCAGTGTCGGCCTGGGCACCCGCGCCAGTTTGAGCAAGTGGTTGTCCGGCAGCCTGGATTGGGGCTATCCGCTGCTCGATGGACCAAACACCCAGAAACAGGACTCGCGACTGCACTTCAGTGTGCAGGCGACTTTCTGACCCTTTTTACGGAGATCCCTTCACATGCAACGCCTATTTCTGAGCCTGTTGATCTGCCTGGGCTTCGCGCTCCCGGCCACCGCCCATGCCTGGTGGCAGGACGACTGGCATTACCGCAAGCAAATTTCGGTGGACACCACCCCCCAGGGAGCGGCGATCAACCAGGCCCTGGGCCGCACCGCATTGTTGGTGCGTCTGCACACCGGCAACTTCACCTTCGACGGGGTCAAGGACGACGGCGCCGACCTGCGCTTTGTCAGCGCCGACGACAAGACCGTGTTCAACCACCAGATCGAAAGCTTTGACCCGCTGATGGGCATGGCGTTGATCTGGGTTGATGTGCCCAAGGTCGAAGGCGCCCAGCGCCAGGACCTGTGGATGTACTACGGTAACCAGAAGGCCTCGGCCACCGCCAACGGTCAACTGACGTTCGATCCAAACTACACCGCGCTCTACCATTTTGACGGTGCCAACGGCACGCTGCCCCGCGACACCACGGTCTACGGCAACACCGCGCTGAACGCTATCGGCGCCAGCATCGACGGGGTGATCGGTCGTGCATTGCAGTTTAACGGCCAGCCGTTGCTGCTGCCCGCCAGCCCATCGCTGCAACACAACGCCGGCAGCGCGTTTACCTTCAGTGCCTGGCTGCGTCTGGACCAGGCCAATGGTGAACAAGTGGTGCTGGCCCGTCGCGAAGGCGCAGTCAGCCTGCTGCTGGGTTTGAACCAAGGCATGCCGTTCGTGGAAATCGACGGTCAGCGCGCGGTCTCGACCCAGCCGTTGAACCCCGGCCAATGGCAGCACCTGGCACTGACGGCCGAGGGCGACAAGGTGACGCTGTACGTCAATGGCCGCGAAACCGCGACCCTGGCCATGGCGATGCCGGCGTTCAATTCGCAGCTGGCCATCGGTGCTGATCTGCCGGAAGCGATCAGCAGCTTCCTGCCATTGGCCGGGGCCATGGATGAACTGCGCCTGTCCAAGGTCGCTCGTCCGGCCAACCTGTTGCTGGCGGATGCCAGCGCCCAGGGCGCTGAGTCGAAACTGGTGGCTTACGGGGTCGATGAAGAGCAGTCGGGCTTCGGTTTCGGCAGCCTGGGTTTCTTGCTCAACGCCGTGCCGGTCGACGCCTGGGTGATCATCCTGGTGCTGGTGGCGATGATGTTTCAGTCGTGGGTCATCATGATCCGCAAGAACCGCATGGTTAGCCGGGTCAGCAGCGCCAACGAGATCTTCCGCGAACAGTTTTCGCAGATCGGTACACGGTTGGAAATGTACTACGACGACGCTGTGCTGGCCGAGCGGTTGACCTATTCCTCGCTGTGGCGCCTGTACCGCGTGGCGGTCAAGGAAATTCGTACCCGCCGTGCCCAGGGCGCCGACACCACGTCGGTCTCGGCGGCGACCATCGAGGCCATCCGCTGCTCCATGGATGGCGTGCGCACCCGCGAAAACCAGCAACTGAGTTCCAAGCTCTCGACGCTTTCCAACGCTATCGCCGGTGGCCCGTATATCGGCCTGCTGGGTACGGTGCTGGGGATCATGGTGGTGTTCCTTGGCACGGCCATGGCCGGCGATGTGAACATCAACGCCATCGCCCCCGGCATGGCGGCGGCCTTGCTGGCCACGGCCATGGGCCTGTTCGTCGCGATTCCGGCGCTGTTTGGCTACAACCGGCTGATTACCCGCAACAAGGAAGTCAGCGCCGACATGCGCGTATTTGTCGACGAGTTCATCACTCGCCTGGCGGAGATGCACGGCGAAAGCCAGTCCAGTGAAGCGGCGCATACGCGCGGCCACCACGTCACCGTATCGGCCTGAGGAGAACCAGCATGGCTTCCGTGAATGCCTCCCACGACGATGACGATGATGCGCCCGTCGACAGCATCAATATCACGCCCCTGGTGGACGTGCTGATGGTGGTACTGGTGATGTTTATCCTCACCGCCACCGCCCAGGTCTCGGGGATTCAGATCCACTTGCCCAAGGCCAGTGCTTCGGTGTCGCTGTCCGAGGCCAAGACCAAGGCCATTTCGGTGAATGACGGCGGCCAGGTGTTCCTCGACGCCTACCCGGTGACCCTCGGTGAGCTGGAAGAGCGCCTGCGCATCGAGAAGGCGCTGAACCCGGATTTTCCGGTGATCGTGCGCGGCGATGCCCTGGTGCAGTACCAGAAGGTGATCGAGGTGCTCGACTTGTTGCGCCGGCTTGAGCTGTCCCAGGTCGGGCTGGTCACCGGCAAACCGAGCCAGGGCTGAGCCATGACCGCACAGATCCCGAGCCCACCCATGCCTGTGAAGAACAAGCCGACGTTGCGCCTGCTGAAGTGGGGCGCAGGCCTGCTGCTGACCGCTGTGGCGGCCTGGTTCCTCTGGCAATGGGCCAATGACATGAGCGGCGTGCGCCGTGAAGCGCCCAAGGTGCCAATGATTATTCCGTTGCCACCACCGCCACCGCCGCCACCGGAAAAACCCAAGGAACCCGAGCCCCAGGTGGAAGAAACGGTGCCTGAGCCAGAACCAACGCCCACCCCCGACGAGGTCAAACCCGAGGAAGAAGCTCCACCAAGCCCCGCCGATGACCTGGCCAACCCGATGCAAATCGACGGTGATGCCCAGGCCGGCAACGACGGTTTCAACATCGGCGCAGGCAAGGGCGGCGGCATGGCCGGCTCTGGTGGCGGCTTGGGAACCGGGACGTTCAAGCAGTACCTGGCCGGCGTCTTCCAGCGCCTGCTGCGTGAAGACCCGGAGCTGCGCAAGAAGGCCTACGCGGTCCAGGCCGATTTGTGGTTGAGCGCTGATGGCCAAGTCACCCGCGTGGAGCTTGCGAAGTCCAGCGGCGATGCCCAGACCGACGCCCAGATATTGGCAGCCTTGCGTGCCACGCCGCGCTTCAAGGAGCGCACGCCGGCCTCGCTGACCCTGCCGGTACGTCTGTCCCTCAAGGGCCGGCGCCCGGATTGATCGAACCCTTTTTGCAGTTTCTACAGGAGTTGTGTGCAGATGATTTCCCACGTGAATCGATTGACCCTGGCGGTCGGTATGGTTATCGCGACCCTGGTCGGCCAGGCGGCGGCAGCCCCGGCCGCGCCTTCGCAAAACGCCACGATCAACCTGATCCGCCTGCTGGTGCAGCAAGGTGTGCTCAAGCAGGAACAAGCCGAAGGGTTGATTGCCCAGGCCGAAAACGAGGCAGTGCAAGCACGCCAGGCCAGTACCGCCACAGCGGCAGCAGCAGGCCCGGCCACGGCGGCGGGGGACGTGCGTGTGCAGTATGTACCGGCGGCAGTGCGTGACCAGATTCGCGACCAGGTCAAGGCCGAGGTCATGGCCACCGCCAAGCAGGAAAACTGGGCCCAGCCCAACACTTTCCCCGACTGGGTCTCGCGCATCAGCTTCGACGGCGACATCCGCCTGCGGGACGAGTCGCGGTTCTTCTCGGGCAGTAACAGCAATGAAATCGTCGACTACGCCAAGCTCAACGAGAGCGGCCCCTACGACGTCAACAAACACACCAATACCCGGCTACCGCCCCTGCTCAACACCCGTGAAGACCGCGACAACCTGTTCCGCCTGCGCGCTCGCCTAGGCATGAAAGCCATCATCTCGCCGGAATGGACCGCCGGCATTCGCATCGGCACGGGCTCCGACAACAACCCGGTCTCCACCACCCAAACCCTGGGCGGCGGCTTTGGCAAGAAAGACATCTGGCTTGACCAGGGCTACCTGACCTGGAAAGCCACCCAGGACCTGACGTTGACGGGTGGGCGGATCGCAAACCCGTTCTATTCCACCGACATGATGTACTCCAACGACCTCAACTTCGACGGTGTGGCAGCAATCTTCAATCACAGCCTCAACAACGACTGGGGCGTGTTCGGCACCCTCGGCGCGTTCCCGGTGGAATACAGCTCCGACACCGCCAGCAGCAACGGTTTCGACAAGGAAGACAGCGACAATAAATGGCTGTTCGGCGGCCAGATTGGCGCCAACTGGAAGATCAACCGCAGCAACAGCCTCAAGGGTGCGTTGGCCTACTACCGCTTCGACGATATCGAAGGGCAGCGCTCCAGCCCGTGCTCGCCGTGGGCCGGTGCGCCGGGCTGCGACACCGACGGCTCGCGCGTGGCCTTCATGCAAAAGGGCAACAGCGTATTCCTGCTGCGCAATATCAACGCCAACCCGGCCACCCCTGGGCGGACTCCGCAACCGCAGTACGTGGGCCTCGCCTCCAAGTTCGATGTACTGGACCTGAACCTGGTGTGGGACAGCGAGTTGCCGGACGACCTCAAGCTGCGTAGCCAGACCAACTTCATCCACAACCTGGCCTACGACAAGGGCGAGATGCTCAAGCGCAGCGAAGGCGAGATCGTCAACAACATTAACAGCAAGGGCGAATTCGAAAGCGGCGCCAATGCCTTGATGGTGCAGTTCACCCTGGGCAGCGCGCTGGAGATGAAAAAGGCCGGCGACTGGAACCTGTTGGCCGGCTACAAGTACATCCAGCCCGATGCGTTGCCGGACGGCTTTAACGATTCCTCGTTCCACCTGGGCGGCACCAACGCCAAGGGTTATTTCATCGGCGGCAACTACGGCATCGACAAGAATATCTACGCCAGTGCCCGTTGGCTCAGCGCCTCCGAAGTGTATGGCGCGCCGTTTGAAGTCGACGTCATGCAGTTGGAAATCAACACGCGCTTTTGACGCGCAGGGAGAAGCCACATGAACACGCGAATTTGCGGGCTGCTGTTGGTCCTTGGCTGCCTGGCCGCCAGCGGCGCCTCGGCCGAAGGCATGGAGGAACGCTTGCGCACCCAACTGCGCAGCACCACCGCGCAGTTGCAGACGCTGCAAAGCGAACAGGCCCAGGCCGCTGCCGCACGCATCGCCGCCGAAAACCAGGCCAAACAGGCCCAGGTGCAAATCAAGCAATTAACCGCTGAGCTGGACAAGGCCCGGGGCGTCGCCGAACAACTGGCCGGCCAGCAACAAAGCCTGCACAGCCAAGCCCAGGCTCAGGTGACGGCGAGCAATGAACAGACCGGCAAGTTCAAGAAAGCCTACGAAGAATTGCTGGCCATGGCCCGTGGCAAAGAGACCGAGCGGGCGCTCTTGCACGTGCAATTAACCGAACGTGACACACAAGTGCAGCAATGTTCAGCCAAGAATCAACAGATGTACGGCGTGGCCCAGCAGTTGCTCGCGGCCTACGAAAAAATCGATGTGGCCCAGGTGATGAGCATTCGCCAACCCTTCGCCAGCGGCGCTCGGGTCAAGTTTGAAGAAATGGCCCAGGGCTTTGGCGACGATCTGTACAAAACCCGTTTTGATGCCCCCCAGGCAGCCGTTAATCACTGATCAACAAGGAAGAGATGACCATGAGCGAATTGATTACCAGCGTCACCCCCCAGAGCCTGACCGAGTTGCTGCAAGAAGCCGGTTATCGGGTCAACCAGACTGAACAGAACGGCATCGTGCAGTTGCTCAGCGCCAGCCAGGGCATTGGCTTTGCCGTGCGCTTCGGCAACCCGGCGGCAGAGCAGGGCAGTTACGTGGACTTCACCTACAGCTGCGCGCTGCGGGTTCAGGGCCAGTTGCCCGATGGCCTGGCCCAGGTGTGGAATGCATCACGGCGATTTGCGCGACTGTCGTTGCAGGGCGAGTTTTTGTTGATGGAAATGGACGTGGTAGTGGCCGGCGTCGGCGCCACTCACCTGCGCAGCCAGTTGGAGCTGTGGGATCGGCTGTTGCAGGAGTTTATCGTCTACCTGCGTGAGTACAGCCAGCAGGCCGCCCAGCTTCAGGCTCAGGCCGAAGACGCACCTGCCGTGGATACCCGTGAAGAGGCGCCTGCCCTGTGAAAAAACCAACCCTGGTGGTCGGCGCCGGTGCGCTGGCCCTGCTGGTGGTGGCGGTGGGCTTGAGCCTGCGCCCGGGCAGCGACCCGGTCGCCGCCCAGCAACCGTCGCCTGCTGTCAGCCTTGATGGACCCGCGGTGGCGCGGCTGGGCAATCAACAGGTTGCACTGCCCGAACTCCAGGCCTTGCTGGCGACCTTGCCGGCCGACTCCCGCGAGCAGTTGCGCGGCAATCGTGGCGCCCTGGAAACCTGGATTCGTTCGCGCTTGGCGCAAAAAGCCGTACTCGAACAAGCCGACGCCCAAGGCTGGCGCCAGCGCCCGGAGGTGGAGCAGCAAACCCGCGCCGCCACCGAGCAGATCGTGTTTCGCGACTACATGTTGTCGGTCAGCCAGGTGCCGGCCGATTACCCAAGTGCTGGGGAGTTGCAACAGGCCTATGACAGCGGCAAGGCGCAGTGGGTGACGCCGCCGTTGTACCAAGTCAGTCAGATTTTCCTTGCGGTGAATGATCCGCAAATGGTCGAAACGGTGCGCCGTCAGGCCCAGGAACTGAGCCGCCGTGCCCAGTCGGCGCCGGGTGAGTTTGGTGCCTTGGCTAGCCAGTATTCCCAGGACCCCGACAGCGCCCGGCGCGGTGGCGATTCCGGTCTACAACCGTTGCAGCAACTGGTGCCGGAGGTGCGTGGTGCGGTCTCGCGCCTGAAAATGGGCGCGGTGTCGGACGTGGTGCAGAGTGCGGCGGGCTTTCATGTGCTCAAACTTACCGGGCAACAGCCGGCGCGCACCGCCAGCCTCGATGAACTACGCGAACGCCTGACTCAGGCACTGCGTGCGCAACGCCAGGAACAGATTGCCAAGGCCTACCTGGAAGGCATGCTCAACACCGCCACCCTGAGCATTGATGGCGCCGCGTTGAACAAGGTTCTGGAGTAACCGGCCACTGCACGCATGGATGCACAGACCCATCAGACAGGGAGTCCCTCATGGCCTATTTAGAACCCGCTGCACCCCAAGGTATGACGCCATACCGTGCGCCTGGCGACGGGCGAGAGACCTGGCTGGCCGTGGCTGCCACTATCGATCCGGAGGTGGCCCGCTACTTCCTGATCAGCGCCCGTTGCGGCTGCTTCATGCAGGCGGCCCGCAGCCTCAATATCAAGGCGACGCTGTTGCGTAAACGGCTGGCGCAGTTGGAGGAGCAAATGCGCCGCACGCTGTTCAGCTACCAGGGCAACGTCCTGGCCCTCAGTCGCGACGGCCAGCAGTTGCAGGCGCGGCTGATTGCCCTGGCCCATGAGCGGCGCTTGCCGGTGATCGAGCAGCCGTTGATTCGCCTGGCGGTTGCCGAGTCGATCCTGCACGACGTTATCGGCCGCGACCTGATCGCGCTGCTGCGGCGTAACGCCAGCGTACGGCTGGACATTATCTCCATCGACAGTCAGCTGTCGTTGCAGGCTGTACAGGCCGACGTGGTGCTGTGGCTGGCAGGTATCGACTCGCCTGAGCCGGGGCCGAGTTTTGCCACACAAGCACCGCAAGCCCTGGCTCGCCTGGATTACCTGCCCCATATCTCCAAGCGCTACTCGCGGCTGGCGGCGCGACCGGACAGCGTTGATGATCTGGCCGATTACATGCTGGTGCAATGGCAGCACGACCGGCAGATCGAAGCCCTGCGGCCCTGGAACAGTGTGGTGGAACAGCGCCTGGCCGGAGTGGTGCAGGTGCAGGCGTATCCGTTGATGCTGGAGATGATTCGTTGCAGCGCCTGCATCGGTTTACTGCCGCGCTATATGAGCTGCTTTGACCGTGGGTTGACGGCCTTGCCGGGGTTGTTTGCCCAGAGTATGCAGCGTCAGGTGTGGATGGCGGTCAATGCCCAGGTTGAGCACCTGCAGGAGGTGGAGTTGATTGTTGAGCTGGTCCTCAATACGTTTCGGGAGCGGGGGGAGTGGTTTGATTGAGGGGGTGTTCAACTCCACCCCCAAAACTGCAACCACCAACCATGCCCGACCAGCCCGACGCCCAACAGTAGGCAAAACCATGCACCCGTGCGCGGCACCAGGGCAATATCCTTGAGTTGCCGCCATCCCAGCCACAAGCACCAGCCCATCGCGGTGGCCAGTAACAGCCCCCGCGCCGGCTGCACCCAGTCCAGCAATAGCCCTTCGTAGCGCAGCAACTTCACCGTGGTCGCCGACAGCCCCAGAAACAGCCCCGCACCACCGAGTGGCGTAAGGGTCAGCGCCAGAGGCCAATACAGTGTGCGATCACCGGCAAGGCGTGCAGCCAGGCGCAGCAGGATCAGCAACCCACCGCCGATCAGCAATGAAGAGGCCCCCAGATAAACCACAATGCAAAAACCATCCAGCCAACTGAAGCTGTCATTGGCTTGTGGGTAATGCGTCAGCAGCCACCAGGGCGCCGTGTCCTGCAACGGCCAGAGCCAATCGCGCTCCACCAGCCACTGCGCGAGAAACTGCTTGAGACCAATAAACCATGGGCTGACCGTCCACTGAAACGCGCCCATCGCCAAGCCGATCACACCAAACAGCAACAGCCGCGCATCCCACACTGATGCTGGCCTGTGCGGCGCCTGGAGGATTTCTTCGTTACACGAGCGAGCGATCAACCGCACCGCGCCGCGTTGCCCGCTGCAACGCCCACAGGCATGGCAAGTGCTGGCGCCTTGCAGGCGACGGATGTCCAGCAAGGGGGCGCAATTGGGCAATGGCAGGCGTGGGCCATCGTTGGCTTTCCAGCGTTGTTCGTCCACCTGGAAATGCATCGGCGCCAGACGGGCGAGGAGGGCGAAGACGCCGCTGACCGGGCACAGGTAGCGACACCAGACCCGCTTGCCACGCCCGAACAGCAAGCCGACGATCACCGCCGCGACCGTGGAACCGCCGAGGATTAGCAACGCCGCCTGGGCGTAGTCATAGACGCTGATCAACTGGCCATAGAGGGTGGTCAGGAAAAACCCTAACGTCGGCCAGCCACCCCAGCGCAGGCTGCCGGGAATGCGCAGGCCGCGACCATGGTGGCTGGCCCATTCGCTGAGCGATCCTTCCGGACAGAGCACGCCGCACCACAGGCGCCCAAACAGCACTATCGACAGCAGCACAAACGGCCACCAGATACCCCAGAACAGAAATTGCGCCAGCAGCGCCAGGTTATCCAGTATCCGTGCCTGGCTATCGGGCAAAGGCAGTAGCGTGGGGAGCAACAGCAGGCCGGCGTAGAACAGCACCACTGTCCATTGTGCGAGGCGAATCAGCCGGGCATGACGGCGCATGCCGTCGCCAAAACGTTGCAACCAGGGGGTATTCACAATGACGCTCGACGGGTCTGATGCAGGCCGCAGCCCACCAGTAACCAGTAGCCAGCGAGCACCAGCAGGGTAACGACGCTGGGTGTCGCTCGGTAACCGGCAAACCCGGCGAGTACGGCGCCGACACCATGACTGTCGCTGAGCAGGACGCTGCTGTCCCACCAGGCTTCACCGAAGCTTGCGTAGACCCATTCGGGCATGTCCATCGCCAGCAATTGCCCGCCAATGCGCTCAGCGGCGGCCACCAGCAAGGCGGCGCCCAGCAGCAACAGCAGGGCTTCGCTGAGGGCGAAAAAGCGTGACCAGGAGATGAAACGACGGGTGCTGCGTAACAGCATCACCGTCAAGCCCGCCAGTATCAGCCCCAATACGCCGCCGAGAGCGAACAGACCCAGCGCCGGGCCGTGCAAGTGTGCGCCGGCGCCGAACAGGAAGACCACGGTTTCGCTGCCTTCGCGACTGACCGCCAACAGCGCCAGTAACAACAATCCCAGGCCGCCCTGGCGTGCCAAGCGCTGGTCGGCGTCCCGCAGCAGCGTGTGCTTGAGAGTGGGGCCGTGGCGGTGCATCCAAAACACCATTTGCACCATCAACAGGCTGGCGACCAGGGTCAGCCCGGCCTGGAACCATTCGCCGCTGGCGCCGCTCATGGCGTCGCCGGCCCATAGCATCATGCCGGCCAGTAGCCCGGAGCACAGCAGCCCCAGGATCACGCCCGCCCACAGGAAGCGGCCCAGGCGCGAGCCGTCGGGTCGCTGGCTGATCCAGGCCTGGAGGATGCCGATCACCAGCAACGCCTCGACGCTTTCGCGCCAGACGATAAACATTGATTGATTCATCAAACGCTCCAGGGCCGTTATTGGGCGAGGATGCTGCCTTCGGGCAACTGTGAATTGAATTCGTCGAAGAATGGGTACTCGCCAGGCTTGAGGGGATGGATCACCACAAAGGTGGTCACTCCCGGCGACAGCACCTTTTCCACCCGTAACGGCGTACTTTCAAACTCGGCCGGGCCCTGGCCGATGTTCTTGAGCACGATCTTGAAGCGCTCCCCGGCGGGCACCTTGAGTTGCGCCGGGCTGAAGTGACCGTCTTGCAGGGTCAGTTCATAGGTGGGCAACGGTGCAGCCAGGGCCGTGCTGCCGGCCACCAGCATCAGGCCGCCCAAAACCAGGGAGCGGGTCATTCAATAACCGCCTTTTTTGCCGATGCCGGCGTAGACGAACTCGTAGTGCAACTCGCAACGCTCGAACCAGGGAGCGACGCCGGTTTCCTTGTCGGTGTGGCGGCCCAGGGAGGCGTGACCACTGGGCGGCAGGACGGTGAAGGTCAGCTTGTACTTGCCAGGACCTTGCAGTTTGACGTTGTCGCCGTAGTGCGGACCGTCATTGGCCACCATGGCGTGGAAGTCACCGCTGATGGGGGTGGCGCTGCCTTGTTTTTCCAGACGGAATGACACGGTCAGGTAAGGCACGAAGCTGCCTTCCTGGAAACCTTGCTGGTTGTCGGCGGTGGCGCGGATATCGGCTTCCAGGTGCACGTCGGAATCGGCGGTGGCGCGCATCATGCCTGCGGGCGCCATTTCAATCGGTTGCAGGTACACCGCGCCGACTTCCAGCCCTGGACACATCTGCGGTTCGCCAATGGGGTACTCCTTGGCGAAGGCTATGGATGTCGACAACAGCAGGGCCAGTGACAGCGTGAAGGGGATACGCATGGAGTGCTTCCTGACAGGGAAAAATTGTGAACCCGAGTCTAGAAACTTTCGCTGTAAATAATAATGATTCCCGTCAAGTTTTCAGGGGATATTTACCTGGCGGTTCTTGACGTTGATCAAGGTCGTGAAACCATCGTGGCGCTAGGCTCGACTCACTGCCCGCCACTGTGGAGCCAGGTCATGGCCAAGCCCTTTCCCCTGCATCCCAAGCATCCCGAACGTATCTGCTGGGGCTGCGACCGCTACTGCGCGACCACTGACCTGGCTTGTGGCAATGGCGCCGACCGCACCATGCATCCGGCAGAGATGATCGGGGACGACTGGTACTTGCATGGCGACTGGGGGATTGATCCGTTGATTGCCTCCGACAAGGTGCCCGAGCCTGTCTGACAACAGCGTTGGACATTGGCCTCCCGTGTTGGCAGCGTCCTTCGACTGCGCCAAGGCCGGGCGGCCGCTTCCCCCCGGCAGTTCCTCAAAACGTCACCACCGGGAGCCGATCCCGAACAGGCGCTGCTCAGTTGGAACTGAGCCGTGGCCTGCAATTTTTAATGAACCCTCGCGCCCGTTGCCTGACCTAAGCCTTGAGACCTCAGGAGGTGAATCATGCAAATAGAATACGTTTGGATCGTTCTGGCGGCGCTATTGGTGCTGTCGGAGTTATGGGCGATCAATTGTGTACTGCGCAGTGGCAGTCGCTCCGAGACCAGATTGCTATGGGTGGTGGTAATTGTATTTGCTCCGCTGCTGGGGTTGATTCTCTGGGCAGTCACCGGGCCAAAAGTCGTGACCAAAGGGGCGTCCGGCCCTGGGCACAGCAACAGCTGACAGGGAATGGGCAAAGCAAACAGGCGCCGAGGCGCCTGTGTTCTTGAGCGTTACCGACACCATTGCACGCTGGGGACGAAGGCACTATTGGCGATACCCATGCCCGCCACAGCCGGTTACTCTCGGGGCTCAGTTCAGGGAGAGGTGGCATCGATGACGCTGATCACTACGATCGAAGACTTGCGTAAGCTGGCACAAAAACGCGTACCGCGAATGTTCTATGACTACGCCGACTCTGGCTCGTGGACCGAGAGTACCTACCGTGCCAATGAAACGGATTTTGCCCAGATCAAATTTCGTCAGCGGGTGGCACGCAATATCGACGAGCGCTCGATACGCACCACCATGATCGGCCAGGACATGGCCATGCCGGTGGCACTGGCTCCCACCGGGCTTGCCGGCATGCAGCATGCCGATGGCGAAATCCTCACCGCCCGTGCGGCTGCGGCGTTTGGCCTGCGTTATACCTTGTCGACCATGAGCATCTGCTCGCTTGAGGACATTGCCGAACACGTCGGCAAGCCGTTCTGGTTCCAGCTGTATGTGATGCGCGACCGCGCCTTTATCGAACAATTAATTGAGCGTGCCAAGGCCGCTGGCGTTGATGCGCTGGTGTTGACCCTGGACCTGCAAATCCTCGGGCAACGCCACAAGGACCTGGTCAACGGCCTGTCGGCGCCGCCCAAGCTGACCCTGCCCAATATCCTCAACATGATGACCAAGCCTCGTTGGGCCATGGGCATGCTCGGCACCAAGCGCCACGGTTTCGGCAATATCGTCGGTCACGTCAAGGGCGTGGCGGACATGAGTTCCCTGTCGTCCTGGACGGCCCAGCAATTCGACCCACGCCTGAGCTGGGCCGATGTCGAATGGATCAAGCGTTGCTGGGGCGGCAAGTTGATCATCAAGGGCATTCTCGATGTGGAAGATGCTCGGCTGGCGGCGAATTCCGGCGCCGATGCCCTGGTGGTGAGCAACCACGGCGGGCGTCAGCTCGATGGCGCGCCGTCGAGCATCAGCCAGTTGCCGGCCATCGTCGAGGCGGTGGGTGAACGCATCGAAGTGTGGCTCGACGGCGGCATTCGTTCCGGCCAGGACGTGCTCAAGGCCATGGCCCTGGGCGCCAAGGGCACGATGATCGGTCGCCCGCATTTGTATGGCTTGGGGGCGATGGGTGAAGCGGGTGTCACCAAGGCCCTGGATATCATTGCGCGGGAGCTGGATGTGTCAATGGCGTTGTGCGGCTATAACGATATTCGCAATGTGAACCGGGAGATTTTGCTGCCGGGCACTTTCCCCCAATAAAAATGCTTCCAGCGCAAAAAGAGTTGTCCACGAAAACCGTGGGTATCTCTGTGGATAACCTTGCGCGAGCCCGGTGGGGGTGGCTATTTGACGTAAGGTTAATATTTGATCAGGCGCCGTTGCAGGCCCGTATAGGGCGGGCTTGCGCTTGACACGCGCAGGCAAAACCGGTGCCGGATCAGCTTATGTCGCGTTGCCGCCGCGTGTAGGAACAGGCCCGGCGACCTGCTCGGGCATCTTCGCTTGCAGCAAGCCATTAAGGGCTTGGCGATACGACACGGGTTCAGGACAGATGCCTAGGCCATCTGGACGCGGTTGCGTCCCCGGTCCTTGGCCCGATACAGGGCTTGATCGGCTTGCGAAAGCAGGCGCGAAAGGTCGTAGCAAACCGGGGTCGTCGTTACGACGCCGATGCTCACACTCAGAAATCCCGGTGCCAACAGGTCCAGGTTGGCAAACCCCTGGCGAATGCGCTCGGCCACGTGGATGGCGCCTTGTTTATCGGTGTCGGCCAGCAGGCAAGCAAATTCTTCCCCACCAATGCGGGCGAACAGGTCGTTTTTGCGCAACGCTGACTGGGTCACTCGGCTGAAGGCAATCAACGCCTGGTCGCCCATGGGATGGCCAAAACTGTCGTTCAAACGCTTGAAGTGGTCCAGGTCACAGAGCAGCAGCGCCACGCTGGTGGCGCGTTGCTGGCTGTTGGTTAACAGTTGCTCGCCGTAGAGCATGAAGGCCCGGCGATTGCCGATTCCCGTCAGCACGTCGCTGAAGGCGGCGGCCTTGAACCGCAGTTCGGCCCGCTCCTTGACCATTGCCAGGGTTACGTAGGCAATGCCGATGGCATACAACATGGATTCAAACAGCATGAAGGAAAAAAACGATACCCCTTCACCCATCAAGGCATGCTCGCTCTTGATGGGCAGCCCTCGATCGATGAGGCTACGCATGCCGTAGAAAGAGGTGTGCCAAACGGTCAGGACCAGCGCCGGCATGTAGGCGACTTCAAGGGCCTTGCGATGACGCCACAGCTCCAGGGCCGACAGCACGCCATAGCTGGCCGCCAGTATCGAATACAGGGAGACCCGTGCGGACATTGAGCTGTAGAACTGCGGCACCAGGCACATCACCAGCCACAGGCCGGCGCCACCAAGGATGCCCGGCACACAGGGTTGGCGCCCGACAAACAGGCGCATGGCCGTCCAGTTCATTGCGGCGCTCAACAGCAGCACAATGTTACCCAGGGTCAGCGCAACGAAATCCATGCCCACGCCGCGCACTACGATCAGTACTGTGCCCAGGGAGGCGAGCAGCAGCATGACACCCAGGTAGCCCAGGGTTGGTTCACGCACGCGGCTCCAGGCGTGAACGGTCAGCAGACCCATCAGGCAAAAAATGAACACCGAGACCATCAGCAGTGTTGGAATGTGCAGCATCATGTCCTTGACCCCGCAAACGCACTGTCGAGATACCCCCTGACGGACGCCAGGAAGTGGCGCAGCCTGGCTCTTGAGCCATCAGCGGGATGAAGATGGGGCGCGATTGTAGCCGGATCTACGGGGTGTTGCGCCATCGTCCGCTTGACGATGCGCGAGCGGCAACGACATGCTCCACATCCCAAGGGAAAAAGGCCTGGTCATGGACAACAGCTCTGTACGCATCACTGCTGAAGAAACCCTCTCGGACAACTGGTACCTGCTGAAAAAATACAGCTTCGACCTACGTCGTCGAGACGGCAGCTGGCAGGCACAGACCCGCGAGGTCTACGACCGTGGCAACGGCGCAACCATCCTGCTGTACAACGCCCTGCAACGCACCGTGCTGTTGATCCGCCAGTTCCGTATGCCGACGTTCGTCAACGGCCACGATGGCTACCTGATCGAATCCGCGGCGGGGTTGCTTGACAACGCCAGCCCCGAGGAACGCATTCGCCTGGAAGCAGAGGAAGAAACCGGCTACCGGGTCGGGCATGTGGAAAAGATCTATTCGGCCTTTATGAGCCCAGGCTCGGTGACCGAACGCATTCATTTCTTTATCGGCCAATACCAGCCCAGTGACCGTGTGGGGGATGGCGGTGGCCTGGAAGAAGAGGGCGAAGATATCGAGGTGTTGGAGCTGGGGTTTGAAGAGGCCATTGCCATGGTGGAACGTGGTGAGATCGTTGATGGCAAGACCATCATGTTGCTGCAGTACCTGGAGTTGCGGTTGCTCAAGGCCGCGTTGTCTGCGGATTAACGGTGTGGTGAGTGGCCTTGGCCCCCCACCACAAAAGTCATCCATCAGGCATAACCGGTGTGTTTGCCTACGGTGACGCGGCATTTCCGCAGGTTCGGTAGCGCGTGCGGCGATGTTGCTGCATTTGAGCAATAGCCTGGAGCGGATGATGGGGGAGTGAGGGGCATTTTCTTCAATACCTGATCGGCAAGGCGCTTTATCGTGTTTGTCATACCCACCTGACAAAACAAAAGGTAAGCGCAATGAGTTTGATCATGTCCATGGCCGCCTTCGCACTGGCTACCTCCATTACACCGGGGCCGGTGAACGTGGTGGCCTTGAGTTCGGGGGCGCGTTTTGGTTTTGGCGCGAGCCAGAAGCATGTGGCCGGGGCATCCCTTGGATTCACCTTGCTGCTGGTGTTGATTGGCCTGGGGTTGCATGAGCTGTTGGTGCGCTGGCCGGTGCTGACTCAGGGCATTCAATGGGCCGGCGTCGCCTTCTTGCTCTATATGGCCTACAAGCTGGCGGTGGACGATGGGCGGCTCGATGCCGAAACCACAGCAACGGCTCCATCAATGCTCTACGGCGCGATTATGCAATGGCTCAATCCCAAGGCTTGGCTGGCTTGTGTCGCGGGGATGGGGCTGTTCGCCGCTCAGGGAGAGGCCAGGCAGGTCTGGCAATTGGCGGCGGTGTATCTGGTGGTCTGTTATCTATCGGTGGCGTGCTGGGCCTACGTCGGGACGTTCTTTCGCCGTTACCTGAGTAATGCCCGTGGCATGCGCCTGTTCAACCGAGTGATGGCGCTGTTGCTGGTGATCAGCGTGGTGTACCTGCTGCTGGCCTGACTCAGCCGCGATACTGCCCTGGCGTGGCCGCCAAGTGCTGCTTGAAGGCACGTTGGAAATGCGCCTGGTCGGCAAAGCCCGCGGCCAGTGCCACGTCGGCGATCAACTGGCCGTCGCGCAGTTGGGCGCGGGCAAACTGGATGCGCCGGTTAACCAGGAACGCATGGGGCGTCATGCCGTAATACTGTTTGAACGCCCGGATCAGGTACGACGGCGACAGCTGCGCCGCCTGGCAGATGTCTTCCAGTTTCAGCGCCTCGGTGCAATGTTCGCGGATGTACTCGGCGGCCCGTTCCAGCTTGTGGTTGACCTCACGTACAACGGTTGTCGCCGGGTTCAGGCGTAACTGCACCTCACTGAAAAAACTCACCACCGCGCTCTGCTTGTGCAAGTGCTCGGCCTGCTCGTCCACCAATACTTCATACAGCTCGTTCAGACCGCCAAATAGCACGGGGTCGCGAGTGTGGGTGGTGGTGAACTGACGAAAGTCCAGCTCGGTGCTGAACCCCAATTGATGCTGCAGATCGGTCAGCCAGGGCGTGTCGATATACAGCATGTGATAGGACCAGGGCTGGTCGTCGATGGGATTGCAGGCGTGGACGTCGCCGGGGTTCATCAGGACCACGGTGCCGGCGCTGATCTGGAAAGTAGACGAACCGTGGATATACAGGCTCTGCCCGGCGATGATTGCGCCAATCGAAAAGTGCTCGTGGGAATGCCGGGTGTAGCAGACCTTGCGACCATCGGCGATGGTCCGGGCCTCGATGAAAGGCAGGCTGTCGTCGCGCCAGAAGCGCGGCGACCGCGAAGGTTGATCAGTGGCGTTCAGCGACATGTCCGTAGCTCCATCCCGAGCAAGGTCGAGCCTGGAACATTACACAGCCTTGCGCTGAATCGCCACGTGCATCAGGTCAGAAGTCCCACTTGGTCGCCAGTTGCAGGCTGCGGGGCTCGCCATAGAAGCCGGTGCCAAAGTTGCCCAGGCCCGTGTAGTACTTTTTGTCGAAGGCATTCTTGACGTTCAAGGTGGTGCTCAAATGCTCGTTGAAGCGATAGCGCGCCATCAGGTCCACCAGGAAGTAGCTGTCCTGGGTGATACGTTCGTATTGACCGAAGTTGACCGGGTCATTGGGATTGGGCTGGAACACGTTGCCGAAGAACTCGCTCTGCCAGTTCACGCCGGCGCCCAGCGTCACGTTCTCCAGGGCGCCCGGCAGGCGATAGGAGTTGAACAGGCGCACCACTTGCTGCGGCGTGGTGGTTTGCAGGACTGAGCTGTAGACGTAGTCGTTGTTGGCATCGCGAGTGTGCTGGTAGGTGTAGCCGGCCGAGACATTCCAGCCATCGAGCACTTCACCGGCCAGTTCCACTTCGAAACCCTTGGTGGTGGCGCCGGCAATCGGGCGATACACCGAGTCGGTTTCAAAGCCGGAGACGTATTGGGCAACGTTGTCCTGCTCGATGCGGAAGGCGGCGAAACTGGCATTCAGACGACCGTCGAAAAATGCGGCCTTGAGGCCGGCTTCGTAGGTGTCGCCTTCGATTGGGTCAAGCAGTTTGCGGTCGACGTCCTTACTGTTTTGTGGCTGGAAGATCTTGGTGTAGCTGGTGTACACCGACCAGATGTCGTTGAGGTCGTAGACAATACCGGCATACGGGGTGACGACGCCGGTCTGCTTGTAACTGGTGCGGTTATCGGCAGTCGCCGGGTCGTAGAAATCGGTGTTGTCGTTGCTGCTGAAGTTGCTGACCCGTGTGCCAAGGATCACCGACAAGTCATCGGTGGGCTTCAGTCGGGTGGCCAGATAGGCACCGGTCTGGCGCTCGACGATGTCGGTCTGGCCACTGCGCGGGATGTTCGGTTTCAGGTATTCGCCGCGCCAGTCATAAATGCTGCCACCCACTGGCGGGTAGATCGAGCCGTAGACCGGAATGTCCTGTTTCGAGCGGGTGGCCATGAAGCCCATGATCAACTCGTGCTCGCGGCCAAACAGGCTGAACGGGCCGTTGAGGTTGACGTCCAGGGTGTTCTGCACCTGATCGCCCTTGTACTTGCCCATGAACATGTACATGCCGTCGCCGGTGACCTGGTCCGGGTTGCCGCCACTGGCGGAGGCGAGCAGGGTGTCGTGCTGGCTGCGCTTGCGGTCCAGGCTGACTTTCAGCGACCAGTCGTTGGCCAGTTTTTGTTGCACCGAGGCGAAGAGCGTCTGGTTCTGGAAGTCGCGGCGGCTCCAGTCGGCGGCCGGGTTGAAGGACCGGGAGAAATTAGTCCGATTGCCGTTGCTGAAATACATCGGGAACCCGGTCCAGCTGGCGCCACGGGAGCGGGTGTCCTGCTGGTCGATGCCGAAGGTCAGCAAGGTGTCCGGCGTCAGGTCGGCTTCGAGGATGCCGTAGGAGATATCCTTGGTGTTCTGGTAGTGGTCCAGGTAGGACGAGCGATCCTGATAGACCCCGACAAAGCGCCCGCGCACGTTGCCCGATTCGGTCAGCGAGCCGGAAATATCGCCTTCGGTGCGGTAGTTGTCCCAGGAGCCGACGGTGCCGGTCACCGAGGCCTTGAATTCCTTGGTGGGCTTTTTGCGGATCAGGTTGACCGTGGCCGATGGGTCGCCAGCGCCGGTCATCAGGCCCGAAGAACCCTTGATGATTTCCAGGTGATCGTAGACGGCCATGTCGGTGCTGGTGGTGCCATAGTCATACACACCGTCGTAGGTGGAGTTGACGCCGTCGTACTGGAAGTTGGTGATCGGCAGGCCACGGCTGGAGAACTCCCAGCGCTCACTGTCGTAGTTCTGCACGCTGACGCCCGGCGCGCGGCGCAGGGTGTCGGCGATGCTGTTGGAACCCTGGTCGTCCATTTGCTGGCGGGTAATCACCGTCACCGATTGTGGTGTCTCGCGGATCGATAGCGGCAAGCCGGTGGCCGAAGACATCGAACCAGTGGTGTAGGAGTGACTGTCTTCGGTGGTGGCGTCCAGGCCCTGGCCGGAGATGGTGGTAGCGCCCAGTTCCAGGGCGCCGGTGCTGACAGGCGCCAGTTCCAGCACGTAGCCGTTGTTGCCCTGGGGTAGGGCTTGCAGGCCACTGCCTTGCAACAGGCGCTGCAAACCGCTGGCCGGTGTGTAGCTGCCACTGAGACCTGGGCTGGTTTTGCCGGTGGCCAGGCTGTTGTGACCGGCGATGAAAATTCCCGACTGCTCGGCAAAGCGGTTCAACACGCTGACCAGGGAGCCAGCGGCGATGTTGTAGCTGCGGGTGGCTTCTTGGGTCGATGGCGCTTCGGCGGACTGGACATTGAGCGAGCCCAGGCAGAGCAGGGTAGCGGTGATGGCCAGCGCCAACGGACGTACAGCGAAAGCAGCGGGTTGCGACATGGAGGGTTTCCCTTTTTTCCAGGCGTTGGATCAAGTCGTTCGGTGAATACGAAAGCGTCTGCTGGGTTAACCGAACGAGCGTTGGAAAAGGGAACTGATAACGGAAACTTTTTTATGCCGAAGGGTTTTTTGGCCCGACCGTGACCCACCATGGCATGAGTATGTCCACGCGAATCGGCAGTGCGGCTTGCAGTAGGTGCAGCGCGTGATTGCTGTCCTTGAGGGGGAATGAGCCCATCACCGGCAGTTGTGCCACCGCCGGATCGCAACCCAGATGGCCTGGGCGATAGCGATTGAGCTCGACGATCAGCTTGCCGAGAGGGAGGTTGTCCGCCAGCAACACGTCGCGGCTCCAGGATTCGCGGGTGGCGGACGCTAGCGAGGTGGCGTTGAATCCGTTGCGGGTGAATGTCACCTGCTGCCCGGCCTCGATAATTCGCACCTGCTGGCTGGCGGCGGTGCGCACTTCGACTCGGCCCTCAAACACATTGAGGGCAGTGCTGTCGCCGTCTTGCAAGACACTGAAGCGGGTGCCTAGTGCGCGCAGGCGGCCCTGCTCGGTCTCCACCAGGAACGGACGGTTCCCATCCTTGGCGGTCTCGATCAGCACTTCGCCAAAGCGCAGGTACAGCAAGCGTTGAGCGGTATCAAAGCGCACATCCAGGGCGCTCAATGCGTTGAGCCATACGTGGCTGCCATCTACCAGCAGCGTTTCGCGGGTTTCACCGCTGGCGGTGGCATAGTCTGCACTCCAGCCGCCCACCAGCCGGGGCAGGGCGGTGTTGCGCCAGGTGCCCCAGGCCAGCGTTGAACCTGCGCACAGCACCAGCAGGGCCTTGAGGGCCTGGCGCCGGGAGCTGCGCAGGGCGCGGCTGGCGCCATGGGACTCCTCGGCCAGCGGCGCAAAGCGTTGGCTGACACGCTCCACATAACGCCAGGCAGCCTGGTGCTCAGGACTTTGCCCCAGCCAGGTCTGCCAGTGTTGCTGTGCCTGCGCGCCCACCGGCTGATCCTGCAGGCGTACGTACCATTGCGCGGCCTGTTCAAGGCTGGCGTGGCTGAGTTCTCCAGGGCTGTTCATTCCACCAGCATCCCGTCCAGTTCCGCTTCCAGCACCGCGCAATGCAGCAGCGCCTGGGCCAGGTACTTTTTCACCATCCGTTCACATACCCCGAGCTGAATGCCGATTTGCTTGTAGGGCATTGCGTGCAACTGGGCCAGCAGGAAGGCCTCGCGGACCTTCTGGGGCAGGCGAGCCAGCATCGCGTCCACTTCGTAGAGGGTCTCGACGATGATTGCCCGTTGTTCCGGTGATGGCTGTACGGCTTCAGGGCGTGCAGCGAGACTTTGCAGCCAAGCCTGTTCCAGCTGTCGCCGGCGCCAGTGATCAATGCACAGGCCACGGGCGATGGTGGCCAGATAGGAGCGCTCGCGCATTTCACCAGCCTCGGCCGGTGGGCGCTTGAGCACGCGGATAAACGTGTCGTGGGCCAGGTCAGCCGCATCCCAACGGTTGCTCAGGCGCCGACGCAACAGCCCCAGTAGCCAGGAATGGTGAGTGCCATAGAGTAGGCTGAATGAGGTAGGCGAGGTCGACACAATATCCATCCGGCACAAATGCCTTGGTGTAAATAGGAATTGGTCGCGATTAAAGCAAAGAGGCGAAAACAGTGCAAATGATATTGGTTTGCTTTTGGGTGTATTTCCTCAGAGTCCGTTGCCGCTACAGGGGGATAGATTCAGGGGCGCTCTGTGCACGGCACCAGAAACGCCGCCTCCAGTAACTGCCGGGTATACGCATGCTTAGGATCGGCGAAGATCGCTTGCGCATCACCCTGTTCCACCACTTGCCCATGCTTGACCACCATCAACTGGTGACTCAAGGCCTTGACCACCGCCAAGTCATGGCTGATGAACAGGTAGGTCAGGTTGTACTTGGCCTGCAGGTTGCGCAGCAGTTCTACCACCTGGCGCTGCACCGTGCGGTCCAGGGCCGAGGTCGGTTCGTCCAGCAGGATCAGCCTTGGCTTGAGCACCAGTGCCCGGGCGATGGCGATGCGCTGGCGTTGACCACCGGAGAATTCATGGGGGTAACGGTGGCGGGTTTGCGGGTCCAGGCCGACTTCCTTGAGGGCAGCGATAATCGCTTCCTCCTGTTCGGCCGGGCTGCCCATCTTGTGAATGCGCAGGCCTTCGCCAACGATCTCGCTGACGCACATGCGTGGGCTCAAACTGCCGAATGGGTCCTGGAACACCACCTGCATTTCCCGGCGCAATGGTCGCACCTGTTGTTGGGTGAGGCGATCCAGTTGCTGGCCTTCGAAGCGAATACCGCCCTTGCTACCGATCAGCCGCAGGATAGCCAGGCCTAGTGTCGACTTGCCCGAACCGCTTTCACCGACGATGCCCAGGGTTTGGCCCTGGGGCAGGCTGAAGTTGATGCCGTCTACCGCCTTGACGTAATCGACGGTAGTGCGCAGAAACCCCTTCTTGATCGGGAACCAGACCTTCAGGTCATCGACCTCCAGCAATGGCGGGCCGATGACATTGGTGGCTGGCAAGCCGCTGGGCTCGGCGGCCAGCAGTTCCTGGGTATAAGGGTGCTGCGGTGACTGAAATAGCGTTTCGCAATCAGCCTGCTCGACGATACAGCCGCGCTGCATCACGCATACCCGGTGGGCAATGCGCCGCACCAGGTTCAAGTCGTGGCTGATCAACAGCAAGGCCATGCCCAACCGTGCCTGCAGCTCCTTGAGCAGCTCCAGGATCTTCAACTGCACGGTCACGTCGAGGGCGGTGGTCGGCTCGTCGGCGATCAGCAGTTCCGGCTCGTTGGCCAGGGCCATGGCGATCATCACCCGCTGGCGCTGACCGCCGGACAGTTCGTGGGGCAAGGCCTTGAGGCGCTTGTGGGGCTCGGGGATGCCCACCAGCTCCAGCAGCTCCAGGGTGCGTATGGTGGCGGCCTTGCCGGTCAGGCCCTTGTGCAGGCCCAGCACTTCGTTGATCTGCTTCTCGATGGAATGCAGCGGGTTCAACGAGGTCATCGGCTCCTGGAAGATCATCGCAATGCGGTTGCCGCGAATATTCCGGATGGTTTTTTCTTTCAGGGTCAGTAAGTCTTGCCCGGCGTACTGGATAGTGCCGGACGGATGCCGCGCCAGCGGGTAGGGCAGCAGGCGCAGGATCGAGTGAGCGGTCACCGATTTACCAGAGCCGCTTTCGCCCACCAGTGCCAGGGTTTCGCCGCGCTTGATATCAAAACTCACGCCATCGACCACGCGCTGGTGGTTGGCGCCCACCACGAACTCGACAGAGAGGTCGCGGACTTCGATCAGATTGTCCTGATTCATCTCATTTCCTCGGGTCGAAGGCATCGCGAGCGGACTCGCCGATAAACACCAGCAAACTCAACATGATCGCCAGCACGGCAAAGGCACTCATGCCCAGCCACGGCGCTTGCAGGTTGGATTTACCCTGGGCCACCAACTCACCCAAAGACGGCGAACCGGCTGGCAGGCCAAAGCCCAGGAAGTCCAGGGCGGTCAGGGTACCGATGGCGCCAGTCAGAATGAACGGCATGAAAGTCATGGTCGAGACCATGGCGTTGGGCAGGATATGGCGGAACATGATCGCGCCATTCTGCATGCCCAGGGCCCTGGCCGCGCGCACGTACTCCAGGTTGCGCCCACGCAGGAACTCGGCGCGCACCACGTCCACCAGGCTCATCCAGGAAAACAGCAGCATGATCCCCAGCAACCACCAGAAGTTCGGTTGCACGAAACTGGCGAGGATGATCAGCAGGTACAGCACCGGCAAGCCCGACCAGATCTCCAGGAACCGCTGCCCGACCAAGTCGACCCAGCCGCCATAGAAACCCTGCAACGCGCCGGCCACCACGCCGATGATCGAGCTGAGTACCGTCAATGTCAGGGCAAACAGTACCGAAATACGAAAACCGTAAATCACGCGCGCCAGCACATCGCGGCCCTGGTCGTCGGTGCCCAGCAGGTTGTCCGCTGAAGGCGGGGCCGGGGCCGGGACTTTCAGGTCGTAGTTGATGCTCTGGTAGCTATAAGGGATCGGCGCCCACAGGGTCCAGGCGTCTTTGGCCTTGAGCAGCTCACGGATGTACGGACTTTTGTAGTTGGCTTCCAGGGGGAATTCGCCGCCGAAGGTGGTTTCCGGGTAGCGTTTGAGGGCTGGGAAATACCAGTCGCCGTCGTAATGCACCGCCAGCGGTTTGTCGTTGGCGATCAGTTCGGCGCCCAGGCTTGCGCCGAACAAAATCAGGAACAGCCACAGCGACCACCAGCCACGCTTGTTGGCCTTGAAGCGCTCGAAACGACGGCGATTGAGGGGGGATAGATTCATCTCAATGCTCCCGGCTTTCGAAGTCGATGCGTGGGTCCACCAGGGTGTAGGTGAGGTCGCCGATCAGCTTCACCACCAGCCCCAGCAAGGTGAAGATAAACAGCGTGCCGAACACCACCGGGTAGTCGCGGTTGATCGCCGCTTCAAAACTCATCAGGCCCAGGCCGTCGAGGGAGAAGATCACTTCCACCAGCAACGAGCCGGTAAAGAAGATGCCGATAAACGCCGAAGGAAAACCGGCGATCACCAGCAGCATGGCGTTGCGAAACACATGGCCATAGAGCACGCGATGGCTGGTCAGGCCCTTGGCCTTGGCGGTCACCACGTATTGCTTGTTGATCTCGTCGAGGAAGCTGTTTTTGGTCAGCAAGGTCATGGTGGCGAAGTTGCCGATTACCAGGGCGGTGACGGGCAACGCCAGGTGCCAGAAATAATCGAGTACCTTGGCGCCCCAGCTCAACTCGTCAAAGTTATTGGAAGTCAGTCCTCGCAAGGGAAACCAGTCGAAATAACTGCCGCCGGCAAACACCACGATCAGCAGGATCGCAAACAGGAACGCCGGTATCGCATAGCCGACGATGATCGCCGAACTGGTCCAGACGTCAAAGTGGCTGCCATGGCGCGTGGCCTTGGCGATCCCCAGCGGGATCGACACCAGGTACATGATCAGGGTGCTCCACAGCCCGAGGGAGATGGACACCGGCATCTTTTCCTTGATCAGGTCGATGACCTTGGCGTCACGGAAAAAACTGTCGCCGAAATCCAGCCTGGCGTAGTTCTTGATCATGATCCACAGGCGTTCCGGCGCCGACTTGTCGAAGCCGTACATCTTCTCGATTTCCTTGACCAGCGCCGGGTCCAGACCCTGGGCACCACGGTAGCTTGCGCCCGCCACCGACACTTCGGCGCCGCCGCCGGCAATTCGGCTGGTGGCGCCTTCAAAGCCTTCGAGCTTGGCGATCATCTGCTCCACCGGGCCACCGGGAGCGGCCTGGATGATGACGAAGTTGATCAGCAGGATGCCGAACAAGGTCGGAATAATCAGCAGCAGTCGGCGAAAAATATAGGCCAGCATGTTAATCGCCTCCGCTCGCCGGATCGGCGGTTGGGTCTGTGTCCAGGGCCACGGCAGGTTTGGCATCGGGCTTGATCCACCAGGTGGCGATACCGACGTCATAGCGCGGAGGGACCTTCGGGTGGCCGAGGTGATTCCAGTAGGCCACTCGGTAGGTCTTGATGTGCCAGTTGGGGATCACGTAGTAGCCGAACTGCAGCACCCGGTCCAGGGCCTTGGCGTGGGCTATCAGGCTTTTGCGCGAGTCGGCGTCGATCAGCTCTTCCACCAACTGGTCGATGGCCGGGTCTTTCAGGCCGATGTAGTTACGGCTGCCCGGATTGTCGGCGCTGGAAGATTTCCAGAACTCACGCTGCTCGTTACCCGGTGAGGAGGATTGCGGGAAGCTGCCCACCACCATGTCGAAGTCACGGGAGCGGATGCGGTTGATGTATTGAGAGACGTCGACCCGACGAATCACCAGGTCTATCCCCAAGTCCGACAGGTTGCGCTTGAACGGCAACAAAATGCGCTCGAACTCGGTCTGGGCCAGGAGGAACTCGATGGTCACCGGCTTGCCGGTGGCGTCGACCATCTTGTCGTCGACGATACGCCAGCCGGCCTCTTGCAACAGTTGATAGGCTTCGCGCTGCTGGGTGCGGATCATGCCGCTGGCATCGGTTTTTGCCGGCTGGAAGGCTTCAGTGAATACCTGGGGCGGGATCTTGTCGCGCAGCGGTTCAAGAATTGCCAACTCTTCGGGGCCGGGCAGGCCGATGGCCGCCATGTCCGAGTTTTCAAAGTAACTGCGGCTGCGGGTGTAGGCGCCGTTGAACAGTTGCTTGTTGCTCCATTCAAAGTCCAGCAGCAGGCTGATGGCCTTGCGTACGCGCACATCCTGGAACATGGGTTTGCGAATATTGAAGACGAAACCCTGCATCCCGGTCGGGTTGCCATTGGGGATCTCTTCCTTGATCAGCCGGCCCTGGGTGACGGCTGGAATGTTGTAGGCGTTGGCCCAGTTTTTCGCACTGATTTCCTGCCAGTAGTCGAACTGGCCGGCCTTGAGTGCTTCCAGTGCAACGGTGTTGTCGCGGTAATAGTCGGTGACTCGGTAATCGAAGTTGTACAACCCCTTGTTGATCGGCAGGTCCTTGCCCCAGTAGTCCTTGACCCGCTCGTAGCGAATCGATCGGCCGGGCTTGACCTCGACGACCTTGTACGGCCCGCTGCCCAGTGGTACCTCCAGGTTGCCCTTGGCAAAGTCCCGAGTCGCCCACCAATGCTTGGGCAGTACCGGCAACTGACCGAGGATCAGCGGCAGTTCGCGGTTGTTGGTGCGCTTGAACTTGAACAACACCCGCAGTGGGTCTTCGGCCACCACTTCGTCGACGTCAGCGTAGTAGGTGCGATAGATCGGCGAGCCTTGTTTCATCAAGGTCTGGAAGCTGAATACCACGTCTTCGGCGCGCACCGGGTGGCCATCATTGAAGCGTGCTTCGGGCCGCAGGTAGAAACGCACCCAGCTGTTGTCGGGGGCTTTTTCGATCTTGCCGGCAATCAGGCCGTATTCGGTAATGGGCTCGTCGAGGCCTTGCTGGGCGAGGGTGTCGTAGATCAGGGTGATGTTGTCCGCCGCTACGCCCTTGTTGATGAAGGGGTTGAGGCTGTCGAAACCACCCATGCTGGACTCGCGAAAGGTGCCGCCCTTGGGCGCGTCGGGATTTACATAGTCGACGTGCTTGAAATCGGCGGGGTATTTGGGCGGTTCGTCATAGAGGGTCAGGGCATGTTTCGGCGCGGCATTGGCCGCAGCACAGAACAACAGGCCACCAAGAATCACAGTACGCAAAGGTATCATTGGGCTTTCTCCGAAGCTTTCAGCCACCATGCGCTCAGGCCCAGGCTGTAGGGCGGCGTGGTGACGAAGGCGAACCGATTACGGTACGCCAGGCGATGATAGTTGAGGTACCAGTTGGGAATACTGTAGTGCTGCCAAAGCAGGACCCTGTCCAGGGCTCGGCCCGCTGCCAGTTGCTCGTCGCGGGTCTGCGCGGCCAACAGTTGTTCCAGCAGATGGTCGACCACCGGGCTGGCGATGCCCGCGTAATTCTTGCTGCCCTTGATCCCAGCCTGGCTGGAATGGAAATACTGCCACTGCTCAAGCCCCGGGCTAAGGGTCTGGTTGAGGGTCATCAGAATCATATCGAAGTCGAATTGGTCGAGCCGTTGTTTGTACTGCGCCCGGTCAACGGTGCGCAAGCGGGCGTCGATCCCGATGCTCGTCAGATTCTCCACATAAGGCTGAAGGATTCGTTCCAGGTTTGGGTTGACCAGCAGTATCTCGAAGCGCAGCGGCTGCCCCTCGCTGTTGAGCAGGCGCTGGCCGGAAAGCTTCCAGCCGGCTTCGGCCAGTAGCGCCAGGGCGCGACGCAGGGTGTCTCGGGGAATGCCGCGTCCGTCGGTCTGGGGCAAACTGAAGGCCTGGGTGAAGAGGTTGGCCGGCAGTTGCTCGCGATAGGGCGAGAGCATCAGCCATTCATGGCCCACCGGGACCCCGGTGGCGGAGAATTCGCTGTTGGGGTAGTAGCTGAGCGTGCGCTTGTAGGCGCCGCTGAACAGGGTGCGATTGGTCCACTCGAAGTCGAACATTAGCCCCAGAGCTTCGCGGACCTTGGTTTGGCTGAAAGTCGGGCGTCGGCTGTTCATGAACAGACCTTGGCTCTGGGTCGGGATCTGGTGGGCAATCTGCGCCTTGATCACGTCGCCACGATTGACCGCCGGGAAGTTGTAGCCGTTGGCCCAGTTTTTCGCCTGATGCTCGATATAGATATCGAACTCACCGGCCTTGAAGGCTTCAAAAGCCACGTCGCTATCGCGGTAGAACTCCACCTCGACCTTGTTGTAGTTGTAAAAGCCACGGTTGACCGCCAGGTCCTTGCCCCAATAGTCCATGACCCGCTCGAACACCAGTTGCCGGCCCGGCTGGACCTTGGCGATCCGATAGGGCCCGCTGCCCAGCGGGGGCTCGAACGTAGTGGCCTTGAAGTCGCGGTTTTTCCAGTAGTGCTGGGGCAGCACCGGTAACTCGCCCAGGCGCAGGATCAGCAGCGGATTGCCGGCGCGCTTGAACACAAAGCGTATGCGATGACGATTGAGGATGTCTACCCGCGCCACTTCCTGAAGGTTGGTGCGGTATTGCGGGTGGCCTTCGGTCAGCAGCGTGCGATAGGAGAACGCTACGTCGTAGGCGGTGATCGGCTTGCCATCGTGGAAACGGGCTTGCGGGCGCAGGTTGAACACCACCCAACTGCGGTCCTCGCTGTATTCCACCGATTGCGCGATCAGGCCGTAGCTGGAGGTGGGTTCATCGCCGGAGGGGGCGTATTGGCCGGTCCCGACCATCAGCGGCTCGTTAAGCTCGTTGACGCCGTATTGCAGGAAATTGGCAGTGGACACCGGGCTCGTACCCTTGAAGGTATAAGGGTTGAGGGTGTCGAAGGTGCCCGCGGCCATGACCCGCAAGGTGCCGCCCTTGGGCGCTGCAGGGTTTACCCAGTCGAAGTGGGTGAATTTGGCCGGGTACTTGAGCGTGCCGAACTGCGCATAACCGTGGCTCTCGGTAATGGTGGCGTTCGCGGAAAAGCTCAAGGCCAGACTTATTAGTAGAAGGAGGGAACGCTTCAAGTCAGAGATCCGATCCAGGCGGCTTGGGCTTTATGATCGGTACAGTAACAGCTTGTTCCGGCTGGAAAAAGGGAGTTGCTGTGGGATGGATCGGGCGGGCTAACTCGGTGATGAATGGGGTGGAGATCAATGTAGGAGCTGTCGAGCTGGGCTCGACAACTCCTACATTAGATTTACAGTGCCATCGAACCCTTAGCGCGGTCCGGAAACCACCAGCATCTGCCCGGGCTTCAGCGCCAGGCCAGTACGCGGGTTCCAACGCTTGAGATGTTGCATCTCAACGTTGAAACGCTTGGCCACGATGTACAGCGAGTCGCCTTTCTTGACCTTGTACTGCGCCGGTTTCTTGCCGCCGGCCTTGGCCATCACCTTGCGGGTGTCTTGCATGACCAGGGTCTGGCCGACCTTGAGGCTCTGGCCGTTTAGCTTGTTCCAGCGCTGCAGGTCATGGACATCGACCTTGTTGGCCTTGGCAATGAACGTCAGGTTGTCACCGCTCTTGACCTTGTAGCTGCGCGAGCGACCGGCGATGGCCTTGTGTTCCACTTCGTCGAACACCGGCTTTTTCGGTCGCAGGCTCAGCAACTCCTCGGGATTCATCGCCGACAGGCTGCTGGCCAGCAACTGCGCCTTGGACGTCGGCACCAGCAAATGCTGGGGCCCATCCAGGGTCGTGCGCTGTTTGAGGGCCGGGTTGAGCTGGAACAGTTCGTCTTCGTCAATCTCTGCCAGCGCCGCGACCCGGGACAGGTCCATGCTTTGCTTGACTTCGACCACTTCGAAATAGGGCGTGTTGGCGATCGGGTTCAGGTTGACGCCGTAGGCCTCGGGGGCCAGCACCACCTGGGACAGCGCCAGGAACTTGGGTACGTAGTCCTTGGTTTCCTGAGGCAGTGGCAGGTTCCAGTAGTCCGTTGGCAAACCGAGCTTTTCGTTGCGCTCGATGGCCCGGCTGACCGTACCTTCACCAGCGTTATAGGCTGCCAGGGCCAGCAACCAGTCGCCGTTGAACATGTCATGCAGACGTGTCAGATAGTCCAGGGCGGCGGTGGTGGAGGCGGTGATGTCGCGGCGGCCATCATAGGCGCGGGTCTGGCGCAGGTTGAAGTAGCGCCCGGTGGAAGGAATGAACTGCCACAAGCCGACCGCATTGCTGCGTGAATAGGCCATCGGGTTGTAGGCGCTTTCAATCACTGGCAGCAGCGCCAGTTCCAGGGGCATATTGCGTTCTTCAAGGCGTTCGACGATGTAATGAATATAGAGACTGCCGCGTTCGCCGGCGTTCTCCAGGAAGGATGGATTGCTGGCAAACCACAAGCGCTGTTGCTCGATGCGCGGGTTGACGCCCACCCCGTCCTGCAATTGGAAACCCTGGCGCATACGTTCCCAGACATCCTGGGGCACCTGGGGGCTTGGTTTCTCTGATAACCAAAGGGGCTTTTGCTTGATCTTGGCAGCAAGGATGGGTTTGGGTTGCACGGTGGATTGTGCAGCGAAATTAGTCGTTTGGCAGCCCGCCAGAGTCGCGGAGACAGCCACCGCAATGGCTTGAGCCAAGCGGGTCAATGCGTCTGAATGGTTGGATTTACGAATAGGTGACGACATTGGCTGGAAGTTAGTTCCGGGCAAAAATGTCGGGCGATTCTAGAAAGCGCTTTGGTTGCGGTCAACCATTCAGAAATTTCGTACCAGAACCTGTCTTCTTAGAACGTATCTTTCCAAGACCGCAAGCTAGCAAAAACCGCGCTCCCGGACCGGTTATTCAGGCCATTCCGTTCGTCCGCTTTTTCTTTAACAGATGTTTCCGAGGTGCGCAGGAAAGGGTTCGTGAGTTTTTCCAGGGCCAGGGTCGAAGGCAGTGTCATCTTGCCGTTGGCCCGCAACTGACGGACCTTTTCCACTCGCTCGGCGATATCGGTGTTATCCGGTTCCACGGCCTGGGCAAATTTTAGGTTGCTTTGTGTGTACTCGTGGGTGCAGTAGACCAGGGTGTCGGCGGGTAGGGCAGCCAGACGTTCCAGAGAAACATGCATCTGCTCGGGGGTGCCTTCGAACAGTCGACCGCAACCCGCGGCGAACAGGGTGTCGCCACAAAACAGCAGGCCGTGATGATAGAAGGCAATGTGCCCCAAGGTATGGCCGGGCACGGCGAAGACATCGAACTCCAAACCCAGCACGGTGATCCGGTCATTATCGTTCAGGGCGACGTCCCGGGCCGGGATCTGTTCATTCGCCGGGCCATAAACCGTTGCGCCTGAAATACTTTTCAGTTGCTCGACGCCACCGACATGATCATGGTGATGGTGAGTGACCAGGATATCGCTGAGGGTCCACTCCGGATGCTGCTTGAGCCAGCCCAGGACGGGCGCGGCGTCACCGGGATCGACTGCCGCGCAGCGATGGCTGCGATGATCCTGTAACAACCAGATGTAGTTATCGGTGAAGGCGGGCAGGGCACTGATCTGTATCATTCTTTGATTCGCCAAGCTGAACACATTGGTGCATCTTAGAACGTCTTGGTGAGTTGGAGAATGCAATGACTGATAAAGCGTTCGCCCAGGCCGATCCCGAGTGGCTGGCCCTGATCGGCGCCGCCCGTGAATGGCTGTCCGGGCCTATCGGGCAATTTTTGCTGGATGAAGAGCGGCGCATGCTCGAAGACGAGCTGGGGCGGTTCTTCGGCGGTTACCTGGTGCACTACGGTCCCTCGGCGCAGCCTCCGCCGGTTGCGCCCCAGGTACAGCGCAATGTGCGCCTGGGCGCGCCGTTGCCGGGGGTGGAGATTGTCTGCGAGGAGCAGGCCTGGCCGTTGAGCGAGCACGCCGCCGATGTGGTGGTACTGCAACATGGCCTGGATTTCTGCCTGTCGCCCCATGGGTTGCTGCGCGAGGCGGCCAGCAGCGTGCGTCCTGGTGGCCATTTGCTGATCGTCGGCATCAATCCCTGGAGCTCGTGGGGCCTGCGGCATGTGTTTGCCCATGACGGGTTGCGCCAGGCCCGCTGCATCTCGCCGTCACGGGTGGGTGACTGGCTTAACCTGCTGGGCTTCGCGCTGGAGAAACGCCGCTTCGGGTGCTATCGTCCGCCGCTCGCGTCGACCAAGTGGCAGGGCCGCCTGGCAGGATGGGAGCGCAAAGCCGGAGCCTGGCAGTTGTCCGGTGGCGGTTTCTATTTGCTGGTGGCCCGCAAGATTGTGGTCGGGCTACGGCCAGTGAGCCAGGTCCGTCGCGAACGGATGGGCAAGCTGGTGCCGATGCCGATGGCCAAGGTCAATCGCCGATCCAGCGAGCAATAAAACACTCTTTAGTATTTCGGTCGAGTTTCTCGGCCTCGGGTTTTGCTGGTCGATTATCGGCAGCCCGCTTTGATGGCCCCCGGCTTTTATGGAAAGTATGCAATGACCGATAGCGTAGAACTCTTCACCGATGGTGCCTGCAAGGGCAATCCTGGTCCCGGCGGCTGGGGCGCCTTGCTGGTGTGCCAGGGCGTGGAGAAGGAATTGTGGGGCGGCGAAGCCAACACCACCAACAACCGCATGGAACTGATGGGTGCCATTCGCGGCCTTGAAGAACTCAAGCGCCGTTGCGACGTGCTGCTGGTGACCGACTCCCAGTACGTCATGAAAGGCATCAACGAGTGGATGGTCAACTGGAAGAAGCGCGGCTGGAAGACTGCGGCCAAGGAACCGGTGAAAAATGCCGACCTATGGAAGTTGCTCGATGAGCAATGCAATCGCCACAACATCACCTGGAAGTGGGTTCGCGGGCACATCGGGCATCCCGGCAACGAACGGGCCGATCAGTTGGCCAATCGCGGTGTGGATGACGTGCGGGGTTACAAGCAGAGCTAAAGGCGGGCGGTGCACAGTCGCTGTGCTGCGGCGGGCTTATAGAGCAGCAATCGCTGTTGCCCGTTGCATGTCGGCCTTGGGCCGTCTGTGGCATGACGTGCTAATATCCCGCCCCTTGAAATACACCGAACCGTTGAGAGCTGAACCCTGATGGCCATCCGATCTGTTGTACTCGATACCGAAACCACCGGCATGCCGGTGACCGACGGCCACCGGATCATTGAAATCGGTTGTGTCGAGCTGATGGGACGCCGCCTCACCGGCCGCCACTTCCACGTGTACCTGCAACCGGACCGGGAAAGTGACGAGGGCGCAATCGGCGTCCACGGCATTACCAACGAATTCCTGGTGGGCAAGCCGCATTTTGCCGAAGTCGCCGATGAGTTCTTTGAATTTATCAACGGCGCCCAGTTGATTATCCATAACGCGGCGTTTGACGTCGGCTTCATCAATAACGAATTCGCCCTGATGGGCCAGACGGACCGCGCCGATATCACCCGGCACTGCTCGATCCTCGACACCCTGATGATGGCCCGTGGACGTCACCCGGGCCAGCGCAACAGCCTCGATGCTTTGTGCAAGCGCTATGGCGTCGACAACTCCGGCCGTGAGCTGCACGGCGCCTTGCTCGACTCCGAGATTCTGGCCGACGTCTACCTGACCATGACCGGCGGGCAGACCAGCCTGTCCCTGGCGGGTAATGCCTCGGATGGCAACGGTTCGGCAGAAGGCTCCGGCAATCGGTCTTCGCAAATTCGCCGCCTGCCTGCCGATCGCACGCCCACCGCAATCATTCGTGCCAGCGAGCAGGACATGGCCGAGCATGCGGCACGCCTGGAGGCGGTTGCGAAATCCGCTGGCGCTCCTGCGCTGTGGACCCAACTGTGCGAACAATAGCCCTCCCGTAGATACTCTGTTCACGGTCAAGCTTTAGCGAGGCTGCGTGTGGGTGACTTGGTGCTGGGGGCTGATCTGAGGCTGACGTAGCCTCGCTGGGGCTCGACCAGGGCTACAGTTGAAATTCCTCATTTGACTCTCTTCATTCGCTACAACCGCCCCCAGCTTCTACCCTGAGTACATTGCTCTCAGGACGCCAAGCTCCCATGTACAAAGACCTGAAGTTCCCCATCCTTATCGTGCATCGCGACATCAAGGCCGACACCGTCGCCGGTGATCGGGTCCGGGGCATCGCCCGGGAGCTGGAACAGGAAGGCTTCAGTATCTTCTCTGCGGTGGATTACGCTGAAGGCCGGCTGGTGGCCTCGACCCATCATGGCTTGGCCTGCATGCTGATTGCTGCCGAAGGCGCCGGGGAAAATACCCATCTGCTGCAAAACATGGTTGAGCTGATTCGCCTGGCGCGAGTGCGGGCGCCACATCTACCGATCTTCGCCCTGGGTGAGCAAGTGACCCTGGAAAATGCCCCCGCTGAGGCCATGAGCGAACTCAACCAGTTGCGGGGCATTCTCTACCTGTTTGAAGACACGGTACCGTTCCTGGCTCGCCAGGTGGCCCGCGCCGCTCGCACCTACCTCGATGGCCTGTTGCCGCCGTTCTTCAAGGCATTGGTGCAACACACGGCTGACTCCAATTATTCCTGGCACACCCCTGGTCACGGCGGTGGGGTGGCCTATCGCAAGAGCCCTGTGGGGCAGGCATTTCATCAGTTCTTCGGGGAGAACACCCTGCGCTCGGATTTATCCGTGTCGGTGCCGGAGTTGGGTTCGTTGCTGGATCACACCGGCCCCCTGGCGGAAGCTGAAGCGCGGGCGGCGCGCAACTTTGGTGCCGATCACACCTTCTTCGTGATCAATGGCACCTCGACCGCCAACAAGATCGTGTGGCACTCCATGGTCGCGCGCGATGACCTGGTACTGGTGGACCGCAACTGCCACAAGTCGGTGCTGCACTCGATCATCATGACCGGTGCCATCCCTCTGTACCTGTGCCCGGAACGTAATGAGCTGGGAATTATCGGGCCCATTCCCTTGAGCGAATTCAGTCCTGAATCCATTCGCGCCAAGATCGACGCCAGCCCGCTCGCCCGAGGCCGGGCGCCAAAGGTCAAGCTGGCAGTAGTCACCAACTCCACCTACGACGGCTTGTGTTACAACGCCGAGCTGATCAAGCAGCAACTGGGCAACAGTGTCGAGGTGCTGCACTTCGACGAAGCCTGGTACGCCTACGCGGCCTTCCATGAGTTCTTTGCCGGCCGCTACGGCATGGGCACTTCACGCACGGCTGATAGCCCTCTGGTGTTCACCACCCATTCCACTCACAAGCTGCTGGCAGCCTTCAGCCAGGCATCGATGATCCATGTGCAGGACGGCGGCGCCCGACAACTGGATCGCGACCGCTTCAACGAAGCGTTCATGATGCATATCTCTACGTCGCCGCAGTACAGCATCATCGCCTCCCTGGACGTCGCCTCGGCAATGATGGAGGGGCCGGCGGGGCGTTCTCTGTTACAGGAAATGTTTGACGAAGCCCTGAGCTTTCGTCGCGCGCTGGCCAACCTGCGTGAGCACATCGGCGCACAAGACTGGTGGTTCTCCATCTGGCAGCCACCTTCGGTGGCGGGTATTGACCGCGTGGCGACTGCCGATTGGTTATTGCAACCGCAGGCCGACTGGCACGGCTTTGGTGATATCACCGAAGATTACGTGCTGCTGGACCCGATCAAGGTCACCCTGGTAATGCCCGGGCTGACCGCGGGAGGCGCCCTTGGTGAGTGCGGAATTCCGGCCGCAGTCGTCAGTAAATTTCTATGGGAGCGTGGGTTGGTGGTGGAGAAAACCGGTCTTTATTCGTTTCTGGTGTTGTTCTCCATGGGCATCACCAAGGGTAAGTGGAGTACCCTGCTGACCGAATTGCTGGAGTTCAAACGTAATTACGACGCCAATGTCAGCCTTGCAAGCTGCTTGCCTTGCGTATTTCAAACAGGCTGCGCGCGTTATCAAGGCATGGGTTTGCGAGATCTGTGCGATCAGTTGCACAGCTGTTATCGCAGCAACGCAACGGCCAAACACCTCAAGCGGATGTACACGGTTTTGCCGGAGATTGCGATGAAACCGGCGGATGCCTACGATCAATTGGTCCGTGGTGAAGTCGAGGCCGTGTCCATCGATGCCTTGCCAGGGCGCGTTGCAGCGGTGATGCTGGTGCCTTATCCACCGGGTATTCCGTTGATTATGCCGGGGGAACGCTTTACCGAATCGACTCGTTCGATCATTGATTACCTGGCATTTGCCCGGACCTTCGATAGCAGCTTTCCCGGTTTTGTTGCCGATGTTCATGGATTGCAACACGAAGACGACGGCGGTGGTCGTTGTTACACCGTCGATTGCATCAAGTGTTAAGGATGGTTATGCAAGCTGTAATGAATCCGAAGTACCCGGGGCTCAGTGTTCGAGTCGCCGACGAGGGATTTGAACCCTACGTATGGGGCAACGATTTCAGTTTTGACGTCAGCGCCTATGGCGTACCGGAGATCGGCAAGCGTGTCGATCAATGGGCGCTTGAGCAGATATTGCCATACCGCAAGTGCTACGGCATCGACCCGCAAGAGTTCGCCAGCTACCGCGATGCAGCCGACAGTGCAGTGTTCATGGCCTACCTGGATGACCGCCCTGTGGGGCATGTAGTGGTCAGCACCAATTGGAACGGTTTTGCCCACGTTGATGAGCTGGCAGTGGTGCTGCCTGCGCGTCGCCATGGGGTGGCCAAGGCGTTGCTGGATGTGGCGCAGTTCTGGAGCCGCAAGAAAAGCCTGCAGGGAATGATGCTGGAAACCCAGAACAACAATCTTGGCGCGTGCCGTTTGTATGAGCGTTGCGGGTATGTGATGGGCGGGATTGATCACCTGCGGTATCGCGGGATTGATCCGCAGACCAGGGAAGTGGCAATTTTCTGGTATCGGTTGTTCAAGTCAGAGCTGGAAGCGGTTTGATCTGTGCGGGTTAAGTCACAGCGCCCGCCAGCAACCCCTCGGCCTTTTGCGTGACAATTTCCACCAAGGCATTCAGTGCCGGGGAAGCGACGCTGTCTTTTAGCGTCAATGCATACAGCGTCACCAGAATCGGCGGTGACAGCGGGCAGGCATCCAGCCCTGCTTCGCGCGCGCCGCTGGCGGTGAACGGATCGACAATCGCCAGACCTTCCCCTACCTCCACCATGCTGCGCATCATCTGGTAAGTCTGCACCCGCGTCTGGATTACCGGCAGCGGCCGCAGTGCCTGCAGCTTGCTGTCCAGCAATCGACTCAGCGGGTCTTGCCCTTCCAGGCCGACCATCGCTTGGCCGGCCAACTCCTGCAGCGCAATGTACTTCTGTCGCGGCTTGAGCCAGCCGTGGGGCGCCAGCAGTTGCAGCTTGCCCTGGGCCAGCACGGCGCTGTGAATCTGCGGGTGTTCGGGGTCATGCAGGCTCAGGCCCAGGTCCGCTTCGTGTAGCAGCAGGCTTTTGACGATATCCCGGGTTGGCTGGCTCGACAGGTTGCACGGCGTGTCCTGGAACCGTCGGCGCAGCAGGGCAATGCTTTGTGGTAGCAGTTGGTTGGCCAGTGGCGGTGTGCAGAGGGCGCGTAGCGGCGGGGAGTGATGGTGTTTCAGGCTGCTGGCCAGGCGCTGCAGGGGCTCTAGCGCCTCATGGATATGAGCGATGTGGGCCTGCAGTTCCAAGGTTTCACGGGTAGCTTGCAGCCGCCCGCGCACGCTGGCGAAGAGCATGAACCCCAATTGTTGCTCGGCATCCTTGAGCGCGGCGTCAACATCGGCCACGGGCAGTTGCAACCATTCGGCGGCCGTGCCGAGGTGTCCGGTCTGCAAGATGGCCTGAATCACTTCGATATGACGTAAGCGCATGCCCGGAGTCTATGTTCAGCCGATTGGGGATTCAATGGGGGAAACCGGAACGCGAGAAATAAGTACGTGATGCTCGGCGAACAGGCTTGAATAATGGATGCAAAAGCACTGGAGGGGAGAGTCGAGCCGTCCCGGCCCAGTCACCACGCCATCAATGGCCAGGACTGAGCAGGTTCGCCTCTGAGACGTTGTATTGAAACCAAGTCTTATGAAGCGTGGGTCGTTTGCGATTCGCGGACGATTATGGTGCCCGACTGGATCAATCGGAACTCATCGCCTTCCATTTTTTCTACACGGTCGCCAATGGCCAGCTTGTAGGTAGTGGTGGGCGCCGAGCCAGCCAGGCCGTCGAGCGGCGGGGTGGATTCCTGGAACTCATGCACGGAATAAACGCGACCTTCCGCGTCTCTGGCATGGAACTGTCCGACAAGTACTGCTGCCATCTGTTTAGAGCCTCTGGAGATAAACACTCGATTTGCGGTTCTGTAGACCGTAGAGGAGCGGGGTAGTTTACCTATGGAAAAAAAATACTATTCGTTGACTTTTTCAGACGTTACTTACACGGGCGAGTGCAAGATGAACGTCAGGGGAGTTGTCAGAACCTGCTGGTGATAGGGCCGTGAAGGCTCTATAACTACAAGCTCCTTTAGTCAGACGTCGGGAAACCCCAATGAGCAAGGTCTACACGATTGCCGTACTGGTTGGCAGCTTGAGAAAAGAGTCGATCAACCGTAAGGTCGCCCTGGCATTGGTCGAGTTAGCACCTGCCAACCTCAAACTCAATATTGTCGAAATCGGCGAGTTGCCGCTCTATAACGAAGACATTGACGGCCCAATACCGCCCGCAGCCTACAGTACTTTCCGTCAACACGTGAGCTCATCCGACGCGGTGTTGTTCGTGACCCCCGAATACAACCGCTCTGTGCCCGCCGCGCTGAAGAATGCGATCGACGTCGGCTCCCGTCCTTACGGCCAAAGTACTTGGAGTGGCAAGCCTGGTGCGGTGATCAGTGTGTCGCCTGGCGCTATCGGCGGTTTTGGCGCCAATCACCATTTGCGCCAGTCTCTGGTGTTCCTTGACGTGCCCTGCATGCAGCAGCCGGAAGCCTATCTGGGCGGCGCTGGCAATGCGTTTGATGAGTCGGGGAAAGTGTCGGAGAAGACCAAGCCGTTCCTGCAAGCGTTTATTGATGCCTACGCAAAGTGGGTCGAAAAGCAGAAGGGTTGAGGTTGTGGCGAGCGGGCAAGCCCGCTCGCCACAAGGTGGTGTTCGGTTACCGCAACCAGTTAGTCCGCGCCAGCTCAATCACCTCGTCCCCGCGTCCACTCATCACCGCCTTGAGCATATACAGGCTGAAGCCCTTGGCCTGCTCCAGCTTAATGCTCGGTGGCATGGCCAGTTCCTGGGTCGCCGTCACCACATCCACCAGCACTGGGCCATCATGAGCCAGGGCGCTGCGTAGCGCCGGCTCGAGGTCTTCGGATTGCTCCACGCGAATCCCCAGAATACCCATGGCATTGGACATGGCCGCAAAGTCCGGGTTTTGCAGCTCCGTGCCGGTGTCCAGGTAACCGGCGGCTTTCATCTCCATGGCGACGAAGCTCAATGAAGCGTTGTCGTAGACGATGACCTTCACGGGCAGGTTCAACTGCGCCAGGGAAATGAAATCGCCCATCAGCATGCTGAAACCACCGTCTCCCGACAACGATATAACCTGGCGACCGGGAAACGCTGCCTGGGCACCGATGGCCTGGGGCATGGCGTTGGCCATCGAGCCGTGGTTGAACGAGCCGATCAGCCGGCGCTTGCCATTCATCTTCAGATAACGCGCCGCCCACACGGTGGGTGAGCCGACATCGGCGGTGAAGATGGCATCGTCGTCCGCCAACTCGCTGAGCAGCCGGGTGACGTACTGCGGGTGGATCGGTCGGTTGGCTTTTGATGGCTGTGCCAGGTCGTCCAGGCCCTGCCGGGATTTCTCATAGTGTTTGAGGGACGACTCAAGGAAGCTGCGATCAGCATTGCGGGTCAGCCGCGGCAGCAGCGCCTGGATGGTTTCGCTTACATTGGCGGCGATTCCCAGGTCCAGCGTGGCGCGACGGCCAAGGGCCTGGGGATTGCGATCGACCTGGATGATCTTCGCGTCGGTGGGGTAGAACTGGCGATAGGGAAAATCGGTGCCCAGCATGATCAGCGTGTCGCAGTTGAGCATCGCGTGATAGCCCGAGCTGAAGCCGATCAACCCGGTCATGCCGACATCGAAGGGGTTGTCCCATTCCACGTGCTCCTTGCCTCGCAGCGCGTGTACCACCGGGGCGCCAAGGACGTCGGCCAGGGCCACCACTTCATCGTGGGCTCCCGCGCAACCGCTGCCGCACAGCAGGGTGACGGATTTACTTTGCTCAAGGATGTCGGTCAGGCGTTGCAGGTCCTGTTCCGCCGGCAAGGTACGTGGCGCCAGCAACGCGGGCCAGGGCTTGAATGTGTCTTCGACTTCCAGCAGCGACACATCCCCAGGAATGACCACCACCGCCACACCGCGATTGAGGATCGCCGAGCGCATGGCGCGGTGCAGCACATGGGGCATTTGTTCGGGGTTGGTCACTAGTTCAATAAAGTGGCTGCACTCCTTGAACAACTCCTGGGGATGGGTTTCCTGGAAGTAGTTCAGGCCGATCTCAGAGGACGGGATCTGTGCGGCAATGGCCAGCACCGGGACGTGGTTGCGGTGACAATCGAATAGACCATTGATTAAGTGCAGGTTGCCCGGCCCGCAACTGCCGGCGCACACCGTCAGCTCGCCAGTGGCCGCGGCTTCTGCACCGGCGGCAAAGGCGGCAACTTCCTCGTGACGCACATGCATCCACTCGATGCTGTCCATGGTGCGCAGCGCGTCGGTGAGGCCATTGAGGCTGTCGCCGGTCAGTCCCCAGATGCGTTTGATGCCTGCTTGTTCAAGAGTGGTCGCCAGTTGCTGGGCCAGGGTGATTTTCGCCATGAAGAACTCCAATCGTCAGTGGGCTGATCAATAGGGGACAACTCGATGGTTGCCAATGTTCACCTTGAGTGGCATTGCCTGGCTCACATGAAAGATGTTTCACCGGGTGACGATCGTTTCAGCTCCCACAAAAAAGCCCTGAACTCCAGCTATCCGGGGTTCAGGGCTTAGTGTGAAGGGCTAAAGCTTAACGTCGGCGAAACAACGGCAAAGGCTCATCCGTCGCCGCCTGGTACGTCACCGAGAAGTCCTTGAGACTTTCCAGCGCTTCGTACGGGTCTTTGTCCGCCCGTAACGCATAGGCATCAAACCCACAGCGGCGCAGGTAAAACAGCTGGTCGCGTAGTACATCGCCAATCGCCCGCAACTCGCCCTTGTAACCATAACGGTCACGCAGCAAGCGGGCGTTGGAGTAGTTGCGACCGTCGGTAAAGGCCGGGAAGTTCAGGGCGATGACCTGGAAGTGCTCCACGTCGTCACCGATCTCTTCGGCTTCTTCATCGGCGTCCAGCCACACACCCAGGCCGCCGTCGCGGGCCTTGAGGGCGTGAGCATGCTCGCGCCAGAGGGCCAGCGGCACAATCAGGTCGTCGCAGTTGGAAATGCCATCGAAGGTCGTGTCCTTGGGCAGCAAGTGCCAGGTTTCGTCGACCACTTCGTTGTTCTTAATGATTCGCTGCATAGACACGCTCCTTGAACAGGTCAATGCCGATGCGCTGGTAGGTGTCGATGAAACGCTCATCTTCGGTGCGTTGTTCGATGTAGACGTCGATCAACTTGCCGATCACCTCGGGCATGGCTTCCTGGGCGAAGGACGGGCCCAGGATCTTGCCCAGGCTCGCATCGCGACTGGCGCTGCCGCCCAGGGACACTTGGTAGAATTCTGCGCCTTTCTTGTCCACCCCGAGGATGCCGATGTGGCCGACGTGGTGGTGACCACAGGCGTTCATGCAGCCAGAGATATTCAGGTCCAGCTCGCCGATGTCGAACAGGTAGTCCAGGTCGTCGAAACGGCGCTGGATCGATTCGGCAATCGGGATCGATTTGGCGTTGGCCAGGGAGCAGAAGTCACCGCCCGGGCAGCAGATGATGTCGGTCAGCAGGCCGATGTTCGGCGTGGCGAAGCCTTGTTCGCGCAACTCGCCCCACAGGGTGAACAACTGGCTCTGTTCAACGTCTGCCAGGATGATGTTCTGTTCGTGGGAGGTGCGCAGTTGGCCGAAGCTGTAGCGCTCGGCCAGGTCGGCGACGCCGTCCAGTTGCTTGTCAGTGATGTCGCCTGGCGCTACGCCGGTCGGTTTCAGCGATAGGGTCACGGCGACATAGCCTGGCTTCTTGTGGGCCAGGGTATTGCGCACACGCCAGCGGGCAAAACCTGGGTGTTGCTGGTCGAGTTCGGCCAACTCGGCGTCCAGATTGCTCAGGGCCTTGTAGTCCGGATCGACGAAGTGCTTGGTGACGCGATGCACTTCGGCGTCGGTCAAGGTGGTCTGGCCGCCGCGCAGGTGTTCCATCTCGGCGTCGACTTTCTGCGCAAAGACTTCAGGTGTCAGGGCCTTGACCAGGATCTTGATCCGCGCCTTGTACTTGTTGTCACGACGGCCATAGCGGTTGTAGACCCGCAGGATGGCGTCGAGGTAGCTCAACAGGTCTTGCCACGGCAGGAACTCGTTGATGAAGGCGCCGACCACCGGGGTACGACCGAGGCCACCACCCACCAGCACACGGAAGCCCAACTCACCGGCGGCGTTGTACACCGGCTCCAGGCCAATGTCGTGGACTTCAATCGCCGCGCGGTCCGAGGTCGAGCCATTGATGGCGATCTTGAACTTACGCGGCAGGTAGGCGAATTCCGGGTGGAAGGTGGTCCACTGGCGAACGATTTCGCACCATGGGCGGGGGTCGATCACCTCATCGGCTGCAACGCCGGCGAACTGGTCGGTGGTGACGTTGCGCAGGCAGTTACCGCTGGTCTGGATCGCGTGCATTTGCACGGTGGCCAGTTCTTCCAGAATGTCCGGCACATCTTCCAGGGCCGGCCAGTTGAACTGCACGTTCTGGCGGGTACTGATGTGGGCGTAGCCCTTGTCGAAGTCGCGAGCAATCTTGGCCATCATTCGCGTCTGGCGCGAAGTGAGTTGGCCATAGGGCACGGCAACCCGCAGCATCGGCGCAAAGCGCTGAACATACAGGCCATTTTGCAAGCGCAGAGGGCGAAACTCTTCTTCGCTCAGCTCGCCTGCCAGATAGCGTCGGGTCTGATCACGGAACTGCTTGACGCGGTCCTCAATGATGCGCTGATCGTATTCGTCGTATACGTACATATAGGTCCTGTTCTCGGCAAATCTGCGCGCACGGCCGCGCACTCCAACGGAGCCGGCGCACGATACCAGTTTGCGTTTATGCGCAAAAGTGATGTTTAAGCATATGCAAAGAACCAAATCGACTAATGAGATTGATTATTGGATTACCCACATTTGTCACGGGGGCAATCATGGACTTTACTGTGGGCGAGTCTTAATGCAATCACCCATAAAACCGACAAGAGGCGATGCGATGAGCAATCCGACTAAAGCCCGCAAAAGCGACAGTTCCGTGGACGCCTGGGCCATTCTCTTTCTGATTATTTTGGTGGTTTCAACGGCTGTGTTCTGGGTCAGCCATCAATAAAGGACGTTGCCTGAGCTTCGGGGGGTGTCCCGCCGTGGCGATTAGCCGAGATTGAGCGGCTTATTGTCATTACACTGGGCGGCAACTATCCGGGGCTCAGGTAATGATGCTGAAGGTTCTCTACAAGTGTTTGCTGGTGGCGAGTATGCCGTTCTGGGCGATGGCCCATGCAACGTCGGTGGTTTTTCTCAACCCTGGAACCTCGACCGAAACCTTCTGGGTCAACTATGCGCAATTCATGCAGGCCGCCGCCAGGGACCTCGGCCTGGATTTGCGCGTGCGTTATTCCGAGCGCGATCCGCAAAACACCCTCCAGCAGGCCCGCGAAGCTTTACAAGGCTCCCAGCGCCCAGACTACCTGGTGCTGGTCAATGAGCAGTACATTGCCCCGCAAATCCTGCGCCTGTCCCAGGGCAGCGGGGTCAAGTTGCTGATCGTCAATAACGCCCTGACGCCTGACCAGGTGCAACTGTTGGACGCACGTAAATATCCCAACTGGATCGGTAGCCTCGTCGCCAACGACGAGGAGGGCGGTTACCTGATGCTCAAGGAACTGATGCGCATCCATGGCCCGGTCGCCGCCGGCCAAACCCTCGATTTGCTGGCCTTCTCCGGCGCCAAGAACACTCCCACCGCACAGCTGCGTGAACAAGGTTTGCAGCGAGCCCTGGGGGAGCATCCCGAAGTACGCCTGCGCCAATTGGTTTACGGCGAATGGAACCGTCTGCGCGCCTTTGAGCAGGCCACGCTGTTGTTCAAGCGTTATCCGCAGACCGCGCTGGTGTGGTCGGCCAATGACGAGATGGCTCTGGGCGCCATGACCGCCCTGCAGAACAGCGGCCGCACGCCGGGCAAGGATGTGCTGTTCAGTGCGGTCAACAGCTCACGCCCAGTGCTTGCAGCGCTTCTTGATGGACGGTTGAGCGCGTTGGTGGCCGGGCATTTCACCCTGGGCGGTTGGGCGATGGTACTGGTGCATGACGATGCCAGGGGTGTGGACATCGGCCTGCATGGCGAGCGGGAACGCCAAGAGGCGTTGTTCCAGCTGATTGACCCCGCACAGGCCCGACGCCTTCAAGAGATCAATGCTCATCAGGATTATGACGTGGATTTTCGGGCGCTGTCAGCCGAAGGCAAGCCTGCGACCTACCGTTACCCTTTCAGCTTGCAACTGCTCATGCCCTGATCGCTTTCACACTCCAGCCAAGTGCAACACCAGCTTGACGATGCCAAACAGCGTCAGGGCAAAGATGGCTGTGAACAGGATGCCAAGCACCACGAAATGACTGGGTTTGCCGTGGGTAAAATCGCGGGCGCGATTCTTCCCGCTCTGCACGCCGAAGGCGGCGGCTATCACGCTGTGGAGCATCTGCCAGAAGGTTGGCGGTTTGTGGTTGGCTGGATCGTCCATACATCCCCCGGTGAAGGTGTGTATGGACAGCATAGTCAATCCAGCGCCGTTAGTTGTCGTAACCCAGGTTCGGCGCCAGCCAGCGCTCGCTCACAGCCAGGTCCTGGCCTTTGCGGGCGGTGTAGCTGGCGATCTGGTCCTTGTCGACCTTGCCCACGGCAAAGTACTGCGCCTGCGGGTGGGCGAAGTACCAACCGCTGACCGCTGCCGCCGGGAACATCGCGTAGTGCTCGGTAAGGAACACGCCACTGCGCCCGGCCTGCATTTCGCGGGCTTGAGGGTCGAGCAGCTGGAACAAGGTACCTTTCTCGGTGTGATCCGGGCACGCCGGGTAGCCAGGGGCAGGGCGGATGCCGCTGTATTGCTCCTTGATCAGCGCATCGTTATCCAGTTGCTCGTCCTTGGCGTAGCCCCAGTAGTCCTTACGCACTTGCTGGTGCAACCATTCGGCGCAGGCCTCGGCCAGGCGGTCGGCCAGGGCCTTGACCATGATCGAGTTGTAGTCGTCGCCAGCGTCCTGGTAGGCCTTGGCCACTTCTTCGGCGCCGATGCCAGCGGTGGTAATAAAGCCACCCACATAGTCGGTGATGCCGCTGTCTTTGGGTGCGACGAAGTCGGCGAGGGAGAAGTTCGGCTTGCCGTCAGTCTTGATGATCTGCTGGCGCAAGTGGTGCAGTTTTGCCAGAGGCTTGCCGTCATCACCGTAGACTTCCAGGTCATCGTCCTGCACTTGGTTGGCCGGCCAAAAGCCAAACACGGCGCGGGCGCTGATGAGTTTTTCGTCGATCAGCTTGGCGAGCATTTCCTGGGCATCGGCGTACAACGAGGTGGCGGCTTCACCCACCACTTCGTCAGTGAGGATGCGCGGGAATTTGCCGGCCAGGTCCCAGGAGATGAAGAACGGCGTCCAGTCGATGTACTTGGCCAGCACTTTCAGGTCGATATTGTCCAGCACCTTGGCGCCAGTGAATGTGGGCTTGACCGGGGTGTAAGTGCTCCAGTCGAACTGCGGCTTCTTGGCGATGGCCACCGGGTAGCTCAGGCGTTCAGTGCGGGCGCTGCGGTTGGCGGTGCGCTCACGCACTTCGATGTAGTCCAGGCGGGTTCTCTCGACGAAACCGGCTTTCAACTCCTTGGACAACAACTGCGTCGCCACGCCCACAGCGCGGGAGGCGTCGGTGACGTAGATCACCGCGTCATTGCTGTACTTGGGCTCGATCTTCACCGCCGTGTGGGCCTTTGAGGTGGTAGCACCACCGATCATCAGCGGCAGGTGGAAGTCCTGGCGCTGCATCTCGCGGGCGACGTGCACCATCTCATCCAGGGACGGTGTGATCAGGCCGGACAAGCCGATGATGTCGCACTTCTGTTCCTTGGCCACTTGCAGGATTTTCTCGGCCGGGACCATCACGCCAAGGTCGACGATGTCATAGCCGTTGCAACCGAGCACCACGGCGACAATGTTTTTGCCGATGTCATGCACGTCGCCTTTTACCGTCGCCATGAGGATCTTGCCCTTGGCTTCTGGCTTGTCGCCTTTTTCCAACTCGATAAACGGGATCAAGTGGGCCACGGCCTGCTTCATGACCCGGGCGGATTTCACCACCTGGGGCAGGAACATTTTGCCGGCACCAAACAGGTCGCCAACGATGTTCATGCCGGACATCAGCGGGCCTTCGATCACTTCAATGGGGCGGGCGAACGACTGCCGGGATTCTTCGGTGTCTTCGACGATGTGTGAGGTGATGCCCTTGACCAGGGCGTGTTCCAGGCGCTTGTTGACTTCCCAGCTACGCCACTCTTCAGTCTCGGCTTCCTTGACGCTGCCGTCGCCCTTGTACTTGTCGGCAATGGCGAGGAGGGCGTCGGTGCCTTCCGGGGTGCGGTTGAGCACCACGTCTTCCACAGCGTCGCGCAGTTCGGCCGGGATCTGGTCGTAGATCTCCAACTGGCCAGCGTTGACGATGCCCATGCTCAGGCCGTTGCGGATCGCATACAGCAGGAACACCGAGTGAATCGCCTCACGCACCGGGTTGTTGCCACGAAATGAGAATGACACGTTGGACACGCCACCCGAGGTCAACGCATGCGGCAGTTCGTCACGGATGTAGGCACACGCGTTGATGAAATCGACGGCGTAGTTGTTGTGCTCTTCGATACCGGTGGCGACCGCGAAGATGTTCGGGTCAAAGATAATGTCTTCCGGCGGGAAGCCGACTTCATTGACCAGGATATCGTAGGAGCGTTTGCAGATTTCCTTCTTGCGCGCTTCGGTGTCGGCCTGGCCGGATTCGTCGAAGGCCATCACCACCACCGCAGCGCCGTAGCGCTTGCACAGTTTGGCGTGATAAATGAACTGCTCCACGCCTTCCTTCATGCTGATGGAGTTGACGATACCCTTGCCCTGGATGCACTTGAGGCCCGCTTCGATCACTTCCCACTTGGAGGAGTCGATCATGATCGGTACCCGGGAGATGTCCGGCTCGCCGGCAATCAGATTGAGGAAGGTCACCATGGCCTTCTTCGAATCGAGCATCCCTTCGTCCATGTTGATGTCGATCACCTGGGCGCCGGCTTCCACCTGCTGCAGGGCGACTTCCAGGGCTTCAGTGTAGTTGTCTTCACGGATCAGCCTTGCGAAGCGCGCGGAACCGGTGATGTTGGTCCGCTCGCCAACGTTGACGAACAACGAGCTGCGATCAATGGTGAAGGGTTCCAGGCCCGACAGGCGGCAGGCCTTGGGGATGTCGGGGATCTGACGTGGCGCATAGCCGGCCACGGCCTTGGCGATGGCTTCGATATGGCCCGGCGTGGTACCGCAGCAGCCGCCGACGATATTGAGGAAACCGCTCTGGGCGAACTCCTCGATGACCTTGGCGGTCTCTTCCGGCAGTTCGTCGTATTCACCGAATTCGTTGGGTAAACCGGCGTTTGGGTGCGCGGAAACGTAGGTGCTGGCCTTGTTCGACAACTCTTCCAGGTACGGCCGCAGTTCGCTGGCGCCGAGGGCGCAGTTCAGTCCGACGGAAATCGGCTTGGCGTGGCAGATGGAGTTCCAGAACGCTTCGGTGGTCTGGCCCGACAGAGTCCGTCCGGACGCATCGGTGATGGTCCCGGAAATCATGATCGGCAGTTCGACACCCAGCTCTTCATAGACGCCTTGCACGGCAAAGATCGCGGCCTTGGCGTTGAGGGTGTCGAAGATGGTTTCGATGAGGATCATGTCCGCACCGCCTTCGATCAGGCCCTTGGTGGCCTCGGTGTAGTTTTCCACCAATTCATCGAAGGTCACGTTGCGGTAGCCGGGGTTGTTGACGTCCGGCGACAGCGAACAGGTACGGCTGGTCGGGCCGAGCACGCCGGCGACAAAGCGCGGCTTGTCCGGGGTCTCCAGGGTTTTCGCGTCGGCAACCTTGCGCGCCAGGCGGGCGCCTTCTACGTTCAATTCATAGGCCAGCCCTTGCATGCCGTAGTCGGCCTGGGACACTTGAGTGGCGTTGAATGTGTTGGTTTCGAGGATGTCGGCGCCGGCATCCAGGTAAGCCTTCTCGATCCCGCCGATCACGTCTGGGCGAGTGAGGATCAGCAGGTCGTTATTGCCCTTGATGTCGCTTGGCCAATCGGCGAAGCGTTTGCCACGGTAGTCCTCTTCCTCCAGTTTGTAGCTCTGGATCATCGTGCCCATACCACCATCGAGGATCAGGATGCGTTCCTTGAGGGCTTGGTGAAGGGCTTGCAGACGAGCGCTACGATCGGGCATGGGACTACTCTGGTCAGGCATTACGGAGGGCGTGGATCATAGCAAACCTGTGCGCTTTTAGAGCATGTTCGGCTTTTGCATGAATATCGCTCATGTTGGGTGAGGGTGCAGATCGGTAGAATCACCGGGATTTTCACCGTATGCATTGAATCGGGACCGGAAACATGTCACTTCGCCTCATCATCAGCGCCGTTCTTGCGCTGATCGCCAGCAGCACACAGGCCCAAGGTCCCGCGCAGAGCCTTTCCTATACCCGTGATATCCAGCCGATTTTCACCGAGAAGTGTGTGGCCTGCCATGCCTGCTACGACTCGGCCTGCCAGCTCAACCTGGGCAGCGGCGAAGGTGCCGCACGGGGCGCGAGCAAGGTTGCGGTCTACGACGGTGAGCGCAGCCAGGCTTCGCAGCCCACGCGCTTGTTTTACGATGCGTTCGGCAAGGCGCAGTGGCAGGCGCTGGGCTTCGGTTCGGTTTTGGACGCCCAAGGCAGCCAGGCGGCGTTGATGGCGCGGATGCTCGACCTGGGCCACAAGACGCCATTGGCGCCCAATGCCAAGTTGCCCGCCGAGATTGTGCTGGGCCTGAACCGGGAAAACATGTGCCCGCTGCCGGGGGAGTTCGATGCCTATGCCAGCGACCACCCCAGGGAAGGCATGCCCCTGGCAGTTACCGGCCTGACCGACCAGCAGTACCAGACCCTGCAACGCTGGTTGGCCTCCGGTGCACCCATCGATGAACAAGGGCTGGCGCCGAGTGCCCAGGAGGCCTTGCAAGTGCAGCAGTGGGAAAACCTGCTCAATCAGCCCGGTGCGCGGGAAAGCCTGGTGGCGCGCTGGCTCTACGAGCATCTGTTCCTTGCCCATATCTATTTAGAGGGCGGCGAGCCGGGGCATTATTTCCAGTGGGTGCGCTCGCGTACGCCCAGCGGCCAGCCGATTGACCTGATCAACACCCGCAGACCCAATGACGACCCGGGCATCCAGGTGTACTACCGCTTGTGGCCGGTGCAAGGGGTTATCGTCCACAAGACGCATATCACGTACCCGTTCAGCGCCGAGAAAATGGCCCGGATCAAGTCGCTGTTCTACAGCGGCGACTGGCAGGTCCACGCGCTGCCTGGCTATGGTCCTGCACGCCGGGCCAATCCGTTCGAGACCTTCGAGGCCATCCCGGCCAAGGCGCGCTACCAGTTCATGCTGGATAACGCCGAATACTTCGTACGCACCTTTATTCGCGGGCCGGTATGCCGTGGGCAAATCGCCACTGACGTGATCCGCGACAACTACTGGACCCTGTTCCAGGACCCCGAGCACGACCTGTACATCACCGACGCCCGTTATCGCGGCCAGACCACGCCGTTGCTGGCGATGCCGGGGCAGAACGACGATGTGGGCAGTGTGTTGAGCCTGTGGCGGGCCTACCGCGACAAGCGCAACGAATACGAAGCCCTGCGCCGGGACAGCTACGCGGATCTGCCGCCGCCGAGTTGGTCGAGCCTGTGGACAGGTAATGACAATGCCTTGCTGTCGATCTTCCGCCATTTCGACAGCGCGTCAGTGAACAAGGGCCTGATCGGCGAAGTACCGCAAACGATGTGGTTGTTCGACTATCCGCTGCTGGAGCGGACCTATTACCAGTTGGCGGTCAACTTTGACGTGTTCGGCAATGTCTCCCACCAGGCGCAGACCCGGCTGTATTTCGACCTGATCCGCAACGGCGCCGAGCAGAACTTCCTGCGCTTGATGCCAGCCGACTCCCGGGACGGATTTCTCGATGACTGGTACCAGAACAGCGGCAAGGTCAAGCTGTGGCTGGACTATGAGGCCATCGATAATGACAAGCCCAGCGGGCTGAAGCTGGATGAGAAGGACCCCAAGCGCGATTTCGCCAACCAGTTGCTTGCCCGTTATGGCGACCTCAATGCGAGCCCTGACCCGATCAACCGCTGCATCGGCGCGTACTGTTCGCGGCCCGCAATTGATCCGGCGTTGCGAGACGTCGAGCAGGCGTTGAGTCGCCTGACCTCCCGACCTGCGGCGGGCCTCAAGGTGATCGAGCAACTGCCTGAAGCGACGATGTTGCGCATCGAGACCCGTAGCGGCAAGCGCGAGGTTTACAGCCTGTTACGCAATCGCGCCCATAGCAACGTAGCGTTCATGCTCGGTGAGGCCTATCGCTATCAGCCTGGTCTGGACACCCTGACCATTTATCCTGGCGTGCTCAGCAGCTATCCGAACTTCATATTCAATATTGCTGCCGAAGACGTGCCCGAGTTCGTCGAAGACATGGAATACGCCAAGGACGCCAAGCGGTTTGAGAGAATCGTCGACCGCTGGGGTGTGCGCCGCAGTCATCCGCAGTTCTGGCTGTATTTCCACGATTTGTCGCAGTACATCCGTGAAACCACGCCGATGGAAGAGGGCGTATTGGACATGAATCGCTATGAAAACCTTTGATTACGGCGCGTTTTCTTTTCCGACAAAAATACTAGGACTTTGTGCCTCCGCAATGATTGGCGTAAACTGCCGGCAAGCCTGTGAGGATTTTCCATGACTGCCATAACCATTACTGACGCCGCCCACGATTACCTGGCTGATCTGCTGTCCAAGCAGAACACTCCAGGTATCGGTATCCGTGTCTTTATCACCCAGCCTGGCACCCAGTACGCAGAGACGTGCATTGCCTACTGCAAGCCGGGGGAAGAGAAACCCGAAGATACCGCCCTGGGGCTCAAGAGCTTCACCGCGTACATCGACGCCTTCAGCGAAGCCTTTCTTGACGATGCCGTGGTTGACTACGCCACCGATCGCATGGGCGGCCAGTTGACCATTAAAGCGCCTAACGCCAAGGTGCCGAGCGTCAACGCCGACAGCCCGGTCAACGAGCGTATCAACTATTACCTGCAAACCGAGATCAACCCTGGGTTGGCCAGCCACGGCGGCCAAGTCAGCCTGATCGACGTAGTGGATGACGGTATTGCCGTGTTGAAATTCGGCGGCGGTTGCCAGGGCTGTGGCCAGGCGGACGTGACCTTGCGCGAAGGCATCGAGCGCACCTTGCTTGAGCGGGTTCCCGAGCTCAAGGGTGTACGTGACGTGACTGACCACACGCAGAAAGAAAACGCCTACTACTAAGGTGTTCGCTGCGAGCATGAAAAACGGCGCCCCGTGAGCGCCGTTTTTTTATGATCTTAATTCAATGGGTTATATGGGTTTTGTAATAATTAGGGTTAAGTGTGGGGCAGGTTTGAGTACATATCCGTTGCTGCGGTAATGGCGACTTAGGGTTACGCCCTTACGGCGTGTCACTTTGCAAAAGCGGCAAAGTAACCAAAACGCTCCTGCCCTACCTATTGGCCTCTGGTTTTATGGGCAGGCAGATCAAGAGCCAGATCAAAAGCAGAGCAAAGCCAGCGCCAATCCGCTTTTCTGTAGGAGCGAGGGGGACGCCTAGTTCTTGCTCGCGAAGAACCTGAGGGCGCCGCGGTGACTCAGGAAACCAGCGTCATCGTTAACGACCATCGCGAGCAAGCTCGCTCCTACAGTGGGCATGGGATACGTTTTTGCTTTTCACCACTCAGGTCGGCTACCAGGCCGCCGTGCTTTTGCTTTTGATCTAAGGCGCCCCGTTAACCACGATGGCTGAACGCAGGCATTGATCCGTGGGTAAACCGGCAGGACGCCGGTTTAGCCGCGCTGGGCCAAGGATGGCCCATCGCGGCGGCCCACGGAGCAATGCCGGAGTGAAGGCATGCCGAGCCTAGGCGAGGCGCCAAGTGGTGGGGCAAGAGCCTTTTGGTTACTTTTGGGCTCTTTTCAAAAGTGACACGCCGTAAGGGCGTAACCCTAAGCCGCCCTGACTAAAATAACGGATATGTACCCAACCCACAGGGTTTTGCATTAGCATCCGGGAATACTCAAGGCCGATATAAGTGCGCATGACCTGCGCGATACAGCGAGGACTCGCTGAAACCGTCACTGGCCAACACCCGGCCCACCACAATCAATGCCGTCCGCCTGAACCCCTTGGCCGCTACCTTTTCGGCAATATCCGCCAACGTACCAATAACCCAATCCTGATCTGGCCAGGTTGCACGATGCACCACGGCAATCGGGCAGTCGGCGCCGTAGTGAGGCAGCAGTTCAGCGACGATCCTCTCCAGATGATTGACCCCCAGATGAATCGCCATAGTCGTACCGTGGCTGGCCAGACTATTAAATGACTCTCCCGCCGGCATCGCAGTTTTATCGGCATAGCGGGTCAGAATCACGCTCTGGGCGATATCCGGCAGGGTCAGTTCAGCCTCCAGCAGCGCCGCACAGGCGGCCACGGCTGTCACGCCCGGAATGATCTGGAAGGGAATGCCCAGCTCCCGCAGCCAGCGAATCTGCTCGCCAATCGCACCATACAAGCTAGGGTCGCCGGAATGCACCCGTGCCACGTCCTGGCCGTTTTCGTGGGCGGCCTTGATCAAACCGATGATCTGCTCAAGGTGTAGTTCGGCGCTGTTGATCACCTGTTCGGCCTGATGACCTTCCAGCACGGCGGCCGGTACCAGCGAGCCCGCATAAATGATCACCGGGCAGCTGCGAATCAGCCGCTGGCCCTTGACGGTAATCAGTTCGGGATCGCCGGGGCCTGCGCCGATGAAAAAGACGGTCATGACGGTTTCCTATGCAAAAAAAACAAGCGTGCAAGGCTTCAGATGAAGATTGCTCATGATCAAGGCAGGCGATTATCGAGATTTTAGCCGCAACTGGCTAACGCAAAGGTGGCCTGGGCGTTTTTCTGACGGGTGATCAGCAGCCTCGCCGACCCCTGGGCCAAGTGTTCAGCCAAGGCCAGGGCGGCACTTTCGGCAACGCCATGGCAGCCGGTATGGGCGAAGGCGATAGCCGACTTGTGGCTGAGCCGGGGTTCATACAGTGCCAATTGCCCGGCACTGAAAAACTGCAGCGGCAGGTTCAAGGCCTTGGCCAATGCCAACAGCCCTGGTTCATCCTGTTTGAGATCAATACTGGCCAGTGCAGTGATGCGTTGGCGATCGATGCCGCCCTCGTCGAGGGCCTTGTTGAACAGGGCAAGCAGGGTGTCAGTGTCGCAGCCACGCTGGCAACCCAGGCCGACCACCAGGGTCGGCGCTGTGTTGTCAGTGGTCATGCTGAGTATTGATCGTCACGGTTACGGCGAAACAGCCAGGCGCTGATCAGGCCCAGGGCCAGCCAGAAGGCAACGTTGGTCAATTGCGAGGCAATCTTGAACTGCGCTTCCAGCGCTTCAGGAGCCAGCATTGAATGGGCTTCCGGTTGCGGCGCGCCAATCACATGGGGCACCGCCAGGATTGCCACGCCCAACACTTTCAGCAGCCAGTTGCGACCGAACACGATCAACGCAATACCGGCGGCAGTGGAACCGGCCGTGCCGATCCACCAGATTTGCCGTTGCGCCAGGTCAGCCGCAGCAGTGCCCGGCAGTTCCGGTGGCAGGCCAAGGGTTGGCGCGAGGACGAAGGTTGCATAACCCGCCAGGCCCCACAACAGGCCTTGAGCGGTGCGGGTTGGCGCACGCAAGGTGTAGAGGCCGGCCAGCATCAGCGCGAAGCCGACCGCGACCACCAGGTTGCCGCCCGTGGTGGACAGCACGCGCTGCCAGCCGTTTTCCGGCTCCCAGGCCTCGGCGTCGTGGCTGTGAGCGGCAGCGGTGCCGTTGGCATGCTCATGCATCTGGGTAGCCGCGGGGGCGTTTTCGAAGGTTTCCGCCTGGAGAATCAGCGGCGCGACCCAGAAGCTTTGCAGCAGGGTCAGCAACAGGGCAGCCAACAGGCCGGTGAAACCTGCGGTTTGGGCAATTCGCTTGATCATGTCGGCAGGTCTCAGTGGCACGGGAACGCGGCGCTGTGGCGGGTATCGTGGGCGGCGTTGTGCACGGCCTCAATATGGGAGAAACCGGCGAAATAGACCAGGCACGCGCCCAGAATCGACGCACCGATGGCCGCGGTCAGGCGTTGGCTCAAGGTGGCGGTGTTGCTTGCGGTATGCGAGGTGCTGCTGATGATCGACATGGCACGTCCCTTTCGAGTGTCAGGGTGAAACGAGCGCATGAAAACCCTGCGAGCCAGGCACGCAGAGTTCTGAACAGCGCCCGCCCACCGCGGGTTTGTTATTTGATTGATCGGGCCGGTCTCCGGGCTTGCGAGGGGGCTCTTGAAAAGAGTCGACCTAAAAGCATCGCCTTCCCATGCCATCTCGGCACAGTGGATCTGATGCTTCGCTCGCTTACCGTTGCGGGGGCAGCACCGGACTGGTCATGGCTTGAGTCAAGCACATGATTTACCGGTTTCCCGTTTCACCCTGTGAAGGGCACCCGAAACAAGATGTGTAGGAGAGCATGGGTGAGGGATGGTAGTCAAATTGACCGAGCCCCTGTAGCCTTGCGCCTTCGAGGTTCTTCGGCCCAGGTCGAAGCTAAGAAGGGAACGCGGTTGATGCCGCGGCTGCCCCCGCAACTGTAAAGGGTTGATCTGACTGCCACGCCACTGCCTGAACAAGGCGGGAAGGCGCAGCCAGCGCCAGTCGCAAGACCGGCAAGCCCCAAGCCAGGAGACCTGCCTCGCTACGATTCTCAACTTTCAACCGGGCGGGGTGATCCGGTGGCGAAATGGGCTTCTGCGCGCCGCCGCAGGGCCAATCGTCCCGTCTGCCCGCCACCTTGCCAAAGGGCATCCGATGAAAACACTGGCCAAACTCCCCGTCACCATCGTTACCGGCTTTCTCGGTTCGGGTAAAACCACCTTGTTGCGCCATATGCTCGACAACGCTCAGGGCCGTCGCATCGCCGTGATCGTTAACGAATTCGGCGAGCTGGGCATTGACGGTGAAATTCTCAAGCAGTGCTCCATCGGTTGCACCGAAGAAGAAGCCAACGGCCGCGTGTATGAACTGGCCAACGGTTGCCTGTGCTGCACCGTCCAGGAAGAGTTCTTCCCGGTAATGCGCGAGCTGGTAGCCCGTCGCGGCGACCTCGACCACATTCTCATTGAGACCTCGGGCCTGGCCCTGCCAAAACCGTTGGTCCAGGCCTTCCAATGGCCGGAAATTCGCAGCGCCTGCACCGTTGACGCGGTGATCACCGTGGTCGACAGCCCGGCCGTGGCTGCTGGCACCTTCGCTGCCTTCCCGGATCAGGTGGATGCCCAGCGCAAACTTGACCCGAACCTGGACCACGAATCGCCGCTGCACGAGCTGTTCGCCGACCAACTGGCCAGCGCCGACCTGGTGATCCTCAACAAATCCGACCTCATCAGCGCCGAAGACCTGGCCCGCGTGCGCCTGGAAGTGGCTGAAGAGTTGCCGCCAGCGGTGAAGATCATCGAAGCCAGCAGCGGTCGCGTGCCATTGGACGTGTTGATTGGCCTGGGTGCCGGTTCCGAAGAGCACATCGACAGCCGCCACAGCCATCACGATCATCATCACGAAGGTGAAGACGACCACGACCATGACGCCTTCGACTCGATTTCCATCGAGCTGCCACAAGCCGACGAAAGCCTGCTGCTCGATGCCTTGACCCAACTGGTGGTCCGGCACGGCATCCTGCGGGTCAAGGGCTTCGCCGCAATCCCCAACAAGCCAATGCGCCTGCTGATCCAGGGCGTGGGCACCCGTTTCGACAAGCACTTCGACCGCGCCTGGCGCGCCGATGAGCCGCGCGCCACACATCTGGTGCTGATCGGCCAGGAACTGGACGCCACCTTGCTCGAAGCGCAATTGCGCGCTGCCCTCAGCGTTTAAGCCATGCACCTGCTCAGGACCCAGCCCGGCGGTTTCGTCTCGGATGACAACATTGCCGACCTTGGACAAACCCCCGCCGAACTGGTGATCCTGTGCAGCGGCGACTCCAGCCTGGCGCTGCTGGCCGAAGCTGCCCAGCAGTTGCCCGAGGATTACCCGAGCCTGCGCCTGGCCAACCCGATGCAGGTGCAGAACCACGCCTCGGTCGACCTGTATGTCGATGAGGTGCTGCGCCACGCCAAGGTCATCCTGATTTCACTGCATGGTGGGATCGGTTATTGGCGTTACGGTATCGAGCGTTTGGTGCAGTTGGCCGAGCGCGGTGTGCAACTGATTTTGGTGCCGGGTGACGACCGTCCAGACCCGGAACTCAGCGGCCTGAGTACCGTCAGCGCGCAAGAGCGCGATCGGCTCTGGCACTTCCTGCGCCAGGGCGGCCTGGGCAATGCGCTGGATTTCTATCGCTGCCTGGCCAACGGGTATCTGGGGCGCGACTATGGCTGGTCCGAGCCGCAAATCCTGCCGCGTACGGCGATCTATCATCCCCATAAAGCCAACGCGTGCCTGAGTGATTGGCAGGCCGACTGGCAGCCCGATCTTCCCGTGGCAGCAGTGCTGTTCTACCGCTCCCATTTGCAGGCAGCCAATACCGGCTTTATCGATGTGTTCTGCCAGCGCCTGCAGGCAGCGGGGTTGAACCCATTGCCCATGGCTGTGGCCAGTTTGAAAGAGCCCGGCTGCCTGACGGTGGTCGAGGACTTGCTGGATGAGGTGCAGGCTTCGGTGATTCTCAACACCACCGGTTTCGCCCAATCCAGCCCCGAAGCGCCGCACTTGCGACCGTTTCGCCGCAATATCCCGGTGATCCAGGCCATTTGCGCCCAGGACAACGAACCCGCCTGGCAGGCCAGCGAGCAAGGCCTTGGCCCCCGTGACCTGGCAATGCACATTGCGTTGCCGGAGCTGGACGGACGGATCATCAGCCGCCCCATCAGCTTCAAGGACCTGGCTTGGCGCAGCGAGCGCAGCCAGTCGGATGTGGTGTGCTACCGGGCGCAACCTGAGCGCATGGACTTCGTCGCTGACCTGGCGCGGCGCTGGGTCGACCTGGCGCGGGTGCCTAATGCTGAAAAACGCATCGCTCTGATTCTCGCCAATTATCCAACCCGTGATGGCCGCATCGGTAATGGCGTAGGCCTCGATACCCCGGCCGCCGCGCTGAATATCCTGCGGGCGTTGCAGATTGAAGGTTATCCGCTGCCGGACGTGTTAGCGCAAAGTGGTACGCAACTGATCCAGGATTTGCTGGGCGGTATCACCAACGACCTCGACAGCCTCGACCTGCGCCCCTGCCATCAAAGCCTGGGCCTGGACGACTACGAGGCAATGTTCAACCGCCTGCCTGAAAGCAATCGGCAGGCGGTGCTCGCACGCTGGGGTTCGCCGCACACCGACCCGATGTTCCGCGACGGCCGCATGATGATCGCCGGCCTGCGCTTGGGCCTGACGTTTATCGGTATCCAGCCGGCCCGGGGTTATCAGGTCGACGCCAGCGCGGTGTATCACGACCCGGACCTGGTGCCGCCCCACGGTTACCTGGCGTTCTACTTCTGGTTGCGCCAGACCTACGGCGCCCACGCAGTGATTCACGTTGGCAAGCACGGCAATCTGGAGTGGTTGCCCGGTAAAGGCGTCGGGCTTTCGGAAAATTGCTGGCCGGATGCATTGCTTGGCCCGCTGCCGAATATCTATCCGTTTATCGTCAATGATCCGGGCGAGGGTGCCCAGGCCAAGCGTCGCACCCAGGCGGTGATCATCGATCACCTGATGCCGCCGCTGACCCGTGCCGAAACATACGGCCCATTACGTAACCTGGAACTGCTGGCCGACGAGTATTACGAAGCGCAACTGCTCGACCCGCGTCGAGCCAGGGAGCTGCAAAAGGACATCCTCAAGCTGGTGCGGGAAACTCGCATCGACCAAGAGTTGGCACTGGACGAAAACCTCGACAGCGACGCCGATGCGGCGATCTGGCTGCCGCGCCTGGATACTTACCTGTGCGATCTGAAGGAGTCGCAGATTCGCGACGGCTTGCATATCTTCGGTGAATCACCCGTTGGCCGCTTGCGCATCGACACGTTGCTGGCTTTGCTACGCATTCCCCGTGGCGATGGCCGTGGTCCGCAATCGAGTTTGCTGCGGGTGTTGGCCAAGGCTTTCGAACTGGGCTTCGATCCGCTGGATTGCGCCCTGGCCGAGCCATGGGCCGGGGCTCGCCCCGAGGTATTACACACGATCGATCCACAATTGTGGCGCACCGCTGGCGACACCCGTGAGCGCCTGGAACTGTATGCCGCGCGCTTGATTGAGCAGGCGCTTGAAGGGCCGGTCGAGCAACTTGAAGAACCCGGCTGGCACGACGTCAAGGCGGTGATCGAAAGCCTGCGCATCGTCGTCGCTCCGCGCCTGGATGCCTGCGGCCCGGCGGAGATGCGCGGCTTGCTGGATGCCCTGAGCGGGCGCTTCGTCCCCGCCGGTCCCAGCGGAGCGCCCAGCCGTGGTCGGTTGGACGTGCTGCCCACCGGGCGTAATTTTTTCTCGGTGGATGTGCGCAACCTGCCGACCACCACCGCCTGGCGCATTGGCTTCCAGTCAGCCAGCCTGATTCTTGAACGGCACCTGCAAGACCATGGAGACCACCTGCGTCAGCTCGGCCTGTCGGTGTGGGGCACTGCTACCATGCGTACCGGCGGCGATGACATCGCCCAGGCCATGGCGCTGATGGGCGTGCGCCCTGTGTGGGCCACCGGCAGTCAGCGGGTGGATGACTTTGAAATCTTGCCGTTGAGCCTGCTGGACCGTCCGCGCGTTGATGTCACGCTGCGGGTCTCGGGGTTCTTTCGCGATGCCTTCGCCAACCTGATCCGGTTGTTTGATGCTGCGGTGCAAGCGGTCGCCGCGTTGGATGAGCCCGATGATATGAACCCGCTGGCTGCCAAGGTGCGCAGCGAGCGAGAGGCCTTGCGCTTGTCCGGTCTGGATGAAGAAGCCGCTGCCAAGCAAGCCGGCTGGCGGATCTTCGGGGCCAAGCCGGGTGCTTACGGCGCTGGCGTGCAGGGCGCAATCGACGGTCGTCTGTGGCAGAGTCGCGAAGACTTGGCCGAGGTGTACCTCAATTGGGGCGGTTACGCTTATGGCGGCTCCGATGAAGGTACCGCCGCCCGCGAACAGTTCGCCCAGCGTCTGAGCCAGGTCCAGGCGGTGTTGCAGAACCAGGACAATCGCGAGCACGACCTGCTTGATTCCAACGATTACTACCAGTTTCAGGGTGGCATGCTCGCCGCCGTGGAAACCCTGAGTGGCGACAAGGCCGCCAGTTATCATGGCGACCACAGCCAGCCGGACCTGCCGAAAATCCGCACCTTGAAGGAAGAGCTGAACCGGGTGATCCGCGCCCGTGCAGCGAATCCCAAGTGGATCGAAGGGGTCAAGCGCCATGGCTATAAAGGCGCGTTCGAGATGGCGGCAACGGTCGATAACCTGTTTGCCTTTGACGCCACCACCGCACTGATCGACGATCACCAGTACGCACTGTTGGCCGACGCCTATTTGCTCGACCCTGACACCCGTGCTTTCGTGCAGCAACATAATCCCGACGCCTTGCGCGACATGACCGAACGCATGCTGGAAGCCCAGCAGCGGGGTATGTGGCAGGAGCCTGGGGCGTACCGCGAGGCATTGGAAAATTTGTTGTTGGATATAGAAGAAGACAACTGAGTCACAGCACTCACCGAGAACTCGCGATGACTGATACCCCTCATTTCCCGCTGTCCGCCGTTGTCGGCGCCGATGACCTCAAGCTGGCCCTGTGCCTGACCGCCATCGACCCGAAAATCGGCGGCGTACTGATCGAAGGCCCGCGCGGCATGGCCAAGTCCACCTTGGCCCGTGGCCTGGCGGACCTGTTGGCCAGCGGTCAGTTCGTCACGCTGCCCTTGGGCGCCACCGAAGAACGGCTGATAGGCACCCTCGACCTCGACGCGGCGCTGGGCGAAGGCCGGGCACAGTTTTCCCCTGGCGTGCTGGCCAAGGCCGACGGCGGCGTGCTTTACGTCGATGAAGTCAACCTGTTGCCCGATCATCTGGTGGACCTGCTGCTGGACGTGGCCGCCAGCGGCACCAACCTGATCGAACGTGACGGCATTTCCCATCGGCATTCGGCGCGCTTCGTGCTGATCGGCACCATGAACCCGGAAGAAGGCGAGTTGCGCCCGCAGTTGCTCGACCGCTTCGGACTCAACGTGGCCCTGAGTGGGCAAACCCTGCCTGTCGAACGTGGGCAGATCATCCGCCGCCGCTTGGATTTCGACAGCGATCCCCAAGGGTTCTGCGCGCAGTGGGCCGATCAACAGGCGGCGCTGCGTGAGCGTTGCACCCAGGCGCGGGCAGTGCTGGAAAGTATTCCCCTGGATGACCAGGCATTGGCCGAGATCACTGAGCGTTGCTTTGCCGCTGGGGTCGATGGTTTGCGTGCCGACCTGGTCTGGCTGCGTGGCGCTCGAGCCCATGCCGCGTGGCGTGGGGCTGGCGCTATCAGCGTGGAAGATATCGAGGCCGTGGCTGAGTTCGCCCTGCGTCACCGCCGTCAGGAACACTCCCTGCCGGCGAGCCCGCCCACTACAGGTCAATCATCGAAGCCAGCCGACTCATCGCCTGCCCAGGGCCAAGGGCTGTGGGGCGATATGCCTGCGCCCGCATTGTCGGTCGGGGCTCGGCGGGATGTTCCGACCTGGCCAAAAAAGCCCTAGGCATTCGCCCTCGACCTGACGCGGGGGCGGATGCCCGACCCAAGGCGGGTCGATTGGACAAGGGCAGGCAAGGGCAGGCACGAACCGCCAACCAGGGCTCGATCAACTGGCCGGGTACCTTGCTCGGCGGGCGACCGCAACGCCGCGAGGATTTGCTGTACCGCCTGCGCAACCGCTCACCCCATGAGTTATGGCTGGTGATAGTCGATGCGTCGGCATCTACTCGGCGGCATCAAGCGCTGAGCGACGCCAAGGGCTTGCTGGCGCAGGTATTTGATGATGCTTATCGCCAGCGCGCCCGGATGGCGTTGCTGACGGTGAGCGGTCAGTTGCCCAAATGGCAGGTGCAGGGGTTGAAGGCGGCGAAAGGGCTGAGCCGGTGGCTCGACGAGCTCGGCGCTGGCGGCGGCACGCCATTGCTGGCGGCACTTGGCGAGGCCGGAGACTGGCTGGTTGCCCGGCGCAAACGCTATCCGGCGGAGCAGCAGCGATTGCTGGTAATCACTGATGGGCGACTTAAGGATGTGATGGGATTAGCGCAGCTCGACTGTCCGGGATTGCTGGTGGATATCGAGCGGGGGCCGATCAGGCTGGGCCGCGCCAAAGAGCTGGCTCTGGGGTTGAATGTGGATTATCGGCATATCGATAGCCTTTAACGGCGGACTCATTGTTCCTCGTAGCTGTCGAGCCTCGCTGGGGCTCGACAACTGCGGGGCCAACTCCAGATCTCATTCAACCAGCACCCGGCACATTCGGCCAAAGGTCTGCCACCAGAAATAACCGCTCGGCTTCCTCCCAATCGCCGGCGCTATTTTCAGCCAGTCGTACCAGCAGTTGCGCCGGCGCTATTGGGTCCAGCTGCGCCAGCCAGCCTTGCATCTGCTCTTCATTCCACACCTGATCAGTCGGGTAATGCGCGGGCGCGAGCCAGGCATGGCGGGGCAAAGGCTGCCAGCGTCCAGGCGGGCTTTGTCCGACAAACCTTAGCCAGTCCCGCTGATGCAACCAGCGGCCATTCAAATGCTGCGGATGCGCACCAGCCGGAGCATGGGCAGTGCCAGGCCACGGATACAGCAAGTACCCGCCCAACCACAAGTGTGCATCAAAGTGCTGGATGCCCAGCGCCGCCAGTGCTTCACGGCTTTCTGGGCGGGCGGAAATCGGCAGTTGATGCTGCGCCAGGTGGGCCAGCTTGCGATCCAGTCGATCGTGACAGCCAGGGCCCAGCCATTGCGCTGTATCGCGGCCGTCACCATCCGCAGGTCCCAGATACAGCTTGATAGCCAGTTCCAAGTGATGCACGCCATCGCGGTCGCGCAGCAACATGTCCAACTCCCCCAGGGTATGCCCGGCTTGGCGGATCGGCAGGTTGGCGGCCAGCAGTTCCACTCCCGGCGCGTGCTGCACGGCGAATTGCCACAACCGCTCGTAATACAAGCCCAGGCGCCGTGTTCGGGCCTGGTTCAACCAATGCTGCAAGGCGCTGCTGTCCTGGTCCAACTGGCGCAGCCATTGTTCCAACTGGTGCGGCGCCTGCACCCAATCGCTGCCTGCCAGCGGATGGCGTTGCGGCCAGGGTGTTTGCGCCAGCATCGGTGGGGCGAGTATCACCCACGCCAGGTCGCGTACCTCGGGGTGGCACAACTGGCGGGGCAGGTTCTGTAAATCAGCGAACAAAGTCATGGTCCGAGCATAGCCTTTTACGCAGGCATACGTGGCTGAGAACCGTTGTCGTCTGGCCCTCGCGGCGACAAAGGATTTTGTCTAACGCCGCCTTTCGCCCATAATCGTTCTTTTTTGCCAGACCCCAACCCTGCAGGAGCCCCATGGAGCAATTTCGCAATATCGGCATTATCGGTCGCCTGGGCAGTACACAGGTGCTGGACACCGTCCGCCGGCTGAAGAAGTTTCTGCTTGAGCGCCACCTGCATGTGATTCTCGAAGACACCATCGCCGAGATTCTGCCGGGCCATGGCCTGCAAACCTCTTCGCGCAAGATGCTCGGCGAAGTCTGCGACATGGTCATCGTGGTCGGCGGCGACGGCAGCCTGCTGGGCGCTGCGCGCGCGCTGGCCCGGCATAACGTGCCGGTGCTGGGGATCAACCGTGGCAGCCTGGGGTTTCTCACCGACATTCGCCCCGATGAGCTGGAAGTCGAAGTGGCCAAGGTGCTCGACGGCCATTACTTGGTGGAAAACCGCTTCCTGCTGCAGGCCGAAGTGCGCCGTCACGGCGAAGCCATCGGTCAGGGCGATGCCCTCAACGATGTGGTGCTGCACCCCGGCAAGTCGACGCGGATGATCGAGTTCGAACTGTACATCGACGGCCAGTTTGTCTGCAGCCAGAAGGCCGATGGCCTGATCGTCGCCACGCCCACGGGTTCTACGGCCTACGCGCTGTCGGCGGGTGGCCCGATCATGCATCCCAAGCTCGACGCCATTGTGATCGTGCCGATGTACCCCCATATGTTGTCCAGCAGGCCCATCGTGGTCGATGGCAACAGTGAGCTGAAAATCGTGGTGTCCAAAGACATGCAGATATACCCGCAAGTCTCCTGTGATGGGCAGAACCATTTTACCTGCGCCCCCGGTGACACCATCACCATCAGCAAGAAGGCGCAGAAACTGCGGCTGATCCACCCACTGGACCACAACTATTACGAAGTCTGCCGGACCAAGCTGGGCTGGGGCAGCCGCTTGGGGGGTGGAGGCGACTGATGCTCGATCCCGCGCGTAGCTACGACCTGATTGGTGACGTGCACGGTTGCGCTCATACCCTTGAGCACTTGCTCGACCTGTTGGGTTACCACAAACAGGGCGGCACCTGGCGCCACCCGTCGCGCATGGCCGTGTTCCTCGGCGATATTATCGACCGTGGCCCGCGCATCCGTGAAGCGCTGCATATCGTCCACGACATGACCGAGGCCGGCCAGGCGCTGTGCATCATGGGCAACCATGAGTTCAACGCCCTGGGCTGGAGTACGCCAGCGCCGCCGGGCAGCAGCAAACAGTTTGTGCGCGAGCGCACGCCACGCCACGCCCGGCTGATCCACGAGACCCTGGAACAGTTTGAACAGCACCCGGCAGACTGGCATGACTTCCTCGGCTGGTTCTACGACATGCCGCTGTTTGTCGATGCCGGGCGCTTTCGCGTGGTACACGCCTGCTGGGACGACGGTTTTATCGCACCCCTGCGTGCGCACTTCCCTGACGGCTGCATTGACCAGCATTTCCTGCAAGCCGCTGCTGTGCCGGGCAGTTTCGCCAGCAATGCCTTCGACCGTCTGCTGCGGGGCACTGACATGCGCCTGCCGGACGGCTTGACGCTGACCGGTGGCGATGGCCTGACACGGTCGTTTTTCCGCACCAAGTTCTGGGAAGACGACCCGAAAACTTACGGCGATATCGTGTTCCAGCCCGATGCACTGCCGGAACCGGTGGCCGCTACGCCGCTGTCTTCCACTGAAAAGAGTTCCCTGCTGCGCTATGGCGTCGACGAGCCATTGCTGTTCGTCGGCCATTACTGGCGCAGTGGCAAGCCGGCGCCAATCCGTCCCAACCTGGCCTGCCTGGATTACAGCGCCGTGCTCTACGGAAAATTGGTCGCTTATCGGCTGGATCAGGAAAGTCGCCTGGACCCGCACAAGTTTGTCTGGGTCGATGTCGAGCGCCCTGAGGTGATTTCATGAGTACCGTTGCAGTATTGCGCTTGCCCTTGACCGTGGACTTGGGTGGTTTCGTCAAACTGTTGCAGCGCATGCAAGTGCCCCATCGCGTCAGTGAGGAAGCCGGGGAGCAGGTGCTGTGGGTGCCTGATGCCATCAGCGAGGATGTGCGGACCCTGTATCAGCGTTTTCCCGCTGGTGATCCGCAGCAGCAACTGGATATTCCAGAAGAGCCAGTCGCCAAGCGCCCTGGTTTTCTCCAGCAACTGCGCCATAGCCCGCTGACCGCAGCGATTTTGTTGCTCAGCCTGATCGTCGGCGCGGTGACCATGCTTGGCGATAACCTGCAAGCCATGAGCTGGCTGACCTTCCTGGACTTCCATGTAGCCGGCGAGTATCTGTATTTCACACCCCTGGCCGACAGCCTGGCGGCGGGGCAGTGGTGGCGGTTGGTGACGCCGATGCTGATCCACTTTGGCATCCTCCACCTGGCCATGAACGGCATGTGGTACTGGGAGCTGGGGCGGCGCATCGAGTCGCACCAGGGCAGTATCAATCTGCTGGGCCTGACCCTGTTGTTCAGCCTGGTCTCCAACTACGCTCAGTACTATTTCGGCGGTCCCGGCCTGTTTGGCGGGTTGTCCGGCGTGCTGTATGGCCTGCTGGGGCATTGCTGGATCTATCAAATGCTTTCGCCAAACCCGGCGTATCGCCTACCCCGTGGGGTGCTGGTGATGATGCTGGTGTGGTTGCTGCTTTGCTTGTCGGGCCTGGTCTCGATGATCGGTTTCGGCGAAATCGCCAACGCCGCCCACGTTGGCGGGTTGGTAGTCGGTTGCCTGACCGGCTTGTTGGGCGGGCTGCACAGCCGCCGCAAACAAGCCCTTTGAATATTTCCTAATTAGTTAAGGAAGAGTCTTATGCCCTCTTTTGCTGAAATGATCGAAAACATCACCCCGGACATCTACGAGAGCCTCAAGCTCGCCGTGGAAATCGGCAAGTGGTCCGATGGCCGCAAGCTCACCGCTGAACAGCGTGAACTGTCCCTGCAAGCGGTCATCGCCTGGGAGCTGCAAAACCTGCCGGAAGACCAGCGCACTGGCTACATGGGCCCGCAAGAATGCCAGTCGAAGTCGACCACCGTGGAAAACATCCTGTTCAAGTCGGATGCCATCCATTGATTGAGATTGGCCGTGGTGCAGTCAGCAAGATGTCGGCGCAGTTGGGCTCGCCGACCGTTCAATATGCCTTTCGCCTGGGCGATGCCGAGGTGCCGGTCAATCCGTTGATCGGTACTACCGTGCGCCTGGAATACTTGGGCGCGATCCATTGCAGCCATTGCGGACGCAAGACCAAGACCAGTTTCAGCCAGGGTTACTGTTACCCGTGCATGACCAAGCTGGCCCAGTGCGACCTGTGCATCATGAGCCCCGAGCGCTGCCACTTTGACGCAGGCACCTGCCGCGATCCGGCCTGGGGTGAAAAATTCTGCATGACCGACCACGTGGTGTACCTGGCCAACTCGTCGGGGGTCAAGGTCGGCATCACCCGGGCCACCCAGCTGCCGACGCGCTGGCTGGACCAGGGTGCCAGCCAGGCACTGCCAATCATGCGCGTGGCCACCCGTCAGCAATCCGGTTTCGTCGAAGACGTGTTGCGCAGCCAGGTGGCAGACAAGACCAATTGGCGAGCACTGCTCAAGGGCGATGCCCCGGCAGTGGACCTCAAACAGGTGCGTGACGAGCTATTTGCTTCCTGTGCCGAGGGATTGTTGAGCTTGCAGGAACGCTTTGGCCTACAAGCCATCCAACCTGTGGCTGACATCGAGCCTATCGAAATCCGCTACCCGGTGGAGCAGTATCCCACCAAGATTGTCAGCTTCAACCTGGACAAGAACCCGATTGCCGAGGGCACGCTGATGGGGATCAAGGGCCAGTACCTGATCTTCGATACCGGCGTTATCAATATTCGTAAATACACGGCTTACCAGCTCGCCGTGCATCAGTAAAAGGATTCGACGCATGCGCACCGAACAACCGAAGATGATCTACCTGAAGGACTATCAGGCGCCTGAGTACCTGATCGACGAGACACACCTGACCTTCGAGTTGTTCGAGGACCACAGCCTGGTCCACGCGCAGCTGGTGATGCGCCGCAATCCTGAACGTGGCGCGGGCCTGCCGCCGCTGGTGCTGGACGGCCAGCAACTTGAGCTGCTGTCGGTGACCTTGGCTGACCAGGAACTGACGGCTGCTGACTACCAGTTGACCGACAGCCACCTGACCCTGCACCCGGCCAGCGATACGTTTACCCTCGACACCAGCGTCAAGATCCACCCCGAGACCAACACCGCTCTGGAAGGCCTGTACAAGTCCAGCGGCATGTTCTGCACCCAGTGCGAAGCTGAAGGTTTTCGCAAGATCACCTATTACCTCGACCGCCCGGACGTGATGAGCAAGTTCACCACCACGGTGATCGCCGAGCAGCACAGCTACCCGGTATTGCTCTCCAATGGCAACCCGATTGCCACAGGCCCCGGCGAAGAAGGCCGTCACTGGGCGACCTGGGAAGATCCGTTCATGAAACCGGCTTACCTGTTTGCGCTGGTGGCCGGTGACCTGTGGTGCGTGGAAGACACCTTCACCACCATGAGCGAACGCTCGGTAGCCCTGCGCATCTATGTCGAGCCGGAAAACATCGACAAGTGCCAGCACGCCATGAACAGCCTGAAAAAGTCGATGCGCTGGGACGAAGAAGTCTATGGCCGCGAGTACGACCTGGACATCTTCATGATCGTTGCGGTCAACGACTTCAATATGGGCGCCATGGAGAACAAGGGCCTCAATATCTTCAACTCCAGCGCCGTGCTGGCTCGGGCCGAAACCGCCACCGACGCCGCACACCAGCGGGTCGAAGCCATCGTCGCCCACGAATATTTCCACAACTGGTCGGGCAACCGCGTGACCTGTCGCGACTGGTTCCAGCTCTCGCTCAAGGAAGGCTTCACCGTATTCCGTGATTCTGGCTTCTCCGCCGACATGAACTCGGCCACCGTCAAGCGTATCCAGGATGTGGCCTACCTGCGCACCCACCAGTTTGCCGAAGATGCCGGCCCGATGGCCCATGCCGTACGCCCGGACAGCTTTATCGAGATTTCCAACTTCTACACCCTGACTGTGTACGAAAAGGGCTCGGAAGTGGTCGGCATGATCCACACCTTGCTCGGTGCCGAAGGCTTTCGCAAAGGCAGCAACCTGTACTTTGATCGTCACGACGGCCAGGCCGTGACCTGCGACGACTTCATCAAGGCCATGGAAGACGCCAATGGCGCCGACCTGACCCAGTTCAAGCGCTGGTACAGCCAGGCCGGCACGCCACGGTTGGCGGTCAGTGAGACCTACGATGCAGCAGCGAAAACCTACAGCCTTACCTTCCGTCAAAGCTGCCCTGAAACCCCGGACAAGGTGGAGAAGCTGCCATTTGTGATTCCGGTTGAACTGGGCTTGCTGGACGGGAAGGGCGCCGATATCGCCTTGCGCCTGGCGGGTGAAGCGGCGGCTGGCAGTACGTCCCGCGTGTTGCCTGTGACGCAAGCCGAACAAACCTTCACCTTCGTCGGCATCGCCGAACAGCCATTGCCTTCGTTGCTGCGGGGTTTCTCGGCACCGGTGAAACTGAGCTTTCCCTACAGCCGCGACCAGTTGATGTTCCTCATGCAGCACGACAGCGACGGCTTTAATCGCTGGGACGCCGGCCAGCAACTGTCGGTGCAGGTGTTGCAGGAACTGATCGGTCAACATCAGCAAGGCAAGACACTGGTGCTTGATCAGCGTCTGATTACCGCACTGCGCAGCGTATTGAGTGACGAAAGCCTGGATCAGGCTATGGTGGCGGAAATGCTGTCGTTGCCAAGCGAAGCCTACCTGGCGGAAATCAGTGAAGTGGCGGATGTCGACGCCATCCACGCTGCACGCGAATTTGCTCGCAAGCAATTGGCCGATAACTTGTTCGAAGGCCTGTGGCTGCGCTACCAGGCCAACCGCGACCTGTCTAAGCAAACGCCGTACGTGGCCGCTGCCGAGCATTTTGCCCGACGCGCCCTGCAGAACATCGCACTGTCGTACCTGATGCTCAGCGGTAAGTCCGAAGTGCTGGCGGCGACCCTTGAACAGTTCGAGGCGTGCGACAACATGACCGAACGCCTGACGGCACTGGCGGTGCTGGTCAACTCAACCTTCGAAGAAGAAAAGGCCAAGGCCTTGGCGGTATTCGCCGAAGACTTCAAGAGTAACCCGCTGGTCATGGACCAGTGGTTCAGTGTCCAGGCTGGCAGCGGCTTGCCGGGCGGCTTGGAACGTGTCAAGGCGTTGATGCAGCACCCATTGTTCAATATCAAGAACCCGAACAAGGTGCGGGCCTTGGTGGGCGCGTTCGCGGGGCAGAACCTGATCAACTTCCATGCGGCCGACGGCTCAGGCTATCGCTTCCTGGCCGACATGGTGATCCAGTTGAACGCCTTCAACCCGCAAATCGCCTCCCGGCAATTGGCGCCGCTTACTCGCTGGCGCAAATACGACAGCGCTCGTCAGGCGCTGATGAAGGCTGAGCTGGAGCGGATTCGTTCTTGCGGCGAACTGTCCAGCGATGTGTTTGAGGTGGTCAGCAAAAGCCTGGCGTAACCCTCGTCCCCTGGGTCGACCCATTTTGGTGAGTGGGCCGGCCCAGCCCATCACCTTGGGCCACTGCCCGCTACTGACACTTCCTGGCAGGACTCTTTGCTAAGCTGCGCCGTCTCCCTTTCTTCGAGCGTGATGAGTGTGTCGCGGACCAGCCGTCTATTGACCTTGCTACAACTCCTGCGGGGCAAAAAACGCCCGGTGACCGCCGCCGTGCTGGCCATGGAGTTGGAGGTGTCCGAGCGCACGCTTTACCGCGATATTGCTGAATTGACCGCGCTGGGTGCGCCGATCTTCGGTGAGGCCGGCGTCGGGTATGTGCTGCGCAGCGGGTTGTTCCTGCCGCCCTTGATGCTTAACGCCGACGAGACCGAAGCCATCGTGTTGGGCTTGCGTTATGTCGATCAGCGCGGCGATGAGGTGCTGAGCCAGGCGGCTGCGAATGCACTGGCGAAAATCGAAGCTGTCCTCGATCCCATTGCCCAGGAAGCCATGCGCAATCCCACGTTGCTGGCGGGTCCATCGGGCTATGGGTACCCGGAAAATCGCGTGCCATTGAATGTGTTGCGCAACGCCATTCGTAGCCAGGGCAAGCTGTACATCGATTACGCAGATGCCAAGCAGGCGCCCAGTCAACGCTTGATCTGGCCCCTGGCCCTGGGATTTCTCAATGAAGCGCGGGTGATCGTGGCCTGGTGTGAGTTGCGTGGTGCTTATCGCACCTTTCGCACCGACCGAATCGCCGCCGCCAGCGAGCAGGGGGAGCGTTATCCCGGACGTCGCAGCGACTGGTTGCGGGCGTGGCGCAAACTGATGGAACAGAATGAATCTGCGCCTTTCACTCCTGACAAGAACTGACACGTGCCTGCTTTAGGATGAGGCCATAAATCACCAACAAGGAGTTGTCACCATGTCCACGCCTACCCCTGAACTGGCCCCGGCGATTGCCGCTTACATTGCTGCCGCCAATGCCGGTGATACATCAGCTGTGCCTCATTTTTTCGCCGATGATGCCAATGTATTCGATGAGGGGGGACACCAGGTTGGCACCGCCGCCATTGCCCGTTGGATGGAAGATACCGGCCGTCGTTACCAGCCCAGGGTCGAAGTGCTCGATGTTCAGCAGCGCACCGGTAAGGTGCTGGTGAGCAACCTGATTACCGGCAGCTTTCCCGGTAGCCCATTGCAATTGCGCTACATGTTTCGGCTCAATGAGCAGGGCAAGATCTCGCGGCTGGATATTTCCCTGTAGTGCGGTCTTCGAGGCATGGCGCCGCCATGGCATAATGCCTCTTATGACTTTCGACTCGCCACTCGCTGCTTATCAACATGCCCTCCATGAAAACGACTTTGTCCCCGACAAGGCCCAATGGCAGGCCGTGCAAGCCCTGCAACACTGTCACGAAGCCTTGCATCAAGGCCGCATGCCCATCACCGGTGTTTATCTGTGGGGGCCGGTCGGTCGTGGCAAGACCTGGCTGATGGATCAGTTTTACCAGAGCCTGCGGGTGCCGGCGCGGCGCCAGCATTTCCATCATTTCATGGGGTGGGTGCATCAGCGCTCGTTCCAGTTGACCGGCACCCATGACCCTTTGCAGGCTTTGGCCAGGGAGTTGAGCCGAGATGTGCGGGTGTTGTGCTTCGATGAGCTGTTCGTCAATGACATCGGCGATGCCATCATCCTTGGCCGGCTGTTTCAGGTGATGTTCGAGGAAGGGGTGGTGATGGTCTGCACCTCCAATCAACCGCCAGACCAACTCTATGCCGACGGTTTCAACCGTGATCGCTTCCTGCCTGGAATTGACGCAATCAAGCGGCATATGCAAGTGGTGGCGGTAGACGGTAGCGAAGACCATCGGCTGCACCCCGGCACGGCAGTACAGCGTTACTGGGTTGACCAGCCGCAGGCGCTGGTTAAGCTGTTTCAAGGCATGAGCAATGGGCAGCAGACCAGCGACGAGCCAGTTATTGTTGGCTACCGTTCGATCGCCGTGGTGCAGTCCAGCGACACCGTGTTGTGGTGCCGTTACGCCGACCTGTGCGAACAGCCATTGGCGGCCATGGATTTCATGCTGCTGTGTGATCGATTCAAGGCCATTTTGCTCGGTGAAGTGCCTAACCTGAGTGCGCAAAAACGCCCTGGACGAATCGCTCGCGGCACCGAAGACGGCGCCCTGCGTGTGGATGCTGGAGATCGCCAACTGCCCGAGTTATCGGTGCATGACGACAGCGTTCGTCGCTTTATCGCGTTGGTGGATGAGTGCTATGACCGTAAGGTGGCGCTGTATATCGAAGCCAAGGTGCCGCTGGAAGCGCTCTACACCGAAGGGTATCTGGAGTTTGCGTTCCGCCGCACCTTGAGTCGTTTGCAAGAGATGCAGCTACAGCGCTTCGGCCAGCCGTGAAAGAAGACTCCTGCGCGAAGATGTCGTTAATCTCCTTCATCTAATGCCGGCGCCATGTTTACAATCAGGCTTCCCAGGGGAGGTCATCCCCATCAAGCTGTTATCGAGGAAGGAAATGGACGCCGCAGAAATACTGGTGCTGCAAGCAAGCTATAGCAATCCCGTGCATGCCGAGGCCATTGGCCTGGTGCTCAACCACTACGCGCAAGACCCCATGGGCGGTGGCCAGGGCTTGCCTGCCGATCGACTGCTGCAACTGCCGGCCGAGTTGGCCAAGCGCCCTCACGCTTTCAGTGTCCTGGCCTTTGTCGGCGGCGAGCCAGCCGGATTGGTGAACTGTTTCGAAGGGTTCTCGACCTTTGCCTGCCGGCCGTTGGTCAACGTCCATGACGTGGCGGTCATGGATAAATTTCGCGGTCTGGGCCTGAGTCAGAAAATGCTGCAAAAGGTCGAGGAAATTGCCCGTCAGCGCGGCTGCTGCAAGATCACCCTGGAGGTGCTTGAAGGTAATGCAGTGGCTCAGGGGGCGTATCGCAAGTTTGGGTTCGACGACAATATCTTTGATCCGGTCCACGGTCGAATGTTGTTCTGGAGCAAGGCGCTTTAATGAGTGCGCTATAGCCAGGATTAACTTGGCGTTAACACTTGAATCGTATGGTCTAGTTGTTGGCTGTCAGAAAGGCGTTAAAGTTAGTCATATCGGCCAGTGGTAATTTCCAGACATAAAAAAAGCGCCCGATTTCGGGCGCCAAGTTGACCTTCACCATCGGAGCACAATGGCGCAGGGTAGTACGGTTAAATCAGCTATTGGGTTGTTGCGCATCGGTAGACTGCTCGGCCGCACCGGTTTTTTTGCTCTTTGCATCGGTGGAGGCGGTCTGCTCTGTCGTACCGTGGGTTTGTTCCTGGATGAAGCTAAAGTTGTTGTAGAACTCCTTCGAGCGCTCGCCGCCGCCTTCTGCAAGGGCAGCGACGGAGGTCAGGCCCATCAGGCCGGCAAGCATCAATGTCGAAAGTTTCATCGTGTGTGTTCCCATTAAGAGTAATCGGTATCCGCTCCGTCCTTGATCAGATTCATGGGAGTACTCTGCAGCACTTGTATTAAGTGGAAGTTAACGTCGGCGAATCCGAAGTTAACGATTTTGTTAACTTCGGATAGAGGGGGCTCAAGTGCGATTAAAGCTTCCAGTCCAGGCTCAACGTCATGGTGCGTGGGTCACCCCAATAAACGCCGTTATAGAAACCGACATTGTTGTAGTACTTTTTATCGAACAAATTATTTACGTTCAGTGACGCCGATAGGTGCTTGTCGAACTCATACCGAGACATGAGATTGACCAGAGCGTAGGCCTCCTGACGGATTGCAGTGCTCTGGGTAATGATGTCACCGTCGGCATCGCGCCCAACGGGACGGCCGGCGTAGCGGTAGATGTCGCTCTGCCAGTTGACCCCAGCGCCTACGGTGAGCGCCCGCCACTGACCTGGCAAACGATAGGTGGTGGAGGTGCGCAGCAGATTTAGGGGTTGCGCCGTGTTGTTGCGTTCCTTTTCACCATTCACGGAGTGGGTGTAGGTGTAACCCGCTTTAACATTCCAGTCGGGCAGGACTTCGCCTGCGATCTCCAGTTCAAACCCTTGTACCTTGTTACCCACGCCGCCGGACTTGTAGTACTGCTGACCATTGGGGCCCAGCGGTATGGAGTCATCTATTTCAGCCACGTTGTCCTGAATAGTCCTGAACACGGCGCTGGAGAAGGTTAGTCGATCATTCAAAAGGCTGCCCTTGAGTCCCAATTCGTAGCTCTTGCCAACGATAGGCTCCAGGTATTTGTCGCTCACGTCTTTTTGCGTCTGCGGCTTGAAGATATCGGTGTAACTCGCGTAGGCGGTGAAATCCTGGTTGATGTGGTAAAGCAAGCCGGCATATGGCGTCCAGACATCATTCTGGGTCTGGCTGCTGGGGTGCACCTTTACCAACTGTCGGTCCTCATAGTCATAGTTGGAGCTGCTGGTTTTCCAACTGCCATATCGACTGCCGAGCACAGCATGCCAAGCATCGCTCAGACTCAGGCGGGTCGCCAAGTAGCCGGCTTTTTGATAGGTACTGCTGTTGTTCGCGTCCATGCTGGTGGTTTCATCGGGAAACTCAGGAATGTCACCTGTATTTGCCCAGTCTGGAATCTCCAGGTAATTATCCGGCACGTCCCCCTCAATAATGTACGGCGAGGAATCCCGGTGCCTGGCCTGGCCATAGCCGATCATGGCCTCATGCTCACGCCCCAGCAGCGAATAGGCGCCCGCAATGTTGAAATCTACGGCATCCATTTTGTCGTCGCCGCTGAAATGGCTGCTATAGGCACTTATTCCGCTTCGGTCAGGATTCGGATAGCCGCCACCGCCGTAGTAAACCTTGCCGTCGGTTTCACTTTCCCTGTGTGTATAGGCTGCTTTGAGGCGCCAGTCGTTAGCCAATCGTTGATCCACTGTGGCAAACAGGGTGCGGTCGGTGAGCGGCCAATTGCTCCAGGGCGTGGTGATATTGTTGGAGCGCGGCATATTGGCCTTGTCACCCAAGGAGTTCCAATAGGGCACGCTGCCCCAGGTAGCCCCCTCGATTTGTTTATCCTGATAGTCGTAACCCACTGCCAGCACCGTATCTTCGCTAAGGTCTGCTTCGAGAATGCCGTAGCCGACCTTACGCTCAAGGGCATAACGATCGCGGAAGGATTTACTGTCGCGGTAGGCCAATACCGTACGCCCGCGTAAGCGACCATCGAAACCCAGGGGGCCGCCAACATCGACGTAGCTGTAGTAATTATCGTAACTGCCTGCACTGCCACCGATCTTGGCCGCCCATTCACGGGTAGGGCGTTTTCGTACCATATTGATGGTGCCTGACGGGTCGCCTGCGCCCGTGGTCAGGCCGGTGGCACCGCGTACCACTTCGATGCGGTCATAAATCACCGTGTCGGAGTCGGACTTCAATCCAGAGAAGGTGTTTAGCATCCCGTCGATCTGGAAATTCTGAATGCTGTAGCCACGTGAATAGAAGTTGAAGCGTTCGGAGTCGTTGCGCTGTACCACCACGCCTGTGGTCTGGTTCATCACCTCGCTCAAGGTGCCGAGCTTGAAGTCATCCATCTGCTGGCGGGTGATGACCGAAACGGATTGCGGAGTTTCCTTGATCGACAGGTTCAGGCGTGTCGCCGTGCTCATGGCTCCGGTCGTGTAGGATCCGGTGCCTTCGGTATCCGATCCCAGGCTATCAGCGGTGATATTGGTACTGGCTAGTTCAAGGGCCTTGGCGGTCTCGTCGACTTTCTGATTCGCGTCGTTTTCAGCCAGCAAGTCCGGGCTCAGCACAACGCTGAAAAGGCCTAGGGTCAAGGTCATGGAACGGGTAATAGGCGCGAACATCGCGGCGAACTCCTTGTCGTCTATGAAAAAAATGCCATTGGCTCAAAGACGAAAGGGGCAGGGGATCTTTAGGGTCAAACGAGAATAATTGTTATCTTTGTGTTTCGTCGAGCCGGGTTTCACCGCATTGCGCGTGTGAACCCCGGGTTCGTCGGTGCTACTTCAAGACCACCTTGGCCGGGTCGATCTTGGGTTTCATCAGGCTGAAATCGATCAAGGCTTTCTGCTGGCGCTCATAGGGGTTGCCAATCATCAAGGGCCGCGGCTTGAAGCTGTCGCTGACCAGGCTCCTGCTGCGGTCCAACTCATCGAAACTCAAGCCGGCCATGTCTGCCCAGGTGTGGATCAACTGCGAACTGCTGTAGGGACGCTGCAGGTCGCCTTCGACGTTCCAGTCATGGTTGTTGCGCCACTTGGGCGAGGCCCATGCCATGAACGGAATGGTGTACATCGGCGCCGTCGGCTTACCTTCGTTGCGGCCCAGGGTGCTGTGACCCGCAGAGTCGAACACGTCTTCGCCGTGATCGGAGAGGTACAGCAGGAAGCCATTGGGATCTGTCTTGGCGTAATCCTTGATCAGGCTAGACACCACAAAATCGTTGTACAACACCGCGTTGTCGTAGCTGTTGTAGGTCGGCAACTGGTCATCGCTGATGTCGTCAGGGACGCCCTGGCGATCCGTGAACTTGTCGAAAGTCGGCGGGTAGCGGTACTGGTAGCTCATGTGCGTGCCCAGCAGATGCACGACGATGAACTTGCGCTCGGCGGTGTCGGCCATAGCCTTGGAGAACGGCTCCAATACGTCGCCGTCGTACTGACGGGCGTTCTGGTTACGGTTGTTATTCAGGTACACCTGCTCGTCGGCCTGTTCGGAGAACGTCGTGAGCATGGTGTTGCGCTTGGTCATGGTCTGCTGGTTGGTGATCCAGAAGGTCTTGTAGCCCGCCTGCTTCATGACGCTGACGATGGACGGGGTCTTGAGGTACAGGTCCGGGTTGTCTTCGTCGGCGAAAGTCAGCACCTGTTGCAGCGCTTCGATGGTGTACGGGCGCGGAGTGATGACGTTGTCAAACACATCCAGCTGATTACGCAGCTTGTCCAGTTCCGGCGTGGTACTACGCGGGTAGCCATACAGGCTCATGCGCTGGCGGTTGGTGGACTCGCCGATCACCAGCACCAGGGTCGACGGCTGGCCGGCCATGCTGTCCTTGAGATTGGTCAGGGGCGCGATCTTGCTGACGTTGTCCAGCATGCCTTGCATGTTGTCCAACTGTTCGGTGTAGCGGCGGTAGGCGACGATCATCTGCCATGGCACTGCCGGCTCGATGCGGGTCTCGAAGCGGTCCATGGCCAATTCCATGGTTTCGCTCTTGGCGATCTGCCTGACCAGCGGGTAGCCGATAACGGCGATCACAATGACGCTGGCAGCCAGCATCGCCTTGCCTCGTGGCAGGTAGACTGCACGCACACGAGTCCAAAGGAAGACCGCAACGGCGGTGTGGGCGATAAAGGCCAGCACAATCCACCAGGCAAAGTATTGGGTGGCGTACTCACCGGCTTCAGAGATGTTCGACTCGAACATGATGAAGATGACGCTTTGGGAGAATTCCTGCTGGTAAATGAAGAAATAACCGAGGCTGGCCATGGAACAGGCCCACAGCACCACGCCAATCAGCGCCGCCAGCAGGCGGGTCCGCTTGGGGAACAGCAACATGGGCGCCAGCCACAGCGCGCTCATGAAGAAGGCTTGGCGGAAACCGCTGAAACCGGAGGTGCCGGTCAGTTGGATCAGCAGTTGGGTAATGCCCGAGAAGTACCAAAAAAACAGGAACATCCAGCCAAGGCCGGCCCAATCAAAACCTTTCGCAGACTTAGTGCTGCGTTCGAACATCGCCATCCAGCGCTCCACCTGATAATTTTTCCATTTGTCGCGCACTGAAGGCGCGCGACAGCGGCCCCCCGTACGGGGTGCGGCTTTATTGCGCGGGATTATCGGGAAGGAGGTGTGAAAACTTTGTGAGTTCTGTCTGAGTGATATTGCTTACAGCACAGTAAAACGGGGGTTCAGCAGATCGCGACTTGCCCGTTTGACGGCTGTGTGAGCTGGGCTTGCAGGTGCGAGCGCAGACGCATGACTTCCTGTTGCAACTGGTCGCGCTCGTCTTTCAACTGGCGTAACTCATCGCGGCGGATGGTGACATAGAGGGTTTGTGGCGGACGCGTCATGTGTGCAGTGCTCATTGCTTACCTCGCAAATAGCCGGTGTATCGCGGTGCCAGAGCGCTTGAGTCGAGGCTCTCGGCAACAGTCGGGGCAATTCTGATTTCTTTTTCGACGCAATGGAACTTTTTTATTTTTTATTGTCTCTGTGACTTTTTTGCCCGTGATGGTGAAACAGTGGCAACTTTTTGTCATGAAACTATGGTGAATGGCTCTGGACTAACCCTCATTAGCCTCATTGCACGATAAACTGTGCCACACATTTATTATTCGTAGTAAGGAGCATCAGCACATGCAACTGGGGATTATTGGACTAGGCCGCATGGGCGGTAATATTGCGCGTCGCCTGATGCTCAATGGGCACACCACCGTGGTCTACGACCGCAATGAAGCGTTCGTCAAAGGTTTGAGTGAAGAGGGCGCCACCGGCGTTGCTGACCTGGCGGCCCTGGTGGCCGGGCTGCAAAAGCCCCGGGCGGTCTGGGTGATGCTGCCGGCGGGCGATCCGACCGAAACCACCATCCAGGATCTGAGCGAACTGATGGAACCCGGCGATATCATCATCGACGGCGGTAATACCTTCTACAAAGATGACATCCGCCGGGGCAAAACCCTGTCGGAAAAAGGCCTGCATTATGTGGACGTCGGCACCTCCGGCGGCGTGTGGGGCCTGGAACGCGGCTATTGCATGATGATTGGTGGCGATGCCGAGACAGTCAAACACCTGGACCCGATCTTCGCCAGCATGGCCCCAGGCCTGGGCGACATCCCACGCACCAAGGACCGTACCGCCACTGATGACCGTGCCGAGCGTGGCTACATCCACGCCGGCCCAGCCGGCTCTGGGCACTTCGTCAAGATGATCCACAACGGCATCGAATACGGGATGATGCAGGCGTTCGCCGAAGGTTTTGACATCCTCAAGACCAAAAACTCGGAGAACCTGCCTGAAGAGCAGCGTTTCGACCTCAATGTGGCTGACATCGCTGAAGTCTGGCGTCGCGGCAGTGTGGTCTCCTCCTGGCTGCTGGACCTCACGGCCGACGCCTTGGCCACTGACCCCAAACTCGACGGCTATTCAGGTTCCGTCGCCGACAGTGGCGAAGGGCGCTGGACCATCGAGGCGGCCATGGAGCAGTCGGTGCCGGTCCCGGTGCTGTCCAACTCGTTGTTCGCCCGTTTCCGCTCCCGCCAGCAAAGCACCTACGGTGACAAACTGCTCTCGGCCATGCGCTTCGGCTTTGGCGGTCATGTGGAGACTTCAAAAAAATGACTGCCAACGGCAAGAAACCCAAGGCCGAACCCGCTCCACCCACCACCCTGTTTCTGTTTGGCGCCCATGGCGACCTGGTCAAGCGCTTGCTGATGCCGGCGCTGTACAACCTTAGCCGCGACGGTTTGCTGGGCGATGGCCTGCGCATTGTCGGAGTTGATCACAACGCCATCAGCGATGCCGACTTCGCCAAGAAACTTGAAGACTTCATTCGCACCGAGGCCGCCAGCAAGGTCAAGGGCAATGCTGAAAACGCCCTGGACCCAGCCTTGTGGGGCCAACTGGCCAAGGGCATCAGCTACGTCCAGGGCGACTTCCTCGACAACAGTACTTACAGCGACCTGGCGGCGAAAATTGCCGAGAGCGGCACCGGTAACGCAGTGTTCTACCTCGCCACCGCGCCGCGCTTTTTCAGTGAAGTGGTACAACGCCTGGGCCGGGCCAATCTGCTGGAAGAAACCCCCGAGGCCTTCCGTCGCGTGGTGATCGAAAAACCTTTCGGCTCTGACCTTGCCACCGCCGAAGCGCTAAACGCCTGCCTGCTCAAGGTAATGAGTGAAAAGCAGATCTACCGCATCGACCATTATCTGGGCAAGGAAACGGTACAGAACATCCTCATCAGCCGTTTCTCCAACGTGCTGTTCGAAGCGTTCTGGAACAACCATTACATCGATCACGTACAAATCACCGCCGCCGAAACCGTTGGCGTGGAAACCCGTGGCAGCTTCTTCGAACACACCGGCACCTTGCGCGATATGGTGCCCAATCACCTGTTCCAACTGCTGGCAATGATCGCCATGGAACCGCCGGCTGCCTTCGGCGCCGATGCAGTACGTGGCGAGAAGGCCAAGGTGATTGGCGCCGTGCGCCCTTGGTCCCTGGAGGATGCGCGGGCCAACTCGGTGCGCGGCCAGTACACCGCAGGTGAAATCGGCGGCAAGCAATTGCCCGGTTACCGCGAAGAGGCCAACGTTGCCCCTGACAGCAATACCGAGACGTTCGTAGCCCTCAAGGTAATGATCGACAACTGGCGCTGGGTCGGCGTGCCGTTTTACCTGCGTACCGGCAAGCGCATGAGCATCCGTGACACCGAAATCATCATCTGCTTCAAGCCCGCGCCTTATGCGCAGTTTCGCGACACCGGAGTCGATGAGCTCAACCCCACTTACCTGAAGATCCAGATCCAGCCCAATGAAGGCATGTGGTTCGACCTGCTGGCGAAAAAGCCTGGGCCGACCCTGGACGTGGCCAACATCGAGCTGGGCTTTGCCTATAAGGACTTCTTTGAGATGCAGCCATCCACTGGCTACGAAACCTTGATCTACGACTGCCTGACCGGCGATCAAACCCTGTTCCAGCGCGCCGACAACATCGAAAACGGCTGGCGTGCGGTGCAGCCTTTCCTCGATGCGTGGAAGGAAGATGATGGCGTTCAAGCCTATAAAGCCGGTGAAGATGGCCCGGCGGCGGCCGATGCGTTGCTGGCCCGCGATGGCCGGACCTGGCGCAGCCTCGGATGAGTGATGCCGCGATCCATCCCATCCGTTTTGTCTTGAGTGATATGGACGGCACCCTGTTGCTTCCGGATCACAGCCTCAGCCAACGCACCATTGACTCGGTCCGTGCCCTGCGCGAAGCCGGGGTGTTTTTCAGCCTGGCCACCGGGCGGCCACCCAAGGCCATGTTGCAGCAGATCGAAGCCTTGGGCGTTGACGTGCCCACGGCGGGGTTTAATGGCGGCACCCTGGTCAATCCGGATGGCAGCATCCTGATTGCTCACTGGTTGCCGGCAGAAGCGGCACTGATCGCGTTGGCGTTGTTCTGCGATCAACCTGATGTGGAAACCTGGGTATTTGCCGATGGCGACTGGATGTTGCGTGATCCGACGGGTCCCATGGTGCCTCGTGAGCAGCATGGCCTGGGGTATGCGCCGGTGGTGGTGGAAAGTTTTGAGCCGTTCCTGGACCGGATCGACAAAATCGTCGCCGCCAGCACCAATACCCAGTTGCTGATTGAACTGGAGGCGCAGTTGCAACCCAAGGTTGAAGGACTGGCCCAGGTATCGCGCTCACAGCCGGTCTACCTCGACGTGACCGCGATGAAGGCCAACAAGGGTGAGGCGCTGGCGACGTTGGCGGCCCACCTGGGTGTTCCCCTGGAGCAGACGGCGGCCATCGGCGACGGCGGCAATGACCCGGCAATGTTTCATGTGGCCGGCTTGTCGATTGCCATGGGGCAGGCCGAAGAGGCGGTCAAGCGCCAGGCCAACGTGGTCACGGGCAGCAATATCGAGGACGGCGCAGCAGAGGCCATCGAGCGGTTTATTCTTTCGGCGCGCTGAGGCGCAACGCCCTGCGATAAGCTGCCGTCATCCTGATCCAGTTGATCGTTCCCGCGTAAACGGGAACGATCTTCACCGCTAATAACTCCCCCCGCTAGCCAGTGCTGAGGCATTGTTGTTTGCCTCACTACCAAGCGTCCCATAAAGACACTGGATTGGCTGCTAAACCATGAAAGCTGTTAGTTCTGACAGTTGCGAAAACCCTTTGGCGTTGATTGAATAAGCCGTGACAGCTGTCACTTGCCGACGTGTATGGCTCGGCCATTGTTTTACCCAGAGATGTGTATGTTCGCAAATACCGCAAATGCCTGGTGGCCAGGCGCGTCGGGCGAGCCTGACCTGAGTTTTGGCGAGTCAGGCACGGCGGCCGTGATTATGCATGGGGTTGATTCCTGCCAGGTCAACGGCTTGGCGTTGTGTCCGGACGGCGGTCTGCTGGTGGCGGCTAAAGTCTACCGGGGCCGCACGACGGGCTTGGGGCTGGCCAGGCTTGACGCCACGGGTTCGCTGGATCAGCGCTTTGGTCGGGCGGGCGCGGTGGTCGACTGTTTTGAAGGCCAGGGTGACGCCATGGCTGACAAGGTGATTCAGTTGCCGGATGGGCGAATCCTGTTGGTTGGGCTGCATTACGAATGTCGCCATCAGTTATTACCGGCCTTGGCGATGTTTCACCCGGACGGGCAACTCGACCCAGGGTTTGGTGATGCCGGCAAGCAGGTGGTGCGATTGCCGGGCGGGCTCTCCAGCGGTACTCGCGATACGTGGCTACCGCCAGGAATTCCCGGCGCCGAGGCTTGCGCGGCGTGTGTGCAACCTGACGGTCGAATCCTGCTGGTAGCCAATCATTCTTTTGAACTGGCCAATCATACGGGGCTGCTGATTCGCCTGGAGCCTGATGGTCGCCTCGATACCACGTTCAATGGTCGTGGTTTTGTCATGGTGCGGCGGTTGCTGCTCAGCACTTGGTTGTCCAGCGTCCACCTGCAGTCGGATGGCGCCATCGTTGTGGCAGGCTCCATCGACGTTCCCCAGCAGGCGCTACTGGCCCGTTATCGGGCAGATGGCAGTCTGGATGAAACGTTTGCCGAGCAGGGCTTCGCACGAATCTCGGCGCAAGGGCGCAACGCCCATTTTAGCCAGGTCATCCAGTGCCGTGACGGTCGGTTGCATGGCGTGGGCAGCAGCCGTGAGCCGATCCATGCCATGGCCCTGGCCGTCGATGCCGACGGTGAGGCTGATCCGGCATTCAATCACGGCCAACCGTTACTGACGGCGATTGCCGGTAGCCCGTGCCAATGGCAAGCGGTGGCGGAGCAGGGGGATGGCAAGCTGGTCATGGCTGGCGCAACAATCGGTGGTTTTGCTGCGGATTTTGTTGTCGCCCGGCATCTGCCAGATGGCAGCCCGGACCCGACCTTTGCCAGCGGTCGCGGTTGGGTCCGCACGCGACTGGGGCGTAGCCTGGACACCGCGACGGCACTGGTTCTTCAACCAGATGGCAAGATCCTGCTGGCCGGTCATGGGCGGGATGGGGCGTTTCGTGGGGTGGTGACGCGCTACCACGGCTGACAGTTGAAAAGGCGTGCATCCAATCCTGAACAACTGATTTATGTTCTTTGCACGAACAGCTCTTATGAAGTAGCGCAAACGGTGTTCTTTATCGAGGTCGTTAATCGTTAGATCAACCAGGGCCTGGAGTGAGGATCAATGAGACCTCACTCCAGGCTCTGCGAGTCGTTACTCCGGCATTGCCCAGGATTGTAACTGGTAGCCGTTTTTATCAAGTTCGGCTCGCGCTTGCAGCAGCAGAGATTCCAGTTGCTTGGGATCGGAGTATGCGCTGAGAGAGATCTGTTTGCGCCCGATGCGGTTATTGGTGCGGTCGACAACGGACAGGCTGAGTTCGCCATTGCCGTCTTGCGGGGCCCAAGCCACACATTGAAAGGGTTCAAAGGCGTGGCCGGCGATCAAGAGTGCTTCGTTGAAACGGAGCGGGGCGTTCATGGGGTCTTCTCTCTAAATGCCCAATCAAAAGATGTGCCGTCGGTTGGGCTTACCGTTCGGCTAGTACATGTACTGATGCGCGAAGGTGGGGTACGGGTCACATGCTAGAGCAAGAAAATTCAACTTTCCCTGATTAAAGTCATGTAAATCGCGGTTTTGAAAGCTCGTTGAAAGTTTGAACTAGTGGGTTTTTCTATTTATTGGCTGCTCAAGGAAGTATTTGGCAGCAAACTTATAGCGAAACGATACAAGGGGGCGTCAAGATCTTGCTAGGGTTAGCAACAACCTTTCCAAACTGTTGTTTCTAAATAACTTAATGATTTTGACGCCAAGGAATAGTCATGGTTATTACACCTGCCCTGCGTCGTCTGCTTGTGGTCGAGCCCTGTGGTGACTGCGACCGGCTAATACCCGGTTTGCGCATGGCTGGATGGGAGGTTGACAGCTGCGCCCTGGAAGCGGTCGGTGACCGATCCTGTGACGTGGGGCTGCTGCGCCTGCAGCCGTTTCACCTGGAGCAGCCCGAGGCGATCAAGGAGTTGATCAGTCGCAGTGGTACGGAATGGATCGCGGTGCTTAGCCAGGACGTGTTGCGCCTGCAAAAGGTCGGTGACTTTGTCTGCGAGTGGTTTTTCGACTTCCACACCTTGCCGTTTGATGTTTCCCGGGTCCAGGTCACCTTGGGCCGGGCCTTTGGCATGGCGCGGCTGCGCGGTAAAGGCAACGCCCATGTCGATGAACCGGAGCACGAATTGTTGGGAGACAGCCGCCCGATCCGCGAACTGCGCAAGCTGTTGGCCAAACTGGCACCCACTGAGTCGCCGATCCTGATTCGTGGCGACAGCGGCACCGGCAAGGAACTGGTAGCCAAGACCCTGCACCGGCAGTCCCAACGCCATGCCAAGCCATTTGTGGCAATCAACTGCGGGGCTATCCCTGAACACCTGATCCAGTCCGAACTCTTTGGGCATGAAAAAGGTGCGTTTACCGGCGCTCATCAACGCAAGGTCGGTCGTATCGAAGCCGCCCATGGCGGCACCTTGTTTCTCGATGAAATTGGCGACCTGCCAATGGAGCTACAAGCCAATCTGCTGCGTTTTCTCCAGGAGAAACACATCGAGCGGGTCGGCGGCAGCCAGCCGATTCCAGTGGATGTACGGGTATTGGCGGCTACCCACGTCGACCTGGAAGCGGCAATCGAGAAGGGCACCTTTCGCGAAGACTTGTATTACCGGCTCAATGTCCTGCAAGTAGTGACCGCGCCCTTGCGCGAGCGTCACGGCGACGTCGGGATGCTGGCCAACCACTTTGCCCATTTCTATAGCCAGGAAACCGGCCGCCGCCCCCGCAGTTTCAGCGAGGATGCGCTGGTAGCCATGGGCAAACACGGCTGGCCGGGCAATGTACGTGAGCTGGCCAACCGGGTACGGCGCGGCCTGGTGCTGGCTGAAGGGCGGCAGATTGAAGCGCTCGATCTGGGCTTGCAAAGCCAGCATGCAATCGCGCTACCTATGGCTACACTAGAAGATTACAAGCACCGCGCCGAACGTCAGGCGCTGTGCGATGTGCTCAACCGGCACAGCGACAACCTCAGTGTCGCAGCCCGCGTGCTGGGGGTTTCCCGGCCCACGTTCTACCGGTTGCTGCACAAACACCAGATCCGCTAGGGCGGGTAAACAAAAGCCCCGTCGCGACCCTTATCGCGGCGGGGCTTTTCCCTTTGCGGGCTGATCAAAAGTAGTACGGGAATTTCAGGCTGAAGGTGAAGTCCGGCGCATCGTCGGTCATGCCGATGGCCAGGTTGGGCACGATGGTCAGGTTTTCACTGGCCGCAATGGTCATGCCGACGTTGAAATAACCGGCGTTGGCATCGCTCGATACCACCGACTGCCAGTCGCCGCCGTCAGGCTTGAGCTTGCTCTTGCGCTGAATCAGGTCCGAGACCGAGAACGACATGCTCATTTTCTCGTTCAGCGCAAAAGCGACACCCACGCCTATCTGGAAGCTGTCACCCAGGCGTACCTTGCCACCGACTTTTTCGTTGACCGTAGAGCTGATGTCGTCAAACGAGTCTTCGAAGTTATGGGTGTAGGACAAACTGCCAAACAGCACTGCCGGGTCGAAGGTCTTGACCAGGGAGATGCCTGGCGTAATCGACCAGACGCCGTTGCCGGTGGGCAGGTTTTCTGGCACAAACAGGTTATCGTTATTAGGCGAACGCACCAGCTTGATGCCGAATGGCTCCTCGCCTGTTGGGGCCTTGATCCGCAGTGAAACCACGGCGTCCGGCAGGTTGGGCGTTTCATCAAGGAATTTGTAGGCGACCCCGAAGTTGACGTCGCCAATAGTCGGATCGCGACTGACTGACTCCTCTGAAGTTGCCGTGCCGCTGCCGCCATTGGCGCCACCGGACTGATACGTCGACTCGCGGTATATCACCGGCAAGTTCACATCGAACTGCCAGCGATTATCCAGGTTGTAGCGCCCGGTCATGTCCAGGGTCCAGTTATCGGCCTTGATCCGGTCCAGGTTGATATTGCCGAGAAAGATCGAGTCCAGTGCCAGGAAGCCGTTAAGCGGCTCTTCGCATTTAAGGGTGTAGCTGATTTCTAAACCCTCCTGACTTCAGCAAGCACCTGGCTATGTAATTGGTTAAATTTCTAAAGCCCAAGGCGG
>NZ_JBUZRB010000012.1:0-98943 GCF_055407105.1 Pseudomonas sp. C321 | reverse complement strand
GAAGACTTCGAAGCCTTGCTGCCGTGGAACTGCTCGCCAGAGATGCCACGGTAACCATTAAGCCCATCGTTTGGTATGTGGGGTTTATGAGGCGCTTACAAAGTACAGGCCGTTGCCATCTTGCTCCCGATACGTAGCGTGCTCAGGCTTCAGGCCTGCAAGCGTGGTATCTGCCAGTGGGCGGCGTTTGATGTTGCGTGTATGCCTCCAGTTCAATGAATCTCAAAGCATACAAGTGGGCACACACGGCGGGAAGTTATAGGGGTGGACAGGGATGGATAGCCAGAAACAAGAAAGCCCGCACTAGGCGGGCTTCTTGAGGTGTTTCGTAGACTGTCGGAGACAGGTCTAAACAGCTATATGGTGCACCCGGCGGGATTCGAACCCACGACCCCTGCCTTCGGAGGGCAGTACTCTATCCAGCTGAGCTACGGATGCTTGTGCGGGCGCCATCATACCCATGTCGACCTTGGGCGTCCATGCTGGTTTTCGGCCGTCTGCCGGCAGGATTCTGGAGTGTCGAGGCTCTGCCCCGGGCGGTATGGGTTGTTGGCACTGAACCAGGCGCAAGTACGCTTATCAGAAAACTTCGACAAGTACGCCGTTTTTGTTCTTTTTTTCGAACAGACTATTGTCCTTTACCCCCATTGATCCTAGGATTCGTTTGAGATTTCAAACGCTCCTCCCTGGGTGCTGAACCGCACATCTGTCTTTCGTGCGCTATTTATGTGCTTGCGCCCGGTGAATGATTTCCCTGACGGCAGCCTTCAAGGCGCCTTTCAACAACTCTAATTTGCTCCGCGCGCGCGCGGTGCTGTTAAGGAAAGCCGACATGCAGCTTAAAGACACCCAGTTGTTCCGCCAGCAAGCCTTCATTGATGGCGCTTGGGTCGATGCGGACAACGGTCAGACGATCAAGGTTAACAACCCGGCTACCGGCGAAATTCTGGGTACCGTGCCGAAAATGGGCGCCGCCGAAACTCGCCGCGCCATCGAAGCGGCCGACAAGGCCCTGCCGGCCTGGCGTGCACTGACCGCCAAGGACCGTGCGAACAAGCTGCGTCGCTGGTTTGAACTGATCATCGAAAACCAGGACGACCTGGCTCGCCTGATGACCCTGGAACAGGGTAAGCCGCTGGCCGAAGCCAAGGGCGAAATCGTCTACGCCGCCTCGTTCATCGAGTGGTTCGCCGAAGAGGCCAAGCGCATTTACGGTGACGTGATTCCCGGCCATCAGCCGGACAAGCGCCTGATCGTGATCAAGCAGCCGATCGGCGTGACCGCGGCTATCACGCCGTGGAACTTCCCCGCCGCGATGATCACCCGTAAAGCCGGCCCGGCCCTGGCTGCCGGTTGCACCATGGTGCTCAAGCCCGCCTCGCAAACGCCGTTCTCCGCGTTTGCCTTGGCTGAACTGGCCCAGCGTGCCGGTATTCCCAAAGGCGTTTTCAGCGTGGTCTCCGGCAGTGCTGGCGATATCGGCAGCGAGCTGACTAGCAACCCGATCGTGCGCAAACTGTCCTTCACCGGCTCCACCGAAATCGGTCGCCAATTGATGGCCGAATGCGCCAAGGACATCAAGAAAGTCTCCCTGGAGCTGGGTGGCAACGCGCCGTTCATCGTGTTCGACGACGCAGACCTGGATAAGGCCGTCGAAGGCGCGATCATCTCCAAGTACCGTAACAACGGCCAGACCTGTGTCTGCGCCAACCGCCTGTACATTCAGGATTCGGTGTACGACGCGTTCGCCGAGAAACTGAAAGTGGCGGTGGCCAAACTGAAGATCGGCAATGGTCTGGAAGAAGGCACTACTACCGGCCCGTTGATCGACGAAAAAGCCGTGGCCAAGGTTCAGGAACACATCGCCGATGCCCTGAGCAAAGGCGCAACGCTGCTGGCCGGGGGCAAGGTCATGGAAGGTAACTTCTTTGAGCCGACCATCCTGGTCAACGTGCCGAAGAACGCCGCCGTGGCCAAGGAAGAAACCTTCGGTCCATTGGCACCGTTGTTCCGTTTCAAAGACGAAGCCGAAGTGATTGCGATGTCCAACGACACCGAGTTCGGCCTGGCCTCCTACTTCTACGCCCGAGACCTGGGTCGTGTGTTCCGTGTGGCCGAAGCCCTGGAATACGGTATGGTCGGCGTCAACACCGGGTTGATCTCCAACGAAGTGGCGCCGTTTGGCGGCATCAAGGCTTCGGGCCTGGGCCGTGAAGGCTCCAAGTACGGGATCGAGGATTACCTGGAAATCAAATACCTCTGCCTGGGTATCTAAACCCGGCAAGGCATTGCGTTAAACGCAAAGGGCACGAGAGCGCTGTCCCTTTGCGTGTTTCAAAACGTTATTACGCAAGTGGCCGGAAAGCTGTGGCAGTCGATCATCGCATGCTGCCGTAGTTGCCTCCCGCCACGTACTCCTTGAGCTACGCCGCCCGATGAGCGGCGAATGAGGACTTTTTTGATGAGCAAGACCAACGCTTCCCTGATGAAACGCCGCGAAGCCGCAGTACCGCGCGGTGTTGGCCAGATTCACCCGATCTTTGCCGAGTCGGCGAAGAACGCCACCGTGACCGACGTTGAAGGTCGTGAGTTCATCGACTTCGCCGGCGGTATCGCCGTGCTGAACACCGGCCACCTGCACCCGAAAATCATCGCGGCCGTGACCGCCCAGCTGAACAAGCTGACCCACACCTGCTTCCAGGTGCTGGCGTACGAACCTTACGTTGAGCTGTGCGAAAAAGTTAACGCCAAGGTGCCTGGTGATTTCGCCAAGAAAACCCTGCTGGTGACCACCGGTTCCGAAGCTGTAGAAAACGCCGTGAAAATCGCCCGCGCCGCCACTGGCCGTGCCGGCGTGATTGCCTTCACTGGCGCTTACCACGGTCGCACCATGATGACCCTGGGCCTGACCGGTAAAGTCGTGCCTTACTCGGCCGGCATGGGCCTGATGCCTGGCGGTATCTTCCGTGCGCTGTACCCGAACGACCTGCACGGTGTGAGCGTGGATGATTCCATCGCCAGCATCGAACGCATCTTCAAAAACGATGCCGAGCCACGTGATATCGCGGCCATCATCATCGAACCGGTGCAGGGCGAAGGCGGTTTCTACGTCGCGCCTAAAGCCTTCATGAAGCGCCTGCGCGAACTGTGCGACCAGCACGGCATCCTGCTGATCGCCGACGAAGTGCAAACCGGCGCTGGCCGCACCGGTACTTTCTTCGCCATGGAACAGATGGGCGTTGCCGCCGACCTGACCACCTTCGCCAAATCCATCGCTGGCGGCTTCCCGCTGGCCGGTGTGTGTGGCAAGGCTGAATACATGGACGCCATTGCGCCAGGCGGCCTGGGCGGCACCTACGCCGGTAGCCCGATCGCTTGCGCTGCTGCGCTGGCGGTGATGGAAGTGTTCGAAGAAGAGCACCTGCTGGACCGCTGCAAGGCGGTGGGCGAGCGTCTGGTGACCGGCCTCAAGGCCATCCAGGCCAAGTACCCGGTGATCGGTGACGTGCGTGCCCTGGGCGCGATGATCGCTGTTGAGCTGTTCGTCGATGGCGACAGCCACAAGCCGAACGCCCCGGCCGTGGCCGCCGTGGTCGCCAAGGCCCGCGACAAGGGTTTGATCCTGCTGTCCTGCGGTACCTACGGCAACGTGTTGCGCGTACTGGTGCCGCTGACTTCGCCGGACGAGCAACTGGATAAAGGTCTGGCGATCATTGAAGAGTGCTTCTCCGAGCTCTGATTTAGCGTGACCTGATCTACAAAAAAACCGCTTCGGCGGTTTTTTTGTACCCTCAGAAACATATCGAGGGGATTTTCCTGTATCCAAATGCCTGCATTGTCTAAGGTGCAAGGATTGCAGAGGGAGCGTGCTGGATGGTTGCTGTTGATTTGCCTGCTGTACCCCGTGTGTTGATCGCCGAGGCGGACCCCTGGTCGCGGGATCTGCTCAAGCAGGTATTGTTGAATGTGCGCTGTGACGCACGGCTGGACGTGTGCGCCGACGGGCAGCAAGCGGCTGCGCTATTGAGTGAAAAACCCTACGACCTGATCATCGCCGACTGGGATCTGCCCGGCGTCGACGGCCTGAGCCTGTTGCGTACCGTGCGCCAGCGTCGACGTACACCGGCGTTGCCGTTCATCCTGCTGAGCACCCGCAACGACAGCGCCAGCGTGCGCGAAGCATTGCCCCTGGCGCCGACCGCGTACTTGACTAAACCCCTTAACATGGAAGGCCTGACCCAGCGTCTGCAGGACTTGCTGCTTAACGAGGGTGAAACCGTTTGCTGTGAAGCCCCGGCCCTGGCCGCCGGCATGACCCTTCCGGCGTTCCTGGAGCACCGCCGCGAACTGTCCGATGGCGCGCCGCTGCGGGTCGACGTCAAGGCGGTGGTGCAACACAGTCTTGCGCCGGAAGGCCTGGACCTCAGGCGCTTGGAAGAGCAGATCAAGGTTGATCCGCAAATCACCGCCGTACTGATCGCCGCCGCCAACAGCGCCGGGCATCACGGCGTGCCGGTGCAAACCTTGTCCATGGCCCTGCACAAGCTGGCGGCCGGGCAGAGCATGAATTTGATCCTGGGCCTGGCCCTAAAGCACAACGTGATCTTGAGCGACGCCAGCCTGGTGGATTACGCCGAACGTCACTGGCAACTGTCCCAGCGTACCGCCGATTACGCTCGCTCCCTCGCGCGGATGCTTGATCTGGACCATGAGCGCTGCTACAGCGCCGGCATTCTCCACCGGCTGGGCGATTTGGCGCTGCTGCGGTGTTTACAGGAGTGGCGCCAGGGCGGTGGCGAACTGGATGTCGAACTGATTGGCGAGTCCCTGTATACCTTCGGCGCCAACTACGGCTCGGCATTGCGCATCCGCTGGCGCTTGCCGCTGGAACTGCGTCAGCTGATCGCGGCGATTTATTCCCTGGAAGGCGGGGTGTATTCCCGTGAAGCACTGGTGGTGAACATAGCGGCGCAATTGGCGCGGCTGACCGAGCATGAAGGCGTCGAGGAACTGGCCAGGGGCAAGACGGCGCGGTTGCTCAAGGTAGGTTTGTCGGAGCTGATGCGCATCCGCAAGGTTTGATGCTGATCATCAGCCTGAGATAACTCGATTCTTGCCCTGGCGCTTGGCCTCATACATCGCCGTATCGGCTCGGGCGAACAGGCTGTCGAGGTTCGCATCGTCGCCAGTCATGTTTGCCAAGCCCTGGCTGGCAGTTACTCCGTAGCTCTGTTCTTCATGGCTGAAACTTAGCTGCGCAATCTCCTGCCCCAGACGCTCGGCCACCTGCCTGGCCATTTCCGGCGCGCAACCGGGCAGCGCTGCGGCAAACTCTTCGCCGCCAATGCGCCCGAATAAATCACCACGGCGTAAAACTCCTCGACCGCTCTCGGCGATACGCTGCAGCACCTGATCACCCTCCAGATGGCCGTAGGTATCGTTGACGGTCTTGAAGTCATCGATGTCCAGCAACAGAAATGCCAGTGGCGTGCCTTGGACGCAGGCGCGCTCGAATTCATGGTTGGCGCATTCGAAGAAGTGCCGACGGTTGCTGCTTTTGGTCAGCGCATCGGTGGTGGCCAGGCGTTGCAGTTCCAGCTCCAACTGCTTTTTTTCGGTGATGTCTTCAGCGATACCCACCACGATGATCGGCTGACCGGGTTCGGCCTGCTGGTTGGTAAAGCATTTATCGCTGAGCCAGCGGATCTGCCCGTCTGTGGTGATGATGCGGTACTGGCGGTCTTCCACGGCGCCTTTGTCCAGCACCAGCGCCAGGCTGTGTTCGGCGTGATCGACGTCTTCGGGGTGGATGCTGTTGTGCCATTCCCTATGGTCGGCCATCAACAGGTCCGCCGCGCGACCAAAAATGCGCTCGTAGGCTGGGCTGACGTACAGCACGCGACGGGTGTCCCACTCGATCGCCCACAGCACGGCGTTGACGCTGACCAGTAACGAACTCAACAACTGCTCGCGTTCACTCAGGCGCTCCACTTCGCCCTGGGCATGCTTGAGCGCCAGCAACGTGGCGGCAACCGCAGGTCGTGTCTGCTCAGCGATGGGAATATCGGGTGGGGAGGTTTTTTCGTGGACCATCGGCACAACTCTCTCTGGGCGTGCCGCAGGATCAGATAGCGGTCACAACAAGGTGCGCCAGGATGGCGAAGTGTTGTTTGAGAGAGGAGATTTGCAGCGAAGTTCCGTTATTGGTGGTGATTGAGACGGAAAATTCGGCGACTGTGCAATGGCGCCAAAAAACTGTGGGAAGGGGTTTCTGTGGCGAGGGGACAAGCCCCTCGCCACAACAAGCCCTCGGGCATCCAATCAGACCGTTGCAGGGCGCAGTGAGTAGGTTTTCAACTGATGGGCAAAGTCACGCAGGGATTGAATCCCGCTGGCCTCGGCCTCGTGGACCCATTCCTTGATCGCCGCCAGCATGTCGTGGCCATTGGTGCTGGTCTTGAGCCAGATCTGTTGCAGCGCCAGACGTTTTTCGTAGATCACTTTCAGCGCCTGGCTGTGCTCCAGCATGCTTTGGATGCGCAGGTGATGGCGGTCATCCAGCAGGCTGGTTTCCCGCGACAGCAGGCGCTTGGCGCGATGGAACTGGTGGCGGACGGAATGATCGACCTTCTCCAGCTCCTGCTTGACCAGCGGCGCAATCACCAACTTGCGATACTGGGCCATGATCTGGAAACGGTTGTTGAGGATCGCCATGGCGGTATCCATGTCCAGGTGGCCCTTGCCTTCGACCCGGTGGGCGATGGGCGCAACGCGCTGGACCTTGGCCAGGCGCAGGAAGCTGAACACCTTGATCCAGGCCCAGCCCATGTCAAATTCCCATTTCTTCACCGACAACTTGGCGGAGTTGGGGTAGGTGTGATGGTTGTTGTGCAGCTCTTCGCCGCCAACAATGATGCCCCATGGGATCAGGTTGGTCGCCGCGTCACGGCATTCGAAGTTGCGGTAGCCGACGGCATGGCCCAGGCCGTTGATCACGCCGGCGGCCCAGAACGGAATCCACATCATCTGGATGGCCCAGATGGTGATGCCGATGGTGCCGAACAGCAGCAGGTCGATCACACCCATGATTGCCACGCCCAGCATCGGGAAGCGGGTGTAGAGGTTACGTTCGATCCAGTCTTCCGGGCAGTTCTTGCCGTAGATGCGCAGGGTCTCGGGATTTTCCGCCTCGGCGCGGTACAGCTCGGCGCCCTTGCGCAGGACGGTGGACAGGCCCTTGATCACCGGGCTATGAGGATCGTCGACGGTTTCGCACTTGGCGTGGTGTTTGCGGTGGATGGCAGTCCACTCGCGAGTGTTCTGCGCCGTGGTCAGCCACAGCCAGAAGCGGAAGAAGTGTTTCAGGCCAGCATTGAGCTCCAGGGAGCGGTGGGCTGAATAACGGTGTAGATAGACGGTGACCCCGACAATGGTCACGTGGGTCATCAACAGAGTGACTGCCACCAGTTGCCAGGCCGACAAGTCAAGAAAACCGTTGTACCACATAGGTTGTATGGCCCTCAGATAAAGAAAAAAATAGCATCCGCATTATCACTCAGCACACGGATAAAACCAGTCACCGTTTCAGATAAGACTTACAAAGTGTTTCTTACCCTATACTCCTGACTCTTTGTAGGGTGATTCTGGTTTTTGAGTAAGGATTACTGACTATATGCTGTTTTCATACCGAGGTGCCCTGCGTGCAGGGCTGGTGTACCTGCTGGTTTCTATTGTGTGGATACAGCTCAGCCAGCGGTTATTGATCAATCTTTTCGATGAGCCGACGGAGTTGATCCACTGGTCGATAGTGCGGGGGTATGCCTGGATTAGCCTGAGTGCCCTTGTTATTTTTCTACTGTGCGCCCGTTTTGCGCGGACAAACCTGATCCAGCAACCCTTGAAGGAAAATCGCGAGCGCCTGCGCCAGGCTGCAGCGGTGTTCGATTGCACCCGCGAAGGGGTGCTGGTCACCGACGCCCAAGGCCTGATTGTCCACGTCAACCGTGCCTTTATCGAAATCACCGGCTACCGATGTGAAGACGTCATGGGTCGCCAGCCCAGCCTGTTTAAATCCGGGCGCCATTCGGCGGTTTTTTATGAAGAAATGTTCCAAGCCCTCGGGCGCGACGGCGAATGGAGCGGCGAGATCTGGAACCGCCGAAAAAGCGGCGAAATTTATCCACAGTGGCAGACGATCCGGGTCATCCATGATGATCACGGTCGAATCAGCCACTACGTAGCCGTATTCTCCGATATCAGCGCGATCAAACATTCCGAGCACGAACTGGCGCACCTGGCGCACCACGACCCGCTGACCGACCTGCCCAACCGCCTGCTGTTCACTGACCGTGCCAAGCAGGCGCTGGCGTCGGCGCAGACTAACAAGCGTGGTTGCGCGCTGCTGTTGCTCGATCTGGACCACTTCAAAATCATCAACGACAGCCTCGGCCACAATGTCGGCGACCAGTTGCTCAAGGCTGTGGGCGAACGTTTGCAAGGCCTGTTTGGGCCCGGCGTAACCCTGGCGCGCTTGGGGGGCGATGAGTTCGCGGTGCTGGCGGAAAGTTGTCCACAGGTGGTTCAGGCTGCCGCCATGGCACAACTGATCATCGACAGCATGAAAGATCCGTTTACCTTCGACGGCAATCAACTCTTTATCAGCGCCAGCATTGGCATCAGCTTGTTTCCCAGCGATGCCCTGAGCGCCGAGCAACTGCTGCGCAACGCAGACTCCGCGCTGTTCAAGGCCAAAAGTGCCGGCCGCGAAGATTACGCCTTGTACACCGAAGAGCTTACCGCCCACGCCCAGCACCGAGTAGCGATCGCCAGCGAACTGCGCCGTGCCCTTGAACAGCAGGAGTTGCGGGTCTATTACCAGCCTGTGCACGACCTGCAAGGCAGCCGCCTGATCGGCGTCGAAGCCTTGGTGCGCTGGCAACATCCAGTGCGCGGCCTGCTTGCGCCTGCGGAATTTATCCCCATCGCCGAACGCACTGGGCTGATTGTCGACATCGATGCGTGGGTCATGGACCAGGCCTGTCGCCAGATGTGCCAATGGCTGGCGCAGGGTGTGGACTTGTCGTTCCTTGCAGTGAATGTCTCCAGCCGCTTGTTTGCCCGGCGCGAGCTGTACGACCAGGTAGCCAAGGTGTTGCACGAGACCGGCCTGGACCCGGCCTTGCTGGAGTTGGAAGTCACCGAAAGCGCGGTGATGAACGATCCGGAAGTGGCCCTGGAGCAACTGCACCGCCTGCGGGAACTGGGCTTGCGCCTGGCCATCGACGATTTTGGCACCGGCTATTCGTCGCTGCTGCGCCTCAAGCGCTTGCCGGTGCAGAAGCTCAAGATTGACCAGGGCTTCGTCGCCGGTCTGCCGTGGGATGAAGATGACGCGGCGATCGTGCGGGTGGTGATTGCCCTGGCGCAGAGCATGGGCATGCAGGTGCATGCTGAAGGCATCGAGCAGGTTGAGCAGGCGCGGTTCCTGCTGGACCTGCAGTGCGACATGGCCCAGGGGTATTGGTTTGGCAAGCCGATGCCGGCCAATGAAATTGAGTGGGAGAGGGCGCCCGCGATTCGTTAGAACCCTGCTACGAAATATCTTCCCCGCAAAAAACCGTCGCAACCCCCCGCGCCGCCAGAAAATTCTTTCTGGTTATATAAACATTCTTAAATAGTATTTTTAAGAATATCCGCGCTTATCTACTATCGCCCTCACGCCGCAAGCAGTGCCGCCACTGCCAGGCACTTCTCATTTCAGGAGCACGACCATGAGCGCATCTCTACGTAGCGTTGACGGCCAGGACGAAGCAGCCATTTTGCGCGAGATCCAGAGCGCCCTGCGCGATCTGCGGTTTGGCGCAGTGGAGATCACCGTGCACAACGCACAAGTGGTACAGATCGAGCGCAAAGAGAAATTCCGTTTGCAGAATCCGGGTAACAAGTCGAGCTAAAGCAAGATCGGCGATTCGATTGCGTCACCTGTACTTATAAGAAAAAGCCAACACACAAGAATTTCAGGAGCTTCTCTATGTCGTCGATTCGCCGTTATGCCCTGGCTGCACTGGCCAGCGCCGTCTTTGCAGGCTCCGCCGTTGCCAAGGACTACGAGTTGCTCAACGTCTCGTACGACCCTACCCGTGAGCTGTACCAGGATTACAACGCTGAGTTCACCAGCTTCTGGAAGAAAGAGCATCCGGGCGACAACGTCAAGATCCAGCAATCCCACGGTGGTTCGGGCAAGCAAGGCCGGGCCGTGATCGACGGCCTGCGTGCCGACGTAGTCACCCTGGCCCTGGCCGGCGACATCGACGAAATTGCCAAACTGGGCAAGACCCTGCCGGAAAACTGGCAAACCCGCCTGCCGGACGCCAGCACCCCGTACACCTCGACCATCGTGTTCCTGGTGCGCAAGGGCAACCCTAAAGGCATCAAGGACTGGGGCGACCTGATCAAAAACGACGTCTCGGTGATCACCCCTAACCCGAAAACCTCCGGCGGCGCGCGCTGGAACTTCCTCGCCGCCTGGGCTTATGGCCTCAAGGCCGGTGGCAGCGAAGCCAAGGCCCAGGAGTACGTCAAGGAGCTGTTTAAGCACGTGCCGATCCTCGACACCGGCGCCCGTGGCTCGACCATTACCTTCGTCAACAACGGTCAGGGTGACGTGTTGCTGGCCTGGGAAAACGAAGCCTTCCTGGCGCTGAAAGAAGACGGCGGTGCCGACAAGTTCGACATCGTGGTTCCATCGCTGTCGATCCTCGCCGAGCCGCCAGTGGCCGTGGTTGACAAGAACGCCGAGAAAAAGGGCAACACCGAGATCGCCACGGCGTACCTCAATCACCTGTACAGCCCGGCCGGTCAGGAAATCGCGGCGAAGAACTTCTACCGTCCACGTGACAAGGACGTGGCCGCCAAATACGCCCAGCAGTTCCCGAAACTGGCCTTGGTGACTATCGACAAAGACTTCGGCGGCTGGAAAACTGCCCAACCGAAATTCTTCAATGACGGTGGCGTGTTCGACCAGATCTACACTGCCCAGTAAGCCACACTACCTGTAGGAGCGAGCTTGCTCGCGAAGATCGTCAACAATGACGCGGGCATTCTGAATGAACGCGCTGCCCTTGAGTTCTTCGCGAGCAAGCTCGCTCCTACAGTGGCATCTACCCGTTAACCAAGGACTTTTATGTCGCGTCGTACCTCCCCCGTCATACCCGGCTTCGGGCTGACGCTGGGCTACACCTTGGTGTACCTCAGTCTGATTGTGCTCATACCGCTGGCGGCGATGTTTGTGCATGCCGCCCAACTCACCTGGGATCAGTTCTGGGCCATCATCTCGGCGCCTCGCGTGTTGGCGGCGTTGAAGCTCAGCTTCGGCACCGCGCTGTACGCCGCAATCATCAACGGCGTGATCGGCACGCTGCTGGCCTGGGTGCTGGTGCGCTACACCTTCCCCGGCCGCAAGATCATCGACGCGATGATCGACCTGCCGTTCGCCCTGCCCACCGCAGTGGCCGGTATCGCACTGACTGCTTTATATGCGCCTGCCGGCCTGGTGGGCCAGTTCGCCGCCGACCTGGGCTTCAAGATCGCCTACACCCCGCTGGGCATCACCCTGGCGCTGACTTTCGTCACGCTGCCATTTGTGGTGCGTACGGTGCAGCCGGTGCTGGCCGATATCCCCCGGGAAATCGAAGAAGCTGCTGCCTGCCTGGGTGCCAAGCCGTTGCAGGTGTTCCGCTACATTCTCGTACCGGCGTTGCTGCCCGCCTGGCTGACCGGCTTCGCGCTGGCCTTCGCCCGAGGTGTCGGTGAGTACGGTTCGGTGATTTTCATCGCCGGCAACATGCCGATGAAAACCGAGATCCTGCCGCTGCTGATCATGGTCAAGCTCGACCAATACGACTACACCGGCGCTACCTCCATCGGCGTGCTGATGCTGGTGGTTTCCTTTGTCCTGCTGCTGCTGATCAACTTGTTGCAGCGGCGCATCGAACGTCCATAAGGAGGCGCGCACAATGTCCCAATCGTCTATTGCCGCCGCCTCGTCGGCCAACGCTGCCCGCCGTGGCAGCGCCGTATCCCGGCGCATCCTGATCAGCCTTGGCTGGCTGGTCTTCGCCCTGTTTTTGCTGCTGCCGCTGTTTATCGTGGTGTCCCAGGGCCTGAAACTGGGTTTGGGTGCGTTCTTCGCCGCGATCTTTGAACCCGACGCGCTGTCGGCACTGAAACTGACAGTTATCGCCGTGCTTATTTCGGTGCCGCTCAACGTGGTGTTCGGGGTCAGCGCCGCCTGGTGCGTGAGCAAGTACTCGTTCCGTGGCAAGAGCATGCTGGTGACGCTGATTGACCTGCCGTTCTCGGTATCGCCAGTGATCGCCGGCCTGGTCTATGTGCTGATGTTCGGCGCCCAGGGCTTCTTTGGCCCGTGGTTGCAGGATCACGACATCCAGATCGTCTTCGCCTTGCCGGGCATCGTGCTGGCGACGATCTTCGTCACCGTGCCGTTCGTGGCCCGTGAACTAATCCCGCTGATGCAAGAGCAGGGCACCCAGGAAGAAGAAGCCGCACGCCTGTTGGGTGCCAACGGCTGGCAGATGTTTTGGCATGTCACTGTGCCGAACATCAAGTGGGGCCTGATCTACGGTGTGGTGCTGTGTACTGCGCGGGCCATGGGTGAGTTCGGTGCGGTGTCGGTGGTGTCCGGGCACATTCGTGGCGTCACCAATACGTTGCCGCTGCACGTCGAGATTCTCTACAACGAATACAACCACGTCGCCGCGTTTGCCGTTGCGAGCCTGTTGCTGATCCTGGCGCTCTTCATCCTGCTGCTCAAGCAGTGGAGCGAGAACCGTATCAACCGCCTGCGCGCAAGTAGCGGTGAGGAATAATCCATGTCGATCGAAGTCCGTAATGTCAGCAAGAACTTCAACGCCTTCAAGGCCCTGAACAGCATCAATCTGGACATCCAGAGTGGCGAGCTGGTGGCGTTGCTCGGCCCGTCCGGCTGCGGCAAGACCACGCTGCTGCGCATCATCGCCGGGCTGGAAACCCCGGATGACGGCAGCATCGTCTTCCACGGCGAAGACGTCTCTGGCCACGATGTGCGTGATCGCAACGTCGGTTTTGTGTTCCAGCATTACGCGCTATTCCGCCACATGACGGTGTTCGACAACGTCGCGTTCGGCCTGCGCATGAAACCGAAAAAACAGCGTCCAACCGAGAGCCAGATTGCGGTCAAGGTTCATGAGTTGCTGAACATGGTGCAGCTGGACTGGTTGTCTGACCGTTACCCGGAACAACTCTCCGGTGGCCAGCGCCAGCGTATCGCCCTGGCCCGCGCCCTGGCGGTGGAACCGAAAGTGCTGCTGCTCGATGAGCCTTTCGGTGCCCTCGATGCCAAGGTCCGTAAAGAACTGCGCCGCTGGCTGGCGCGTCTGCACGAAGACATCAACCTGACCTCGGTGTTTGTGACTCACGACCAGGAAGAGGCCATGGAAGTCGCCGACCGTATCGTGGTGATGAACAAGGGCGTGATCGAGCAGATAGGCTCACCGGGCGAAGTCTACGAAAACCCGGCCAGCGATTTCGTTTACCACTTCCTGGGCGACTCCAACCGTTTGCATTTGGGGGAGGACAAGCATGTGTTGTTCCGTCCCCATGAAGTGTCGCTGTCGCGCCATGAACTGGAAGATCACCATGCGGCGCAAGTGCGCGATATTCGACCGCTGGGCGCGACCACTCGGGTGACCCTGAAAGTCGAAGGCCAGAACGAACTGATCGAAGCTGAAGTGGTGAAAGACCACGACAGCCTGACCGGCCTGGCGCGCGGCGAGACGTTGTTCTTCAAGCCCAAGGTTTGGCAGAAGGCCTAAGCAATGTACCTGTAGGCGCCGGCAAGCCGGCTCCTACAGGGTTAGGTGGTGATCCCTAAAACTCTTTCTACTGCGCTCGTGCCAGCTCTGCACCCGCCACTCGCGCAATTGCGCCTGTTCCGCGCGGCCAAAGGGGTCTGCCCTCGGGCGTTTCGGCAGCGCTATCGTTAGGCCGTGGCATTCTTGTTACGCACCGCTACTGGCCCCGAGCGCTCTTCGATCTGGCGCTTGAGTTGCTGGCGCAACCCCAGCAAAAACGCCAACTCCGCTACCACAAACAACGGCCCCACAATCAGCCCGGACACGTCATCGACAAACGCAGGCTTTCTGCCTTCGTAGTAATGGCCGACAAACTGGATCACCCAGCCCACCACAAACATGCCGATGCCGCTGCTGAGCCAGACGAGTGTGCTTTGCGCCGCCAGCACATGCCCTGTCCACACCGACAAGCCCATCAGCCCCGTCATCAACACGCCGAGGGCCAATTCCAGGCGCAGGTAGAACCAGGCCGAGAACAGTGCCAGCAGCACGGCCGGCGACAGCCAGAAGCCGGCCAGCGACCATTCGGGGCGTGAGAGCAAGACCGCGACGGCGACGACGATCAAGGGGATGCCGATAAAGTGGCTGGCAATGTTGCGCGGGTCACGGTGGTAGGCGGCATATTGACTGAGATGGTCGACGAGGCTTTTCATTGTTATTCCTCCTGTAGGATGGTTGATCATGCCTTGTCGGCCTGCGGCCAACTGTCAGCTGGCCGACAATCTTCGGAGTTCTCATGGACGCAGAGAAATGGCCCCCACGACTGTCGACCGGTCATTGGTACAGCCACCTGCCTGCTCAGTTACAGGATAGCTTGCTCGCCCATGCCCGCTTGCGGCAGCTGACGGCGGGGCAATACCTGTTCAAGCGCGGCGACCCGCCGTGTGGCTTGTATGCGGTATTGGAAGGCATCTTGCGCATCAGTGCGGTGAACGAGCAGGGCAAGGAGGCGGTGTTGAGCCTGGCGGAGTCGCCTTACTGGCTCGGCGAAATTTCCCTGTTCGACGGTTTGCCGCGTACCCATGACGCCTGCGCCGTCGGGCCCTGCACGTTGTTGCAGGTGCCACAGCCGGCCCTGCTGCAGATACTCGACGAAACCCCCGTTTACTGGCGCGACATGGCCCTGCTGATGAGCCAAAAGTTACGCCTGACCTTTATCAACATCGAGCAACTGAGCCTGATGCCGGCATCGGTACGGGTGGCCCACCGTTTGTTGATGATCGCCGAGGGCTACGGCGAGATCGAACGGTCAAGACGTGTGCTGCAACTGCCCCAGGAAGACCTGGCGGCGATGCTCAGCCTATCGCGCCAGACCACCAACGCGTTGCTCAAGGACTTGCAAGGGCAGGGCATCCTGCGTTTGGGCTATGGCGAGATCGAAATTCTCGATGCGCAGCGGTTGCGGGAGGCGGCCCACGCCTGAGGGTGTTAGCCTGCAGTTACGATTATTCGAGGTGTGTTATGCGTGTGCTGCTAGTGGAACACGAGTCGGAGACGGCAGAGTGGATGGCCCGGGGCTTGAACGAGGCCAGTTACACGGTTGAAGTAGCGGCCAATGGCATGGCTGCCCAGCGTTTTGTCGAGAGCAGCGAATACGACCTGGTGATCCTTGATGTGATGCTGCCGGGGCTCAATGCCTGGAAGCTGCAGCAGGCGATCCGTCAGAAGGGCGAGACGCCGGTATTGTTCCTGACCACCCAGGACGGGATTGAGGATCGCCTGCGCGGCCTGGAACTGCACGAGGATGATTACTTGCTCAAACCGTTCGAGCCCAAGGAGTTGGTGGCGCGGGTGAGGAAGTTATTGCGGCGCGATCGCGGGCGCTGATCGGCTGTCACAGCAAATCCCCCTACCTCAACCCATCGCGAAACTGCCCCGGCGTCATCCCGGTCCAGCGCTTGAACGCGCGGTTGAAACTGCTGGTATCGGCAAACCCCAGCAAGTGACTGATCTCTGCCAATGAGCATTGGGGATCGCGCAGGTGCAGCAGCGCCAGATTCTCCCGGCATTCATTGAGCAGCGTATCAAACCGACAGCCTTCATCTGCCAGGTGCCGCTGCAAGCTGCGCAGGCTCAAGTGCAAGGCCTGGGCAATGCGCTCGGCGCTGGGTTCGCCGTCTGGCAGTTGCGCTTCGATGGCCGAGCGCACCCTGCGTTCCCAGGTCAGCGGTTGCAGTTGGGCGAGGGTACGGTTGAGTACGGTTTCGTTGTGTTCGGCCAGTTCCGGGTTGGCGTCGTCCAGGTGACTGTCGAAATCAACGGCGGCGAACTCCAGGCGGTCTTCATCGGCGGCAAAGAATACCGGTGCGCGGAACACCGTGTGCCAGGACGTGGGATCGGCCGGTTCCGGTCGCCGCAAATACACCGCCAGCGGTGCATAGTCGCGTCCCAGGCGGTTGCGGCAGGTGCGCACATAAATCGCTGCAAAGGCATCGATGGCTTCGAAGGCCGGCGCCGGGCTGTCGCCAGATTGCAGCAAACGAAAGCAATAGCGCTCACCTTCCCGGGTCAGCTCCAGTACCAGGACGTCGCTGACTACCTGGTGATAACGGACGATCCGCTCGAACACTTCCCGCAAACTGCCGCTGGCCACCAATGCATAGCCCAGGGCGTGAAACATAGTCAGCCTGCTTTGATTTGTAGCGTGCAGATAAAAGCTTGAATATGCATTTTGGTTATTAATAAATATCTTCTTATTCCTTAGCGAATATAAACCTCGTCCCTATACTGGTCAGCAACGTTAAACGCTGCAGGAGGGCACACCCATGCACAGCGAGTCGATTCGTTATCTGATCGTGCCGGGCTGGCAAGGATCGCCAGAAGATCATTGGCAAAGTCACTGGCAGAACAGTCTGCCCAACAGCGCTCGGGTGGAGCAGGCCGACTGGCTGACCCCGCGCCGCGAAGACTGGGTAGCGGCGCTGGCCGAAGCCATTGCCGCCGACAGTACCCCGGTGATTCTGATCGCCCATAGCCTGGGCTGCATCACGGTCGCCCATTGGGCCGCTACCGCGCCGGTGCATTTCCTGCGTCAGGTGCGCGGCGCCTTGCTGGTGGCTCCGGCCGATGTCGAGCGACCTGCCTGCGCGCCCGCCCTGCGTAATTTCGCACCGATCCCCAGCGACTTGCTGCCGTTCCCCAGCCAAGTCGTCAGCTCCGATAACGACAGCGCTGTCAGCGCCCCTCGTGCTATGGAACTGGCGCGCAACTGGGGCGCCGAGGCCGGGATTCTCGCCGGTGCCGGGCACATCAATGTGAAGTCCGGGCACCAGCGCTGGGAGCAGGGTTTCGCTTATCTCTATCGCCTGCAAAGTCGCCTGGAGCAGCACTCCCGGCGCCGTGCGTAATATTTCTTGAACGCCCCGTCCCTGAGTGGATTGGGGTGGGAGTCTGCCATGAGCCTGCATGAAAATTTCGGTCAGCCGCTGCTGACCTTTCCTGACGCCGAAAAAAGTCCCCTCAGCATCCGCGCCAAGGCACTGGTGTTTGTCGACCCGCGTTCGCGGCAACTGCGCGAAGACCTCGAAAGCCTTGCCCCCCGCGCCTTGCCGGTGTTGATTCGCGGTGAAACCGGTAGCGGCAAGGAATTGCTCGCACGGCACATCCACCGCGGCAGTGACCGCGCCGGCTTGTTTGTCTCGGTCAATTGCGGCGCCATCAGCCCCACTTATGCCGACGCGGAGCTGTTTGGTTACGCCGCCGGTAGCCACAGCGGCGCGGCCAGCAGTCGCGCCGGTTGGTTCGGGTCGGCCAATGGCGGCACCTTGTACCTCGATGAAATCGGCGACTTGCCGTTGCCGATCCAGGTCAAGTTGCTGGCCGCCCTGGAAAACCACGAAGTGACCCGCGTCGGCGCTCACCAGCCTAGCCCGGTGGATGTGCGCCTGGTGGCGGCCACCAGCATCGACCTGGCCCAGGCGGTGGCTGTCGGTAAATTCCACGAGCGCCTGTTCCATTACCTCAACGAAGGCCATCTTGAGTTGCCGGCGCTGCGCGAGCGGGTGGGCGATATCCTGCCCCTGGCCGAATACTTCCTCGGCATCTACAGCCAGCGCCTGGACCTGCCTGTGCCATTGATCGGCGAGGCGGCGCAACGGGTGCTGGAACACCACAGTTGGCCGGGCAATACCCGCGAGCTGGAGAACGTCATTCACTTTGCGCTGCTGGTCAGCAGTGGCGATGAGATTTTGCCGGAGCATTTGAATTTGCCGGTGAATGCGCCGTCGGTGGCGGGGATCGAACAGCAGGTCCGGCAGATCCTGCAGGACGGCACCGATGCCGAGCGCAGTGCTTTGAAGCGTCTATTGGAAGGCTTATCGTCTGTATGAACAAAATGGAATATCAAAGTGAATAAAAGGTATTGTTCGGGAATAAAAAATATCGGTATTGTCCGTTTCATGTCGCGATAGCACTTCGCTGGCACACCACATAAAAAGCGGCCGTCGCTGGCGCCCCGGATTTTCGATAAGGACACTGCATGAAAAAGGTTCTGTTATTCACCGCACTGGCGGCTGCCCTGACTGCCAGCCTGGCCCAGGCTGGCGAGAAACTGGTGGTGGCTGCCACCCCGGTTCCCCATGCCGAGATTCTTGAGCTGATCAAGCCAGCCCTGGCCAAGGAAGGCGTGGACCTGGAAATCAAGGTCTTCACCGACTACGTGCAACCGAACGTACAGGTGGCCGAGAAGCGTCTGGACGCCAACTACTTCCAGACCCTGCCGTACCTGCAAAACTTCAACAAGGGTAAAGGCACCAACCTGGTCACCGTGATCGGCGTGCACGTTGAACCCTTCGGTGGTTACTCGAAGAAAATCAAAAGCCTGGCTGAGCTGAAAGATGGCGCGACCGTGGCCATCCCCAACGAAGGCTCCAACAGCGGCCGCGCACTTCTGCTGCTGCAAAAGGCGGGCTTGATCACCCTGAAAGACCCGACCAACGCCCTGTCCACGCCTAAAGACATCGCGAGCAACCCAAAGAACCTGAAGTTCAAGGAGCTGGAATCGGCGCTGCTGCCACGGGTTCTGGACCAGGTTGACCTGGATATGATCAACACCAACTACGCCCTGGAAGCTGGCCTGAACCCAGCCAAGGATGCGCTGATCATCGAAGACGCCAAGTCACCGTATGTGAACTTCCTGGTAGCCCGTCCAGACAACAAGGACAGCGCGGCTATCCAGAAACTGGCCAAGGCCCTGACCAGCCCTGAAGTCAAAGCCTTCATCGAGAAGAAGTACAACGGCGCGGTAGTGCCAGCGTTCTGATAACCCCCCTTCAAGGTTTGAACGCCGACGGCTTGGCTAGCGTCTGTGGGAGCCGGGCTTGCCCGGCTTCCCACATTTGGCCTGCGTTTTTTCAGAGATTGCGGGTATTAATCGCCCGCCGCAACGCCATCAGCCACTTCACCAACTCCTGCGGGTCAATCGGTTTTGTCTCGGTCATCGGTCATTCCCTCGCCTGTTAAGTGGCCATCAGTCTGGCCAAGCGCTGCCAATCCTTGGAGCTCAGCGCCGATAAAAAGAAGTTTCCTACAACGCCGAGAACAGTAGCTGTCATCCAGCAAACCCGCGAATCCGCAGGTTATCTATTTGGGTGATATCAATATGCTATTTAGGTATTTAAATTTTACTTTTTATACCTTTAAAGTTCGCGCTACTCGGCGTTACCCACGTCGAATCGGACCGTGCTAGCGCCGTATTACCCTTGCGGCGTCAGGGACTTCAAATGACCTTCGATTACGCTTTTATCCTCAGCACGCTGCCCGCGTTTCTCAAGGCCGTGGGCGTGACGCTGCAAGTGGGCCTGATCGCCATCTGCACGTCGCTGCTGGTGGCGCTGATCAACGCAGCCTTGCTGGTGTTTCGCACGCCTTATCTGTGGCGCCTGGTGGCGCTGTATGTGGAGCTGGCTCGCAACACGCCGCTGCTGATCCAACTGTTTTTCGTCTACTTCGCGTTGCCGGCCCTGGGTGTGAATATCACCGGGTTCTGGGCGGCGATCATCACCATGACTTTCCTTGGCGGCGCCTACCTCACTGAAGTGCTGCGTGCCGGTGTTGAGGCGGTGCCGTTGGCACAGATCGAGTCGGGCAAGTCCATCGGCCTGTCCCACTGGCAATTGCTGCGCTACGTGATCCTGCCCCAGGCCGGGATTCTCAGCCTGCCGGCACTGTTCGCCAACTTCATTTTCCTGCTCAAGGAGACCACGGTGGTCTCGGCGGTGGCGGTGCCAGAGATTCTCTACACCGCCAAAGGCTATATCGCCCTCTACTACAAAACCTACGAAATGCTCGCCGTGCTGACGTTGATTTGCGTGCTGTTGTTCCTGCCGCTGTCGCTGCTGCTCAGCCGCCTGGAAAGGAGGCTCCAGCATGGCCAGTTCGGGTCTTGAATTACTTTGGGTGTCGTTGCCGCAACTGGGCAAGGGCGCGGCGCAAACCCTGTCGATCTCCTTCTTGAGCATCGCCTTCAGCACCGTCGGGGGCGTGTTGTACGGCGTGTTGCGCACGCTGAATTCGAAAGCCATCAACCTCGTGCTGCGAATTTACCTGGAGCTGTTCCGGGCGATTCCGGTGCTGGTGTGGCTGTACCTGCTGTTCTTCGGCCTGCCGATTTTTTTTGGCCTGAGCATTCCCAGTTTCTGGTGCGCAGTGCTGGTGCTGTCCCTGTGGGGCGCTAGTGAAGTGGGCGAAGTGGTGCGCGGCGCCTTGCATTCCCTACCGCGCGGGCAACGCGAGGCGGGCCTGTCGATTGGTTTGTCGGACCCGCAGCTTTACGGTTATGTGCTGCTGCCCCAGGCCCTCAAACGCATGACGCCGCCCACCATCAACGTCTACACCCGCATCATCAAGACCAGCTCCCTGGCGGTGCTGATCGGCGTGGTGGACGTGATCAAGGTCGGCCAGCAAATCATCGAGCGCACCTATGAGTCAGTGTTGATCTACGGCGCGCTGTTCCTGTTTTTCTTCTTTATCTGCTACCCGTTGTCGGCCGCCTCCAAGGTGCTGGAACGGCGCTGGGCCCAAGCATGAGCGCATTGATCGAGTTCCAGGGTTTCAACAAATTCTTCGGCGAGCAGCAGGTGCTAAAGGACATCGACCTGAGCGTCGCAAGTGGCGAAGTAGTGGTGATTCTCGGCCCTAGCGGTTGCGGCAAAAGTACCTTGTTGCGTTGCCTCAATGGCTTGGAAGTGGCTCACAGCGGGCACTTGCGTTTCGCAGGCCGTGAACTGCTGGACAAGGCCACCGACTGGCGCCAGGTGCGGCAGGACGTAGGCATGGTGTTCCAGAGTTATCACCTGTTCCCCCATATGAACGTGCTCGACAATATTTTGCTGGGCCCGCTGAAAGTGCAAAAACGCGAACCCCGCGAAGCCCACGCCCAGGCAGAAAAACTGCTGGAACGGGTTGGCCTGTCCGATAAGCGCGACGCTTTCCCGCGCCAGCTGTCGGGCGGCCAGCAGCAACGCATCGCCATCGTCCGTTCGTTGTGCATGAACCCTCAGGTCATGCTGTTTGACGAAGTCACCGCCGCCCTCGACCCGGAAATGGTCAAGGAAGTGCTGGAGGTGATCCAGGGCCTGGCCCGGGACGGTATGACCCTGCTGATCGTCACCCATGAAATGGCCTTCGCCCGCGCTGTCGCCGACCGCGTGGTGTTTATGGAGGCCGGCCGCATCCTCGAACAAAACACCCCCGAGGAATTCTTTACGAACCCGCAAACCGCACGCGCGCAGCAGTTCCTGGAGAAATTCTCCTTTGTTTCAACACTGCCCAAAAAGACCAAGGAACTGGAGCTGTTATGAAAACTGCCAAATCTTCACTGTTGTTACTGCCACTGTTCGGCCTCGCTTTGCTGGCCGGCTGCAATAAGTCCGAAGAACCCGCCAAGCCCGCCGCTGCAGCTCCGGCAGCGGTGAGCTACATCGACAAGATCAAGGCGCGGGACAAGCTGATTGTCGGCGTATTTACCGACAAGCCGCCGTTCGGCTTTGTCGACGAAGCAGGGCGCTACGTCGGCTTCGATACCGACATCGGCCGCCGTTTTGCCAAGGATCTGCTCGGCGACGAGAACAAGATCGAGTTCGTCGCCGTTGAACCGGCGAGCCGTATTCCGTTCCTGCAAAGCGACAAGGTCGACCTGATCCTCGCCAACATGACCGTGACCCCGGAACGCAAGGACGCGGTGGACTTCACCAACCCTAACCTGAAAGTCGCGGTCCAGGCCCTGGTGCCAAATGACAGTGCGGTGAAAAGCCTGGATGACCTGGTCACCCGTACCACCATCGTCACCACCGGTACCACTGCCGATATCTGGCTGACCAAGAACCACCCGGACTGGAAGCTGCTCAAGTTCGAGAAAAACTCCGAGTCGCTGCAAGCGCTGTCCGCCGGTCGTGGTGATGCGTATGCCCAGGACAATTTGGTGCTGTTCAGCTGGGCCAAGCAGAACCCGGGTTACCGCGTGCTGGAGCAGAAACTGGGTGATGAAGCGCCGATTGCGCCGGCAGTGAAGAAGGGCAATATCGAACTGCGCGATTGGGTGAATAGTGAACTGGCCAAGCTGGGCGAGGAGAAATTCCTGCTCAAGCTGTATGACCAATATGTGCGTAAAGAACTGAGCGATGACACCAAGCCCGAAAGCGTGATTGTTGAAGGCGGTAAGTGGCAGGGCTAATCTCTACCTGATCGCTCCCACGCGCGTGGGAACGATCCTTAACCGCTTAACTCGGCCAATGCCAAGCCGGCTCATCGAGCACCCGCTGCCCGACAATCTGCGTCTGCCCCATCACTTTCTCCAGCACAATCGAATTGCACTCCTCATCCTGCTGCAACGCCGCAATCAAGCGGCTGGCATGGGATACCACCCACACCTGACACTGCTCCGACGCCTGGATAATCAACCGCGCCAATGCCGGCAACAGGTCCGGGTGCAGGCTGGTTTCTGGTTCGTTGAGTACCATCATCGTTGGTGGCCGTGGCGTTAGCAGCGCCGCAACCAGCAGCAAGTAGCGCAGGGTGCCGTCCGATAACTCCGCCGCCGACAACGGCCGCAGCAACCCTTCCTGATAAAATTCGATGGCAAAACGTCCGCCCTGCAATGGCTCGATATTCAACCGAGCTCCGGGAAACGCATCGCTGATTGCCCGTTGCAATGCCTCGGGGTCGCCAATCTCGCGAATGGTCTGCAACGCCGCCGCCAAATCCCGACCGTCGTGATGCAACACTGGCGTACGCGTGCCCAGTTGCGGCTGGCGCACCGGGGCGTCGACGTCGCTGCGAAAGTGATCATAAAAGCGCCAGCCGCGAATGCTCTCGCGCAACAGCAGCACCTCCGGCGAACCCCGCAGGCTGCCGACCTGATCGAACAGGCTGTGGTAGTTCGGCGTGTGCTGGGCCAATACATCCCAGGCGCGGCCATCGCGGGCGCGCACCATCGGGCCGGAGCGCTGCACCAACAGGCTCGCCGGGCGGTAAACATGGCCGGCCCAGATGCATTCCTTCTTGATCTCCGGGTCCAGGGAGAAATATGACTCGCCGGGCTCCGGCAGACCCAGGGAGATCGCGTAGCTGAAATCCTCCCCGGCAAACCCCAAGCGCAAGCGCTTGGCGCCCTGGCGTACGCTTGGCTCAACCTCGACTTCGCCACTGAGCATGCGCCGGCTGATGTTTTCCGGCCCGGCCCAGAAGCTCGAATCCAACCCACCCTCACGGGCCAGTGCGTTGATCACCCCGCCTTGGGCCGTCTCCGCCAGCAGTCGTAAAGCACGGTACAGGTTGGACTTGCCGCTGCCATTGGGGCCGGTGATCAGGTTCAACCGATCCAGCGGCACCACCAATTTGTTGATCGAACGGTAATTGGCCACCGCGAGGGTTTTGAGCATGGAGCAGTTTCCTGTGGTGACGGGGCTTGTTGTGGCAAAAGATCATCGCATGTAAGGGGCTGCTTCGCAGCCCAACGGGGCGGTGCGGCGATTCGACAAGTCCACTCTCCACAACCCACAGAAAAGAGGCACCCGTGGAACCCTCAACTACGCTCAGAGTCGCATGATCAAAGACGCGTCAATCAAGCAAGGAGCCTGCATGGGCGGCCCCACCTCGACAATCATTCTCGGCCTTGGCCTGCTGGCGCTGCTGAGCGGCTGTGGCCAGGAAGAAGCCGAACCCAAGGAACATTCCCGGGTGTTCGTGCAAACCGTTAAGCCCGCCGATTTTGCCGCTGCCGTGACCCTCACCGGGGACATTCAGGCGCGGGTGCAGACCGATCTGTCGTTTCGCGTTGGTGGCAAGATCATCCAGCGCATGGTCGATGTCGGTGACCGGGTGACGGCCAGGCAAGTGCTCGCCAAGCTTGATCCCAAGGATTTGCAGACCAGCGTCGATTCCGACCAGGCCCAGGTCGTCGCCGAACAGGCGCGGGTCAAACAGACGGCCGCCGCCTTTGTGCGCCAGGAAAAGCTCCTGCCCAAGGGCTACACCAGCCGCAGCGAATACGATTCGGCCCAGGCTGCCCTGCGCAGTAGCCAAAGCGCCCTGGCCGCTGCCCAGGCACAACTGGCCAATGCCCGTGAGCAGTTGGGCTACACGTCACTGATTGCCGACGCTCCCGGGGTAATTACCGCCCGCCAGGCCGAAGTCGGCCAAGTGGTGCAGGCCACTGTGCCGATTTTCAGCCTGGCGCGCGATGGCGAGCGTGACGCGGTGTTCAACGTCTATGAATCCTTGCTGGTGGAGCCTCCGCCCGATGCGCCAATCACCGTCAGCCTGCTGGATAACCCGAGTATCAAGGCCCAGGGCAGAGTCCGCGAGGTCACCCCGGCCGTGGCCGCCAACAGCGGCACTGTGCAAGTGAAGATCGCCTTGAGCGCCTTGCCCAAGGGCATGGACCTGGGTTCGGTGGTCAGCGCCACCGCCAATGCACCGGCCAAGCCCAGTGTCGAACTGCCCTGGGCCGCGCTGACCAAAGACCTCAGCGAGCCCGCCGTGTGGCTGGTGGACGGCGATGGCAAGGCGCAACTGCATAAGGTCACCGTCAGCCGCTACCTCACCGGCAAGGTGATCATCAGCGACGGTCTCAAGGGCGGCGAAAAAGTCGTGGTGGCGGGTGGGCAACTGCTGCATCCCGGCATGCTTGTCGAAATTGCCCAGCCGCCGGATCAGGCCCAGGCTCAAGGCACTCAACCATGAAACGGCTGACGGTATTACTCGCCGCCAGCGTGCTGCTGATGGCCTGCTCCAAGGAAGAGCCTGCGCCCGAGCCGATACGCCCGGTGCTGTCCATTGAGGTGAAATCCGAAGATCAGGAAAACCTCGGCCGCTTCGCCGGCACCGTCCAGGCCCGCTACGAAAGTAACCTCGGCTTTCGGGTGCCCGGCCGCATCGCCCGGCGTGCTGTCGACGTGGGCGCGCAAGTGGAGAAGGGTGCCTTGCTGGCCGTCCTCGACCCTACCGATCAACAGAACCAACTGCGCGCCGCCCAGGGCGACCAGGCTCGGGTCCAGGCACAATGGATCAACGCCCAGGCCAACGCCCGCCGCCAGCAGGAATTGTTCAACCGTGGCGTCGGCGCCCAGGCGCAACTGGACATCGCCCAGACTGACCTGAAGACCACCCAGGCCTCCCTCGATCAGGCCAGGGCCTCGGTCAATCAGGCCAAGGACCAGCTCAACTACAGCGAATTGCGCACTGATCATGCCGGCATCGTCACCGCCTGGAATGCCGAGGCCGGCCAAGTGGTCAGCGCCGGTCAACAAGTGGTGACCCTGGCCCGTCCCGATATCAAGGAAGCGGTGATCGACCTGCCCGCCGGCCTGGCCGAGCGCTTGCCGCCCGACGTGGTGTTCCGCGTGGCCGGGCAGATGGACCCGAATGTCAGCACCACCGCCACCGTGCGCGAAATCGAGCCCCAGGCCCAAAGCGCCACCCGCACCCGTCGCGCACGCCTGACCCTGGCCGACACGCCAGCGGCCTTTCGCCTGGGCACGGCCATCAGCGTGACCTTGAGTTCCGCCATCGCTCCGCGTATCGAATTACCCCTCAGCACCTTGCAGGAAGTCGATGGCCAAACCCGAATCTGGGTCATCGATATGCAAAGCCAGACCGTTCAGCCACGCGACGTCACCCTCATCAGCCGCAACGCTGACAGCGCACTGCTCAACGGCGGCGTAAAACCCGGCGAACGGGTGGTGAGTGCCGGGGTGAACAGCCTGAAGCCTGGGCAAAAAGTCAAAATCGACGAGGGCAGCCCGCAATGAAAGGGAGCTTCAATTTATCCGACTGGGCCCTCAAACATCAGTCCTTCGTCTGGTACCTGATGTTCGTCGCGCTGCTGATGGGCGTGTTCTCCTACATGAACCTGGGCCGCGAGGAAGACCCGTCCTTCACTATCAAGACCATGGTGATCCAGACCCGCTGGCCGGGTGCGACCCAGGAAGAAACCCTCAAGCAGGTCACCGACCGCATCGAGAAAAAACTCGAAGAGCTGGACTCCCTCGACTATGTGAAAAGCTACACCCGCCCTGGTGAGTCCACGGTGTTCGTGTTCCTGCGCGACACCACCAGCGCCAAGGATATTCCCCAGATCTGGTACCAGGTACGCAAGAAGATCGACGACATTCGCGGCACCTTCCCCCAGGGGCTGCAAGGGCCTTCGTTTAACGACGAGTTCGGGGATGTGTTCGGCTCGGTGTATGCCTTTACCGCCGATGGCCTGTCGATGCGCCAACTGCGCGATTACGTCGAGCAGGTGCGCGCCGAGATTCGTTCGGTGCCGGGGCTGGGCAAGGTCGAGATGATCGGCCAGCAGGACGAAGTGATTTACCTGAATTTCTCCACCCGCAAACTCGCGGCACTAGGGATTGATCAGCGCCAAGTGGTGCAGAGCCTGCAATCGCAGAACGCGGTGACGCCAGCCGGGGTGATCGAGGCCGGGCCGGAGCGGATTTCGGTGCGCACCTCGGGGCAGTTTGCTTCGGAGAAGGACCTGGCCAACGTCAACCTGCGGCTCAATGATCGTTTCTATCGGCTGGCGGATATTGCCGAGATCAGCCGTGGCTACGTCGACCCAGCAAGACCGATGTTTCGTTTCAACGGCAAGCCGGCCATTGGCCTGGCTATTGCCATGCAAAAGGGCGGCAATATTCAGGACTTCGGCAAGGCCCTGCACCAGCGCATGGATGACCTGACTGCCGACTTGCCGGTGGGCGTCGATGTGCACAAGGTCTCCGATCAGGCAGAAGTGGTGGAGGAGGCCGTCGGCGGCTTTACCAGCGCGCTGTTTGAAGCGGTGATCATCGTGCTGGTGGTGAGTTTTATCAGCCTCGGCGTGCGTGCCGGCCTGGTGGTGGCCTGCTCGATTCCATTGGTGCTGGCGCTGGTCTTCGTGTTCATGGAGTACAGCGGTATCACCATGCAGCGGGTGTCGTTGGGCGCGTTGATTATCGCCCTCGGCCTGCTGGTGGATGACGCGATGATCACCGTGGAGATGATGATCACGCGCCTGGAAAAAGGTGAAACCAAGGAGCAGGCGGCGACCTTTGCCTACACCTCCACCGCGTTTCCGATGCTGACCGGGACGCTGGTGACGGTGGCCGGGTTTGTGCCCATCGGCCTCAACGCCAGCTCCGCCGGTGAGTACACCTTTACCCTGTTCGCGGTGATCGCCGTCGCGATGCTGGTGTCGTGGGTGGTCGCCGTGTTGTTCGCGCCGGTGATTGGCGTGCATATCCTCAGCAGCAAGGTCAAACCTCACAGCGCCGAGCCAGGGCGTGTTGGTCGGGCGTTCAATGGCGGCATGCTGTGGGCCATGCGCAACCGTTGGTGGGCCATCGGCATCACGGTGCTGCTGTTCGCCGCGTCGGTGTTTTCCATGCAGTTTGTGCAGAACCAGTTTTTCCCGTCGTCCGACCGCCCGGAAATCCTCGTCGACCTCAACCTACCTCAAAACGCCTCGATCAATGAAACCCGCAAGGCCGTGGATCGCCTTGAAGCAATCATCAAGGACGACCCGGACATCGCCCGCTGGAGTACCTATATCGGCCAGGGCGCGATCCGGTTCTACCTGCCGCTGGACCAGCAACTGGAGAACCCGTACTACGCGCAGCTGGTGATTGTCAGCAAAGGCCTGGAAGAGCGCGGGGCGTTGATTGCCCGCCTGCAAAAACACCTGCGCGATGACTTTGTCGGCGTCGGCAGCTTCGTCCAGCCGCTGGAAATGGGCCCGCCTGTTGGCAGGCCGATCCAGTACAGAGTCTCCGGCAAGGACATCGACCAAGTGCGCAAACACGCCATCGAATTGGCGACCCTGCTCGATAAAAACACTCACCTTGGCGAAATCATCTACGACTGGAACGAGCCGGGCAAAGTCCTGCGGGTTGATATCGCCCAAGACAAGGCGCGGCAATTGGGGCTGTCGTCCGAAGACGTGGCGCAGTTGATGAACAGCGTGGTCAGCGGTGCTGCGGTGACGCAGGTGCATGATGATATTTACCTGATCAACGTGGTCGGCCGCGCCGAAGACGCCGAGCGTGGCACGCCGCAAACCTTGCAGAACCTGCAGATCGTCACGCCCAACGGCACCTCGATTCCGCTGCTGGCCTTTGCCACCGTGCGCTATGAACTGGAGCAGCCGCTGGTGTGGCGTCGGGATCGCAAGCCGACCATCACCATCAAGGCGGCGGTGCGCGATGAGATGCAGCCGACCGATCTGGTGAAACAACTGAAGCCTGAAATCGACAAGTTCAGCGCCGGTTTGCCGGTAGGCTACAAAGTCGCCACCGGCGGCACCGTGGAAGAAAGTGGCAAGGCTCAGGGGCCGATTGCCAAGGTGGTGCCGCTGATGCTGTTTTTGATGGCGACCTTCCTGATGATCCAGTTGCACAGCGTGCAGAAAATGTTCCTGGTGGCCAGCGTCGCGCCGCTGGGATTGATTGGTGTGGTGCTGGCGCTGATTCCCACGGGCACGCCCATGGGTTTTGTGGCGATCCTGGGGATTCTCGCGCTGATCGGCATCATCATCCGCAACTCGGTGATCCTGGTGACGCAGATCGACGCCTACGAGCGCGACGGCTACTCGCCATGGGATGCGGTGGTGGAAGCCACCGAGCACCGGCGCCGGCCGATCCTGCTGACGGCGGCTGCGGCCAGCCTGGGCATGATTCCCATCGCCCGGGAAGTGTTCTGGGGGCCGATGGCCTACGCAATGATCGGCGGCATTATCATCGCCACCTTGCTGACGCTGCTGTTTTTGCCGGCGCTGTATGTGGCCTGGTACAAGATCCGCGAGCCGAAGAAAGAAAGATCTGAAGGCTAATATTGATCATTCCCACGCGAGCGCGTGGGAATGATCCTGGAAATATCTGCAAACATCTCCTGTCTCCCGAGCGGAATTCAATTGTTCTACCCTCCTGACCTCACTTGAGAAGGTCCCTGCCATGACCAACTGCCTGCGCCATGCCCTGATGGTCTGTGCCCTGTTGCTATCACCCTTGGCCCTCGCTGGCACGGTGCTGGAAAACAGTCTGTGGCGCATCGAACTCGATTCGGCCACCTTGGCTCTGCGCGTCACGCCTGCCGATAACGATCCCGTGCAGGCCTCCAGTGGCGTCACCGCCCATAAAGTCAGCCAGCTTTCCCAAACCCCCAATCAGGCCACATGGCAATGGGACGACGGTGCCTTTCGCCTGAGCGCCACTCTCGACCAGCGCGACCTCGCCCTGAGCATCACGGCCCGGGAAGCTGGCGAACTGAACATCCTCCAGCAACCGGCCAGCGCCATGGGCAAGGGCTTGATCTGGCCACTCGCCGAGGGCCATTACGTGCCCGCCGGCAACACGCTTTGGCAGAACTTCCTGCTGGAGCAGGGTGATGTGAACACTACCCAGGACCTTAGCCTGCCGTTATGGGGGGTCGATTACGGCACGTTTACCCTCAACTGGTTGATGACTAATCCGTACAACAATCGTCTGCACTGGCAGGCCGAGGGCAAGCGCCTGGGGTTGTCAGTGCGTCATGAGTTCACCGCCCTGGCCCCCTCGGCGCCGATGACGTTGCGCCTGCACCTGGGAGGGCCCGATCTGTTGGCCGGTGCCAAGCGCTATCGACAATGGCTGGTTGAACAGGGGCGTTACGAGCCGTTGGCGGACAAGTTGCGGCAGACGCCGGAGGCCGAGAAGTTGCTGGGTGCCAGCCACGTCTACTTGTGGGGCAACGACCTGTTGGGCCCTGGCGATGTGCGCGACTGGTCGCAACTGCGCAAGATACTGCGTAGCGATGACGGTCTGGCGGGGGAGCTGAAAGGTTTGCTGGACAAGGAGTCGATGCAGGTCCTGCAGGTGACCCAGCCGTTTCTCGATCGCTATCAGCAAACCACCTTGTTGCGCGGTTTGAACGCGGCGATCAATAAAAAGGCGCGCCAGAGTTGGCAAGCCGCTGCTGAACCTGACATGGAAAAGCTTGCTGGCGGCTATGGCGCGTTACGGGGTGAATTGGCGGTGACGTTCTCCAGTGCCCTGAGTGCAGCGCCGCAAACCTGGGGCAGCACCTTGTCCACGATCACCGTCAAGTCCTTGCAGGATGCCGGGCTCCAGCGCCTGTTGCTGACCCTTGGCGAAGGCTGGGAAGGTGGGCTCTGGCACCCGGAGGCGGTGCGGGTCGGGGTCGACGCCGGTTACTTGATGGCACCCTATGACTCTTATGAGACCGCCCTGTCGGCCAAGGAAAATCCGGACTGGACTACCGCGCACCTGGGCAGCAGGGCCCATCGCGACTGTGGAATTGTCTTGAAAAACGGCCAGCTCAAAACCGGTTTCCAGAAGTCCGGGTACTACACCGACCCACGTTGTGTGCGACCGCTATTGGAGGCGCGGGTAAAGGCGGTGCAGGCCAAGGCCGGCTTCAACGCCTGGTTCCTTGATGCCTACGCCACCGGCATGCTGTTCGACAGCTACCGCTCCGTTCTCAACATGACCCAGGCGCAGAACGCCGAAGGCAACATTGATGCTTCCCGCTGGATCGGCAATGCCCTCAAGGTGGCGGTGGGCTCCGAAGACGGCAATGCAACTACCGCCCAAGGCATCCTGTTTGCCCACGGCATGCAGACGCCGGTGCTGGGGTGGGGCGATCGGGATATGACTCAGGACAAGCAATCACCCTATTACGTGGGCGCCTGGTATCCACCGGAGCAACCGGCGGTGTTTTTCAAATCCGTGCCGCTGAAAGAGCCGTTTCGCACCGTCTATTTCGACCCGGCGATGCGCCTGCCGTTGTACCAGGCGGTGTTCCATGGCTCAGTCATCACCACGCATCACTGGCTGTTCGACAGCCTGAAACTGAGCAATGTGCAGGGTGAAAACGAACTGGCCCAACTGCTCTACAACGTGCCACCGCTTTATCATCTGAGTGCCGCAACCCTCAAGCAGCGCTTGCCGCTGATCCAGCGACAGGACGGATTTTTTCGCCCGCTGCATCAGCGTCTGGCGACCCAGGCATTGACGGACTTTCGCTGGCTGACGGCGGATCGGCAGGTGCAGCAGACCACCTTTGCCGATGGAACGCGGCTGGTGGCCAATTTTGCCGGGCAGGCGAGAGAGGGTTATGCAGCTAGCAGCGTGACGGCGTTGATACCCGGAGAATCACCTGCGATTTATTCCGTAGCAGCTGTCGAGCCCTAGCGAGGCTGCGTTGGCCGCGCTGCCGAGTTTGAGCCAGCCAGGACCGAGGCGCGCCTGACGCAGCCTCGCTAGGGCTCGACAGCCGTTACGGGTGACTTAGTGTTTGCGCCACACACTCGCCAGCCAGGGTTGCTGCTCCAGGGGTAACCCGGCCGGACGATAGTAATGCTCCAGCTCGACAAACCCCGCGGCTGTCAGCAGCTCTTGCCAAGCGTCAAGGTCGTGATAGGACCCATAACGTGGTCCGTTCCAGCCCTCCTGGTTTTCACCGCGAGGGTTGGAGCTGAACAACACACCACCCGGTTTCAACGCCCCATGGAGCTGCTTGAGAATGCGCGGTAATTCCTGCTTGGGAATATGAAACAGCACCGCATTGGCGAAGATCCCGTCAAAACGAGCGGCAGGCAAATCGAGTTTCAGGAAGTCCTGTTGCAACACTTCGCAGCCGCTGTCTTCGCGGGCCATCTGTGCAAAGCGCTCCGAGCCGTCCAGCCCGACGGCGATATGGCCCATGCGGGTAAACGTCTGCAAGTCCCGCCCCGGCCCGCATCCGAAATCCAGCACGGTAAACGGCGCATCCGCCTGGATGTGCCGCAACAGCGTATCGATGTTCTGGCTCACATCATGGTCGCGGGTGCCCTCGCGGAAATCCTCGGCCACCTTGTTGTAATGGCTCAGGGTGGTGGAAGTGATCTGGTCGAGGTCGTCGGGGGCGAGTTTCATGGCGAGCGGCACCGGGCAAAGAGAGAGCTCGACTATACCTTGTGGCGAGGGGCTGTGCGGCAGCTCCAATAAAGCCACCGCCCTCTCAGCGCTTGTTGAGCACCCGCGCCAAGCGATCCCCACTCAACTGAATCACCGCCACCAGAATCACCAGCAGCACAATCACCGTCAGCATGATCTGGCTGTCAAATCGCTGATACCCATAGCGATAGGCAATATCCCCCAGCCCCCCGGCACCAATCGCCCCGGCCATGGCCGACGAGTTGATCATGGTCACCAGGGTGATGGTGAAGCCGCCAACAATCCCCGGCAGCGCCTCAGGCAACAGCACATGCCAGACAATATGCCAGCGCCGGCAGCCCATCGCTTGCGCCGCTTCGATCAGCCCGTGATCTACCTCCCGCAGGCTGACCTCGGCGATGCGCGCGAAGAATGGCGTCGCGGCGATGGTCAGCGGCACCACGGCGGCCCATACGCCGTAGGTGGTGCCGACGATCAACCGGGTAAAGGGAATCAGCGCCACCATCAAAATCAGAAACGGAATGGAACGGAACAGATTGACGAATGCCCCCAGCACCCGGTTCAGCGCCGGGGCCTGGTAGATGCCGCCCTTGTCACTGGTGACCAGAAACACCGCCAGCGGGATACCCACCAGCAACGCGATCAGTGATGACACACCGACCATCAACAATGTGTCGATGGCGCCCTGCAATAACCGGTCAAACCACATAGCCCAGCACCTCCACCTGTTGTGCCCAGCGCGTGGCGCGGCTGCGCAATTCTTCGGCGCCCAGGGACGAGCCTGTGACCGCCAGCAGCAACTGCCCCAGCGCATGGCCCTGAATCCGTTCAACCCCGCCTTGCAGCAAGCGCACGCGCCCGCCGAGAGTACTGAACAGCGCCGCCAGGTCTGGCTCGTCCTGGGCGCTGCCAGTAAATTGCAAACGCAGCACAACGGCCGCGTCCGCCGACACTGGCTTGGGTTGCAAACGGTTTTGCAGTTCTTCCGGCAACCCATGTTGCAGCGGCGCCAACAGGGTTTTGCTGACCTCGTGCTGCGGGTTGCCGAACACTTCCCACACGGGGCCTTGCTCGACGACCTTGCCGTGTTCGAGCACCACGACCCGGTCGCAGATTTCGCGAATCACCGCCATTTCATGGGTGATCAATACGATGGTCAGGCCCAGGCGTTTATTAATCTCGCGCAGCAGGCCGAGGATCGACTGAGTCGTCTCCGGGTCCAGCGCCGAAGTGGCCTCGTCGCACAACAGAATCTGTGGGTCATGCACCAGCGAACGGGCAATGCCCACCCGCTGTTTTTGCCCGCCGGACAACTGCGCCGGGTAGGCTTTGTGCTTGTCCTGCAGGCCCACTAACTCCAGTAATTGACGGACCTTTTGCTGTCGCTGTTCCTTGGGTACTCCAGCGACTTTGAGCGGCAGTTCGACGTTCTGCCACACGGTCTTGGCTGACATCAGATTGAAGTGCTGGAAGATCATGCCGATGCGTCGGCGCAGCGCCACCAGGTGGTCTTCGTCGAAGTCACCGATGTCTATTTGATCGATCAACACCCGACCGCTACTCGGTTGCTCCAGGCGGTTGATGGTGCGGATCAGCGACGACTTGCCGGCGCCGCTGCGGCCAATGATGCCAAACACTTCACCGCGCTGAATCGCCAGATCGATGCCTTGCAGCGCCGGCACTGGTTGACCGTCATAGGTCTTGCCCAGGTTGATAAAGCGCACATGGGCCCGATTCAGCTTGGGGTGCAGTTCGGTTTGCTCAGCGTCCCGCAGTGTCGTGTCCAGGGCGCGCAATAGGGCGTTGGCGGCGCTCATGTTCAGCCTTCCCAGCCGGCTTGGTAGAGCTTGCCATGGGCTTTATCCAGGGCGGCGCGTACGGCTGGCGAGTGTTGGTAGATGTCGACGAACTTGATCAGGCGCGGGTCGGTTTTGCTTTTCGGCTGGACCACAAACTGGATCACATACTCCTTGTGGTCGAGACCGTCGAACAGCAGCGCGGACTCGGCATCGAAGGTCTTGGCCAGGCGAATGTAAGCCGGGTAGCCCTGCACCAAATCGGCGTCGTCATAAGCGCGCACCAGTTGCACGGCTTCCACCTGCAGGACTTTCAGCTTCTTGGGGTTGGCGATGATGTCTTCTTCAGTGGCCTTGTAGCCCACGCCCGGCTTGAGGGTAATCAAGCCGGCCTTGGCCAGCAGTTGCAGGCCGCGACCGCTGTTGATCGGGTCATTGGCAATCGCCACGGTCGCGCCTTGCGGCAGTTCATCGAAGCTTTTGTATTTCTTCGAGTAGAGGCCAACGTTGTTGATGATCCCCGGCGCGAACGGTACCAGGTCAAAACCGGCGGCGGCCTTGGCGTTTTCCAGGAACGGGATGTGCTGGAAGTAATTCACGTCGATATCCCCGGCAGCCAGGCTGACGTTGGGTGCGATCCAGTCGGTGAACTCCACCAGTTCGACTTTCAGGCCCTGTTTGCCTGCCTCTTCGACGGCGGCTTCCAGGGGGATGGCAAAGGCGGCGGTGGTGCCGACTTTCAGCGGTGCGTCGGTGGCGAATACTGCCGAGCTGAACAGGCCGAGGCCGAGGGCGAGAGCCAGTGCTTTGACTGGGTGGATGAGGAGTGCTTTTTTCATAATGGATTTCCAGTCATAAAAATTTGGTTGAGCAATATGTAGATCGTTCCCACGCGCGTGGGAACGATCAATGGCGGTAGGTAGACCCGGTGTGCTGCTCGGGTAAATGAGCCGATCCATGGAAGACTTTTTCCCGAAGGGTCCCCTGCTCATAAGCCGTCTTGTACGACCCGCGTCGCTGCAACTCGGGAACCACCAGATCGATAAAGTCCACATAGCTTTCCGGCGTGACAATGCGCGTCAGGTTGAAGCCATCCAGGCCGGTTTCGCTGATCCAGGACTCCAGCTCATCGGCCACTTGCTCCGGCGAGCCCACCAGGGTGATGTAGCGACCACCGAGGGCGTGTTGCTCCAGCAACTTGCGCCGGGTCCAGTCATTGTTTTGTAGGGTTTTGGTGGCCGACTGGATGGCGTTGCTTTTCACGTACTGGATCGGTTCATCCAGCTCGTATTGGGAAAAATCGATCGCCGTGGATGCGGAAAAATGCGCCACACCGGCTTCGGCGCTGGCGTAGCTCAGGTACTCGGCGTGCTTGGCCCAGGCCAGTTCTTCAGTGGCGCCGACGATTACGTTCAGGCCCATGAACACCTTGATGTCGTCCGGGTTGCGTCCTGCCTCGACGGCGCTGGTGCGCACCTTGTCCACCTGGACCTTGGTTGCCGCCTTGTTCTGCCCGCTGATAAACACGCACTCGGCATGGCGCCCGGCGAACAGCAGGCCGCGATCCGAACTGCCGGCCTGGAACAGCACTGGCGTACGCTGCGGCGATGGCTCGCAAAGGTGATAACCCTCCACCTGATAGAACTCGCCGTGATGCTCGACCTTGTGCACTTTGTCCGGCTGGGCGTAGACCCGTGCTTGCGGATCGTTGATCACCGCGCCGTCTTCCCAACTGCCTTCCCAGAGTTTGTAGAGCACCTGCAGGTACTCGTCGGCCTGGTCGTAGCGGCGGTCATGTTCGACTTGCTCGGTGAGGCCCATGGCCTTGGCGGCGCTGTCCAGGTAGCCAGTGACAATGTTCCAGCCCACCCGGCCACGGCTCAGGTGATCGAGCGTGGACATGCGCCGGGCGAACAGATACGGCGGCTCGTAGGTGAGGTTGGCGGTCAGGCCGAAGCCGAGGTTTTTGGTGACGGTGGCCATGGCCGAGACCAGCAGCAGCGGGTCGTTGACCGGCAGTTGGATCGACTCCTTGAGCGGCACGTCCACCGAGTCTTGGTAGACGTCATACACGCCAACGATATCGGCGATAAACAGCCCGTCGAACAATCCGCGTTCCAGCAGTTGCGCCAGTTCGGTCCAGTATTCGACCGTCTTGTACTGGGTCGAAGTATCCCGCGGATGAGTCCACAGGCCGTGGTTGATGTGCCCGATGCAGTTCATGTTGAAGGCATTGAGCAGGATTTTCTTTTTGCTCATCAAATAGTCCCCCGCAGCGGCGGGTTTTCATCGTTGAGGTAATAGTTACCCACCGCGTGGTACTTCCAGCGCACCGGGTCGTGCAGGGTGTGCACCCGGGCGTTGCGCCAGTGACGGTCCAGGCCATGTTCGGCCAGGGTCGCCTGGCTGCCGGCCAGTTCAAACAGGGTGCTGCCGGCGGCCAGGGCAATCTCGGTACTCAGCGCGCGCACTTCAGCGACGGCAATGGACGCGGCGGCGACGGTCTGGGCATTGGTCTCGGCCTGGGCGCGATCAAGGAAAACGCCAGCGCGTTCCAGCAGGGCTTCGGTAGCGTGCAGGCGAATGCTCAGGTGGCCGAAGCTTTTCAGGGTCAGCGGGTCTTCGGTGGCCTTGTCGTTGCCGGAATCTATCCACGGCCGGGTTTTGGTGCGCACGAAGTGCAGGGCATCTTCGAAGGCGGCGCGGGCGATGCCGGTGTCGATGGCAGCGTGAAGGATCTGCGCCAGCGGGCCAACCGGGGTCGGGCGTTCGAAGGCACTTTGAAACGGGATCACATCGGCGGCGGCCACCCATACGTTGTCGAACACCACCGAACCACTGCCGGTGGTGCGCTGGCCGAAGCCGCTCCAGTCGTCGATCACCGTCAGGCCCTGGCTGTCGCTAGGGACAAAGGCCAGTTGCTGGATGCCGTTTTCGTCCACCACGGAGGTGGGAATACGCTGGGCGTAGAGGGCGCCGGTTGAGTAAAACTTGCGGCCGGCAATGCGGTAGCCGTCGCCGTCACGGGTCAGTTTTGTCACCCGGTCATGGGCGGTCTTGGTGCCCAGTTCCGCCAGGGCATTACCGAAGCGCTGGCCGGCCAACACTTCGGCATACAAGCGCTTTTGCTGCTCAGGGTTGCCGTTGACCCGCAATACTTCCAGCGCATAGAAATGGTTCTGCGGGATCTGCCCCAAGGACGCATCGGCTTGGGCGATCAGCGCCGTAACCTTGGCCAGGGTGACGTTGGAAACGCCAGCACCGCCGTACTTCTTGGGCACGCTGATGCCCCACAGGCCGGAGCGGGAAAATACGTCCAGCTCAGCCAGAGGCAGGCGGCGTTCGCGATCGCGCAGGGCGCTGTCGCGACGGAAATCTTCGGCCAGGTCGCTGGCAACAATAAGGGCTTGTTCATCGCTGGTGATGACCGCGACGTGGTGAGAGAAAGTCATTTTTGTTCTCCAGAAGCTTGGTCGAAAAAGTGTTCTGGTCGGTTAAATCCAGGAGTGTCGGGCCGGCAAGGTGCCGTTGAGGTGATAAGCGCCTACCGCGTGGTACTTCCAGCGCACCGGGTCGTGCAGCGTGTGCACCCGTGCATTGCGCCAATGGCGGTCGAGGTTGAACTCGGCGAGGGTGGCGCGGCTGCCGGCCAGTTCGAACAGCTTTTCGCTGGCCAATAAAGAAATTTCAGTGGTCAGCACCTTGGCTTCGGCCACGGCAATCGAAGCCCGTGCTGCAGATTGCGCGGTGATCGGCGCAGCGCTGACTTGGTCCAACACCTGGCCGGCCTTACGCAGCAGCGCTTCGGCGGCATGCAGTTCGATTTTCAGTTTGCCGATGTCGGCGATCACGTAAAGGTCATCGCTGGCCCGTTCGACCTTGGCGTCGATCCACGGTCGAGAGCGTTCACGCACGAAGCTGATGGTGTCGTCGAGGGCACCACGGGCGATACCGGCGTCGATGGCCGCCTGGATCAATTGCGACACGGCGCCCTGAATGTTCGGGGTCTGCCCCAGCCTCCAGTTGTCTACCACCAGTTCGGCGTCCACCGGCACGTTGTTCAGCAACACCGTGCCGCTGGCCGTGGTGCGCTGGCCGAAGCCCGACCAGTCGTCGACGATACGCAGCCCCGGGGTGCCACGGCGCACAAACGCTATGACCTGCTGGCCGTCATCATTCAATGCCTTGATCGCCACCCAGTGGGCGTACAGCGCGCCAGTGGAGTAAAACTTCTGGCCGCTGATGACAAAACCGTCACCCCCGGCGGTGATCCGGGCCTTGAGGTCCAGGGTGTGTTTGGTACCGCGCTCCGGGCCCCCGTTGCCAATGCGCCAGCCGTCCAGCACGCTCTGGAACAATTGTTTTTTCTGCCGCTCGTTAGCGGTACCTTGCAGCAAGTGCAGGATGCCGAACTGGTTCTGCGGGATTTGCCCCAGGGCCGGATCTGCGGCACTGATAATCGCGAAGACTTCGGCCAGGGTCACAAAGGACACCTGCGGGCCGCCGTATTCACGGGGGATGGAAATACTGCCCAGGCCGCTGCGGGTGAACTGCTCGATTTCGGCCCAGGGCAATTTGCGTTGTTGATCGCGCCGTGCCGCTTGTAGGCGGGCAGCCTGGGCAAGCTCGTGGGCAGCGTCGAGGGCCTCGGCGTCGTTGCGCAGTACCTTGGCGGGCAACAACAGCGGGGCAATGTCCAGATCACTCTGGAGGGGAGCTTGTGCCAAGTTAGACATCTGTGCGCCACTCCATGGCTGCACGCAATGCCCTGGCGTTACGCACCGGGGTGATTTTGACCATACCTACCTCGCATCCGTTGAAAAACAAAAAAATCAGGAATGTCCGGTGGTCCGGTGCATATACCCTAATCGTGTTTATTTTTTAAATAAACTAACTTTTAGGAATATGCATAGATGCAGGCAGCAGCAATCGCTCCGAACGTTAAGCGCAGGCGAGCGCCATAGACCCAAAGGAGCGATTTAATGAGGGGCCAGAATGGGAACCAATCCTCTGGGCGTTAGATAAGAGGGTTGGTTAGTTGGCGTCACGAGGGTCAGCTGGGCAGACAGGAAGTTATGGAGTATTCAGATGGATCTTACTGTAGTTGCGCTTTAAGACAGTCTATCTATGATGACTTTTATCCAATGATTAAAGGGTTTTTCTCAAAAAAGGCTAAAGAATCGAGTTGCCTTTCGGCAACTCTATAAAGCGAAGTTTCTTACAATAGATTGGCGCAAGTTAGTTATTGATAAACTTGCTGAGAAACTGCCGGGTACGTTCTTCCTTGGGGTTGGCAAACAGTGCCTTGGCTTCGCCTTGCTCGACGATTACGCCCTTGTCGAAAAAGATCACCCGGTTGGCCACGTCGCGAGCAAAGCTCATCTCGTGGGTGACGATGACCATGGTGCGTTTTTCTTCGGCCAGGCTGCGAATGGTTGCCAGCACTTCGCCCACCAACTCAGGGTCCAGGGCCGAGGTCGGTTCGTCGAACAGGATCACTTCCGGTTCCATCGCCAGGGCCCGGGCAATCGCTACCCGTTGCTGCTGGCCACCGGACAGGCGCCGAGGGTAGGCGTCTTCCTTGCCCGCCAGGCCAACCCTGGCCATCAGCTTGCGACCGAGGGCATCAGCGGCTTCCCGTGGCATCTTCTTGACCACTATCGGGCCTTCGATGACGTTTTCCAGCGCCGTGCGGTGAGGGAACAGGTTGAAGTTCTGGAACACAAAGCCCACGTGCTGGCGCAGGCGCCGCACCAGGCTCTGTTGCTGGTTGAGGGGGCGGCTGCCGTCGATCTGGATATCCCCGACCTTGATCCGGCCGCTGGTGGGTTCTTCGAGAAAATTCAGGCAGCGCAGGAAGGTGGTCTTACCGGAACCGCTGGGGCCGATGATGGCGACGACTTCGCCCTCCTTGACCTCAAGGTCGATACCGTCAAGCACCACCTGACCCTTGAATTGTTTGGTCAGTTTTTCAACCACGATCATGCTTCAAGACTCCAGGTCATGCCGGTTGACCCGTGCTTCCAGGCGATTCTGCAGGTGTGCCAGGACACTTGCGAGTACCCAGTAGATCAAGGCGGCCGACAGATACATGGTGAAAATTTCGAAGGTGCGTGCAGAGACCAGTTGTGCCTGGCGAAACAGCTCGGGCACCTGGATGGTCGCGGCCAGGGCAGTGTCCTTGACCAGCGAAATAAAGCTGTTGCCCAGGGGCGGCAAGGCTGTTCGCATGGCCTGCGGCAGGATGGCCCGACGCAAGGTCTGCGCGCGGGTCATGCCGATACTGGCTGCCGCTTCCCACTGGCCACGCTCGATGGAACTGATCGCGGCACGCAGGATTTCACAGGCATAAGCGGCCATGTTCAGCGAGAAGCCGATCATTGCCGCCGGTATCGGGTCCAGCTCTATGCCCACTTGCGGTAAGCCGTAATAGATCAGGAACAGCTGCACCAGCAGCGGCGTGCCGCGAAAGAACGACACATAGACCCGGGCGATCCAGCTCAGCAGCTTGAAGCGCGACAGGCGCATCAAGGCCAGTGCGAACCCCAGCAGGGAGCCAAAAAACATCCCACCCAGGCTAAGAATCACCGTGTAGTACGCGCCCTTGAGCAGAAAGGGCGCGGAGTCCAGCGCGAGTTGGAAACCTGCTTCCATTATTGAGTGACGTCAGCGTTGAAGTATTTCTCGGACAGCTTTTTCAAGGTGCCGTCAGCGCGCAGTTTGTTGATGGCCTTGTTAACGGCGGCCAGCAATTCAGGTTCGCCTTTGCGCAGTGCTACGCCGGCTTCCTGGCGAGAGAAGGGTTCGCCAGCGGCGGCGGTGTCCGGGGCTTTTTTCGACAGTTCAAGAGCGGCCAGACGGTCTACCAGAATCGCGTCGATACGACCGATGCGCAGGTCCTGGTATTTGGTCGGATCATCGTTATAGGTCTTGATGATGGCTTTCGGCGCGTTGTCCTTGAGCCATTGCTCGTAGTTGGTCCCCAGGCCTACACCGACTTTCTTGCCAGCCAGGTCGGCAACGGTCTTGATGGTGCCTTCATTCTTTTTCAGGGTCAGCGCTTGAATACCGGAAACGGTGTAGGGCTCGGAGAAGTCGTACTTCTTCTTGCGCTCTTCAGAGATGGTCACCTGGTTGATCACTGCGTCCAGGCGCTTGGATTCCAGCGCTGCGAGGATGCCGTCCCATGGGGTGGCTTGTAACTTGACCTCGACCCCCAGCTCCTTGGCGAGGGCTTGGGAGAACTCGGCCTCAAAACCTGTGAGCTTGCCGCTTTCATCGACGAAGCTGAACGGTGGATAGGTGCCTTCCAGGCCGACCTTGATCACACCGGCCTTCTTGATGTTGTCCAACTGCTCGCCAGCAACCGCCTGGCCCAGCAACCCAGCCCCTAGGGCCAGCCCCAATGTGCCAACCAGTAACGTGCGACGGAATACAGAAATAGTCATGAACAAGCCCCTGTGTTTTTTATGTTGAGCGAAGCAGGTGACAGCAGTAGTCGTATCCTGCCTTAAAGCGGCGTGTGCGTCTCGCAACACGTTCGCTTTTGGCGGGACTATAAATTGGGTTTTTAAGACTTGAAAATAATATAAATCACGGCCGTTATTCTTTTTTGGAATATGTGACGAGGTTGTTCAGAACAGCGAGTCATAAGCAAACAGCGCCGGAGCGCCGCCGGTGTGCAGGAAGATGATCGGGCCGTCCTCAAAGCGCTGGCGGCCAATGCCATCCAGCAACCCGGCCATGGCCTTGCCAGTGTAGACCGGGTCCAGCAACAGGCCTTCCTGGCTGGCCAGCAGCTTGATCGCCGCCAGGGTGCCGGCATTTGGCTCGCCGTAACGGGGGGCGAAGTATTCGTCCCAGAGGATCACCTTGAAGCTGGCGGGAATCTCGACACCGAGCAACTCGGCAGTCCGTTCGGCCAAGCCTTGCACCTTGGGCCGCTGGGCCTCATCGGTGCGCGACACGGTCACACCAATCACCGGCAAATCCGGCAGCGCTTCACTCAAGGCCAGGGCCAGCCCGCTATGGGTGCCGGCGCTGCCCGAGGCGAGCACCACGGCGGCAAAGGTGATGCCGCTGTCTTCGATCTGCCTGGCCAGCTCCAGCCCGGCGCGCACGTAGCCCAGGGCACCGATGGCATTGGAGCCGCCGATGGGCACCTGATACGGTTTCTTGCCGTTGCTGCGCAGGCGCTCGGCGAGGGCGCGCAGTTGTTCGTCGGCGTTGTCCAGGTTCTCCACCAATTCAACTTTGGCGTCGAACAGCTCCAGCAACAGGCGGTTGCCGTTGCCCAGGTAGTTGGGGTCTTTGGTGCCGGTGGGGTTTTCCAGCAGGGCGACGCAGCCCAGGCCCAGCTTGGCCGCCAAGGCAGCGGTTTGGCGCACATGGTTGGACTGGATGGCGCCGGCGGTGATCAGGGTATCGGCGCCTTGGGCCAGGGCATCGGCCGCCAGGTATTCGAGTTTGCGCAGCTTGTTGCCGCCCATGGCCAGTGGCGTGGTGTCGTCGCGCTTGACGTAGATATCGCGGCCCAGCCAGGCCGATAACCGATCGAGTTTTTCCAGGGCAGTGGCGCCGCCCAGCAGTTCCAGACGATTAAAACGGTCGAGCTGTTGTTTGATCATGGCTACGCACGGGAGATAAAAGATGCAGCGACTATAGGCAGGCACTTTTCATCGGGCAACCGCCAATCGCTTATGTCGGTTGGTTATGTGCTCGGCATGATTAGTTCTTAAGGCGGACCCTGTGGCATGTCGTAAGGTAGCGGTCATTTCAGCTTCAAGCGGCAAGCTTCAAGCTTCAAGTAAAAGCAGGCGGGTTCTTGCTTGCAGCTTCCCACTACCGAAGGTTCCACCATGAGCGAGCGTTCCAGTCATTGGCAATTACAGACCATCGTCAGCCAGTTGCGCAGCGCCCGGGACCAGTGGCGCACCCACAATGGCCGGGTCAGCGGCGAGCAGGGCGGGCGTGAACTGCCGTCGCGGGACGCTGTGGCGCAGATTCTTGAAGCGCTGTGCGGAGCACTGTTCCCCATGCGTTTGGGGCCGGTGGACCTGCGCGAGGAAAGTGAAGACTTCTACGTCGGTCATACCCTCGATGTGGCGTTGAACGCCTTGCTCGCCCAGGCCCGCCTGGAGTTGCGCTATGCCGCACGACAAGGCGGTCAACAAGACCGCGAAATCGATGCCACCGCCATCCGGTTGATCCAGGATTTTGCCCTGGCGCTGCCAGCTCTGCGCAGCCTGTTGGACACCGACGTGCTGGCCGCCTACCACGGCGACCCGGCCGCCCGCAGCGTCGACGAAGTGCTGCTGTGCTATCCGGGGATTCTGGCGGTGATCCACCATCGCCTGGCTCATCATCTGTACCGCGCCGGCTTGCCGCTGCTGGCACGGATCAGTGCGGAAATCGCCCACTCGGCCACCGGCATCGACATCCACCCCGGCGCGCAGATCGGTCCGAGCTTCTTTATCGACCACGGGACGGGTGTGGTGATTGGCGAGACGGCGATCATTGGCGAGCGGGTACGCATCTACCAGGCCGTAACCCTGGGGGCCAAGCGCTTCCCGGCCGATGAGGACGGGCAGTTGCAGAAAGGTCATCCGCGCCACCCGATTGTCGAGGACGACGTGGTGATCTACGCCGGGGCGACGATTCTGGGCCGGATCACCATCGGCAAGGGCTCGACCATCGGCGGCAACGTCTGGCTGACCCGCAGCGTGCCGGCGGGGGCCAACCTGACCCAGGCGAATTTGCAGCATGATGATGGGGCGCAGAAGTAGGTTTATTTAATGATCGCTCCCACGCAGAACGTGGGAGCGATCAGTTCCAAGTTTCTGCTGAACGTTTTGTCATCCCAATGCGTCATACCTTTCGTTGAACTATCGTAAGAAAGCACGACCGCCTGGCCTTGCGATTAGTCCCAAAACGCCTATCCATGTTTAACTTGACTGTTCGTTCAAGTTAAACCGGTGGTTCGCTGCCCGCTCACAACAGGAGGCTTGCCTTTGCTGAGTCCGCTTTTTACAACCACATCCAACACCCCTGAGGTGCGCCCTTCATGAGTGCATCGCCCACACCTTCCAGCAGTCTGATCCGCATGAATCCGCCGGTGTTTTACTTCGCCGCGAGTTTCATTTTGCTGTTTGGCCTGACCGTTATCGCTATCCCCGAACAAGCTGGCGCCTGGCTGCTGGCCGCACAAAACTGGGCGGCCAATACGGTCGGCTGGTACTACATGCTGGCGATGACCCTGTATCTGGTCTTCGTGGTGGTCACCGCTCTATCTGGTTACGGCAAGATCAAGCTCGGTGCCGACCACGACGAGCCCGAATTCAGTTACCTGTCCTGGGCCGGCATGCTGTTCGCTGCCGGGATCAGCATCACGCTGTTTTTCTTCTGCGTCTCTGAGCCGTTGACCCACTTGGTGCAACCGCCCCAGGGCGAGGCCATGAACGCAGACGCCGCACGCCAGGCCATGCAGATCCTGTTTCTGCACTGGGGTCTGCACGGCTGGGGTGTATTTGCCTTCGTCGGCATGGCCCTGGCGTATTTTGCCTACCGGCATAACCTGCCGCTGGCGTTGCGTTCGGCGCTGTACCCGCTGATCGGCAAACGTATCAACGGCCCCATCGGCTATGCGGTGGATGGCTTTGGCATCATCGCCACGGTGTTCGGCCTGGGTGCCGACATGGGCTTTGGCGTATTGCACCTCAACTCCGGGCTGGATTACCTGTTCGGCGTGGCCCACACCCAATGGATTCAAGTCGGCATCATCACTTTGATGATGGGCGCGGCGATCCTGGTGGCCGTCTCCGGTGTCGACAAGGGCGTGCGGGTGATGTCCGACATCAATATGCTGCTGGCCTGCGCGCTGCTGCTGTTCGTGCTGTTCGCCGGGCCTACCCAGCACCTGCTCAACACCCTGATCCAGAATATCGGCGACTACCTCGGCGCCTTGCCGACCAAGAGTTTCGACCTCTACGCCTACGATAAACCCAGCGACTGGTTGGGTGGCTGGACTGTGTTCTATTGGGCCTGGTGGATCGCATGGTCGCCGTTTGTGGGCCTGTTTATCGCGCGTATTTCCCGGGGTCGCACCATCCGCGAATTCGTCTTCGGCGTGCTGTTGATCCCGTTGGGCTTCACCCTGGCCTGGATGTCGATCTTCGGCAACAGCGCCATCGACCAAGTGCTCAACCATGGCCTGACCGCGTTGGGGCAGTCGGCTATTGATGATCCGTCGATGAGCCTCTACCTGCTGCTGGAAACCTACCCGTGGAGCAAGACGGTCATCGCGGTCACGGTGTTTATCAGCTTTGTGTTCTTCGTCACCTCTGCCGACTCCGGCACTGTGGTGCTGTCCACCCTGTCCTCCAAAGGTGGCACCGCCGATGAAGACGGGCCGAAATGGCTGCGGGTGTTCTGGGGCGCGATGACTGCGCTGGTGACCAGCGCCTTGCTGTTTGCCGGCAGTATCGATTCGCTGAAGTCAGCGGTAGTGCTGACGTCGTTGCCGTTCTCGATGATCCTGTTGCTGATGATGTGGGGGCTGCACAAGGCTTTCTACCTCGAATCCCAGAAGCAGATTGCGCAGCTGCATTCCCTGGCTCCGGTGTCGGGCTCACGCAAGGGGCGTGGCGGTTGGCGTCAGCGTTTGAGCCAGGCCGTGCACTTCCCGTCACGGGATGAGGTGTACCGCTTCCTCGAAACCACGGTGCGTCCGGCTATCGAAGAAGTGACTGCGGTGTTTGTCGAAAAAGGCCTGAGCGTAGTCACCCAGCCCGACCCGGCCAACGACAGCGTCAGCCTGGAAATCGGTCACGGCGAGCAGCAGCCGTTTGTCTATCAGGTGCAGATGCGCGGCTATTTCACGCCGTCGTTTGCCCGGGGTGGCATGGCTTCCAAGGAGATCAACAACCGCCGCTACTACCGGGCGGAAGTGCACTTGAGTGAGGGCAGCCAGGATTACGACCTGGTGGGCTACACCAAGGAGCAGATCATCAACGACATCCTCGACCAGTACGAGCGCCACATGCAGTTCCTGCACATGGTTCGTTGAAGCTCAGGCCCTGATGAACAGGGCCAGTGCCACCAATGGCGTACCGAACACCACACTGCCGATCACCAGCTCTGACACCAGGGGCTGGCCGGCGGTGATCACGCCTATCGCGCCGTTGACCACCGATAAAACCAACCAAATCCCGACGAAGCTATAAGCCAGCATGTGCCGGCTGACGCCCAGTTTTTGGCCGATCAACAGCATCAGCGCCAGCAGGGCCAGGCCGAAGGTGATGACGAGTGTGGTGTGCATGATCGATATCTCTACATCCCTGAAGGCAGACGTTAGCGTAGCAGCGGTCGAGCAGAACGAGGCCGCGTCCGAGAACGGCTACCGAGAAGTATGAAAACCGCCTCTATGTGAGCTTCGTCGTACCACCCTGATAGGCCTTTGCTGTAGAAAGGATGGGTGTACTTAAGCGATTCAGCTGCCCTTAAAAGGCCTGGGAATATCGTTATTCCTGCGCCTTATATGCCCAGACCAGAGAGGATTCGATGACTTACATTGCTGCCGAAAACCGCTATGAATCTATTCCCTATCGCCGCGTGGGCCGCAGCGGGCTCGTGCTGCCAGCACTGTCCCTGGGGCTGTGGCACAACTTTGGCGACAGCACCCCCATCGATACCCAGCGCGCCTTGCTGCGTACGGCATTCGACCTGGGTATCAACCACTTCGACCTGGCCAACAACTATGGCCCGCCTTACGGCAGCGCCGAGATCAATTTCGGTCGCCTACTGCGCGAAGACTTCAAGCACTACCGCGATGAACTGATCATCTCCAGCAAGGCCGGCTGGGATATGTGGCCCGGCCCTTACGGCCAGGGCGGCGGTTCGCGCAAATACGTGTTGGCGAGCCTGGACCAGAGCCTGCAACGCCTGGGTGTCGAGTACGTGGATATCTTCTATTCCCACCGCTTCGACGCCGACACCCCGCTGGAAGAAACGGCCAGCGCCCTCGCCACTGCCGTGCAACAAGGCAAGGCACTGTACATTGGTATCTCATCCTATTCGGGGGCAAAAACCCGGGAAATGGCGGCGCTACTCAAAGAGTGGAAAGTCCCGCTGCTGATCCACCAGCCGGCCTACAACCTGCTCAACCGTTGGGTGGAAAAGGACCTGTTGGACACCACCGACGAACTTGGCACCGGGGTGATTGCCTTCACGCCGCTGGCCCAGGGGCTGCTGACCGACAAATACCTCAATGGCGTACCGGCCGATGCGCGGGTGAATCGGCCGGGGGGAGGTTCGTTGCAGACTTCGCACCTGTCGGAGGCCAACATCGCCCACGTGCGAGCTCTCAATGAGATCGCCAAGCGTCGTGGGCAAAGCCTGGCGCAGTTGGCCTTGGCCTGGACCTTGCGCGATCCACGGGTGACCAGCGCCTTGATCGGTGCGAGCCGGCCAGAGCAGATCATTGAAAACGTCGGGGCGTTGAAGAACTTGAGCTTCACGGCGGATGAGCTGGCGGAAATTGATCGGTTTGCCCAGGAAGGCGGGATTAACTTGTGGGAGAAGCCGTCTACCGCTGAGTAAGCGGTAGTGCTCAGTTGATAACTGATCGTTCCCGCACAGGGTGTGGGAACGATCAGCGCCTTAATCAGAACGGCACATCCCCCAAAATCGTCGCCCGATGCATCACCCGCCGTTGCGGCCGGTAATCGTCAACGGCGTAGTGTTGGGTCACGCGGTTGTCCCAGAAGGCCACGTCGTTTTTCTGCCAGCGCCAGCGGATGGTGAATTCCGGGCGGGTGGCGTGGGCGAACAGCAACTTGAGGATGGCTTCGCTTTCGGCGGGTTCAAGTTCGTTGATTTTGCTGGTGAAGCCGTCGCTGACGAACAGCGATTTGCGCCCGCTCACCGGGTGGGTGCGAATCACCGGATGGGCCAGTGGCGGGTTTTTGCGCCGGGCTTCTTCCCAGCGGGCCAAATCTTCGGCGGTGTTGCCGTAACGCTCCAGGGGGAAGGACCGCGTGAAATCGTGAGTCGCGGTCAAACCGTTCAACAAACTTTTCATCGGCTTCGACAACGCGTCATAAGCGGCAATACCGCTGGCCCACAAGGTGTCTCCACCAAACTCCGGCAACAGCTTGGCGCTGAGCACCGCGCCCAGGGCCGGGGTCGGCAGGAAGGTCACGTCGGTGTGCCAGATGGCGTTGTCACGCACGTCGGTGACGGCGGTGTCGAGGATCAGTACTTCGGGTTGCTCCGGCACGTTGGGGTAAATCGGGTGAATGTGCAGGTCGCCGAAATTTGCCGCGAATCGTGCCTGTTGCTGGGGGGTGATTGGCTGGTCGCGAAAGAACAGCACCGAATGCTTGAGCAACGCCTGTTCGATGGCGTCGCGTTGCTCCAGATTCAGTGGCTGAGTGATGTCGACGCCATTGATCTGGGCGCCAAGGGCGATGCTTAAGGGCGTTACGGTCAGGCTGCTCATGCTGTTCTCGAAAGTGTTGGGCGCCGAGGTGTCGGCGTAGTCAGTGCGGTTCTGTTCAGTGTGCCTGGCCGTGCCATGGCACCAGTTTGCGCTGCAGGGCGCGCAGGCCCATTTCCATGGCGAAGGCAATCAGGGCGATGACCAGGATGCCAAGCACCACCACGTCGGTGACCAGGAACTGCGCCGCCGACTGCACCATGAAACCCAGGCCGCTGGTGGCGGCGATCAGTTCGGCGGCTACCAGGGTTGACCAGCCGACACCCAAGCCAATCCGCACACCAGTGAGGATGTCCGGCAAGGCGCTGGGCAGGATCACGTGGCGAATCAGTTGTGCGCGGGTCGCGCCCAACGACTGTGCGGCGCGCAGCTTGGCCGGGTCGACGGTGCGCACGCCGGTGGCGGTGGCGATGGCAATCGGCGCGAAAATCGCCAGGTAGATCAGCAACACCTTGGACAGCTCGCCGATGCCGCACCAGATCACGATTAGCGGCAGATAGGCCAGCGGTGGAATCGGGCGGTAGAACTCGATCAGCGGGTCGAGAATGCCCCGGGCGATGCGGTTGGAACCGATGGCGATGCCTACCGGCACGGCGGTCAGTACGGCAAAACCCAGGCCCAGGCCGATACGGCCGAGGCTTGCGGCCAAGTGCTGCCACAAGGTGGAATCCATGTAGCCGCTGGTCGCCAGCAGCCAGCCCTTTTGCAGCACGGCAGAAGGCGGTGGCAAGAACAATGGTTCGATCATCCCGCTGGCGGTCACGGCCCACCAGATGGCCAGCAAGGCAACCAGGGTCAGCACGCTGATCCAGCGCGTGCTCAAACTGCGGCGCACCGGCACGGCGGGCTGGGACGCTGGCTTGGTCGCGGTGGCCGGTAATTCATAACTGCTCATGCGTACACCTGCCGTTGGGAGAACACTTTGCCCAGGACGTGTTCGCGGGTTTCGATAAAGCGCGGGTCGGACTTGATCGTCCGTGCTGGTTCGCCAGCGGCGTAGCGCTGGCCGAAGTCCAGGCTCAGGCGTTCGACGATCTGGCCCGGATTGGGTGCCAGTAGAATCAGGTCAGTGGCGAGGAAGACGGCTTCTTCAATGTCATGGGTAATCAGGAACACTGGCTTGGCGGTGCGCTGCCAGACCTGCAGCAGCAACTCCTGCATCTGTTCGCGGGTGAAGGCATCAAGGGCGCCGAAAGGTTCGTCCATCAGCAACACGCGCGGGTCGGCGGCCAACGCACGGGCCAAACCGACACGCTGCCTCTGGCCGCCGGAAAGTTGCCAGATGCGTCGGCTGTCGAAACCGGCCAGGTCCACCAGGGCGAGCATTTCCCTGGCGCGGATTTCCCGCTTGGCTTTCGGTACGCCCGCCAGTTCAAGGCCGAAGCCGACATTGGCCAGCACGTCCTGCCAGGGCAGCAGGGCATCGTCCTGGAACACTACGCCACGTTCGGCGCTCGGCCCTTTTACAGGCACGCCATCAAGGGTGATGTGCCCGGCGCTGGGTTCGACGAAGCCGGCAATCAGGTTCAACAGCGAGGTCTTGCCACTGCCGGACGGGCCGAGGGCGACCAGCAATTGCAGGGGCCCAAGGCTTAGGGAAATATCAGCCAGCACAGGCTCTGTGGCGCCTGGGTACTGTGCGCTGATGCGCTCCAGTTGTAGCAAGGCCATCGCGATGGACTCCCGATCAGTTGGTGATGAACTTGGCGCTGACGTACGGCGCGTAGTCCGCCAGCACGGCTTCGACCTTGCCCTGCTCCTTGAGGAACGCGGCGGTGTCGGTGACGGCCTTGGTGGTCGGCGCACCCAGCAGCGTTACTTGATCAGCTGCCAGCGGGTAGACGTTGCCTTGCAGCAGCAGAGGAATGTCGCTGGCCTTGGCCCCGGAGAGCTTCACCAGTTTGTCGACGTTGCCTTTGTCGGCGAGCCAGGCTTGTGGGTCTTTGCGGTAGGCGGCGTAGGCATCGAGGGTGACTTTGGCGAATGCGCTGACGATCTCCGGGTGTTTCTCGGCGAAGTCTTTGCGCACGATCCAGGCATCGAAGGTCGGTGCACCGAACTTGGCCAGTTCGCCGGAGGTGATCAGCACCTTGCCGTTTTCCTTGGCCACGCCCAGGGCTGGGTCCCAAACGTAAGTGGCGTCGATATCACCGCGCTTCCAGGCGGCGACGATGGCCGGTGGCGCGAGGTTGAGAATGGTTACTTTTGATGGATCAATGTTCCAGTGCTTCAGCGCCGCCAGCAGGCTGTAATGGCCGGTGGAGACGAAAGGCACGGCGATTTTCTTGCCGATCAGATCCTGTGGGCTATTGATCCCGGAGCCGTTGCGGGCCACCAGGGCTTCAGCACCACCGATCTGGGTAGCGACGAGGAAGGTTTCCACCGGCACTTTGCGGGTGATGGCGGCGGTCAGCGGGCTGGAACCGAGGTAGCCGATCTGTACATCGCCGGACGCGATAGCGGCGATGATGTCGGAACCGTTGTCGAATTTGCGCCAGTCGATCTTGGCATTGGTGGCTTTTTCATAAGCGCCGTCGGCCTGGGCGACTTTCGCCGGGTCCACGGTGGTCTGGTAGGCGATAGTGACATCGGCGGCCTGGGCAAACAGGCTGGCGCCGGCCAGGGAAAAAGCCGCCAGGAGGCGTAGGGGGAAGTGCAGTTTCAAGGGGAAGTTCCTCATCAGGCGGCCGAGGGTCGGCGTTTGATGAGACTAAATGATCTAAGAACCCGAAAATAAATAACATTTTCGAATTAGCTTATGAGGGGAAAATCCATTGCCGGGTGAACACCAAACCTGTGGCGAGGGAGCAAGCTCCCTCGCCACAGGTTATTCGTTGGCCGTTAATTAGTTACTGATCGCCAAAATACTCGCCTGGTACGACCCGACAAACACGTCGAAATCCCCCACTTCGTTTTGCTCGAGCTCCGCCTGTTGCGCCAGTGAACTGCGCGCCAGTTCCTCAAAACGCGCCTGTTCCTCAGCGGCCAGCGGCTCCTTGCGGAAGAACTCGGCATGCACCTGGCTCTGATGCAGGGAGAACTGCGCAAAACTTTCTTTGCGTTCACTCATCGCTGCCAGCACCTGGGCTGATGGCGTGAGGGACGGGTCCTTGATCTTCGCCAACTGGGCGTCCAGTGCCTGGCTGTGTTCAGTGCAACCGTGGCTCTGGTCCAGCAGCGTCGCGAGAGGAGCAATCTTCGCCAGCAACTCGGCGGCCCATTCCTTCATCTCCACCGATTCACCGCGACGCTGCAATTGCAGGCCCGGACGGCGGCCTTCCTTGACCACGCTGAGGAAGTTGGACGTGGCGTTGCCGCATTCGTTATCAGCAAACAGCGGGCTGTCGTTCAGCGCGCAATACAGCAGGAATGCGTCGAGGAAGCGCGACTCTTGCAAGTCGATGCCCATTGGCAGGAACGGGTTGATGTCCAGGCAGCGCACTTCGATGTACTGGATGCCACGGGCCACCAGCGCCTGGATCGGCCGTTCGCCGGTGTAGGTCACGCGCTTGGGGCGGATGTTGGAGTAGTACTCGTTTTCGATTTGCAGGATGTTGGTGTTGAGCTGTACCCACTCACCGTCCTTGTGGGTGCCGACTTCGACATACGGGGCGTAGGGGGTTGCCACCGCTTCGCGCAGGCTGTCGGTGTAGCTGTCCAGGTCGTTGTAGCAAGGCGTGAGACCCGCCTGGGCGTTGCTTTGGTAACCCAGGTCGCTCATGCGCAGGCTGGTGGCATAGGGCAGGTACAGGGTATCGGCGTCCAGTTGCTCCAGCTGATGGGAACGACCGCGCAGGAAGCCGGCATCCAGGGCTGGCGAGGCGCCAAACAGGTACATCAGCAGCCAGCTGTAGCGGCGGAAGTTACGGATCAGCGCGATATAGGCCGTGGACTGATAGTCGCGGTCAGTACCGACAAAGCCTTCGGCTTCCTTGAGTAGCGGCCACAAATCTTCCGGCAGGGAGAAGTTGTAGTGGATGCCGGCGATGCATTGCATGGTCTTGCCGTAACGCAGGGCCAGGCCCTTGCGGTACACATACTTGAGCTGGCCGATGTTGGAGGTGCCGTAGTAGGCAATCGGAATATCTTCCTCGGCCGGCAATGGGCACGGCATCGATGGACTCCACAGGTACTCGTTGCCGAGCTTGCTGTAGGCAAAACGGTGAATCTTGTCGAGGCTGCTCAGGGTGTCTGCCGGGTTGGGCAGGGCCGGAGTGATGAACTCCAGCAGCGACTCGGAGTAATCGGTGGTGATCTGTTCATGGGTCAGTGCGGCGCCCAAGGCCTCGGGATGCGGCGTTTGCGCCAGCCGACCTTCATGGGTGACACGCAGGCATTCACGCTCGATGCCGTGCAGGCAATGCTCAAGCAAAGAGAGGTGGGCGCGCTCGCCGAGCAGAGCCAGGCGGCGGTTGAGAAGTTCGCTCAAGTTGGATTCCTTCACGCGTCAGTCGCCCCAATATGGGGGTGGGCAAGACGGTCTACAAGGGTGAAGTTAAAACTGGCGTTATCGCCTGGCTTTCGAGCCGGATTGACCCACTCTGAAAGAGCCGCCTTCATCCTGAATCTGGCTATTGCGCACAAAAAAAATTTCGGCGCAGCTTTCACAACGCCGAAATTAACTCAAATCGATGACAGGGAGCTATAGGACTGCGAAGGTGCCTTGCGCTTTTGCGACCAGTTTTTCGTCCTGGTACACGTCAGCCTCAACCACCAACGTGCGCCGGCCTGGGTGAATAACCCGGGCGGTGCACAGCACGTCGCCGTCTGAAACGGCCCGGATGTAGTTGATTTTGCACTCGATGGTCGCGCTCTGCTGGTCGAAACCATGGGTGCTGGAACAAGCCAGCCCCATGGCAATGTCCACCAGGCTGAAAATAGCCCCGCCATGGAGCTTGCCAGCGCGGTTGCGCAGCTGCGGTTCCAGGGTCATGGCCACTTCGGCAACGCCCTGGTCCAGGCGTTGCAGGCGGCAGCCGATCAGTTCACTGAATGCGCTGTGGGTCAAACCGGCTGGCAATTCCATTAGCGCTTCTTCAGTTGTTTGGCGTTGGCGAACAGCGACGCCATGGCGTTATTGGCCGGGGCTTCGGTGGCGGTTTCCTTGCGCGGTGCCGTATTTTGAGAGCGGTTTTGCGACTGGCGAGGCGCCGAGCCTGGGCGTGCGCCACGGGCACCGTCGATTTTCTCGCCGGGGGTGTCGCTCATGCGCATCGACAGGCCCACGCGTTTGCGCGGGATGTCGACTTCCATGACCTTGACCTTGACCACGTCACCGGCTTTCACCGCTTCGCGAGGGTCCTTGATGAACTTCTCGGAAAGCGCCGAGATATGCACCAAACCGTCCTGATGCACGCCGATATCCACAAACGCGCCGAAGTTGGTCACGTTGGTCACCACGCCTTCGAGGATCATCCCCAGTTGGAGGTCCTTGAGGTCTTCGACGCCTTCCTGGAACTCGGCGGTCTTGAACTCGGGACGTGGGTCGCGGCCCGGCTTTTCCAGCTCTTGCAGGATGTCGGTTATGGTCGGCACGCCGAAGGTTTCGTCGGTGTACTTTTTCGGGTCCAGGCGCTTGAGGAACGTGGCGTCGCCAATCAGCGAGCGGATGTCGCGATCGGTTTCAGCGGCGATCCGTTGCACCAGCGGATAGGCTTCCGGGTGGACGGCCGAGGAGTCCAGCGGATTGTCACCGTTCATCACGCGCAGGAAGCCGGCGGCCTGCTCGAAGGTTTTTTCGCCAAGGCGTGCGACCTTTTTCAGCGCTGCACGGGTCTTGAAGGCACCGTTTTCGTCGCGGTGGGTGACGATGTTCTGCGCCAGGGTAGCGTTGAGGCCGGAGATCCGGGCCAGCAGCGCCACGGAAGCGGTGTTTACATCGACACCGACGGCGTTCACGCAATCCTCCACCACCGCGTCCAGGCCACGCGCCAGTTTCAGCTGCGACACGTCGTGCTGGTACTGGCCGACACCGATGGATTTAGGGTCGATTTTCACCAGCTCGGCCAATGGGTCCTGCAAGCGGCGAGCAATCGATACCGCGCCACGGATCGTCACGTCGAGGTCCGGGAATTCCTTGGAAGCCAGTTCCGAGGCCGAGTACACCGACGCGCCCGCCTCAGAGACCATGACCTTGGTCATCTTCATGCTTGGGTACTTTTTGATCAGCTCGGCGGCAAGCTTGTCAGTTTCACGGCTGGCAGTGCCGTTGCCGATGGCGATCAGGTCCACCGAGTGTTTGGCACACAAGGCGGCGAGGATGGCGATGGTCTGGTCCCACTTGTTGTGGGGCACGTGCGGATAGACCGTGGCGTGGTCGAGCATCTTGCCGGTGGCATCCACCACGGCGACCTTGCAACCGGTGCGCAGGCCCGGGTCCAGGCCCAGAGTGGCGCGCGGGCCGGCCGGTGCAGCCAGCAGCAGGTCATGCAGGTTGTGGGCAAATACGTTAATTGCTTCGGTTTCGGCGCCGTCGCGCAACTCGCCCAGCAGGTCGGTTTCCAGGTGGGTATAGAGCTTGACCTTCCAGGTCCAGCGCACGACTTCACCGAGCCACTTGTCCGCAGGACGATTCTGATTCTGGATGCCGAATTGTTGACCGATCATGCCTTCGCACGGGTGCATGGTGCCCGGCAGCTCGTCGCCGACTTTAAGCGCGGAGCTGAGAATGCCTTCGTTGCGCCCACGGAAAATCGCCAGGGCGCGGTGGGACGGCATGCTCTTGAGCGGCTCGTCGTGTTCGAAGTAATCGCGGAACTTGGAGCCTTCCTCTTCCTTGCCGGCGATGACTCGGGCACTGAGGACGGCCTCCTGTTTCAGGTAGCTGCGCAGTTTTTCCAGCAGATTGGCGTCTTCGGCGAAGCGCTCCATGAGGATGTACTTGGCGCCTTCGAGGGCAGCCTTGACGTCGGCAACACCTTTTTCGGCGTCGACAAAGCGCGCAGCTTCGCTTTCCGGGGCCAGGGACGGGTCGTTGAACAGACCGTCGGCCAAGTCGCCGAGGCCAGCTTCCAGGGCGATCTGGCCCTTGGTGCGGCGCTTCTGCTTGTACGGCAGGTACAAGTCTTCGAGGCGGGTCTTGGTGTCGGCGAGCTTGATGTCGCGCTCCAATTGCGGGGTCAGCTTGCCCTGCTCCTGGATGCTGGCGAGGATGCTGATGCGCCGTTCGTCGAGTTCTCGCAGGTAGCGCAGGCGCTCTTCCAGATGCCGCAACTGGATGTCATCGAGGCTGCCGGTCACTTCTTTACGGTAACGGGCGATGAAGGGCACTGTGGAGCCTTCATCCAGTAGAGCGACGGCCGCTTCGACCTGTTGTGGGCGTACACCGAGTTCCTCGGCGATGCGGCTGTTGATGCTGTCCATAAAACCACCTGAAATTCTGAAAGCAGCTCGCAGGCCCGGAGAACAAGGCCCTTTGAGACTGGTTGAGCGGCCCGACTGGCGCCGCTGCCTGGGTCAAGAGGCAGCCTATTGACCCTCGAAATCGGAAAATCACTGCGTGCCTGTGAAAAAAACGGCATGCAGCAAACGGTAAAGATCTGAATTTTCCCTGCACAAAGGCGGCGCAGTATAACCAGCGTTCTGCCGTTGGGGGGATTGCGCGGGATGTTGAAGGGCGCAGGTTCACTGGCAGTAGAGGAAAAATCTGCTAACAATGCACACGGTGCGTATAACGGCAGCTACGCCATAATGCGCACCGAGATAAGAGGAGCATCTAATGAGCAGCACTGCACAAACTGCTGAAGGCGAAAAAATTCTCATCGTTGATGACGATCCAGGGCTGAGCAGCCTGCTGGAGCGGTTCTTCAACTCCAAGGGCTACCGCGCCCGATCGGTGCCCAATACCGAGCAGATGGACCGCCTGCTGGGGCGCGAAGTATTCAACCTGGTCGTACTCGACCTGATGCTGCCCGGAGAAGACGGCCTGACGGCCTGCAAACGCCTGCGCGGTGCGAACAATCAGATTCCGATCATCATGCTGACCGCCAAGGGCGATGAGCTGAGCCGCATCAAGGGGCTCGAACTGGGCGCCGACGATTATCTGGCCAAGCCGTTCAACCCTGATGAGCTCATGGCTCGGGTCAAGGCGGTATTGCGTCGCCAGGCCGCTCCAGTGCCGGGCGCCCCGGGCAGTGAAGACGAAAGCGTCACCTTTGGCGACTACGAGCTGTCCCTGGCGACCCGTGAGCTCAAGCGTGGCGACGAAGTCCACATGCTCACCACCGGCGAATTCGCTGTGCTCAAGGCGCTGGTGATGAATGCCCGTCAGCCATTGACCCGCGACAAACTGATGAACCTGGCCCGTGGCCGCGAGTGGGACGCTCTGGAGCGCTCCATTGACGTGCAGATTTCCCGTCTGCGCCGCATGATCGAACCAGACCCGTCCAAGCCGCGTTATATCCAGACGGTGTGGGGTGTGGGTTACGTATTTGTGCCGGATGGCACTGCGACCAAGTGACCAATGATTTGCAGGTGCGGGTATTCCGGTATTTGATCCCTTGAGGGTCAGCCGGATTCCCGGCGTCTGCAATTCTGCGAGCCCTGCTCGCTCCTGCAAGGTGTCTAGCTGTCTTCTATGAAAACCCCGCTGTGGTTCCCGCAAAGCTTTTTTTCTCGCACCCTTTGGCTGGTGCTGATCGTCGTACTGTTTTCCAAGGCACTGACACTGGTTTATCTATTGATGAACGAAGACGTGCTGGTGGATCGACAGTACAGCCACGGTGTCGCCCTCACCTTGCGTGCCTATTGGGCCGCAGACCCCGAGAATCGCGAGAAGATCGCCAAGGCCGCGACGCTGACCCGAGTGGTGGGCGCTGGTGTACCGGAAGGGGAGCAGCATTGGCCCTACAGTGAAATCTATCAACGCCAGATGCAGGCCGAACTGGGTGAAGACACCGAGGTGCGGCTGCGCATGCATGTGTCTCCCGCGCTGTGGGTGCGGGCTCCGAGCCTGGGGGATGGCTGGCTGAAAGTGCCGCTGTATCCGCATCCATTGCGGGGGCAGAAAATCTGGAACGTGCTGGGCTGGTTCCTCGCCATCGGTTTGCTGTCTACCGCGTCGGCGTGGATTTTCGTTCGCCAGTTGAACCAGCCGCTCAAGCGCCTGGTGTTTGCTGCCCGACAACTGGGGCAGGGGCGTAGCGTGCGCTTGCCCATCAGTGACACCCCCAGCGAAATGACCGAGGTGTACAGCGCGTTCAACCAGATGGCAGAGGACGTCGAACAGGCCGGCCGTGAGCGCGAGTTGATGCTCGCCGGAGTCTCCCATGACTTGCGCACGCCGCTGACGCGGCTGCGTCTGTCCCTGGAGCTGATGGGCAATCACACTGACCTTACCGACGGCATGGTCCGCGACATCGAAGACATGGACGCCATTCTCGACCAGTTCCTCGCGTTTATCCGCGATGGCCGTGACGAAGTGGTGGAAGAGGTCGACCTGACCGACCTGGTGCGTGAAGTAGTGGCGCCCTACAACCAGAATGGCGAGCAGGTGCGTATGCGCCTGGAGCCGATCCAGCCGTTTGCCTTGCGTCGGGTTTCAATGAAGCGACTGCTGAACAACCTGATCGGCAACGCCCTGCATCACGCTGGCTCAGATGTGGAAGTCGCGGCCTATGTATCGGGCGATACCAATGCGCCTTACGTGGTACTGAGCGTCATGGACCGTGGCGCGGGTATAGACCCGGCGGAACTGGAGGGCATCTTCAACCCGTTCACCCGTGGCGACCGTGCCCGTGGTGGCAAGGGTACGGGCCTTGGGCTGGCGATCGTCCGGCGGATTGCCTCGATGCACGGCGGCAATGTTGAGCTGCGTAACCGTACCGATGGCGGCCTGGAAGCGCGGGTGCGCTTGCCATTGGGGCTGATGTTGCCCAGGGATGCTGTGTAGGTGCAGCAGTAAGCCTCAAGCTGCAAGAGAAAAGCAGGCTGCTTTTGCTCTTTCTTGCAGCTTATAGCTTGACGCTTGTAACTGCTCCTCTACCCCTTCCCTTTGGTCCGAGTCATATTCGGCCCGCTATTCTTCTCTAGATGCTGAATGATGATCCCCGCCACATCCTTGTTGGTGGTGGTCTCAATCCCTTCCAGGCCCGGTGACGAGTTCACTTCCATCACCAGCGGCCCGTGGTTGGAACGCAGGATATCCACACCCGCCACACTCAACCCCATGACCTTGGCTGCCCGCAGCGCTGTCATGCGCTCTTCAGGGGTGATTTTGATCAGGCTGGCGCTACCGCCACGGTGCAGGTTGGAGCGAAACTCGCCCGGCTTGGCCTGGCGCTTCATCGCCGCAATCACCTTGTCGCCGACCACGAAGCAGCGGATATCCGCACCGCCGGCTTCCTTGATGTATTCCTGGACCATGATGTTTTGCTTGAGGCCCATGAACGCTTCAATCACCGACTCTGCCGCTGTTGCGGTTTCACACAACACGACGCCGATGCCTTGGGTGCCTTCCAGTACCTTGATCACCAGCGGCGCGCCGTTGACCATTTCGATCAGGTCGGGAATGTCGTCGGGGGAGTGAGCGAACCCGGTCACCGGCAAGCCGATGCCGCGCCGCGACAGCAACTGCAGCGAGCGCAGCTTGTCCCGCGAGCGGGCGATGGCTACCGATTCGTTGAGGGGAAACACCCCCATCATTTCAAATTGGCGCAACACCGCGCAGCCGTAGAACGTCACCGAAGCGCCGATCCGTGGAATCACCGCGTCGAAGCCCTCCAACGGCTTGCCCCGGTAATGGATCTGCGGCTTATGGCTGGCAATGTTCATATAGGCGCGCAACGTATCGATCACCACCATCTCATGGCCACGCTCGGTGCCGGCCTCGACCAGGCGACGGGTGGAATACAGACGCGGGTTACGCGACAGCACAGCGATTTTCATGCAACACCTGTGACAGAAATAGTAGAGGCCGGGAACACCGGCTTGTCTTGAACGTACTTGAACCCGGGATTGACCACCAGTTGGCCGTCAATCAGGGCTTTGGAACCGAGCAGCAGGCGATAGCGCATGGCTTTGCGGCAGGCGAGGGTGAACTCCACCTGCCATACCCGATCACCCAAAGCCAGAGTCGTGCTGATGACATAGCGCACCTGCGCCTGGCCGTTGGAGCTCTTAATGGTTTTCATCGCCACCAGCGGCGCTTCGCAGCGTCGGTGACGCAGTTGCACCACGCTGCCCAGGTGCGCGGTGAACCGCACCCATTTTTCACCGTCGCGCTCAAAGGGCTCGATCTCGGTGGCATGCAGGCTTGAGGTACTGGCGCCGGTGTCGATCTTTGCTCGCAGGCCGGCCACTCCCAAGCCGGGAAGTGCCACCCACTCACGCAGACCCACAACGGTCAAATGGTCAAAAGTCTTCAATATGGGTAACCGGCATTCAGAAATAATTCGCAGTCGTCGAGGACAGTAACGTCCAACTGCTCACGGATTGTGACAATCCCCGAACTGTTACTCAGGGCTCGGGATCGAATTCGCGGTATTCACGCAGAATACTTGGCAAATGGCGACCGTTATCTATCGAGCTTCAGAAATCAGTCGGCTCAATGGAAACTCACAGAAACAGTGTAGTGACTGGCGTATCTTAGGTGAGCCCCGATGTTTATGCGTCGATGGGGTTCGACTGTTCAGTTGCGGCATTTTTCAGCGCGGGGAATTCAAGTGGCTCAAAAGCAGGAAGAGGACGAAAAAGTCCGTTTGGACAAATGGCTGTGGGCGGCGCGCTTCTACAAGACCCGTGCGCTGGCCAAGACCGCTATTGAGAGTGGCAAGGTGCATTGTCGTGGTGAGCGCTGCAAGCCGGGCAAGGAGCCGCGCATGGGTGATGAGTTCCAGATCCGCGTCGGTTTTGATGAGCGTACGGTGGTGGTTCAGGCGCTCTCTATTGTCCGCCGAGGCGCGCCCGAGGCACAGGCGCTGTACGCCGAGACCGAAGCCAGTATCGCCAAGCGCGAGAACGCGGCGGCGATGCGCAAGGCCGGATCACTGGGTGTCAGCACCGATGGCAAACCGAGCAAGAAGCAGCGCCGGGATTTGTTTAAGTTCCGCGGCAGCGGCAACGATGATTAACGGGCTAATCGCCCGAGGCTTCACTTGGCTTGGAACAAACTCGGTTTGTTCATAAACTGTCTCATCTTCGCTTTAAAACGCTTCGTTTTTCAGAGGAGAAATGCACCAAATCGGTGCTAAAACGCATAATTCTAGAAACATCGTCATCAATTCAGATACCCAGACCTATGACTGATCTACCGGATACCGACTTCACCCAACGCTTCATCTTCGACGACAGCGACGCCCGCGGCGAACTGGTCGCCTTGGAGCGCAGCTATGCCGAAGTCCTTGCCAAGCACCCCTATCCGGAGCCGGTCGCGCAACTGCTCGGCGAGCTGATGGCCGCGGCCTCGCTGCTGGTCGGTACCTTGAAGTTCGATGGCTTGCTGATCCTGCAGGCCCGTTCCGATGGTCCGATCCCGCTGCTGATGATCGAGTGCTCCAGCGAGCGCGAAATCCGCGGCCTGGCCCGTTACGAAGCCGACCAGATCGCTCCCGACGCCACGCTGGCCGACCTGATGCCCGACGGCGTGCTGGCCCTCACCGTCGACCCGACCCAGGGCCAGCGTTACCAGGGCATCGTTGACCTGGACGGCGCCGACCTGTCGGAGTGTTTCACCAACTATTTCGTGATGTCCCAGCAAGTGGGCACCCGCTTCTGGCTCAACGCCGACGGCAAGCGCGCCCGTGGCCTGCTGTTGCAGCAACTGCCAGCCGACCGTATCCGCGATGAGGAAGACCGCGCCGCCAGTTGGCAGCACATCACCGCTCTGGCCAGCACCCTGACTGCCGAAGAGTTGCTGGGCCTGGACAACGAAACCGTCCTGCACCGCCTCTACCACGAAGAAAACGTGCGCCTGTTCGACGTGCAGTCTCTGCGTTTTCGCTGCAGCTGTTCCCGCGAGCGCTCGGCCAATGCCTTGGTGAGCCTGGGCCTGGAAGATGCCCAGACTCTGGTGGTAGAACACGGTGGCAATATCGAAATTGATTGCCAATTCTGCAACCAGCGCTACCTGTTCGACGCTGCCGATATCGCCCAATTATTCGCCGGGGCGGGCGTCGATACCCCTTCGGGCACCCACCACTAAAACGTTTAAGCACAGGTAAATCACCTGACAAACGCCGGATTAGCGCCGTTCTGACGGGAGGGCCCTACTTTTTTTGGGCTTTTCTGGCATAATCCGGCCCACTTTTTCTGCGGTAGTAGTGCGCAACTTTCTACTACAAAACGTTTGGAGCACTCGGCCATAGGCCGACGGGGAACCTCATGACGCAAGCCAATAACGCCGTATACACCGATCTGAGTGTTGACGATCTGGTCAAAGAAGCCCTGCAGCGCGGTGAAGGCGAGCTTGCCGATACTGGCGCGCTGGTCGTACGCACCGGTCACCGTACCGGCCGTTCGCCGGTCGACCGTTTCATCGTTGAAGAGCCTTCCACCCAGGCCGCCATCGCCTGGGGCCCGATCAACCGCAAGTTCCCGGCCGACAAGTTCGACGCCCTGTGGAACCGCGTTGAAGCCTTCATCGGCGAGCGTGAGCGTTTTGTTTCCCACGTGCATGTAGGCTCCGACCCGGCGCACTACCTGCCGGTCAAAATGACCACAGGTACTGCCTGGCACAACCTGTTCGGCCGTTGCCTGTTCATCAACCCTGAAGCTGGCCAGTACAACGCCGGCGGCAAGGGCGAGTGGCAGATCCTCAACGTCCCAGAGTTCGTCTGCGAACCTGAGCGTGACGGCACCAACTCCGACGGCACCGTGATCATCAACTTCGCGGCCAAGAAAGTGCTGATCGCTGGCATGCGCTACGCCGGCGAAATGAAAAAAGCCCTGTTCTCCGTACAAAACTTCCTGCTGCCAGCCGTCGACGTGCTGCCAATGCACTGCGCTGCCAACATGGGCGAAGAAGGCGACGTCACGTTGTTCTTCGGCCTGTCGGGTACCGGTAAAACCACCCTGTCCGCCGACGAAAGCCGCTACCTGATCGGCGACGACGAGCACGGCTGGGGCGTTGGCGTGGTCTTCAACATCGAAGGCGGTTGCTATGCCAAGTGCATCGACCTGTCCGAGAAGAACGAGCCGGTGATCTGGAAAGCCATCCAGCACGGCGCCGTACTGGAAAACGTTGTCCTGGATGCCGACAAAAAGGCCGACTACGCCGATGACAGCCTGACCCAGAACAGCCGCGCAGCTTACCCACGCGAGCTGATCGAAAAACGCGCACCGAAAAACCTTGGTGGCGAGCCAAACGCCGTGATCTTCCTGACCTGCGACCTGACCGGCGTACTGCCGCCAGTGTCGATCCTCAGCGAAGAACAAGCGGCCTACCACTTCCTGTCCGGCTACACCGCTTTGGTGGGCTCGACTGAAATGGGTTCGGGCAGCGGCATCAAGTCGACCTTCTCCACCTGCTTTGGCGCACCGTTCTTCCCGCGTCCGGCTGGCGAATACGCAGAACTGCTGATCAAGCGCATCCGCGGCTTTGGCTCCAAGGTCTACCTGGTCAACACCGGCTGGACTGGTGGCGGCTACGGCGTGGGCAAACGCTTCAACATCCCGACAACCCGTGGCGTGATTGCAGCGATCCAGAGCGGCGCGTTGATCGGTGCTGAAACCGAGCACCTCGACACCATCAACCTCGACGTGCCATTGGCCGTGCCGGGTGTTGAGACTGGCTTGTTGAACCCACGTAACACTTGGGCTGACAAGGCTGCTTACGATGAAGCCGCGAAAGCGCTGGCCGGGTTGTTTGTTGAGAACTTCAAGAAGTTTGAAGTGAGCGACGCGATCAAGGCGGCTGGGCCGAAGTTGTAAGATTCGGTAGCTGTTTGAAAAAGCCGCCCCTTGTGGGCGGTTTTTTGTGGGCAAATGATTAGTCGACTAGATGTAAAACCACCGCACCCGCTAGCACCAGTACAACGCCCGTCACCTGCACCGACGACAGCCGTTCCTTGAAAAATACAAACCCCAAAATCGCCGCGATCCCGCCGGACAGAGCGCTGATCACCGTCACCACTGAAACCGACCCAGCCATCGCGCCCCAGGAAAATGCCGAGAAACCGCCCAGGTTCATCAAGCTCGCCCCGGTCAGCGTTGCGCAGTTTTTTAGCGGTGGGATTTTCAGGCCGTGCCGTAGGACGTCACCAGAGGCGCGACGATGGCCGCTTTGCCCAGTGCGAAGGCCTTGGACAGGGCGAGGGCGCCGGAGACAGTGAGTAAGGCGGCTGCGGCGCCAAGGAGCCAGACGCTCAAGGGCGCGGCGAGGGATTTCAGGAGGAAGGCGGGGAATATGATCAGCAGCAGGGTCATGATCACGAAGCCCAAGGCTTGGCCGAAGTACACCGCGCGTTTGACGCCGACGGCTCGGGCGTTGAGGCCAACGAGAAAGTCCGTGCCACCCCAGAGCAGGGCGGCCAGCAGGCCCATTAGTACGTCCATGTAGGGTCCTTAATTGTAGGCGCGAGCTTGCTCGCGAAGGTCGTTAACGATAACGCGGGCTTCCAGGTTTAACGCGGCGCTCTCAGGTTTTTCGCGAGCAAGCTCGCTCCTACAGGTTTTCCAGGGTTTGCGTGTCCCAGCGTTGAGTCTTGATTGCCAGGTAGAGCATGCCGATGGTCAGCGCGATTTTCTCGCCGCGGCCTTTAGCTCGGTGTTTCAGGAAGACGTCGAAGACGGGAGGTTGGAAGTAACGATAAGCATCGTAGTCGTTCAAGTGGACGGCGAAGTCTTGTTCCAGCGCTTCCATGAACTGTTTGGCTTCGACGCCGTCGCAACCCAGATCGAGATTGATGGCGGTTTCAAGGCGCAGGGTCTTGTGTTCGGGCAAGCCGATTTCTTCGTGCAGCAGTTGCAGGAGCTGCTGCATGGCGGCGTCTTCGGGGAAGTTGGGGGCCAGGTTCATGGTGGGCACGCGAGAGTGGGTGGGGATGACTGACTTTATCGATGGGACTGCGATCCTTCAAACGAAACAAGTCAAATGTGGCTGTTGAGGAGGCGTTCGCTTGACGGCCTCAGCGGTGGTTAGTTGGCGATCGAGGGCTAATGCGGCGAACTGATACACCGCTCAAAAATCGCCTCCAGCCCCCGGTAATCACAAGCCACCGCATCAATATTCGCGGGTATCCACGCGGCATTTTTCACCAGCCACCAGTTCACCGAAAACCCGGCATTAACGATGATTTGCTCGAACAGAATCCGCTGCGCCCGGCCATTGCCTTCGCGAAAAGGATGAATGACGTTGAGGTCGCCGTAGGCTTCGGCGATGCGGGACACCAGTTCGCCTTGGCCGAGGCCAATAAACCAGTTGGCCTGTTCCATCTGCCGGATGATTTTTGCCGCTTCGGGCGGGATGCGTTCCGGGGTGCAGAACAGGGTGTCGCCTTTCTGAATGTTGACCGTGCGCAGTTCCCCGGCCCATTCGTAGATATCCCCGAACAGGATGCGGTGGATGTGCTGCAGCCGTTCAAGGTCGTAGGGCGGCGGATAGAGGGGGAGGCTGCCGACGGCAATTTCGGACAATTCCCGCTCGGCCTGGTGCAGACGCTCTTCATCAAACAAGTCGAGGCGGTTACGCAGAACGCTGCTACCGGGGTAGCAGTACGGGTCATGGCCCACCCCATATTTGTCGAGCATCAGCGTGAGGTGTTGCGGTACTTGGCGAGGACGGCTTCGCGGGTCGGCAGGGGTTTGTCGACATCGGCGGGTTGGGTGTCGAACCCTTCCAGGCGCAGGCTAGCCAGGTAGTTGGAACGGCGGATCTTGTGGTAGTGATCCTGCTTTTGCTCAAACGTCAGTTCGCTCATCACAGCGTTCTCCAGGGTGGCAAGGCTAGAGTGTAGCGCAATGCGTCCGGGCGTAGGCGGGATAAAAACCATGTCACATTTTGCATAAATTTCCGGCAAAACCCCTGAATTCAGCGTATGTTCCACCGCGAAATCTTACAGGACGTTTCCGTCCGCATCTTAAAGGGAGTTAAGCATGGGTTTGCTTCGTGTCGCTTCGGCGATGTCATTGTGCGTGGCCGCGTTGTCGGTTCAGGCTGAGCAATTGCCAATTGAAGTGCTCAGTGCGGTGGTCAAGGACCAGAAAATTGACGACGCCGAAGTGCTGCTGCAACGCAACGGCGCGCAGAACGTAGTGGGCCGCACCAACGCTCAGGGCCAAGTCACCCTGACCAGCGAAGCCGCTGATGACGCCAGCAACCTGCTGATCATCAAGAAGCCTGGCTACTCCAACCTGGTGGTCAAGTGCCCGTGCAAGGGCATGACCTATGCCGTAAGCCCAGTGATGGAAAACCTCGACGGCCTGCGCGTGGTGTTGACCTGGGGACGGACGCCATCCGACCTCGATTCCCACATGATCTTCCCTGGCAACAACATCTACTTCCAAAGCAAGACCGGTACCGACGCCGAACTGGATGTGGACGACACTGACAGCTACGGGCCGGAAACCATCACGCTGCAGAAGAAGCATTACGGTGAAAGCTATGTCTACGCCGTGCATGACTTCACCAACCGCGGCAACCCAGGCTCGCGCGAATTGTCCGACAGTGAAGCCAAGGTATTTGTGTACATGGGCCAGTCGCTGGTGCGCACCTACTACGTGCCGCAAAGCCGCAGTGGCAACCTGTGGACCGTGTTCCGCATGACCGGCAGTGGCGATTTCCAGGACATCAACTCCTTCAGCGGCGTAAATGTCGACGCTGAGAACGTACTCAACGAAGTCAAGCCGCTGCTGGATGACAGTGTGGCGGTCGATGCGGTGGTGGTGAGTTCCTCGGCCCAGGGCGATGCGAAGAAGCTGAACACTAAAGGTGAAGCAGCCTACCAGGCCGGTAACCTGGACCAGGCGATTGACTACTTCCGTCAGGCCATTGAGCTGAACAACTCTTACGGTCAAGCCTACGGTAACCTCGGCCTGGCCTATCAGAAAGCCGGCAACACTGCCGAATCGATCTGGGCCAACCGCAAGGCGATTGCCCTGGCCAGCGGTCCTACAGCGGCTACGGTACGTGCGGGCTCCTACTACAACATTGCGCGGATTTATGAAGCGGCCGGGCAGTTCGCCGATGCGCTGCGTCACTACCAGTTGGCCAAGGAGCAGAAGGCCAATCCGGTGTATGACAAGGCGATCGAGCGGGTGCAGAACCGCTGATCGAGCTGTAACGCAGCGATATCCACAACGCGCCCTTTGGCGCGTTGTTCATTTCTTACGCGGCAAATTGCTTATTCCTGCAACACTTGTCCAATCATCCCGATTCGGCCCAAGGCCACCCCGTACCCTGTGTATTATCTTGTCTCTTTTTTTCTGCGGCCTTTCTCGATTCGCCGAACGTGCTGGGCTATTTTTTCGAGCTGTGTTTTCGAACTATGTTTTTGCCTCGTTCAGCGGTCAATGGAGTGACAGCGTATGTACAACACCCTCCAACAGGTCTTTGGTTATCCACAGTTTCGTTTGGGCCAGGAGGCAGCCGTCAGTGCCGTGCTGGCTGGCCGTTCGGCGGCGGCGATTTTTCCCACCGGCTCCGGCAAGTCTCTTTGTTATCAGCTGTCTGCCGTGTTGTTGCCACACCTGACGTTGGTGGTGTCGCCGCTGCTGGCGCTGATGCAAGACCAACTGGGTTTTTTGCAGCGCCACGGTATCTCGGCCGGCAGTATTGACTCGGCCCAGAGCCGCGATGACGCCAATGACGTAATGGCCCGGGCGCGTTCGGGCGAGCTGAAGATCCTGATGGTTTCCGTGGAACGCTTGAAAAACGAGCGCTTCCGCAATTTCCTGCAAACCGTGCCGATCTCGCTGTTGGTGGTGGACGAGGCTCACTGTATTTCCGAATGGGGCCATAACTTTCGCCCGGACTACTTGAAGCTGCCGGACTACCAGCGCCAGTTCCGCATCCCCCAGGCGTTGCTGTTGACCGCCACGGCGACGCCCAAGGTGATCGCCGACATGCAGGCCAAGTTCGCCATTGCGCCGGAGGATGTGATCACCACGGGCTTCTACCGACCCAACCTCAATCTGCTGGTGGAGCCCGTCACCGGTCAAGACAAGCGTCGGCGTTTGGTGACGTGGATGAAGGAGCGGGCCAATCAGCCGAGCATCGTCTATGTCACCTTGCAAAAAACCGCCGAGCAGATTGCCGAGCATTTGAACCGCAACGGCATCCAGGCCGAGGCTTATCACGCGGGTTTGCCCCACGATAAGCGCGAGGGTATCCAACGACGGTTCATGGGCGGCCAGTCCAATTGCATCGTCGCTACCATCGCCTTCGGCATGGGTATCGACAAGAGCGACATCCGCAACGTCGTGCACTTCGACCTGCCCAAATCCATCGAGAACTACAGCCAGGAAATCGGTCGTGCCGGGCGTGATGGGCAGCCGTCTGACTGTCTGGTTTTGGCCAACCGTGACAGCCTCAATATTTTGGAAAACTTCGTGTACGGCGACACGCCGGAGCAGGAAGGCATTCGCTGTGTACTGGAGGAGCTGCTGGCAGCCCGTGGTGATGGGCAGTGGGAGTTTTTGCTCAGGTCACTTTCGGACCACAGCAACATCCGCGAACTGCCGCTCAAGACCTTGTTGGTGCAGCTTGAGCTCAAGGGGTTGATCGCCCCGCGCTACGCCTTTTACGCTGAGTACCGCTTCAAGTATCTGGTGGAGCCCGAGGCATTGCTTGCGCGTTTTTCCGGCGAGCGGCAGCAGTTTGTCTCGGCGATTATCCAAGTCTGCAAAAGGGCTAAAACCTGGGCGACGGTGGATTTCGACGCGCTCTATCAACAGCATCAAGCCGAGCGAAACCGGGTGGTGACGGCCCTGGATTACTTCCAGGAACAGGGCCTGATCGAGCTGGAGAGCAAGCAGATGACCGAGGTCTACAGCCTGCTCAATACCGATTTTGATCCACAGGCCCTGAGTGCGCAACTGCACGCCAGCTTCAAACAGCACGAGGCCACGGAGGTTGCGCGGATCCACGCGATGCTGGATCTGTTCGCCACCGATCGCTGCCTGGGCTATCGCCTTGCGCAGTACTTCGGTGACGAAAAAGCGCCCCAGCAGTGCGGGCATTGTTCGGTCTGCCACGGTCAGGTCGCGCATTTACCGGAGCCGCCAAGCCTGCCGCCACTTGTGGATAAAAACTTCCAGGGGCTGTGCGGCGATTTTATCCACAGGCATCATCAGTACAACGGCCACTTGCCCGGAGCCGAACGGTTGACGCGGTTTTTGTGCGGTATCAGCGTACCGCTATTTACCAAGCTGAAGGCGAGAGGGATTCCAGGTTTTGCTGCGCTGGAGGAATATCCTTATGCGGCTGTACGGGAATGGGCCGAGACTCATTTGAATAGCGTGTAAAACCACTTTCCTGAGACTTGCCCATGTCCGACTCAATGCCCCAGCGCGCCGATTACCGTCACTTCCAGCTGATCATTACCCGTTGGCACGACAACGATGTGTATGGCCATGTGAATAATGTCACCTACTACAGCTTTTTCGACACGGCAGTGAATACCTACCTGATTGAGCAGGGCGGGCTGGATATCCATGACGGAGAAGTGGTGGGGTTTGTGGTGAGCTCGGCCTGCGATTACTTCGCCTCGATTGCCTTTCCCGACCGGATAGAGATTGGGTTGCGGGTGGGCAAGTTGGGCAACAGCTCGGTGCAGTATGAGTTGGCGGTGTTCAAGGCCGGTGAGGACGAGGCCTGTGCGGCGGGGAGGTTTGTGCATGTGTTCGTGGATCGGGCGTCGAATCAGCCGGTGACGATCCCGCAAGCGCTGCGAGGTGCGTTACAGCGCTTGGTATTGTAGGAGCTAGCTTGCTCGCGAAAAACCTGAGAGCACAGTGGGGTGTCAGGTTTCCATCGTCATCGTTGACGATCATCGCGAGCAAGCTCGCTCCTACTGGGGGAAGGTCTTAGCGGTGACGGGAGTGATGCTTGTTCTTGCGATGCCCATACGCATGACCACGGCCACGATGATCATCGCGGTCATAGCGACGGTTGTCGCGACCGCGGTAACCGCGGTCGTCGTCATCGCTCTTGTTACCCATGTAGTTGCCCAGCGCGCCACCGGCGCCACCGCCTGCGGCCGCACCGATCAGGCTGCCAGTGCTGCCGCCGACACTGCGGCCGACCACGTTGCCGCCGGCTGCGCCTAGTGCGCCGCCAATGGCTGCTTCGCCACGGCTGCGTTTGTCTGCGCCAACCGCGCTGCCGCCTGCGCCGCCGAGGGCCGCACCGATTGTCGAACCGGTGTTACCACCCAACTGCTGGCCAACGACCGAACCGAGTACCCCGCCCAATGCGCCGCCCACACCGGCTTCGGTGGTGCCACCGGCCATGGCTGCGCCACTGACCAGGCCAAGGGACAACAAGAGAATCGAGGAGAACTTCATAGGGGAACCTCAAGAGGATGACGGCGCGATCCTGAGGCCGTATCGGGCTGGTGACAATGGGTATCCGACCAATGACACGAGTTGTATACAATAATCTAACTTACTGTTTTATATGGGGAACTTAAGTCTATTTTGTGAGTCTGTAGTTACTTCGGAACGGCCGCTTTTATGTAAAAGCGGCCTTTTTTATGCCCAAAATTCGGGTTGCTTGAGGGCGACGCTGCTGCCCACGTAGCCTCGCTAAAGCTCGACAACTGCGGGGGAGTTGCCGCCGCTTGCCACATTGCCTTACGCGGATTTGGCCATGATCAACCCTGTCGCACTGGCCGCTTCCAGCCGAATCGCCACAAACTTCGACGTCGGCGTATGGCTGCCATCCCCGGTGCTTTCCAGCGGCACCAGCGGGTTTACTTCCGGGTAGTAAGCCGCCGCCTGCCCAGCGGGAATATCAAATGCCAGCAGGGTGAAACCCTTGACCCGACGTTCACGACCGTCATCCCAGATCGACACGATATCGGCCTTCTGCCCTGGCTTGAAGCCCAGGCGGATGATGTCGGCTTCGTTGACGAACAGCACGTCACGCTGGCCCTTCACTCCACGATAACGGTCATCAAGGCCATAGATAGTGGTGTTGTACTGATCGTGGGAGCGCATCGACTGCATGATCAGGTCCGGCAACTGCCCGGTGGCGCGGGTGCGTTCGTGCACCAGGTCCTTGGGCAGGATGTTCGCGCGAAAGTTGGCGCGACCTGATGGCGTGTTCCAGCGACGGGCCCCGGCGCTGTTGCCGAGGTAGAAGCCGCCTGGGTTTTTCACTCGCTCGTTGAAGTCCTTGAAGCCAGGGATGGTGTCGGCAATCAGGTCGCGGATGCGGCTGTAATCGGCCACCAGCCAGTTCCAGTCCACCGGTTTGCTGCCCAGGGTAGCGGCGGCGATACCGGCGAGTATCGCCGGCTCCGAGCGCATCTGTTTGGACAGCGGCTGCAACTGGCCATTGGAGGCGTGGACCATGCTGAACGAGTCTTCCACCGTCACCGCCTGCGGGCCATCGGCCTGGATGTCGATGTCGGTGCGGCCGTAGCACGGCAGGATCAGCGCTTCCTTACCGTGAGCCAAGTGGCTGCGGTTGAGTTTGGTACTGATCTGCACGGTCAGGTTGCAATTGCTCAGGGCCTGGAAGGTGCGCGGGCTGTCTGGCGTTGCTTGAGCGAAGTTGCCGCCCAGGCCGATAAATACTTTGGAGCGACCGTCGAGCATGGCGTGAATTGCTTCTACCACGTTGTGGCCGTTTTCACGGGGAACCTTGAACTGGAAGCGCCGTTCCAGGGAATCGAGGAACGCCACCGGTGGCCGTTCGTTGATGCCCATGGTGCGGTCGCCCTGCACGTTGCTGTGGCCGCGCACCGGGCACAGGCCCGCGCCTGGGCGGCCAATGTTGCCGCGCAGCATCATCAGGTTGGCGATTTCCTGGATGGTCGGCACCGAGTGGCGGTGCTGGGTGATGCCCATGGCCCAGCACATGATTACGTTCTTGCCTTTGGCGTACATGCGCGCCGCTTGCTCGATCTCCACCAGGGTCAGGCCGGATTGCTCGACGATTTCCTCCCAGGAGGTATCGTCGATGCGCCCCAGGTATTCGAGGATGTTGGCCGTGTGTTCGTTGAGAAAGTTGTGGTCGAACACCGCTTCCTTGCCTTCGGCCTGGGCCTGGCGCTCCCACAGCAGCAGGAACTTGGCCATGCCTCGCAGGATTGCCATGTCGCCGCCCAGCGCCGGACGGAAATACGCGGTGTTGGTCGGCTTGTCGCCGTTGGTGAGCATTTCCAGCGGGTGTTGTGGGTTTTGGAAGCGTTCCAGGCCGCGCTCTTTGAGCGGGTTGATGCACACCACCTGGGCGCCGCGCTTCACCGCTTCACGCAGTGGCTCCAGCATCCGCGGATGGTTGGTGCCAGGGTTCTGGCCGAGGACGAAAATTGCATCGGCATGTTCGAAGTCGTCGAAGGTCACGGTGCCTTTGCCGACGCCCACACTTTGCGCCAGGGCCACACCGCTGGCCTCGTGGCACATGTTCGAACAATCCGGGAAATTGTTGGTGCCATAGGCGCGCACGAACAGCTGGTACAAATAAGCCGCCTCGTTGCTGGCCCGGCCCGAGGTGTAGAACTCGGCCATGTCCGGGCTTGGCAGCGCCTGCAGGTGCTTGCCGATCAGGTCGAAGGCCGACTCCCAACTGATGGGTTTGTAACGGTCGGTCTCGGCGTCATAGCTCATCGGCTCGGTCAGGCGGCCCTGATATTCCAGCCAGTAGTCACTCTGTTCCAGCAACGAGCTGACGCTGTGCTTGGCGAAGAACGCGCTGTCGACCCGGCGCTTGGTGGCTTCCCAGTTGACCGCCTTGGCGCCGTTTTCGCAGAATTTGACCATGCCGCTTTCCGGCGAGTCACCCCATGCGCAGCCAGGGCAGTCGAAGCCGCCGTTCTGGTTGGTCTTGAGCATCATGCGCAGGTTTTTCAGCGCGTTGTCACTGGTCAACCAGGCCTGTGCCACGCTGATCAATGCGCCCCAGCCGCCGGCCGGGCCTTTGTAAGGCTTGTAGCGCGGGGTTGGGGGCTTGTCGGCTTGATGATGAGTGCTCACGCTTGATTCTCCATCGCAGGGCTGTAGACCCGCGGCGCACTTTTCTGCGGCAGGTGGATGAGATTGAGGTTGTGCCGGCGGGCCCATTGCAGGGCCAGGCCGGTGGGCGACGATAGGCTGACCAGGGTCTGGATGCCGGCGCGCAGGACTTTCTGGATCAGTTCGAGGCTGCAGCGGCTGGTGACAATCGCCACGCCGCCGTCGGTCGAGATGTTCTGACGGATCAGCGCACCGATCAGTTTATCCAGCGCGTTATGCCGGCCGATGTCCTCACGACCCAGCAGCAATTCGCCCTGGCCGTTCATGAACACCGCCGCATGCACCGCGCCGCTGTATTGGCCCAGGGGCTGGAAGGCGCTGATGCGCTGGCGCAGGCCGTCGAGCCATGCGGCAGGCGGCAAGGGCGCGCCGGGAAGCACCTTGAGGTCTGGCAGCGCCTGCTCCACCGCTTCCACGCCACACAGGCCGCAGCCGCTGGTACCGGCCAGTTGCCGGCGTTGCTGCTTGAGGTTCCAGAAGGCGCGGCTGGAAATCTGTACCTGGGCGTACTGGGCCGAGCCTGCGCCGCTGAGTTTCAGGTCATAAATATCGCTGACGTCGGCAATGATGCCGCTACCCAGGCTGAAGCCAACAATAAAGTCTTCAAGGTCGGTGGGCGTAACCAGCATGACCGCCTGGCTGATGTCGTTGTAGGCAATCGCCAGCGCGACTTCCTCGGCCAAGGCGGTGCTGGCTGATTCGGTGTGTTCGAGATTGCTGTATTGATAGCTCTGGCTGGCGGCGGGCGCTGGCATTTTGAGAGCGGGCGCCGCGCAGGCTTGGCGCTTGGCGTTCATGGGTCATACCTGCGGACTGTTCAGTACTAAGACTAGGCGCGACAAAGAGTCGCGTCTAATCGTCAGTACTGATCTACCGATAGATGACGTCGATCAGGGTTCCAGTAGCGATTTCTGGTAAAGCGCGAAACAGGCTTCCGCCAGGGCGGAGCGTGGGGCGCTGCGGCGCATGATCAGGCCCAGGTTCGCCAGGGTGTGGGCATTTTCAATGGGTTGCAGGCGCAGATGCTCAGTCAAGGCGTCCAGGCCTCCGTCCAGTGGCATCACCGCGCAACACAAGCCGCCGTGTACCGCCTGCAGCAACTGATGGACAGCATCGGTTTGCAGCAGCGGTTGTGGCGTGAGGCCACGGCTGTGGAAGTTGTGGTCTATGGATTGGCGAAAATGCATGCCGCTGGTGAGCATGCCCAGGGGCAATTCGATCAGCGATTCCCAGCTCAGGGGTTTTTCACCGAAGCTGAAGAAACGCTGGTCGTAAAGCAGGCCCATGCGTGTTTCGCCCAAGGCCAGGGAGTCGAAGCGTTCGCTGTCCAGGCGATCCAGGTACGACACGCCGAGGTCCAGGCGATTGCTCGCCAAGTGTTCGAGGATCTGTTCCGAACTCAAGGCCGACAGTTCAAAGCGCAGGCTGGGGTGTTGCTTGTGCAGCTGTTGCATCAGGGCCAAGGGATCGAAACTCGACAATGGCACCACGCCCAGGCGTAGCGTGCCTACCAGGTTGCCACGGCAGGCAGCCGCTTCGGCCTGCAAGCCGTCATAGGCCGCCAGCACTGTGCGCGCCCATGCCAGCACGCGCTCACCGGGGGCGGTAAAGCCTTCGAAGCGCTGGCCGCGATTGACCAGTGGCAGCTGTAACTCTTCTTCCAGGCTGCGCAGGCGCATCGACAACGTGGGCTGGGTAATGTGGCAGCGCGCGGCCGCCTGGCCGAAGTGACGGGTTTCGTCGAGGGCGATGAGGAATTTCAGTTGTTTGATGTCCATCTTCGCTCCAGTGCTTATTCCAATGGCTGGGGGATTCTAGCGCGTTTGGGTCATTGGTCGGACTGGAACCAAGGTCTGTAAGACTGGTCTAGTCTTGGGCATCTGGAAATCAAAACCCAAGGAGAGCGCACCATGAGTATTTTTAGCTTTGTTAAAGAAGCAGGCGAGAAGTTGATTGATCTGTTGACGCCGGGTAATGCGAACGCGAGTGAGCAGTTGAAAGACCACGTCGCCAAAGTTGGTCTGGGGAGTCCGAATGTGCAGACCACGGTTGATGGCGACAAGGTGACCGTAACGGGTGAAGTCGCCAGTCAGGAAGAGAAAGAAAAGATCCTGTTGGCGCTGGGCAATATTGCCGGTGTGGCCAGCGTGGATGACCAGATCACTGTTTCTGGTCCGGTAGTTGCTGCGGCCCGCTTTGTTGTGGTGAAAAAGGGCGACACGCTGAGCGCGATCTCCTTGGCGGTGTATGGCAACGCCAACCAGTACAACAAAATCTTCGAGGCCAACAAGCCGCTGCTGTCCCATCCGGACAAAATCTATCCTGGGCAGACGCTGCGTATTCCTGAGTAAGCAGTACCCCTGTAGGAGCGAGCTTGCTCGCGAAGGTCGTCAACGATAACGCGGGAAGCCTGACGCCCCGCTTCGTTCTCGGATTTTTCGCGAGTAAGCTCGCTCCTACAGTTACAGTCCGACAATCAACTCCCGATAATCCCCCACCGCCGCAAACTCCGCCGTGTCTTTAGGCCCCTTCCGGCTGTCCGGCTCTTTCACCGCCAGCAAATACCCCACTCCAAAATCCCGAGCGCTGCGCAGGATCGGCAAGGTGTCGTCGATAAACAGGCTACGGGCCGGGTCGAAGGCGATGTCTGCTTGCAGGGCGTCCCAGAACTGCGGGTTTTCCTTGGCGAAACCATAGTCATGGGAACTGATCAGCCGTTCGAAATACGGCGCCAGCTCAATGCGTTCCAGTTTCAGCGACAGTGAGTCGCGGTGGGCGTTGGTGATCAGGATCACGCGCTTTCCGGCCTGTTTGATCGCTGCCAGAAAGGTGTCGGCATCCGGGCGCAGCGCGATCAGATGGGCGGTTTCCAGTTTGAGTTCGCGCACCGGGATGTTCAGCTCGGCGCTCCAGAAGTCCAGGCAATACCATTGCAACTGACCGGCGTTACGCTCGAACAACGGCTGCAGCTCCATCTCGGCCATGGCCCGGCTCACGCCATGCAGGTCGGCATAGCGCTGGGGCAGGTGCTCCATCCAGAAATGGTTGTCAAAATGCAGGTCCAGCAAGGTGCCGTCCATGTCCAGCAGGACGGTGTCGATGGCGCGCCAGGGCAATGGGGACATGGAAAGCTCTCATGTAAGTAAAGACATCCGACACAGACAATCGGAAAAGCCACGGTATAGTAACCCGATCACGCCAAGGAGCCGCTTATGCGCCAGAAACCCACCGTCCTCGCCCGCGAAATCGTCGCCAGCAGCCGTTTGTTCCGCGTGGAGGAAGTGCAATTGCGCTTTTCCAATGGCGTGGAACGTACCTACGAGCGCCTGGTGGGCAAAGGCGCAGGGTATGGCGCGGTGATGATCGTGGCGATGATCGATTCTGACCATGCGCTGTTGATCGAAGAGTACTGCGGTGGCACCGACGAGTACGAATTGTCCTTGCCCAAGGGCCTGATCGAGCCGGGTGAAGACGTATTGGCAGCGGCGGACCGGGAGCTTAAGGAAGAAGCAGGTTTCGGCGCCCGTCAGTTGGAACACCTGACAGAACTGTCGCTGTCCCCCGGCTACATGAGCCAGAAAATCCAGGTAGTGCTGGCCACTGACCTGTATGAAGAGCGCCTGGAAGGCGACGAACCCGAGCCGATGCGCGTGGAGCGGGTTAACCTGCGCGAGCTCTCACAGTTGGCGCAAAACGAGCAGTTCAGCGAAGGCCGTGCCCTGGCCGCGCTCTATCTGGTGCGAGACCTGTTGACCCAACGAGGAGCGTTCCAGCCATGAGCGAACTGTTCCTGGGTCACCCGCTTATTGCTCCTGTGATTGAATTGGCCCGCCAGGCGGGTGAAGTGATCCTGCCGTATTGGCGTGCCGATGTAGCCGTGACCAACAAGTCCGATGATTCACCGGTGACCGCCGCTGATCTTGCCGCTCACCATCTGATTCTCGCTGGGCTGACCGCGCTGGACCCGAGCATTCCTGTGCTCTCGGAGGAAGACGCTGACATCGACCAGAGCGTGCGTGCTGGTTGGCAGCGCTGGTGGCTGGTGGACCCGTTGGATGGCACCAAGGAGTTCATCAGCGGCAGTGAAGAATTTACCGTCAATATCGCCTTGATCGAACAAGGCCGGGTGGTGTTCGGCGTGGTGTCGATTCCCACCAGCGGCCGTTGTTATTTCGGTGGTGCCCGCCTTGGGGCCTGGCGCTCTGATGTGAATGAAGCGCCCAAGCAGATTCAGGTACGCCAGATGCCTGCGGCGGGTGAGGCGTTTACCGTGGTTGCCAGCCGCCGCCACTCCAGTCCCGAGCAAGAGCGCTTGCTGGCTGGATTGAGCGAAGGACTGGGGGAGTTGAAGCTGGCCAATATCGGCAGCTCGCTGAAGTTTTGCCTGTTGGCCGAGGGCTCCGCCGATTGCTACCCGCGCCTGGCACCGACCTCGCAATGGGACACCGCTGCCGCCCAGGGCGTGCTGGAGGGGGCGGGTGGTGAAGTGCTGGAGTTGAATGGCCAGCCGTTCAGTTATCCAGCGCGGGAATCGCTACTGAACCCGTTTTTTTTGGCGTTGCCGGCGAAGGCCGCGTGGCGCGAGCGGCTGTTGACCCTGGCTAGCCTATAGCAAGCTTGTTCCTGCAAGCGCCGTTGTGTGGCAAGCCTGCGTTTAGCGGTGAAGGACATATTGGCCAGTGAAGGCGACGGCACGTTCTTCACTGCCGTCATTCACAATCCACGTCTCCAGCGCCAATCGCGCCCGCCCATACCGCCGATACGTCGCCACAAAACGCTTCCACACCTTTTCCTCCGGCGCTTGGCAAATCACCGTCGCATCCCGAGTGACGGGCAACGGATAACTGATCTGCCCTTCCTGAATCACGATGTGCCCGTCCTCGATCCCTTCCTCACGCAATTGCAGGTGCAGCCAACCCCAGCCCGCCAGCACGGCACCGCAGTAGAGACTGCCGCCGAACATGGTGCTTTTGTGGTTGATATTGGCCTGTAACGGCAAGTGCAGTTGCAGTTGCCGGTCCTGCCAGCCGAGCACCTTGAGGCCCATCTCCCGCGTAAGGGGAATGTCGTGGTGGAGGATCGATTCGAGGTAACGGCTATCGCGACTCATGGGTGCCTCTTGGCAAAGTGAAGGTCATTCGTCGTCCGCACTGCTGTTGCCGCTGTCGGCGAAGTTCAGCCCGTGCTTGCGCAGTTTGTCGTGCAGGGTTTTGCGCGGCACGCCAAGGGCCTCGGCGAGGCTACGCATGGAACTGTGGGGACGGGCCAGTTCGGCGCAGATCAGGCTTTTCTCGAAGTGTTCGACTTGCTCACTCAGGCCACCGGTCGTGATCGCAATGCCCGCCGCCGGACCGTCCGGCGTATTGTCCAGCGCCAGCTCCAGGCCCAGGGCGAAGCGTTCGGCGGCATTTTGCAGCTCCCGTACATTGCCCGGCCAACTGTGGCGTAGCAGCAAGGCGCGCTGGCCCGGTTGCAACTCATGCAGCGGCAGGCCATGGCGAGTGCTGGCCTCGTCGGCGAAGTGCTGGAATAGCATCAACGCATCTTCGCCGCGCTCGCGCAGGGGCGGAATGCGCAGCGACGCGACGTTGAGGCGATAGTACAAGTCGGCCCGAAAGCGCCCCTGATCGGCCGACTGGCGCAGGTCTTCCTTGGTGGCGGCGATGATGCGGATATCCAGCGGGATCAGTTGATTGCCCCCCAGGCGCTCCACCACCCGTTCCTGCAACAGCCGCAGCAGTTTGACCTGCACGTCCAGGCTCATGCTTTCGATTTCATCGAGAAATAGCGTGCCACCATTGGCAAATTCGAACTTGCCGATTCGTCGTTTTTGCGCACCAGTGAACGCGCCTGGTTCATGACCAAACAACTCACTTTCCACCACCGACTCGGCCAGGGCGCCGGCGTTGATCGCTACAAACGGACCAGCACGGCGGTTCGACAGATCGTGCAGGGCGCGGGCTACCACTTCCTTGCCGGCGCCGGTTTCGCCAAGGATCAGCACGTCGGCCTTGGTCGCCGCCAGCGCCCCGATCTGTTCGCGCAGGCGCAGCATCGGTGCCGATTGCCCGACCAGTCGCGTGCTCAGTTGCTGGCGATCGCTCAGGGCCAGGCGCAGGCTGCGGTTGTCCAGCACCAGCCGGCGCAAGGCCAGGGCGCGGCGCACGCTGTCGAGCAGGGCGTCGCTGGCGAAGGGTTTTTCGAGGAAATCGTAGGCGCCGGCACGCATGGCCTGGACCGCCAGCGGCACGTCGCCGTGGCCGGTGATCAGCAGCACCGGCAACTCAGGGTCCTGGCCGTGAAGTTCGGCCAGCAGCTCAAGACCGTCCATGCCCGGCATGCGGATATCACTGACCACCACTCCCGGCCAATCTCGGGACAAGCGTGGGGTCAGGCCCGTGGCTTCGCCAAGGGGCAGGACTTTCAGCCCGGCCAGGTCCAGGGTCTGGCACAGGGCCTGACGCAGATGCGGATCGTCGTCGATCAACACCACCTGAATCTGGTTATCGATACTCATACACTGCGGTCCTCAGACGGTTGCAAACTGACGCCAGGTGCTCCGGCGCGCAGTTTCAAGGTTAACAGTGCGCCACCTTCGCGGTGGTTGGCGAACAGCAGTTCACCGCCAAAGGCGCGCATCAGCGTGTCACAGATCGCCAGGCCCAACCCCAGGCCCTGGGTGCGGGTCTTGGTGGTGTAGAAGGGCTCGCTGGCGCGGCCCAGGGCTTCCATGCAGAACCCCGGGCCGTTGTCGCGAATGTACAGGTTGACGCCCTGTTCGGTGGATTGGGCACTCAACCACAATTTTCGCGGCGGACCTTTTTCGGTCAGCGCATCCAGGGCGTTGGCCAGTAGGTTGCCCAGCACCTGGCGCAGCCGTGTTTCCCCAGCCTCCACCCACAAGGTCGCCTCCGGCAAGTCGCGGATCAACTCGACTTCCATGGTTCGCCTGCGTTTGGCTAGCAGCGCCAGGGCGTCATCCAGGGCCGGTTGCAGGGCCACGCTTTCCGGTGCATGGCGGTCACGTCGAGCAAAGGCACGAAGATGGGCGATGATCGAGGCCATGCGCCCGGTCAGTTCGCTGATCAGCTTGAGGTTGTCTCGGGCATCGTCGGTGCGTTGATGGTCGAGGAGGATTTCGGCATTTTCCGCATAGCTGCGAATGGCCGCCAGCGGTTGGTTGAGTTCATGGCTGATGCTCGCCGACATGGTGCCCAGCGCTGACAGTTTGCCGGCCTGCACCAGGTCATCCTGGGCGCGCACCAGTTCCTGCTGCGCGTGCTCACGCTCCAGCACTTCCTGTTTGAGCCGTCGGTTGAGGCCTTCCAGGTCGCTGGTGCGCTCGATCACGCGCATTTCCAGTTCGCGGCGGGCCTTGGCTTCGAAGGCAATGCGTTCCAGGTAGTGGCGACGGCGCTGCATCATCAGGCCGAGCAAGAGCATCAGCACCAGCAACGCCGCGCCCCCGACCGCAACGACAGTACGCACCGGGCGGTCGATCAATGTGCGTGGGGCGAGGATTTCAACGTTCCAGCCGGTTTCGGCGATTGCCGTGGATTGCCGCAGCCAGGCATTGGGATTGAGGTTCAGTGGCTGCGGGTCACGGGTCGGATAGGGTTGGATGGCAATGATGGCTTGGCGCTCCGCATCGGTCAGCGGCCGGGTAGCACGAAAGCGCCATTGTGGGCGCGAGGTGAGAATCACCACGCCGTTGTGGTCGGTCACCAGCAATTGCTCCGGGGTCTTGCCCCAGAGGCTTTCGGTGTGGTCCAGGTCGACCTTGACCACCAGCACGCCGATGATGGTTTCACCGTCGCGTACAGCCGCGGCGAAGAAGTAGCCGCGCTTGGCCGAGGTGGTGCCCAGGCCGAAGAAACGGCCCATGCGCCCAGCCATGGCTTCGCTGAAGTAGGGGCGAAAGGAGAAGTTGCGACCGACGAAGCTGTCTTGCATGTCCCAGTTCGACGCGGCCAGGGTCTTGCCGGTGGTGTCCATCAGGTACATCACTTCCACCCCGGCCTGGGCGGCGACGTCCTTGAGCAGCAGGTTGGCGCTGACCAGGTTGGTGCTGACGTGGGGCGCGTCGAGGGCAGTACGCAGGGCTGGCAAGTCGCCAAGGATCTGCGGTAACACTTCGTAGCGGTGCAAGGTGCCCAGCAAGTTGGCGACGTACAGGTCGAGGGTCTGACGGTTCTGCCCGGCCAATTCGCTACGATAGTAGCGCTCGGCCAAGTGCTCCAGCGGCCACAGTAGCGGCGCCAGGCATAGCGCCAGCAAGGCCAGGCTACGCCAGCGGGGTCTTCGCGCAAGGGGTGGGGTCATGGGAGTCGGGCGCCTGGGGGTACAGGCGCATTATGCCTAGTGCTGCCCGGCAAGACACTCGCGCAATGCGTCGTGCCATTGTGGTTGCGAGACTTGCCATTGTTGCTGTAGACGGCTGCAATCGAGGCGCGAGTTCAAGGGGCGCTTTGCCGGCGTTGGATAGGCGCTGGAGGGAATTGCTTCCAACTCGGCGCAGGCCTTGCCTTCGGCCAGCAATTGCTCACCAATGGCCTGGGCAAAACCGAACCAGGAGGTCTCGCCCTGGGCGGTCAGGTGATAGGTGCCCCATTTGCCTGCCTGGCCTGCCTGCCAGCGCTCGATCAAGGCGCGGGTGCTGTTGGCGATGCTCCCGGCCCAGGTCGGCGCGCCGATCTGGTCGGCGACGATGCGCATATGCGGTTTTTCCTGCAGCAGGCGTTGCATGGTCAACAGGAAATTCTTGCCGTGGGTCGAGTAGACCCAACTGGTGCGCAGGATCAGGTGCTCACCGCCCACGGCCGCGATGGCCTGCTCACCGGCCAGCTTGCTCTTGCCGTAGACGCCGAGCGGGTTTGGCACGTCGTCTTCGGTATAGGGCGCAGTTTTGCTGCCGTCGAATACGTAGTCGGTGGAGTAGTGGATCAGCGGGATGCCCAGGGCCTTGGCCTCTTCGGCGAAGATGCCTGGCGCCGTGGCGTTGATCGCGAAGGCGACATCCGGCTCGTTTTCGGCCTGGTCGACGGCGGTATGGGCTGCGGCGTTAATGATTAACCCAGGGCGATGGGCTTGCACCTGTTGGCGAATTTGCTCGGGGTACGTCAGGTCGAGCTGGTCGCGGCCCAGGATCACCAATTCGCCCAGGCCCTTGAGCCGCTGTTGCAGCTCTTGGGAAACCTGGCCGTGTTGGCCGCTGATGAGGATTTTCAGGGGCGTGCTCATGGGAACAGATCAGCCTCTTGCAGGCTTTTGCCGTTCTGGTCCTTGGCGGACAAGATGGGCGGAGCGCTGAGCTGCCAATCGATGGCCAGGTCCGGATCGTCCCAACGAATACAGCGTTCGGCGGTCGGGACGTAGTAGTCAGTTGTTTTGTAGAGGAACTCGGCGTAGTCGCTAAGTACCAAAAAACCATGGGCGAAACCTGGTGGAATCCAAAGTTGCCGATTGTTTTCGGCGGAAAGTCGCACGCTTGCCCACTGGCCGAAGTTGGGTGAGCTGCGGCGGATGTCCACCGCTACATCCAGTACTTCTCCAGCGGTGACCCGCACCAGTTTTCCCTGGGTATGTTCCAGTTGATAGTGCAGGCCGCGCAGCACGCTTTTTTGTGAGCGCGAATGATTGTCCTGCACAAACGGTTGTTCCAATCCGGTCGCTTGCGCGAAATCCCGGGCGTTGAAACTCTCGTAAAAAAAGCCGCGGTCGTCACCAAAAACCTTGGGTTCGATGATCAAAACACCGGGCAACTGGGTCGCGGTTACATTCATTGAGTTTCCCCGGCGAGTGTGAACAAGTATTGACCATAGCCGGTTTTGCCAAAATATTTGGCCCGTTCCAGCAAATGTTCGAGGTCAATCCAACCATTTTGGTAAGCAATCTCTTCCAGGCAGGCCACTTTCAGCCCTTGGCGGTGCTCAATGGTCTGCACATAAGTCGAGGCTTCCAACAGGCTGTCATGGGTGCCGGTATCGAGCCAGGCGAATCCACGCCCAAAGCGCTCGACATGCAGGTCGCCGCGCTTGAGGTAAGCATTGTTGATGTCGGTGATTTCCAGCTCGCCGCGCGGCGACGGCTTGACTGCCTTGGCGATCTTGATCACGTCATTATCGTAGAAATACAGGCCGGTTACCGCATAGCTCGATTTGGGCTTGGCCGGTTTTTCTTCGATGGACAGGGCGCGGCCCTCACTGTCGAAGTCGATCACGCCGAAGCGTTCCGGGTCCTTGACCCAGTAGCCAAACACGGTGGCGCCGGATGGGCGTTCAGCAGCAGTGCGTAGTTGGTCGCCGAAATGTTGGCCGTGGAAGACGTTATCGCCCAGGATCAGGCACACCGGGTCTTCGCCGATAAACTCCTCACCAATCAGGAATGCCTGGGCCAGGCCATCGGGGGAGGGTTGTTCGGCATAGGTAAAGCGCACGCCGAATTGGCTGCCATCTCCCAGCAGGTTGCGGTATTGCGGCAGATCCACCGGAGTGGAAATCACCAGGATATCCTTGATCCCGGCCAGCATCAGCACCGAGATTGGGTAGTAGATCATCGGCTTGTCGTACACCGGCAACAGCTGCTTGGAAACGCCCAGGGTAATGGGGTGCAAACGGGTACCGGAGCCACCGGCCAATACAATTCCCTTCATCATGCAATCAGGTCCTTCATGTCGGTGGAGCCAAGTCGTTGACCTTGATAACTGCCGTCCTGGACCCTGCGGCACCATTCCAGGTTATCGAGGTACCACTGTACGGTTTTGCGCAGGCCGGTTTCAAAGGTTTCTTCAGGCACCCAGCCCAGTTCTCGCTCGATCTTGCTGGCGTCGATAGCGTAGCGCTGGTCGTGACCTGGGCGATCCTTGACGAAGGTGATCAGGTCGGTAAATTGCGCAACACCAGCTGGGCGCTGTGGCGCGAGCTCTTCCAGCAGGGCGCAGATGCTGCGGACCACGTCGATATTCTTCTGCTCGTTGTGGCCGCCGATGTTGTAGGTCTCGCCTACGACGCCTTCGGTGACGACTTTAAGCAGCGCGCGGGCGTGATCTTCGACAAACAGCCAGTCGCGCACTTGCAGGCCATCGCCGTACACCGGCAGTGGCTTGCCGGCCAGGGCATTGAGGATCACCAGCGGGATCAGCTTCTCGGGGAAGTGGAACGGCCCGTAATTGTTCGAACAATTGGTCAGTAGCACCGGCAGGCCATAGGTGCGCTGCCAGGCGCGCACCAGGTGGTCGGACGCGGCCTTGCTGGCGGAATACGGCGAGCTTGGCGCGTAGGGCGTGGTCTCGGTGAACAGGTCATCGACGCCGTGCAGGTCGCCATACACCTCATCGGTGGAAATGTGGTGGAAGCGCAAGGCGCTCTTTTCAGGCTCCGCCAGCGTCTGCCAATAGGCGCGGGTGGCCTCCAGCAGGCTGTAGGTGCCGACGATATTGGTCTGGATGAAATCCGAAGGGCCGTCGATGGAGCGGTCGACATGGGATTCGGCCGCCAGGTGCATGATCGCCTGGGGCTCGAAGCGCGCCAAGACTGCGCTGACGGCGGCCTGGTCGATGATATCTGCCTGGACGAACTCATAGCGGGTATTGGTCGCGATGCTGGTCAGCGACTCAAGATTGCCGGCGTAGGTCAGCTTGTCGAGGTTAAGAACTTCATGTTCGGTGTTTTGAATCAAATGACGGATTAGCGCGGAGCCAATAAAACCTGCACCACCAGTGACAAGAATACGCATGTCGAGAGGCCTTTTCCTTAGACGGACATTGAGCGAATGGTGCATAGCTTGCGGGCATGCGGGGAGCGGTGCAAGGGGCGGTGGTCAGATTGGAGGGCGTCGGGATTCATTTTTCGCAAGACCGAGATCTCCTGTATCAATCTTCACCATGGGTTACGGTTACGCAAAAATGGTTGGTTATCGAAGACAACAGCATTGAATGAGACATTTCATGCAGCTTCGGGGGTTGCTTAACACCCTCCAACAGTGGCGATATAAGCGCCTGATAAAACACCAAGGGGTCGTCACATGCTGCTCGCCACGTTGATTCACCGCGCCAGTTTGCCGTGTCCACAGGTCGGCCCTGAGCAGGCGTTGCAATGGCTTGAGCAGCATTATGGCCTCACCGGCACGTTGCAGTCTCTGGGCAGCCAGCAAGACCTCAACTACCGGGTCGACAGTGATCGCGGCCGGTTTGTCCTGAAAATCTGTCGGGGCGACTATGCCGCCGTTGAGTTGCAGGCGCAGCACGCTGCCCTCCAGCACCTGCAGGAACACGCGGATGTGCGGGTGCCGAGGGTGATTGCCGCCCTCAATGGCGAAGAGTTGCTGACGGAAACGGTCGACGGGCAAACCGTGCGCCTGCGGCTGCTGGACTATATCGACGGCCAGCCGCTGACCCATCTACCCCATCTGGGCCGTGACGTGATCGCCGGATTTGGCCAGCTTTGCGGGCGTATGAGCCAGGCGTTGGCCAGCTTCGAGCATCCGGGCCTTGCGCGCACCCTGCAATGGGACCCGCGCCATGCCCATGAACTGATTACCTATCTGTTGTCGACCCTGGAAAACCTGCCGCAGCGTGCGGCCCTTGAGCAAGTGGCAGAGCAGGTTGAGCGGCGGGTGCGACCCTTGGCCGATGGCCTGCCCCAGCAAGCGGTGCACATGGACATCACCGATGACAATGTGGTCTGGCATCGGGATGAGCAGCGCCACTGGCAGATCCAGGGCGTCATCGATTTCGGCGACCTGGTGCGCACCTGGCGCATCGCCGACCTGTCGGTGACGTGCGCCGCATTGCTGCATCACGCCGAGGGTGATCCGTTTGCCATCCTGCCGGCGATTCACGCCTGTCATGCCATCACGCCTTTGCAGCCGCAAGAGTTGCAGGTGTTGTGGCCGCTGATTGTTGCCCGTGCGGCGGTGCTGGTGCTCAGCAGTGAACAGCAGCAGCGCCTCGATCCGCAGAACCAGTACCTGCTGAAGAATGCCGAGCATGAGTGGGAGATTTTCCACGTTGCCACGTCCGTGCCTTTTGAACTGATGGATGCAGCGATCCTGACCTGCGTCGGTGGCGCCTTGCCACCCATTGCCAGTGAGGGTTTCGCGCCGTTGTTGCCGGGGCTGGTGGGGCGCGAGTTCGCGCTGATTGACCTGGGCGTACTCAGCCCGCATTTCGAGGCGGGCAACTGGGAGCTGCCCGGTATTGATCGGCGACTTTTGCACGAGGCTGCGGCGGCTCATGGGCTGGCGGCCAGTCGTTATGGTCAATATCGGCTGTCCCGCACCTGTGCTGACAGTTCTGCTGAGCCAGACACCTTTGCGATCCACGTAGAGCTATGGGTGCCCGACGGCACCACCGTGGAATCACCGTTCGCCGGTACCCTGCACTATGCAGCCGATGGCAGGCTGTCGCTGCACAGCGCTCAATTGACTGTTTGGCTGTGGGGCGTGAAAGCCTTATTGCAGCCTGGCGCAGCGGTGCTCAAGGGCCAGGTGCTCGGCGAGGCCGGTGGGCCGTTGACGGTACAAGTGTGCCGCGCCGATCTTGAGGCGCCGCTGTTCTGCTCACCGTCACGGGCGCAGGCGTGGCAGGCGTTGTGCCCTTCGCCAGCGGCGCTGCTGGGGCTGGCCTGTGACGCCGAGCCGGAGCTGGACTCCGACGCCTTGCTGGCCCGGCGCGACGCCAGTTTCGCTCGTTCGCAGAAGCATTATTACGTCGACCCGCCGCGTATCGAGCGCGGCTGGCGCAATCATCTGATCGACATGCAGGGCCGTTCCTACCTGGACATGCTCAATAACGTCGCAGTGCTGGGCCATGGTCATCCGCGCATGGCGCAAGTGGCGGCGCGGCAATGGTCGCTGCTCAACACCAATTCACGCTTTCACTACGCAGCGATTGCCGAGTTTTCCGAGCGTTTGCTGGCGCTGGCGCCGGATTCCATGGACCGGGTATTTCTGGTCAACAGCGGCACCGAGGCCAATGACCTGGCGATCCGCCTGGCTTGGGCCTACAGCGGCGGGCGCGACATGCTCAGCGTGCTGGAGGCTTATCACGGCTGGTCGGTGGCCGCTGATGCGGTGTCCACCTCGATTGCCGACAACCCCCTGGCCCTGAGCAGCCGCCCGGACTGGGTGCACCCGGTGACCGCGCCGAACACTTATCGCGGCGAGTTTCGCGGCCAGGACAGCGCACCAGACTACGTGCGCAGCGTCGAACACAATCTGGCGAAAATCGCCGCCCACAAGCGCCAACTGGCGGGCTTTATTTGCGAACCGGTGTACGGCAATGCTGGCGGGATATCGCTGCCGCCGGGCTATCTGCAACAGGTATATGCCCTGGTCCGCGCCCAGGGTGGTGTGTGTATCGCCGATGAAGTGCAGGTGGGCTACGGGCGTATGGGCCATTTCTTCTGGGGGTTTGAAGAGCAGGGTGTGGTCCCGGACATCATCACCATGGCCAAGGGCATGGGCAACGGCCAACCCTTGGGCGCGGTGATCACCCGACGGGAAATCGCCGAGGCGCTGGAGGCCGAGGGGTACTTCTTTTCTTCCTCGGGCGGCAGTCCGGTCAGTTGCCGGATTGGCATGGCGGTGCTGGATGTCATGGAAGAAGAACAGCTGTGGGAAAACGCCCAGGTGGTGGGCGGGCATTTCAAGGCGCGGTTGGAAGCGTTGACTGAGCACCATCCCTTGGTGGGTGCGGTGCATGGTTCCGGGTTCTACTTGGGGCTGGAGTTGGTGCGTGATCGGCAGACCCTGGAGCCGGCCACCGAAGAAACCGCGTTGCTGTGTGATCGGCTGCGGGAGCTGGGGATATTCATGCAGCCGACCGGGGATTATCTGAACATCCTCAAGATCAAGCCGCCGATGGTCACCTCCAGGCGCAGTGTGGATTTCTTTGTCGACATGCTGTCGAAGGTGTTGGGTGAGGAGTTGTAAGGCGATCATTCACCCGGATAACCCGATTGTTATCGGTAATTTTAGGATTTTTTTCGATGAGTGGATCTATGGGTACTTCAAAAGCCGATTTTTATCCGCTATAAAGTCGCCCATGCCCCCGACGCTATACACTGGCGTCTAGCGTTCCCTTTTCTGTCATCGATCACTGCCACCCTGATCACTGACCGCCGCCCAGGAGATGATTCATGAGCCGTATCGTTACCGTCGCCGCTACCCAGATGGCCTGTTCCTGGGACCTTGAAGCCAACATCGAGACCGCTGAAAAGCTGGTCCGTGAGGCCGCAGCCAAAGGCGCGCAGATCATCCTGATCCAGGAACTGTTCGAGAGCCCGTACTTCTGCCAGAAGCCCAACCCGGATTACCTGCAACTGGCGACCACTGTTGAAGACAACGTCGCCATCAAGCACTTCCAGAAAATCGCCAAGGAGTTGCAGGTGGTTCTACCCATCAGCTTCTTCGAGCTGGCCGGCCGTGCGCGTTTCAACAGCATCGCGATCATCGATGCTGATGGCTCCAACCTCGGTATTTATCGTAAAAGCCACATCCCGGATGGCCCTGGCTACCACGAAAAGTACTACTTCAACCCCGGCGACACTGGTTTCAAAGTGTGGAACACCCGTTACGCGAAAATCGGCGTGGGCATCTGCTGGGATCAGTGGTTCCCGGAATGCGCCCGCAGCATGGCGTTGCAAGGCGCGGAAATCCTGTTCTACCCGACTGCCATCGGCAGCGAGCCACATGACAAGACCATCTCGTCCCGTGATCACTGGCAACGCGTGCAACAAGGCCATGCCGGCGCGAATCTGATGCCGCTGATCGCCAGCAACCGCATTGGCAACGAAGAGCAGGACGGCTACGACATCGACTTCTACGGCTCGTCGTTTATCGCCAACCAGTTCGGCGAAAAGGTTGAAGAACTCAACGAGACCGAAGAAGGCATCCTGGTGCACAGCTTTGACCTCGACGAACTGGAGCACATCCGCAGTGCCTGGGGTTCGTTCCGTGACCGCCGCCCGAACCTGTACGGCGCTCTGAAAACCCTCGACGGTTCCCTGGAGTCCTGACCGCCATGACCACTTTGCACAGCACACCTCGCGCTGACGGCTTCTACATGCCGGCCGAGTGGGCGACCCAGACCCAAGCGTGGATGATCTGGCCCGAGCGCCCGGACAACTGGCGTCTGGGCGGCAAGCCGGCGCAGGCTGCCCACGTAGCGGTGGCCAAGGCCATCGCCCGCTTTGAGCCGGTAACCGTGGCGGTCTCGGCCGGCCAGTACGAGAACGCCCGTGCCCGTTTGGACGTGCCGAATATTCGCCTGGTGGAAATGTCCAGCGACGACGCCTGGGTACGTGATACCGGGCCGACCTTTGTGATCAATAACCGCGGTGAAGTCCGTGGCGTGAACTGGGACTTCAACGCCTGGGGCGGTTTTGATGGTGGCCTGTATTCACCGTGGAACCGTGATGCCCAGGTCGGCGGCAAGATCCTGGAGATCGAGCGCAGCCCGCGTTACCGCACCGAAGGCTTTGTGCTGGAAGGCGGCTCGATTCACGTCGACGGCGAAGGCACCCTGATCACCACCGAAGAATGCCTGCTTAACCACAACCGCAATCCGCACCTCGACCGTGCGCAAATCGAAGCGGTGCTCAGCGCCAACCTGGCTGTGGATAAGATCATCTGGCTGCCGGATGGCCTGTTCAACGACGAAACCGACGGCCATGTGGATAACTTCTGCTGCTACGTGCGCCCAGGTGAAGTATTGCTGGCCTGGACCGACGACCCGCAAGACCCGAACTACGCGCGCTGCCACGCCGCACTGGACGTGTTGCAAAGCAGCACCGATGCCCAGGGCCGCTCGTTCACAGTGCATAAAATGCCGATTCCTGGCCCGCTGTATGCGACCGAGGAAGAGTGCGCCGGTGTTGATCCCGTGGATGGCACCCAGGAGCGTAATCCGACCGTGCGGTTGGCGGGTTCCTACGTCAACTTCCTGATCGTCAATGGCGGCATCATCGCGCCGAGTTTCGACGACCCGCTGGACAGCCGCGCACGGGAAATCCTTCAGGGCCTTTTCCCGCAGCATGAAGTAGTGATGGTGCCGGGCCGCGAGCTGTTACTGGGGGGCGGCAATATCCATTGCCTGACTCAACAGCAGCCGGCACCGCACAAAATCTGAGTGCAGTTGTAACAGCCGATTTCCCCAGGAAGTGACTGTCAGCCGGGATGTTGTTCTGGCGATTGCAGCAAGCCCATGGCCCGTCAAGGTCGTGGGCTTTTTTGTGTCTGCGCGGCGACAAACTGCAGACATTGGCATCGCCCTTGTATCTGCTTTGTGACGGTTATCAAGGTGTGTGACTGCACGGTTCTGTCATAAACCTTGAGTAAGTTGACCGCTTACGCAGTAGGAGAGAACGCTGGAATGAACGCCGAAATCAACACGATCTACACGCGCACCTCCCATCCCTTGATGGTGGATGGCAACGCGATTCAGGCGCTGGCACTTTGGTTGAGGGCAAACGGCTCGCGACAGATCAGGACGCCTGATTCGCGACGGGTTATGAGTGAGCGATATCCGGTGGGGCTGTTGAGCGAGGATGAACTGCAGGTGTTGTGTGAGTTGATGAAAGACTGAATAACAGAGCCAGATCTGCACTGACCTTGTGGCGAGAGGGCAAGCCCCCTCGCCACAAAAAGTGCGGTAGTGCCTAAAAGCTGTATGTTCCTGTCACCACCAAGCTACGCGGATCGCCCGGCTGAATCTGGAACGCACTGGTCGCTGACGCGTAGTACGTCTTGTCGCTGATGTTGTTCAGCGCCGCCCTTACATCCCATTCCTTCTGCCGGAATCCGGCCAGTGCGTCCCAGCGCCCGTAACCCGGCAGCACTACTGTGTTGGCGTTATCGGCATAACGATCGCCGACCAACGTCAACCCGGTTTCCGCGTACCAGCCCATCTCGGGCTTCCAGGTGACGAACAGGCTGGCGTTACGCTTGGCCACGTCGCTGATGCGCTTGCCTTCAAAGCCGTTGTTGTCCTTCTCGACCTTGGCATCCTGCAGCCCGACACCACCGCGCACATACCAATTACCGACGATCTTCCCGGTCGCGGTCAGCTCTACACCGCGAGAGCGTTGCAGGCCGCTGAGCAGGGTGGTAGTCGGGTCCAGAGGGTCGCGAGTGCGGCGGTTGTACAGTTCCAGCTCGTACACGGCCAGGGTGGTGCTCAGGCGATCGTCGAACCAGTCGCTCTTGACGCCAATTTCCTTCTGCTTGGTCAGCTCCGGGCTCAGGTCGTTGGCGTTGCCAGCGGCGTTGGGGGTAATGCCGATCAGGCCGCCACCGGTAGGCGAGAAGGTCTTGCTCCAGGAGGCGTAGAACGAATGGTTTTCCAGAGGCGTCCAGACCAGGCCCACGCGCGGGCTGGTGTTGTGGCTGTCGACCTTTTGCCGCGTGTTGGCCACTTTATTGGTGGTATCCACTTCAAAGCGGTCGTAACGCAAACCTGCCAGCAGTTGCCACTGATCGTTCAGGCGCAGTTGGTCTTGCACATACAGGCCCTGGCTTTCGACTTCGGTGTGGTTGTTGCTGGAAATCGTCATGGGGCCGGTGTGGCTCAGGTCGCGATTGGGCTGGTTCAAATCAAGGCCGGGCACCGCCTGGCCGCCGCTGTACAGCTTGGGGTCACGGCGCTGGCTGCCCAGCTCCACGCCGGTCAGCAGACGGTGCTCCAGGCCGAAGGTGCTGAAGCCGCCTTCCAGTTCGACGTTGTTGAAGATGTTGCGGGTGGTCAGGTCCTGCTGCCAGCGCTGGCGCGTAACTTTGTTGGTCGACGCGTTGTAACCGGTCAGGTAGGTGTTGTCGAAATCGCTGTCGAGCTTGAACACGCCGAGGGTGTGGCGCAGTTGCCAGCTGTCGTTGAGTTCGTAGGCAAGTTTGGAGCGCAGGGACTGGGACGTATCGTCGATATAGTCGCGATTGTCGCCATAGGTGGTGTCGCGGCCGACATCCGCCGGGCGCCCATTGACGCCGGGAATACCGCGATCCGGCGTGCGGTTGTAGCGGCTGTATTCGTATTGCACCAGCCAATTCAGCTGCGGGGTCAGTTGCCAGCTCATGGACGGTGCAAACAGTTGTCGATTACCGCTGACACCATCGCGAAAACTGTTGTTGTCCTGGTTGCCCATGTTCAGACGCAGGCTGATGTCGTCGGAGGGGTCAGTGCTGAGGTCGGCGTACAGGCTGCGCAGGTCATTGCTGCCGCCCTGGGCTTCAATGCTGGAGGCGTGACCGGCCTGGGGCAGTTTGCTCACCCGGTTGACGATGCCCCCCTGGCCGCCGCGCCCGTACAACACTGCTGCCGGGCCTTTGAGCACTTCAATGCGCTCGATGTTGTGCAAGTCGCGCACGTATTGGCTGTCGTCGCGGATACCGTCCAGGTAGAAGTCACTGCTGGCCTCGAAGCCACGGATACGCAGGCTGTCAAAACGGGTGTCGGCGCCGCTGCTGACGTTGGGGATACCGCTCAGCGCCTGGCCCAGATCATTGGTGCCGTAGGCGCGCAGATTTTCGGTCTTTACCGAATCAATGGCCTGGGGCACGTAGCGCACGGGCGTGGCGGTGCGGGTGGCGGTGGTGGTTTCTTTGATGCGCGGATCGTCTTCGTCAGCTTCGGCGCTGATGGAGGTTTCGGGCAGAGTGGTCGCGGCGTATGCAAATCCGGCGGACAGCAATACGCAAAGCCCAATGGTTATGGGCGTCAGGCGAGGGGCAGGCATCTGGGAGTGCATCCGAAAAGAAGGGTAGGAAATAGTGCGCGAATGATAATGCTTACTATTTGCCTGCGTTATTCATTCTTGTGCGATTTCTCTCGGCAATATGTTACAGAATGTGTTTTTGCGTGGATATTTTGTCGCACCGGGAAACTTCCCTGAGAGACAGATGGATGTTCACTCAATGAGCTGCAAATGCGCCGGCCTCATGCGAGAGATGGCCAAATAATACTACTTAGAATTTTTTTGCCTAAATACAGACGATTCACGAAATTGACATGCAGTTAAAGGCGCGACTAGGATTCGCCCCAACGCCTGTGGCTAACCGCCATGACTTCCCAATAATAAAAGGCCCGCGGCATGTTCAGTCGTCCGTGGGCCTTTTTTTATCCGTGATAAGCCGACACCAAAAGAGCTACACGGAGCCTGGTATCACAGCGCGTACTCAACCAGTGATAAGGAATATAAAAAGATGTTGAATAAACGGATGGGTCTGATTGCTCTGGGGATTTTGAGCGCAACACAGGCAATGGCTAACGACCAGGAGCAATCCAAGGGTTTTGTAGAAGACAGTCACCTGAACATCGCGCTGCGTAATGCTTACATCAGCCGCGACTACAAGAATGGCAGGCAAGACAACGCCGAATGGGGTCAAAGCATCATCGGCAAGTTCGAGTCCGGCTTCACCCAGGGCACTGTAGGTTTTGGTGTCGACGTGACGGGCCAATACGCTGTTCGTCTGGATGGCGGTAAAGGCAAAAGCGGCAATGGCGGTATCGACTTCTTCAAGCAAGGTGACAGCGGCGAAGCGGCAAGCGACCTGGCCAAGGGCGGCGCAGCCGTCAAGGCACGCATCTCCAACACCGTAATCAAGTACGGTGAGCAGATGCCAGCCGTGCCGGTCCTTGAGTACGACAATTCCCGTCTGTTGTCGGAAGTCTATACCGGTACTTCCATCGTTTCCCAAGAGATCGAAGGCCTGCAACTGGACGCCGGGCGTTTCACCAAGGAAGCACGCAAGAGTGCCGAAGGCACCGACAGCGGCGACCTGAAAAACATCACCTACATCGGTGGTAGCTACAAATTCACCGAAAGCCTGTCGGCCGCTCTTTATGCTTCCGACATGGAAAACGTGCTGAAGAAGCAATACGTCAACGTCAACTACGTGCTGGCCCTGCCAGAAAAACAATCGTTGACCTTTGACTTCAACGGCTACAAAACCAAGCTGGACAAGAGCTTCGCCCTGGACAACCAAGGTGATGCCGATGCCCGCGACAACAAGATCTGGAGCCTGGGCGCCACATGGGCCTTTGGTCCGCACAGCCTGACCCTGGCCCACCAGCGCAGCACCGGTGACACCGCTTACCTGTACGGTGGCTACCGCAACGATAGCGGCTTTGGTGACGGTGGTAACACCATCCTGCTGGCCAACTCCTACTGGTCCGACTTCAACGGTAAAGACGAGCGCTCCTGGCAGGCAGGCTACGGCCTCGACTTCAGCGCCTTCGGTGTTCCTGGCCTGAGCTACAACATTGCCTACGTGCGCGGCACCAACATCGACGACGGCAGCGGCCGTGGCGATGGCAGCGAGCGTGAGATCTTCAACCAGTTCAAATACGTGGTACAAGCCGGCCCAGCCAAAGACCTGAGCCTGCGTGCCCGTGCATCCTGGTTGCGCGTCTCCAACAACGCGAGCAACTACAACGAGGGCGGTAACGAAATCCGTCTGTACGCTGACTACCCGATCAACGTTTTCTAATTGATCTAGTGCAGTGCCTGATACCAGGCGATAAAAAACCCCGACGTGTCGGGGTTTTTTTATGCCTGTGATTAACGCGTGTTGGCGGCGAGTACTCAGGCTTTCATGGGCGCCAGCTTCTTGCAGCCGGCCTTGCGCATCGGGTATTGCTCACATTTGCGCAGCACCGTCTGCACCTGCTGAGTGTTCTGCAACTGCTGGTTGGCCAGCAGTTTCTCGGTGATAAACAGCTCTTCCGAACCCAAGTGACGCTCGGCCTTGTCAATCATCGCCAGCGCCGCTTGCCCGTCGCCGCGCTTGAGGTGGTAGCTGATCATCAAGTCATAGGTCGAAGGTCCGGCCAGCGACCAGTCCTTGATTGCCTGCAACTCCTTCAACGCCTCGGCGTTTTTGCCCTGGGCCAGGCGCACGGTGTAGGCGGTGCGGCGAATATTCGGCTGGTCCTTGACCGGTGAACTCAAGGCGCGACGGATAAAGGCGTCAGCCTCGGGCACCTTGTTCTTCTCCAGGGCGGCGGTGGCGGCGTAGGCGTCCTTGTAGCCCTGCATGGCCTTGGCCACCGGCGCGGCGTCACGCACTTTTGGCCAGCTCTGGGTGTTAACCCTGGCGCGGCGCTCCTGGCGGTACTCGCGTTGCAGGTATTCGCGCAGTTCCTTGTCACGGTCCATGGCTGACATATGGGAGCGGTTGAAATACTGGCTGGTGGCGGCGATGCTGGTGGTCAGGCCGTCCTTGACCAGCACGTCCAACTCTTGGGTGAAGCGGTTGAGGTTGAACTGCTGCAGCGAGTCCTGCATGGCGTTCTTGCGGGCAGTGAGAAAACCGGTGAGCAATGGTTTTTGCTTGCCCTGGAAATCATTCAGCCGCTCCAGGCTATGAGTCGCCGCGCGGGGTGCGTAACCGGCGCGAATCATCAAGTCAGTGCCCAGCAAATCTGCCTGGTCTTCCTGGCTGCGACCCCAGGCGGTGCTCCAGATATTGTCGGAAAAGGAATTGGCTAGCGCGGTGTACAACACAGTGTTGCCGATGGTTTTCTGCGTGCCCACCGGGTCCTTGCTGAACAGCTTCATGGTCCCGGAACTGCGATCGATACCTGTGTCTGCCGCCATCGTCGCCAGGGCTACGGTGGACGCGACGGTGGTGAACATTTCCTTCTGCTGCTGGAACGCCGCCGAGCGGTCATGGTGATGCAGCAACACATGGCTCATCTCATGGCCCAGCATCGCGGCGATTTCATCTTCGCTGCGCACGTTATCCAGCATGCCCAGCGGCACGAAGATATTGCCGTACGGGTCCGCCGACGGCCCGAAGCCGTAACTGTCGGTGATCTTCACCTGCAACACTGGCAACTCCCCCGGCCAGCCCTTGGACAGGCGTGTGACGATGCCCTGCAAGTACACCTGCAACATCGGGATATCCACCAGGTTCTGCTGGCGCGCCTCGACGGCCGGCACCGTGTGGCCGTCATAGCTCAAGCGCTGCTGGCCCTGGCGTTGCGGGTCGAGCTTGTAGTATTGGCGCACGTCGGTGTTGTCGACATAGTGGCCCTGGACCCGCGACTGGGTCGACGGCCCCACCAGGTTCAGAAACGCCTGGTCGGCCCCCTTCAAGGTGGCACAACCACTGAGCAATGCACTGGCCAGCAATAGATATCCCTTCACCGCAATGCTCCCTTATTGATTACAGCCGGCACCAAAACCGATGGTGGAATTGTTGTGACTGTCCTTGGCCAGGCTCTTGGGCATCATCTGGCAGGGCAGGTCCACCACATTCAGCGGCGGGTCGATGCGCAGGTCCATGGTGTCCAGCCAAACCTTTTGGCCCGCCAGTTCCACCTGCACCAGGTCCAGCGCCTTGTTGTACTGCAACACGGGCACCGGCTGTTTGGGCGCGTCCTTCTGGGCGATTTCCCGCTCTTGCTTGCCCTGCTCATCCAGCACCGCCACCGGGTCGGCGAGGAACGCCTTGATGGCGTGGGTTTCGGCCAGCACGGCTTGGCTGAATAGTGCGACGAGTAACACGATGAAGGTTCTGTTCATCCTTGAGTTCCTTGAGTAAGACGAGAAAACGGCACCGTCAGCGACCGCGGTCGAAAAAGGCTTCGATCCGCTCGCTGAACAGCACCAGTGACAGCAAAACAATCCCCAGCACGTTGACCGGCGTGATGTGGTTGAAGTGCAGCAGCACACACACCGCCAACAACACCAGCATCACCAATAGCCACGACAGGTAAGGCGAAGAGAAAAACCAGATTTCCTGGCGCCGCCAACGGCTCCAGGTATGCAGGCCGGCCGAGCGCCGGGCGTGCAGGGCCTTGAGCACGGCAATCAACGCCAACAGCCCAAGCTCCAGCCCGTCCAGCCAATTGATATTGAAGAACGGCAGACTCGCCGGCTCCCGGTCGTAATCCATGCCGTCGGTGATCAGGTTATCCAGCGCCATGGCATGCAGATAAATCCCCGGAACCTGCCCGTGCACCGGCGACTGCACCAAGTCGCCCGTGGAAGTAATATTCGCCCCGACCATCACCAGCCGATCACGCAGCAACTCAGCGAGCAAGGCCTGATCCTCCTCGGAACTGACCTCCAGATCACTGGCCGACAAGGTAAAACTGTAAGGGCAGCGCGCCTGGGCCGAGTCATCGAGCTTCCAGAACACCGCCTGGAAAAACTGCGCCACGCCATCCAGCACAAAATTGCGCGACGGCGTGCAATGACGAATATCGGCAATCCGCACCTGCTCCGGCGCCAGCTTCAACCCCCACTGCACCGCAATCGGCGGTAACCGCGCCGCTGCCTCGGCATCCGCCGGCAACTCATCGCACGCCAGCCCTTTGCAAAACTGCCGATACATCGCCAACGCCGGCGTCTCCATCACCCCCAACGCCGTCGGCACTGCCAGCGGATACTTGTCGTCGACGCCATCCCACACCACCAGCGCCGGCTGGCTCACCTGGGCAAAATGCTCCAGCGTATTGGCCTGCCCGTCCTCACCCCGCGCCACCCCGGTATTGGCCAGCCACAACGCAATGCCCTGACGCTGATAACGCTCAAACACATTCGCCAACAACTGACTGCCCCGCGCCGGATCACCGAACGAGTGATCGTGGCTGTACAACAAATCCACAAACAGCGCCTTGGGCTTGTACGCCAGCAAACGCTTGAACAGCTTGCTCTGCTCGCCATACGGCATCGGCCACGAGGTGTTGTTGCGCATCAGATAGGCATCGTCGATCAACACCACCGCGATCCGCTGCTGACCGTCGTTGTGGTATTTGCTGGCAAGCATACGGTTGAGCCACTGCGCGGAGGCCTTGTCGCTTGAGCTGGCCAGACCAAAAGGATCGAGCACAGCCAGCAACACAATAAGGGCAGCGAGCCAATAGCGGCGGTAGTTGAAAAGAGGGGGATTCTTCGACATCCATGTCTCGATAAAGGCGAGTAATGCAGCTGTTCTGGCTGTTCTGTAGGCGCTGGCTTGCCTGCGATGGTCGCGAACGATGACGCGCGCTCACGGGATAAACACGACACCCACGAACCCATCACGCAAGCAAGCTCGCCCCACAACAGCCACAGCGAATGCATGGGTTTTTAAAGGACCAAGGAAGGGGTGTCAATTAGAAATATGGCTAAGTGCCATCCGCGTGCCCGAGATCACCGCGTTTTTCGGCGAAAAGCTTGAAGACGTGCAGCGACGCACCGGATTCAACCTGACACAAACCGCCGAAGCCCTTGGCCTGGATTAGCGTTTTTATTACCGTGATAAGTGCATGCGATCGCACCTTTTAGGGTGTCTACTTCTAGTAGGCCCTGTGCAAAGAGGAGAGCATGATGAACAACGAACAGGCGGCACCTGAGACGAAAGGTGTTGTGGTGAAGTTACTTGCAACGATTGACCTCGGCCCCGAGATCGTGGGCATGGCAGGGCGCCAACTTAGAATGCGTAAGGTGACCACCGAGCCTGGAGGCGTCTTCGGGCCGATTCACCAATGCCGAGTGAACGGCTGGCTTCGATGCAGCTGTAATTTTGTTTGAGCACGAGGTCGGCAGTCTCGTGCTTGAATTCAGGAGTAAAGGAGCGGCGTTGTTTGGTCATCTGACACCTCGATCTGGCGAGCATTCTCGCCTAAATGGGTGTCCGGTTTCATTAGACCACTACAGTCAGGCGGATCAATGAGCGTGGCGGCTGTAGATGACTTGCACCAGGCCACGGGCCGCGACCTAAATCTGGTGGTAGGGGATAAGTACAACGCCACCGTGGGTGGTGATATGCAGGAAAGGATCGAGGGCCTGCGTACAAGCGTGGCCGGGGATGGCCAGCGATTGGTCGCGCCTAAAAACTGGATCGGGTCGGATAGCGTGAACCTGTTTCAGGTGGTGTGTGATTTGCTCGACCTGGTGCAGGAGATGAACACCCAGTTGGCTGGACATACGCATTTGCCGGGTCCAATGCCTAGCCCAAGCGATACCGCAGCAATGAAAGGTTATGCGTTTGAGGCTGATTTGTTGGTGAAAAAACTTACAGTTGTCACGCAGTAAAAACTCTTTTAAAAGAAAAATCCTACGCCGAGGATGGCATTTAGCCACTTATTTGGTCAGTATTCACACTTCTAAAAAGGAATGGATTTACTGACATGGTTATCAGGCTCTTCGCATTTAAGGGTGTAGAAAAAATCTGACCGGCTGGAAAAGGAGTCGAGGATCTTAGAAAATGTAAGCTCTCACACCAACAAAAACTAAGCC
>NZ_JBUZRB010000011.1:0-107217 GCF_055407105.1 Pseudomonas sp. C321 | reverse complement strand
GTCGGGACGCATCATGGTTGCTGGCTCCTGAAAGAGATCGGGAGCACAGCTTCAGGCTTCAACTAGCGGATTTAAATGTGGGCACGGTGGATCGCTTACGTTCAAGATGAACCACAGTTTTGAAGCAATACGTATCTGATTGGCCCAACTCATCAATTCGGCCAGGGAAGCGATCCTCCGTTATACAAGCCTCAAGTTTGGAGAGCCCTTCTTAACTGCGGACCCATTAGTTACATTTCCTGAAACCACTGACAACCTTGTCAACTGGAAGGTTAGAGCATTAATTTCATCTATGCTTACACTCAAGCTTTCTGCGATTTCACGACGACCTTGCTTTCGGCTTTGCAAAGCGTCTAACACTTTAGTGAGTAACTGCGATGTCTCTCGTTCCATCGGCTCTGGTTCATTAGCCCGATATCCACTTTTAGCGATATCAATACAAAGACTACGGTAATTCCACTCACTGACCAACCCCAATGAATTAAAACGATATGCCATAGCTGCAAGCGACACACCCCAATAATGCTTGAGCTTCATCAGATACTTAATAGAGTAAGTGGGTGGCTGATTAGCAGCCACACTCTCCTTAGGCATTAGAAAGGCTGCAGCAAATGCATCAGCCTGGCGCTCCATTTCAGGTCCGTGGGCTTGGCCGTGCTGCATGGTGTAAACGTCGCGCACCAAATGGCCTAGCTCATGTGCCGCGTCAAAGCGGCTCCGCTCCGCGGACTTGATGGTGTTAAGGAAAACAAATGGCTTGCCCTCATACCACGTACAGAAAGCATCAACCTCTCGGGTTTCTTCGGCCAGCGAAAAGACACGAATACCTTTCGACTCAAGCAAATGAATCATATTGGGAATGGGTGCATTACCTAGTCCCCATACGCGGCGGAGTGTGGCAGCTGCCTCTTCAGGCGCTAGATCGCTCAGGTCGGGTAACCCTGCCGAGGGAAGATTAAACCTTTCCTCTATCCAATGGTTGACTCTAAACGCGATGGCACCGGCTGCAAATGTGCAAGCTTTCAACGCATCAGTCATTTTTGAAAGCTTACGAAAACTTACCGAATGTTCCCTCAACTCCGGCATATCTTCATCAATGAAAAAAAACTGCTGAGGGAAGTTCAATATTTTCGCGATTTTTTCCAAGGTCGCTGCCTCAGGATAAGAAGTACCACTTTCGTAGTTCTGTAGACTACGACTAGTGATACCTAACTCCTTTGCCAGCTGAGCTTTAGTGAAGCGTCTTCTCACCCTGGCAAATGTGATTTGCTTGGGATTTATTTCGGACATAGCTACTTACTCACAACATACCTATTTTAGGCTCTACTTCCACCGAAATCTGAGAACTTGATTCATCTTTACGAATGGTGAAATCATCGGGATTATTAGAAACACTTCCTAAGAGTATACGGACACCCCAGTTAGTAATTTTTTTATTACCGAACCCAGTCGGCAAAGACAACTCATATCGAATTTCCTTAAGTACCTTATCATAGTGATAAAGCAACGCCCAGACTTGGGTTTCTCTCTGATGCTCCTTGGCGAACTGGAACGAGACACTATTGAATAGCTCTAACTGACGATTATTTTTATAAACAAAGCCCTCAGCAACCGCTCCTTTCTCAGCCTGGTTCGTCGGCTCATCAATTCCATTCTTGCCGGTTTCGCCGTTGCCAGTCATGACCACGATGGAAATGCTCCGATCAGGCGAGCTGATGAAAGGGCAGTTCTGCTGTTCATGGATATGCCAGTGAGCTGTCGCCAATAAAGTGCGTAGGTCTTCAACAGTCTTCAACCATTGCTGAACGCCAGCCGCAGTCGGCGCGGACGCACGATTGGTCTCATTGCGTCCTCGGAGACCGCCAGTAATGGCATCACGGAGCAGGACTGGGCCCAAGTCAGAATGCAGCTCCCGCAAACGTACATCCACGTCCGCGGGCTCATCAATAATCGTCGCTCGCCGAGTGAAAGCGTTTGAGGCCGTCAGTTCAAATGTGCTCATCGCCGCTCCGTACCTGTTTCCGAAAATGATCCCTCATGTTGAGGTATAAAAAGCGGAAACACAAGGACCGCTAGCGCAGAATACTTGGTAGTCCGCTCAATGCCATTTACTGGCAAGATACCAACGTCCGCTTCAGCGATCGCTGCCTATCGGCGGCTCTCCCTCTGGCCAGTTTGGAGCGATCAATAGCCGCCGATTGCGCACAGCAATCTAAGGGTAAAAATTGCTCTCCGGCCCCATATCAGTCCCATACAGCCATTTTTCGGACGCCAAAAACCAAAACACCTAACGTTCTCTATTAAAATTAGTGAGTTGCGTTTTCAGAGTGTGGCGATGCAGGAGAAATTCGAACCCCATGCAAACTTAACAATCGGTTTATCGGCACTCTGATGCAACAGGCCGCTATTGGCCGTTTTCGGCCAGCCGTGACAGGCAGTAATGAGCCAAATCCGACCCTTCTTGATCATCAATAAATGGTCACAACGATCAACCTGAGGCCATTGGAGATGGGCAACTCGAGCGCTAATCCATACATCGTTGACTCCACGCATAAATAGTTTGGAGTCCTTATTGCATGGGATTTTGGTGCTTGCGTGCCCGGATATCTATTCGACCATTCACCTCTTATCTAAGTCCGGAGGGGAATGGCCCGAGCCCTTTAAATCCAGGGCCTTCAGCCGCTCACCTCAGGCACTCCCCCCCGGCGCTCACCTCCAGAACCCACCGCCTCGACCAACCTCTTTAACAGAATCGGAGGTGAGTGGCTGGAGACCTTTAAATCCGGGGCTTTCAGCCACTCACCCCTGGCACTCACCCCCGACGCTCACCTCCGGAATCCACCGCCTCGACCAACCTCTTTACCAGAATCGGAGGTGAGTGGCTGGAGCCCTTTAAATCCGGGGCTTCCAGCCACTCACCTCCGGCACTCACCCCTGGCACTCACCCCCGACACTCACCTCCGGTACCCATCGCCTCGACCAACCCTTTACCAGAATCGGGGGTGAGTGGCTGGAGCCCTTTAAATCCGGGGCTTCCAGCCACTCACCCCTGGCACTCACCCCCGGCGCTCACCTCCGGAATCCACCGCCTCGACCAACCTCTTCACCAGCAATCGGAGGTGAGTGGCTGGAGCCCTTTAAAACCGGGGCTTTTAGCCACTCACCTCCGGCACTCACCCCCGATACACAAAACGAGCTTTTCCCCATGGGAAGTGAATGGTCACACTTCCATAAGCAAGCTATGGGGAGTGAGGTCTGTTTATGGAGAAACCGTGTCGCGAAGCGGATGTAAGGGGTGAATGGGATAGATCCAGATCTGAACTGCGGGGAGGGGGCAACGGAGAGGGTTAAATCCTTGAGATTTACACTGAGCGTGAGAAGCTGATTCCACCGCAAATTTGCAGCCAGGAGAAAAACACCATGAACTCGATTGAGCTACTTTTGTACGCGGTAGTCGGGGTGCTTGGCACACTTGCTATAGCTGCTGCGGTGGGCTACGTAATTGCGGATCGCCTCGACAAAAAAAATGATACCGACTGAGTCTTGACGACAGCACGCGGCTGAGGTGGCTGAAAATGGTGGATGTTGATTCGCATAGGATCAGAAACTTCAGAACGATTGTGGGCCTCTGTGACCAATTGGACCCTCCTAGCGACTCGTCTGCTAACTCTTTTGCCTGTTGTCATATCGCCAGAAGCGCTGTAGTGCTCGCGGAGCGCGAAATAAGACACCACCCAGCCACATCACAGAGCAAACGCCTCCAGCGGCCTTCCAGGCAGCCTCTCGAGCATGAAATCAGACACAAGGCTGATATCCGGCGAATTAGCCTCAGAAGTCGACCGAACATCTGTTCCGCTCCGGAAATTGTTGATACACGCAAACGCTTTAGCTCTGCGGAATCAGCAATCCACAAACCAGTTGTAGAAGAGATACCCGGAGCAAACCGACACTACACAGGTACCAATGGACAGTAATGGGTATTGCCCCTCAATACCCAACCACCACTGCACTTTAAACAAGAAAGCCCCTACCAACACGCAAGCCAGAATCCCTAGGGCTAGGCCAAGCAATGCAAACAAGCGAGCTCCCAACCCAGGGTTGCCCTGATGCCAGTTTTCACTGAGACAAAAGGGGCAGTGATTCGACAAAGGGGTGTATCCCCAGAAACAACGTGTGTAACTCGTTCTTGGGATCATCGTGCTGCCACAGCATTGGCAAGTAACCATGGAGTGTCGCATGTCGCACCTCGGCTCGTTCTTCATGAGCTGATACTGCGCCATTGCTCAGAAAACCCAACTGCACCTGCATCTTGGGTTTTTCCAGAGCTGACATAGGGTGGTATGCGACCTTAAACATATGGAGAAACACATTGAAATTTCGCCACCTCGGCAACAACCGCTACTTCCCTCCCATCGCCCCCAACGGTCGCATCTACGCGGTACTTACTGAACGGGATAACCAAGTAGAAAATTTATGTCTGACTTCGGAGGGAATAATTAGCGCCGACGTTAATACCCTCTGGTCGGAGATCCTCGGCACTTACTACAACAATGATTACTGGGAGATTATTTTTCGCAACTCTTCAGGGAAAAGTCTGCGCTTCCGCCGTGGCATGCCCTGCGTAATGGTTATAAATGCGGGTAATATTTTTACAGCCCATATTCAAGGGTACCCAATCCCCTTATGCCTAATGAATCGCCTCCTCTTTGAACAGCAAAAGTTACCTCGTACTTAACTGCACTCCTCTCAATAGATGGAGAAAAACCTTCATTTTTTGTTGCCCGACCAGCAACGTTTCACCCCATTACCCGCGAACACAGACTTATGCAAAAAAATCGCCCCCTGGTAGGGCTTTTACCATTGTTTTTTAGACGCTTTTTGGTGTTGAAACCGAAACTCAAGACTCCTCCTCCGGATCATCCTATACATATCGCCTGAGGAGATCGTAGTGATGCACCAAACAATACTAGTCATGAGGAACAACACATTGATGAGCCCTCCACGCGGGGACCACTCATGTTGCACCCTTAAGGCTCAAATGCTTGAGCGGGGGGAGAGTGCCGAGTTTTGGCGCGACTGGAAAGCCGAGATCATCCCGTCCCCTTGGGAGCCAGAGGAACACTTCGAAGAGATCGCGCCTGAGCAACAGGCAGAGGCCAAACGCCTTCGCGCCTTGGCGATCGAGTACGGCGTCCAGAAAGAGGAGTTGGTCCAAGCACTGGAACTCAACCGTGAAAACCTCCGTGCGTGCCAAGGGACCATTCATCTAGCTGGCTGGCGGTTTCGATCAGGCTTACGTGAACGACGCGCAAGCCGCAATGAAGATTGCAGATGCCGCCATGGCCAAAGCAACCGCCTAACTCCCCCACCGTCTGCCGCCACGCGCGGTACGGAGCAAGACGAACATGGCAAATAACAGCGCAGACCAAGTTTCAGCCCCTCCCCCACGCTTTATCCGCCTCAAGCACGCCTACGGCTACCTCGGCATGTGCCGGGACGAATTCAACAAGTCCGTGCGACCCAATGTTCGAGAGTTTCCCATCGGCATCCAGGGCGTTGCGTTCGACCGGATCGAGCTCGACGAGTGGGCGGATGCCTGGATCGCAAGCAAGTCAGTTGAAAAGGCAGCGAATCAGGACAACAATCGGCCTCGCAGCGAGCGCCATGTGGAAGCCAAAGGAGCAGAACCATGGCCCAAAAAGCAATTACAGGCCTCCAAAAAATGCCGAACGGCATCTGGAAAATCGACAAAAAATACCGAGGAGAGCGAATTCAAGAGAGTACTGGCACTTGTGACCGGGCGGAAGCCGAGCAGTACCTGATCCACATGCTGGAGAAGTTGCGGCAACAGAAGGTCTATGGCGTCAGGACTGTGCGGACGTGGCGGGAGGCTTCCATCAAATTCCTGCTTGAGGTGAAGGATCAGGCTTCGATTCATATATCAGCAACTTATATGAAGCAGCTCGACCCGTTTATAGGTCACCTGCCGATCACGCACGTCGACGACAACAGTCTGGCTGCTTACATTCGCTCGAAGCTAGCGCCGGAGATCGGAAAGCCGGTAACGAACAGGACGGTGAATATCGCCCTTCAGCGGGTGATTAGGGTGCTGAACCTGTGTGCACGCAAGTGGCGGGATGATGAACGCCGGCCTTGGCTGGACGTAGTGCCAATGATCTCGCTGCTGGATGAGAAGACGACATGTCGCAAGCCCTACCCACTCTCGTGGGAAGAGCAGTCGATCTTGTTCGCCGAACTGCCCGCTCATCTGCAAACCATGGCGATGTTCAAGGTCAACACGGGATGCAGGGAGCAGGAGGTGTGCAAACTTCAGTGGGATTGGGAGATTGCCGTGCCAGAACTGGCGACGAGCGTATTCCTGATACCGGCCAATTTTGGTGGCCGGAGTGCTCGGGCAGGAGTGAAGAACCGCGATGAACGCCTGGTGGTGCTGAATAACGTGGCCAAGTCGGTCATCGAGAAGCAGCGAGGCAAGCATCCGCTGTTCGTGTTTCCGTTTGGCAAGCCAGATGGCGAAGGGAATGAAACGACTGTGCACCGCATGAATGACTCGGCATGGAAGAAGGCGCGGATCAGGGCGGCGAAGAAGTGGCAGGAAAAGTACTTGAGGCCAGCGCATGACGGATTTTTGCGAATCCGCATCCACGACCTCAAGCATTCTTTCGGTAGGCGCTTGCGTGCCGCTGGTGTGACCGAGGAAGACCGGAAAGCGTTGCTCGGACACAAGAACGGCAGCATCACCAGTCACTACTCGGCGGCAGAACTGGATCAACTGATTGCAGCGGCAAATAAGGTATCAGCAACCGACTCACGCGCACCAGCGCTGACGATCCTGAAAAGGAGGCAGGTATAAAGGGAGAACCCCTAGGGTCACTTGGAAAGTCACTAGGGCAGAAACGAAAAAGCCACCAAAAGGCGGCTAAGTCATTGAAAAATATGGTCGGGACGGAGTGATTCGAACACTCGACCCCTAGCACCCCATGCTAGTGCGCTACCGGACTGCGCTACGCCCCGACTAGGCGTGAAACTGGGTTCGCTTCGTAACGAAGCGATCAGGAATATACCGCAAGCTTTTGAAATGTGGAAGTATTTTAAAAGCCGAAGTTATTTCTTCAAAACCACCAGCACATCTTCGAGTTCGGAGATCATCTGGCGGATCATTTGCTTGTATTGGGTGGTGTCGTCTTTGGCTTCATCACCGGACATACGCTGGCGCGCGCCGTTGATGGTGAACCCCTGGTCGTAAAGCAACGCGCGGATCTGTCGGATCATCAGCACATCCTGGCGCTGATAATACCGACGGTTCCCGGTGCGTTTGACGGGGTTGAGTTGAGGAAACTCCTGCTCCCAATAGCGCAGCACGTGGGGTTTAACCGCACAGAGCTCGCTGACTTCACCAATGGTGAAGTAGCGTTTGCCTGGGATGACAGGTAGTTCGTCGTTATGACTTGGTTCCAGCATAAGCCTCAACTCGGGCCTTCAACTTCTGCCCTGGACGAAAGGTGACCACACGGCGAGCCGTGATCGGGATTTCTTCTCCCGTTTTTGGATTGCGGCCAGGCCGCTGACGTTTGTCCCGCAGGTCAAAATTGCCGAAACCGGACAATTTGACCTGTTCGTTGTCTTCTAGAGCGTGCCTGATTTCTTCAAAAAACAGCTCGACCAATTCCTTGGCCTCGCGCTTGTTCAGGCCCAGCTCTTCATACAGACGTTCCGCCATCTCAGCTTTCGTCAAAGCCCCCATACGTCACTTCCTTAACGTGGCGTTCAACCTTTGTTCGAGCGAGGTGAGGATATTTTGCGTCGTGGTATTCACCTCATCGTCATTAAGAGTGCGCGATGGATGCTGCCAGGTCAAGCCAACTGCAAGGCTTTTTCTATGCGGATCAATGCCTTTACCCTGATAAACGTCAAATAACCTGAGGTCTGTCAGCCATTCCCCTGCATTTTCACGGATTACCTCCAGAACGGCGCTGGCGGACACCTCACGATCGGCTACCAGAGCCAGGTCACGGCGCACTTCAGGGAAACGCGACAACTCGCTGAATTTAGGCATCTTGCCCGACGCTACTTCGGCCAGTACCAGCTCGAAAACGAAGACCGGACGGTCAAGACCGAGGGTTTTCGACAATTCGGGATGGATGGCCCCAACGAAGCCTACCAGACGACCTTCACGCTCGATGCGCGCGGTCTGGCCCGGGTGCAACGCCGGGTGACTGCCTGGGACAAAAGTGAACGCACCCAGCGCACCGGAAAAGCCCAACACCGCTTCCACGTCAGCCTTGACGTCGAAGAAGTCCACCACATCGCGACCCTGTGCCCAGCCTTCCGGCAGACGGCTGCCGCAGACTACGCCAGCCAGCATCGGCTCTTGCTTCAAACCTTCCAGCTGACCGACAAAACGCAGGCCGCTTTCGAACATCCGTACACGATCCTGTTGACGGTTCAGGTTGTAGGACAGTGCCTTTACCAGACCTGGCCACAAGGACGAACGCATGGCAGCCATGTCGTTGGAGATCGGGTTAGCCAGCAGCAGCGGCTCAACACCCGGATTGAACAGTTCGAACTGTTTCGGATCGATGAAGCTGTACGTCACTGCTTCCTGATAACCACGAGCCACCAGCAGGCGACGCAGTTCGGGCAGATGGGCGCGGGCTTCGGGCTTGGCTTGTGGCGCCAAGCGCGCTTGCGGGTAACGAACCGGTAGACGGTTGTAGCCGTACAGGCGGGCCAGTTCTTCGATCAGGTCGACTTCGAGGCTGATATCGAAGCGATGGCTTGGCACTTCTACGCGCCACTGCCCTGCCCCATCAGCAGAAATACCCAAGCCCAAGGCCGACAGCAGACGCTCGATTTCAGCGTCTTCAATGACCAAACCCAGCATTTGTTCAACACGCTGGGCACGCAAGGTGATCGGCGCAACCGATGGCAGATGCTGCTCGCTGACGATTTCGGTGATCGGGCCAGCTTCGCCACCGGTGATTTCCAGCAGCAGGCCAGTGGCGCGCTCCATGGCTTCACGGGCCAGTTGCCAGTCCACGCCACGCTCGTAGCGGTGCGAAGCATCGGTGTGCAGACCATAGGAGCGAGCCTGGCCGGCAACGGCGATCTGGTCGAAGAACGCGCTTTCGAGGAATACGTCACGAGTGGTCGCAGAAACGCCACTGTGCTCGCCACCCATCACGCCGGCAATGGCCAGGGCGCGGGAGTGGTCAGCGATCACCAGAGTGTTGCTACGCAGGGTGACGTCCTGGCCGTCGAGCAATACCAGTTTCTCGCCTTCCTCGGCCATGCGCACGCGGATGCCGCCATTGATTTCGGCGAGATCGAATGCGTGCAGCGGTTGGCCCAGCTCCAACATCACGTAGTTGGTGATGTCGACAGCCGCGTCGATGCTGCGTACGTCGGCACGGCGCAGACGCTCAACCATCCACAGCGGTGTTGGCTTGGACAGATCGACATTACGGATGACGCGCCCCAAATAACGTGGGCAAGCAGCAGGCACCAGCACTTCGATTGGACGGACTTCGTCATGCACTGCAGGTACTACTGCAACGACCGGACGGGTAACAGCAGCGGCGTACAGCGCCCCGACTTCGCGGGCCAGACCAGCCAAGGACAAGCAGTCACCACGGTTCGGGGTCAGGTCGACCTCGATGCTGGCGTCTTCCAGGTCCAGGTAGGCGCGAATGTCCTGGCCCACTGGTGCGTCGGCCGGCAGCTCCATCAAGCCGTCGTTGCCTTCACCAACCTGCAGCTCGGCCTGGGAGCACAGCATGCCGTTGGACTCAACGCCCCGCAGCTTGGCTTTCTTGATCTTGAAGTCGCCCGGCAGTTCGGCACCGATCATGGCGAACGGAATTTTCAGGCCCGGACGCACGTTCGGTGCTCCGCACACGACCTGGAAGGTTTGCGCGCCATTACTGACCTGGCACACACGCAATTTGTCAGCATCCGGGTGTTGCTCGGTGCTCAGCACCTCGCCCACTACCACGCCACTGAAAACACCGGCGGCCGGCGTAACGCTATCGACCTCAAGACCGGCCATCGACAGACGGGCAACCAGCTCGTCGCGATCTACCTGCGGGCTTACCCAGCCGCGCAGCCATTGTTCACTGAATTTCATCCTGCTCTCCTAAAGATTCGTTACGACTAGCGAAATTGCGCGAGGAACCGCAAGTCGTTGTCGAAGAACAGACGCAAGTCGTTCACGCCGTAACGCAGCATGGCCAGACGCTCAACGCCCATGCCGAAGGCAAAGCCCGAGAACTCTTCCGGGTCGATCCCGGACATGCGCAGCACGTTGGGGTGAACCATGCCGCAGCCCATGACTTCCAGCCAGCCGGTCTGCTTGCAAACACGGCAGCCTTTACCGCTGCACATCACGCATTCCATGTCGACTTCAGCGGATGGCTCGGTGAACGGGAAGTACGAAGGTCGGAAACGCACTGCCAGTTCTTTTTCGAAGAACACCCGCAAGAACTCTTCGATGGTGCCTTTCAGGTCGGCGAAATTGATGTCGCGATCGACCAGCAGGCCTTCGACCTGGTGGAACATCGGCGAGTGGGTGATATCGGAGTCGCTACGGTACACACGGCCTGGGCAGACGATGCGGATCGGCGGCTGCTGCGATTCCATGGTGCGGACCTGTACCGGCGAGGTATGGGTGCGCAACAGCATGTTCGCATTGAAATAGAAGGTGTCATGCATCGAACGGGCCGGGTGATGGCCCGGGATGTTGAGCGCCTCGAAGTTGTGATAATCGTCTTCGACCTCAGGGCCTTCGGCGATGCCGTAGCCGATGTGGGTGAAAAACTGCTCAATACGTTCCAGAGTCCGGGTAATCGGATGCAGACCGCCTGAGGTCTGGCCACGGCCCGGCAGGGTCACGTCAATGGACTCGGCGGCGAGCTTGGCCGCTAGATCGGCCCCCTCAAACAACGCCTTGCGCGCATTAAGAACCTCTGTGACACGTTCCTTGGCAACGTTGATCTGCGCACCGACTTGCGGGCGCTCTTCTGCCGGCAAATTCCCCAGGGTCTTCATCACCTGAGTCAATTCACCCTTCTTGCCAAGGTACTGAACCCGGATTTGCTCCAGGGCATTGATATCTTCAGCGCTTTGCACAGCCTCTAGTGCTTGAGAGACCAGCGCATCCAGGTTTTCCATGTACAGACTCCAGATACAAAATAGGGGAAGAGCTTGAAGGCTCTTCCCCTATTTAAGACGTTTAACACCTTGGACCACGGAAGCGGCCCAAGGTGACTGTCGGGGGTACTTAAGCCAAGGTGGCTTTAGCTTTCTCGACAATCGCAGCAAACGCCGCTTTTTCGTTCACTGCCAGATCAGCCAGAACCTTACGGTCGATCTCGATGGACGCTTTCTTCAGGCCAGCAATGAAACGGCTGTAGGACAGACCGTTAACACGAGCACCAGCGTTGATACGAGCGATCCACAGAGCGCGGAACTGACGTTTCTTCTGACGACGGTCACGGTAGGCGTATTGGCCAGCCTTGATTACCGCTTGCTTGGCAACACGGAATACGCGTGAACGCGCACCATAGTAGCCTTTAGCAAGTTTCAGAATTTTTTTGTGACGCTTACGGGCAACGACGCCACGCTTTACACGAGCCATGAGTTACTTCCTCTATTCTTAACCAAAAATTAGCAAAGGCGCAGCATGCGCTTGACTTTTGCGACGTCAGACGGATGCAGCAAGCTGCTACCGCGCAGTTGACGCTTACGCTTGGTCGACATTTTGGTCAGGATGTGGCTCTTGAAAGCGTGTTTGTGCTTGATACCGTTAGCAGTTTTCAGAAACCGCTTAGCAGCACCACTTTTAGTTTTCATCTTTGGCATGTTCGGATACTCCGCATTCAGTTGATAAATATAATCAGAAGGCCTGCCGTGCCCTATTGATTACTTCTTCTTTTTCGGGGCGATGACCATAATAAGCTGGCGTCCTTCCATCTTAGGATGCTGTTCGACCGAACCGTACTCAAGCAAGTCACCTTCAACTCGCTTGAGGAGTTCCATCCCCAGCTCCTGGTGGGCCATCTCACGGCCGCGGAATCGCAAGGATACCTTGGCCCTGTCCCCATCACTCAGGAAACGTACCAGGTTGCGCAGTTTTACCTGGTAATCCCCTTCCTCCGTCCCTGGACGAAACTTGATTTCTTTAACCTGAATCTGCTTCTGGTTTTTCTTGGCTGCGGCAACCTGCTTCTTCTTCTCGAAGATCGATTTGCCGTAGTCCATCAGCTTGCAAACAGGGGGTACTGCATCGGCGGAAATTTCCACCAAATCCAGTTTGGCTTCTTCAGCCTTAAGAAGCGCGTCTTCAATTGACACAATCCCAAGCTGCTCACCCTCAGCCCCAATTAACCGAACCTCGCGTGCCGAGATATTCTCGTTGATCGGGGCTTTCGGTGCAGCTCGTTTATCTTGTCTCATTTCACGCTTAATAATAATTACTCCGAATCTGGGCGACCACGCCGGGAAACCGCTTGCGCGAGAAACTCAGCGAACTGGGCGACGGGCATCGAGCCCAGGTCAGCACCTTCACGAGTACGCACAGCGACAGTCTGCATCTCGACTTCCCGATCTCCGATAACCAAGAGATAGGGAACCTTGAGCAAAGTATGCTCGCGGATTTTAAAGCCGATCTTTTCATTTCTCAAGTCAGACTTGGCACGAAATCCGCTTTCGTTGAGAGTTTTTTCAACTTCAGCGGCAAATTCTGCCTGTTTATCAGTGATATTCATGATCACTGCCTGGGTCGGAGCCAGCCACGCAGGGAACGCACCCTCGTAGTGCTCGATCAGGATTCCAACGAAACGTTCGAAGGACCCAAGGATCGCCCGGTGCAACATGACCGGGTGCTTGCGACTGTTGTCTTCGGAGACGTATTCGGCTCCCAGACGGATAGGCAGGTTAAAATCGAGCTGCAAAGTACCACATTGCCAGACACGACCAAGACAATCTTTCAGTGAGAACTCGATTTTCGGGCCGTAGAAGGCACCCTCGCCCGGCTGCAGATCGTACGCAAGGCCCGCGCTATCAAGGGCTGCGGCCAGTGCAGCTTCGGCGCGATCCCACAGTTCGTCGGAACCGACGCGTTTTTCCGGACGAGTGGACAGCTTCATTTCGACTTCGGTAAAGCCGAAGTCGCGGTAGACGTCCATGGTCAGCTTGATAAACGCAGCGGATTCGGCCTGCATCTGCTCTTCGGTGCAGAAGATGTGGGCGTCGTCCTGAGTGAACGCACGCACGCGCATGATGCCGTGCAACGCACCCGACGGCTCATTGCGGTGGCAGGCACCGAACTCGGCCAGACGCATCGGCAATTCGCGGTAGCTCTTCAGGCCCTGGTTGAACACCTGTACGTGGCACGGGCAGTTCATCGGCTTGATGGCGTAGTCACGGTTTTCCGACTGGGTCGTGAACATATTGTCAGCGTAGTTGGCCCAGTGCCCGGATTTTTCCCACAGGCTGCGGTCAACGACCTGAGGCGTCTTGATCTCCAGGTAACCGTTGTCGCGCTGAATCTTGCGCATGTACTGCTCAAGCACCTGGTACAAGGTCCAGCCGTTCGGGTGCCAGAACACCATGCCTGGCGACTCTTCCTGGACGTGGAACAAGCCCAGGCGCTTGCCAATCTTGCGATGGTCACGCTTCTCGGCTTCTTCGATGCGCTGGATGTAGGCAGCCAGCTGCTTCTTGTCAGCCCAGGCAGTACCGTAGATCCGCTGCAGTTGCTCGTTCTTCGCATCGCCGCGCCAGTAGGCACCGGAGAGCTTGGTCAGCTTGAAGGACTTGAGGAAGCGCGTGTTCGGCACGTGCGGACCACGGCACATGTCGACGTATTCTTCGTGGTAATACAGGCCCATGGCCTGTTCGTCCGGCATGTCTTCCACCAGACGCAGCTTGTAGTCTTCGCCGCGAGCGGTGAACACGTCGATCACTTCGGCGCGCGGAGTGACTTTCTTGATGACGTCGTAATCTTTCTCGATCAGCGCGTGCATGCGCTGCTCGATAGCCGCCAGGTCGTCCGGAGTGAAAGGACGCTCGTAGGCGATGTCGTAATAGAAGCCTTCGTCGATGACCGGGCCGATCACCATTTTCGCCGTTGGGTACAGCTGCTTGACCGCATGGCCAATCAGGTGCGCGCAAGAGTGGCGAATGATCTCCAGCCCCTCTTGATCCTTGGGGGTGATGATTTGCAGGCTGACATCGCCGGTGATCAGGTCACTGGCGTCAACCAGCTTGCCGTCGACCTTGCCGGCCACGGTGGCCTTGGCCAGGCCAGCACCAATGGATGCGGCGACCTCGGCTACGGAAACCGAATGATCGAATGAACGTTGACTGCCGTCGGGAAGAGTAATAGTTGGCATGGCGCCTCCTCTCCTAGTGGTGACCCCTACCAAAGGTCACGTGGGTTGGGATGAGCCAGTACAAGATCCAACTCCAGCCATTCAATGACGAACGCCTGCCTTACAGCGGCAGGAGCCTTGCGGCCAACCGGAAAATCGAATCAGAGTGACTGGAGTTAAACAAAAGGAACATGGCAAGGCGGCAAATGGCACGCCTGAAAATAGCCAAGCGGGAGATGCTAGCACAGATGAACGGTCGCCGCGGCAGCCCTTGGCCGCTGAAAGGCAAATTCCGGGCTTTTGGACGCTAGAGTGAACTTGGGCTGTACGGAAGGCCTCAAAGACACTGAGAATCGTCACCCGTTCTACGACCTCCAGGGAGCATCCCACTATGCGTATTAAACAGTTTTTCGCCTTTGCCATTCCTTTTGCCCTGTTGCTGCCACTGGGTGCGCAAGCTGCCGCACCCAGCAACTGGCCCGCAGGTCAACGAGACAACTTCATCAAAGACTGTTCGGCAGGAGCCAGGCAGAACATCAAAGCAAAAAACGAAAAAGAAAGGGACGCCATTGCAAAGCAGCACTGTGAGTGCGGTGCAGACAAGATCAATGCCGAACTCAGCTCCGATGAGATCAATCAACTCATGACCAATCGGGATGCAAAAGTTGAGCTTCAGAACAAAGCGATCGCTGCAATTTCCTCGTGCAAGGTGGTTCAGAAGTAATACAGGCACTGAAACAGAGCAGCTTTTAGACCAAAAAACACCCTTAAAACTGCCTTTTCTCACAATTTACACAGCTTTTACGGCTTTTTTTAACAACTGATATTTCTCGCAAAAGCCCCGTAGACCGGGGCTTTCAGCCGCAAAAAGCACCAAATGCAACGTTATTGATTTGCAAACAATGCCTTGGGGGGGCTCCCAAGCCGAACATTTCGACTATGATAGCTCGGTGTGCCCAGTTGGCCTGAGCAGCACAGTACTACTGAAAATATATGTTTCTTGGAGATACACCATGTCTAATCGCCAATCCGGCACCGTTAAATGGTTCAACGATGAAAAAGGCTTCGGCTTCATCACTCCTCAAGGTGGCGGTGACGACCTGTTCGTACACTTCAAAGCTATCGAAAGCGACGGTTTCAAAAGCCTGAAAGAAGGCCAAGCCGTTTCCTTCGTGGCTGCGAAAGGCCAAAAAGGTATGCAAGCTGAGCAAGTTCGCGCAGAGTAATTTCTGAGCAGAACTAAAAAAACCCCGTCCATGTGACGGGGTTTTTTATGGGCGCTGCAAAAGCCTGGATCGCTCAGCCACAATTGACGCGATTGATCACCAGGTTGTCATCCGTGTTGAGATTCAAGCGATCGGAGCGGTACTCCAGGGTAACCATGTCGTTAGGCTTGAGAATCCGTGCGTTCTGCGCACCGGCACGAGTACGGGCCTGCTCCAGCAATTCGGGCGAGGCTTTCTTGCCGATCGCGAACTCGGCAGCCTTCGACTCACAGCGGCTATGACCGGCGTTGGTCACGGCTGTGTCTTTGGCCGGCTCAGAGATACCAGGGGTGCTGCAGCCGGCCAACAGGGCTGCTGCCAACAAGGTACCGAATGATGCAAGCTTCCAAGGCATGAAGCCTCCTTTGAGAAAAAATAGACAGAGATCGTGCGACAGCTATTTGGCTGATTGGTTTCAATAGGTAAGCGCTGCGCAACCTCCAGACTGTAGCCACAGGCAAGTCTGCCTGACTCGCCGCCTGTGATCGCCGAATCAATCGTCACCAGATATGAACGAGCACTCAATAGATGTCGATGTAATCAAACGGTGGATTTGGCCAGTTCTGTTTCAGCGCATTGAAAATCTGCGTTACCCAGACTGCGTCGCTGGCCGCCACATTGCCGACATAGCCGGAACCGGCCGCCCAAGTCTCCAGGCGAAACAGCAAGCCGCCGATATCGACACCGCCCACCACCCCTGAAGATATGTAGGCAATACCGGCCCTGGTGACCCGCAATTGGGTGTGCACGTCGTCGCTGGCGGACGCCAGCAGCTGGCGAACAGCTTCCAGCGTCAGGTTCTCGGGGTTGTTCAAATCGATCTGCACGCGGTTTTCCCTGGCAATTAAACAGGTTGCCAGTGTCGCACAGCCCTCCCCTCATGCCTAAGTAGCAGTGCCAAACGTCGCGCAAAATGGTTAACTCACCAGGTTAGAGAACGCACTGCCCAGCCTTTCAAACACGTGAGACACCCATGACCACCGTAACCATCCATGCCGACATCAAAGCCAAGTGGCCTCAAGGGCAAAGTTCATACAGCCCCGGCAGCCCTGAGGAGCTGGCAATCATCGGCATAGACCTGCTGGTCAAGGAACTGGGAACCCAGGCCGCGCAAGCGTTCATCGGCCAGATATTCGAGAAATACCCGACCGATCACATGGGGGCACAAGACCCCGAACGCGAATAAGACCCGGCCGGCGAACACCGACCGGCAAGCGGTTTACTTCAGACGCGCAAGACGTGCGGTCAGCAGGTCGAAGAAGCCTTGGGCGTCGCCGTTTTCAACCCAGAACACATTCTTTTCCTGCTTGAGGCCGTCATACCAATCGACGATAGTCTGGCCGAAGGTCGGGCCTTCGCGGCTATCCACCACCATATTGGCTTGGCGCCCGGTGAACAGTTCAGGCTTGAGCAGGTAAGCAATCACGGTGGCGTCATGCACTGGGCCGCCGGGAATGCCGTAGTGTTCCATATCGCCCTTGACGTACTCGTTGAGGATATCGCCGACAACCTTGCTGGCGTTGTTCTTCAAGTCAGCGATTTTCTTCAGGCGCGCTTCGCTGGTAAGGACCTTGTGGGTCACGTCCAGCGGCAGGTAAGTCAGCTTAACGCCACTTTTGAGCACGATTTCAGCCGCGATAGGATCTGCGAACAGGTTGAATTCGGCCACCGGCGTAATGTTGCCGCCATTGAAGTGTGCGCCACCCATCACGACCACTTCCTTGATGCCCTGAGTGATCTCGGGGGCCTGGGTCAGCGCCAGAGCCAGGTTAGTCTGTGGGCCGAGCATGGCGATGGTGATGCTATGGGGCTTGGCAGTACTCAGTGTTTTGATCAGGTAGTCAACGGCATTGCCCTCGGCCAGGCCTTTTTTCGGCTCATGCACGGTGACACCGGAGATACCTTCCTTGCCGTGGATGTTCTCGGCGTAGATCGGCGTGCGCAGCAGCGGTGCCGGTGCGCCAGCGTAGACCGGAATGTCCTCGCGTCCTGCCCACTCACGAGCCAGTCGCGCGTTACGCGAGGTCTTGTCCAGGCGCACGTTGCCGGCCACGGTAGTCAGCGCGCGGATGTTCAGTTCTTCAGGGGAGGCCATGGCAAACAGCAACGCGACCACATCGTCGGCCCCCGGATCAGTGTCGATGATCAGGTCGATTTTTTCCGCCGCCTGGGCGCTTGCAGCAGTTAGCACGGACAAAAGCAGCACACTCCGGAACAGATGTCGCAGGGTTTGGGTACTACGTTGCATGACACTCTCCTTGTCGTTGGGAAATGCTAGAAGGTCACTCCGGAGACCAGCGCGATGTTGCAGTAGGGCTGGCACTCGCCAGTACGCACCACAGCCCGCGCCTTGCGGCTCAGGACCTTGAATTCTTCATGACTCAACAGACGACGTTCGCCTAGGTCGGTCAGCGTGTTGAGTTCGGCCAGCGCCGGAGGTTGCTTGAGCAGGATTTCTTCGGCCAGCACATGGCTCTCGACCTGCATTTCGCTGAGGACGATGCGCAAGGTGCTGATGAAATCGGGAATACCCTTGGTCAGCGCCAGATCAATCAACTCGACGCCCGGTGGCACCGGCAGACCGGCATCACCGATCACCACGATGTCTCCATGCCCCAGGGAAGCGATCAGCCGTGACAAGGCAATATTGAGCAAGGGAGTCTTTTTCATGAGGGAACAAAACCTTGAACGTCGTGCAACGTGGGAATGGAGGGTTGCGCGCCGGCACGGGTGACCGACAAGGCTGCCGCGACCTGACCAAAGCGGATGGCTTGGGCTTCGCTTTTGCCGCTGGCCAATGCCGCGGCAAAACCACCGACAAAGGTGTCGCCCGCCGCCGTGGTGTCGACCGCCTTGACCTTGGGTGCCAGCAGATGCTCGAAGCCCTGGCCATCGGCGAACAGTGCGCCCTGTGAACCGAGGGTAATAATAACTTTGCCGGCGCCGGCCTTGATCAGATACGTAGCGGCGACCTTGGCGCTTTCCAGCGAGTCGACCACCACCCCACTCAAGGCCGAGGCTTCGCTTTCGTTGGGAATCAGGTAGTCGATGGCGGCGTACCAGTCCGCGGGCAACGGACCACTGGCCGGGGCAGGATTGAGGATCACCGTTTTGCCCAGTTCGCGACCGCGCTTGAGAGCATGACTCACGGTGTCCATCGGTACTTCGAGCTGACAGACAATGACGTCGGCAGCCTGCAGCACGCTGTCCACCGACTGCAACGACGCCGGTGTCAGTGCGCCGTTGCTGCCGGCGACAATGACAATCGCATTCTGGCTACTGTCATCGACCACAATCAGAGCGACACCACTGGAGCCCACCACCTCTTTGACCGCCTGGCAATCGATGCCTTCGGCCAGCAACGCGTCGCGCAATTGGGCGCCATAGGCATCGGTACCTACACAGCCAATCATTGCAACGTCGGCCCCCAGGCGTGCCGAGGCAACGGCCTGATTGGCGCCCTTGCCGCCCGCAACCGTGGAGAAAGATTGGCCGATCAGGGTTTCACCGGCACGGGGCAGACGACTGGCGCGAGTGACCAGGTCCATATTCAGACTGCCTACTACCACTACTTTTGCTGGCATACATCAATACTCTTAAATTCGATTCAGCGATGCTGTCGACTCACGCAAAACAATGCTCGGCGTCACGATTCGTTGATCGATCGGCAGTTGTGGTGTCGCAATCCGTCGCAGTAAAAGCTCCGCCGCCATCTCCCCCAGTTGCAGGATCGACTGGCCGACCGTGGTCAGCGCCGGGTAGACGTAACGGCTCATTTGAATGTCATCGAAACCGATGACCGACAACTCGCCGGGCACGCGAATATTGCGCTCGGCGGCCGCCCGCAATACGCCGAAACCAATCATGTCGTTTCCAGCAAAAATCGCACTAGGGGGATTGGCCGCCAGCAACTGTACGGCCGCTGCGTAGCCACCGGTGCTGGTGAAGTCACTTTCCAGCATGCGGCTCACCGGCACTTCAACATCAGCTTCGCGCAGGGCTCGGCAATAACCGGCCAGACGCATTTGCGCCACACGGGTGTGAGCGGGGCCGCCAATGCAGGCGATGTCCCGGTGACCCAACTCCAGTAAATGCCGGGTCGCCAGGTAAGCGCCGTGCTCATGGTCGATACGCACCAGATCGACATCAATGCCGTCCAGCCCACGGTCGACAATCACCATGGGGGTGCGCACCGCTTTCAGGCCTGAGGTCAGGCCGCTGTCATCGCCGCCAACAGAGGTGACGATCAAACCGTCGATGCGTTTTTCCAGCAACACCCTTAAATAGCTGCGCTGCTTCTCGGCATTATCGTCGGAGTTGCAGAGGATCACGCAGTAGCCATTACGCTCGCAGTAATCCTCGATGCCCCTGGCCAGCTCCGCGAAATACGGGTTGAGGCTGTTGGGCACCAGCAGACCGATGGTGGCGGTAGTATTGGCCTTCAGCGACCGCGCGACGGCGCTGGGAACGTAGTCCAGTTGCTTGATCGCCGCCTCGACCTTGATCCGCACAGGCTCGCTGACCGGGCGCGTCTTGTTCACCACATGAGACACGGTGGTGTAGGAAATACCCGCGAGCGCCGCCACATCCTTGATCGTGGCCATGACTCAGCCTCGCCGGCTGGCGCGCTGACTGCGGTAGGTGTCGAGCACCACCGCGATCACGATCACCGCACCGGTAATGATGCGCTTGGTCGGCTCAGTGGCGCCGATCTGTGCCAGGCCTGCCGCCAATACGGAAATGATCAGCACGCCAAAGAACGTACTGATGACCGAGCCGCGGCCGCCCATCAGGCTGGTGCCGCCGATTACTACTGCGGCGATCACTTGCAGCTCCAGGCCGGAACCGGCGTTCGGGTCCGCCGCTTCCAGCCGCGAGATCTGGAACAGTGCGGCAACGCCAGCCAGCAGCCCCATAAGGCTGAACACCAGAATCTTGTAGGGTTTTGGATTGATCCCCGCCAACCTGACGGCTTCTTCGTTAGTGCCAATGCCGATCAGATAGCGACCGAACACGGTGCGGGTCAGCACGGCCTGGGCAACGATGATCACCAGCAAGGCAATGATGAACGACGGCGAAATGCCGAAAGCAATCGGGTTCGACAGCCAGGCAAAGGAATCACCGATATAAGCGGTGCGCGAGCCGGTCATCTGGTACGCCACACCGCGGGCCATTTCCAGCACGCCGAGGGAAACGATGAACGAGGGAATCCGCCAGGCCACGGTGATGGAACCGGTGACGGTCCCGGCCAGTGCAGCACAGCCCATGCCCAGCAATGCGGCCGGCACGACGCTCCAACCCCAACTGAGGATTGCCACGCTGACCGCCGATGCCGCCAGAGCCAGCACCGAGCCCACCGACAGGTCGATGCCGCCGATGATCAGGATGAAGGTCATGCCCACCGCCAACACCATCAAGTCGGGAATCTGATTAGCGATGGTGCTGAAGGTGTCATAGGACCAAAAGTGACTACTCAGGGACGAGAACAGCGCAATCATCGCCAGCAAGGCACCGGCCAGGCCCAGATAGGTGCCCAGGCCATAGAAGTTGCCACCAGGTTTTGCAGGAGAAGTTGTTTTCATAGGGTATTCCTGGGCGCTGCTTCGTTGAGCAACGCATCACGTTTCTGATAACCGGCAAAGGCGGCGGCGAGCAATTCGTCCTGGGTCCAGCTGTCGCGCTCGAAGGTCTCGATCAAGCGGCCGGCGGACAGCACACCAATCCGGTCACAGATCAGCATCAACTCACGCAGGTCACTGGAGACCACCACCAACGCTTTGCCCTGGCGGGTCAATTCGCCGAGCAAGGCATAAATATCGAACTTGGCACCGACATCGATGCCCCGGGTCGGCTCATCGAACAGCAGCACCGAGCAATCGCGCTCAAGCCAGCGGCCAATCACCACCTTCTGTTGATTGCCACCCGACAGCTCGGACACCAGTTGCGCCGGGCTGGAACTGCGGATACGCATGGCAGCAATCTGGCGTTTGGCCAAGGCGGTCTCATCACGACCATTGACCAGGCCAGCACTGGAGATTTCCGGCATGTTGCCCAAGGCAATATTGGCGCTGATGGATTGAGTCAGCAGCAGGCCTTCGCCCTTGCGGTCCTCGGTGATCAGCGCGATGCCATGACCGACTGCGTCCGCAGGCGAGCGGATGCTCACCACCTGGGCTGGCGACCCCAGCGCTACGGTACCGCTGTCGGCCAGGTCGGCGCCGAAGATCAGCCGCAACAACTCGGTACGACCGGCGCCGATCAGGCCCGAGATGCCATAGATTTCGCCGGCGCGTACTTCAAAGGACACGTCGCGGACCTTGTCCGAGCGGGTCAGGCCTTTCACGGTCAAGGCCGGCGCGCCGATGGTACGCAGCCCCAAGTCAATGTGTTCGCCCAGTTCACGACCAACCATCAGCGTGACCAGTTGCTCGCTGTTGTAATTGGCCATCGGCTCGACGCAGACCAGGTTGCCGTCACGCAGTACCGCAATGCGTTGGGCGACACGGGCCAGCTCTTCCAGCCGGTGGGAAATGTAGATGATCGCCACGCCCCGGGCCTGCAGGCGGGTGATTTGTTCGAACAGCATCTCGACTTCACGGGCCGTCAGCATGGCCGTGGGCTCGTCGAGGATCAGCACATGACAGTCGCCGATCAGGTTACGGGCGATTTCGACCATCTGTTGGTGGCCGATGCCCAGGCTGCCAACCAGGGTGTCCGGGTCGATGGCATCCAACCCCACTTGAGCCATGGCCTCGATAGCCGACTTGCGTAGTTGCTTGCGGCTGATCCAGCCACCGTGGCTGGGCAGGTTGTCCAGGAACAGGTTCTCGGCCACCGTCAGGGTGGGCAGCAGGTTGAGCTCCTGCATGACCATGCGTACGCCCAACGCTTCGGCCTGGGCACGACTGCCCGGACGATAATCCTGACCGTTGAATTGCATCTGTCCGGTGGTCGGCGTGACCAGCCCGCCGATAATTTTCGACAAGGTACTTTTGCCCGCACCATTTTCACCGGTCAACGCCAACACTTCCCCACGATTGAGCGTCAGGGTGATGTCAGACAGAACCGGTTGGGCATAGGTCTTGCCGATACCGCTGACCGAGAGGACAGCGTCCGGTGCGCAAGATGACATAGGAAGGTCTCCAGGCGTCCGCACAAAACGAGCGGACGCTGTTTTGTGCAGCCAGGAATTACTTCTTGAGGATGAGTTCGACCGGCGTTTCGATCATGCCGTCTACGGCATCGACTTTTTCGCCCTTGACCAGTTTCAGAGCGCTTTCGATACCAAACACCGCTTGCTTTGCAGCCGCCTGGTCGGCGGTCGCAAGGACACGACCGTCTTGAAGCATGGGTTTGATGGCATCAATGTTGTCATAGCCAACCACTTGGACCTTGCCAGCCTTGCCCGCGGCACGAACGGCAGAAACAGCACCTACCGCCATGTTGTCGTTACCCGCCAGCAATGCCTTGAGATCCGGGTACTCGCTTAACATTGCAGCGGCAACCTTGTTGCCTTTGTCGATTTCCCACTCGCCGGACTGCAGGGTCACCACATCGATCTTGGCGGCCTCCATTGCATCCTTGAAACCGGCGGTACGCTGCTGGGCGTTGGTGGTGGTCGATACACCTTCAATGATGCCGACTTTATCGCCAGCACTCAGCTGCTTGGCCAGGTATTCACCGACCAGGCGGGCCCCCTTGCGGTTGTCAGGGCCTACGAAGGGAATATCGAGAGATTTGCTTTTCAACACGCCCGGATCAAGACGGTTGTCGATGTTGACGATCTTGATACCGGCATCGGAGGCCTTCTTCAGGACCGAGACCAGCGCCTTGGAATCAGCAGGCGCAATGACCAGTGCGTCAACCTTGGCCAGAATCATCTGATTGACGATATCAATCTGGGCGGAGGTATCGGTTTCGTTCTTGATACCGTTGGTGATCATGTCAAAGTCGGCGGAGTGGGCTTTCTGGTACTCCTTGGCGCCGTCTTGCATGGTGACGAAGAATTCGTTGGCGAGGGATTTCATCACCAGGCCGACCTTGGGTTTGGCGGCGGTTTCATCGGCAAATGCGTGGGAGAGGGGCAAAGCGGCGGATGCTGCAGCAAGCACAGCGACAGCAAGAAGACGTCCAGAGAATGGCAGCTTCATGGGTTCACTCCGTTCTTATGATTATTGAGAGCAACGCTTGCACCGAATAGTGCTTCGCCAGCCAGCCCACCCGGGCGGCTTATACGAGCTTTCACGCCACCCAGAGAGTGACCCATGAAACGTCTCGCAAACGTTTGCGTTAGTCAAACTATGCGAATTTTGTCGAGACTTGTCAACGAAAGAAAAGTCCTTTTTCTACACCTGCTCTGCGTCCCACCCTACAGACTATTGTTATTACCCTTTAAACATCTCTGACAGCCGATCGTTCTCTAAAACGACAGATGAGGTGAAATTTTCACTGATGGCCAAAGGGATTTTTCCATCATGCTTTCGGACAACCGAACATGAGAAGGTGCCTTTGTTCGGAAACTCGGACAACAATTGAAAAAAGCTTCTCTCAGATAAAATAAATATTGTTTAAAATCAATAAGTTAAATTCATTCCCAGAACAAAATACCACTGGTACAAATCCTGCTCTTACTCAACGCCTCGTGGCACTCAGTACAGCCCGTGGTGTTTCTAGATGAACCTGCACAAGCACTCATCAAAACTAGAGAGAAAAATAATGAAATCTGCACTCAAGCACTTTGTCCCGGGCGCTTTAGCCCTACTGCTGCTCTTCCCTGTTGCCGCCCAGGCAAAAGAAGTTGAAAGCAAGACCAAGCTCTCCAACGTGGTGATCCTTGCCACCGGCGGCACCATTGCTGGCGCTGGCGCCAGCGCGGCCAATAGTGCGACCTACCAGGCCGCCAAAGTAGGCATCGAGCAATTGATCGCCGGTGTTCCTGAGCTCAGCCAGATCGCCAATGTGCGCGGCGAGCAAGTGATGCAAATTGCTTCCGAAAGCATCACCAACGAAAACCTGCTGCAACTGGGTCGTCGCGTCGCCGAACTGGCCGACAGAAAAGACGTGGACGGCATCGTGATCACCCACGGTACCGACACGCTGGAAGAAACCGCTTACTTCCTCAACCTGGTAGAAAAAACCGACAAGCCAATCGTCGTGGTCGGCTCGATGCGTCCGGGTACTGCCATGTCGGCTGACGGCATGCTTAACCTGTACAACGCCGTCGCAGTAGCCAGCAGCAAAGATGCTCGCGGCAAAGGCGTCCTGGTGACCATGAACGACGAGATCCAGTCGGGTCGCGACGTCAGCAAAATGATCAACATCAAGACCGAAGCGTTCAAAAGTGCCTGGGGCCCTCTGGGGATGATCGTTGAAGGCAAGTCCTACTGGTTCCGCCTGCCTGCCAAGCGTCACACCATGGATTCGGAATTCGACATCAAGACCATCAAAAGCCTGCCAGACGTCGAAATCGCCTACTCATACGGCAACGTGAGCGACACCGCCTACAAGGCCCTGGCCCAGGCTGGCGCCAAAGCCATCATCCACGCGGGTACTGGCAACGGTTCGGTGTCTTCCAAGGTAGTGCCAGCCCTGCAGGCCCTGCGCAAGGATGGCGTGCAGATCATTCGCTCTTCCCACGTCAATGCCGGCGGTTTCGTTCTGCGCAACGCCGAACAGCCTGACGACAAGAATGACTGGGTTGTTGCCCATGACCTGAACCCGCAGAAAGCCCGCATCCTGGCCATGGTCGCCCTGACCAAGACCCAGGACAGCAAGGAACTGCAACGTATATTCTGGGAATATTGATCCCTCCCCGGCCCGGCCTTTAACGGCCAGGCCATCCCCCACTCGCGGCGCTTCGCGGGTGGGTCAACGCCCCCCCCGCGTCACCTCTTCTTAAAAAACCTTAAAAAACAAAGTCATCTTGCACAAAATCCGATAAATCATTGTCATAGGGGCCTTATTGAATTTTAAGCAGTTGCGAATTTCCCCACAGTTAAATACTGTATGTTCGTACAGCTTAATAAGGACTACTCCGTGGCGAAGCCTTCCCCCGCAGCACCGAAACCTCCTGATGCCTACGAACGCCTGGCGGTTCGCGTGCAGAAAATCATCAATTCGACCAACGCTCAGAAAGCCAAGGCAGCCTTGATCTTCCGTTTGCCGGATGAGCCTGTGGATGAATGGGAGCGATTGCTGGAAGAGATTGCAGAAAACGACAACGTCACTCTTGCCCATCGTGATGACGGCGGCGTGCAGATTTTCTGGGTTGTGCCGAAGGAAGATTGATTCAATGAGTGTGCGTTTCTTTACCGTGCTGTGCCTGTTTTTCGCTGTCACCGCTCATGCCCAGGCGCCCCGAACCTTCAGTGAAGCCAAGAAAATCGCCTGGAAGCTCTACGCCCCGCAATCCACGGAGTTCTACTGTGGATGCAAATACACCGGAAACCGGGTGGACCTGAAAGCCTGCGGCTACATCCCACGCAAAAACGCCAACCGCGCGGCACGGATTGAATGGGAACACATTGTTCCCGCTTGGCAGATCGGCCATCAACGCCAGTGTTGGCAGGACGGCGGACGCAAGAACTGCACCCGGTACGACGCCGTCTACAAGCGTGCCGAAGCGGATCTGCACAACCTGGTGCCGAGCATCGGCGAGGTCAACGGCGATCGCAACAACTTCAGTTTTGGCTGGCTGCCGGTGCAAAGCGGGCAATACGGTTCATGCCTGACCCAGGTGGACTTCAAGGCCAAGAAGGTCATGCCCCGACCGTCCATACGCGGCATGATCGCCCGGACGTACTTCTATATGAGCAAACAGTACGGCTTGCGCCTGTCGAAACAGGACCGTCAGTTGTACGAAGCCTGGAACAAGACCTATCCGGCACAGCCCTGGGAACGCCAGCGCAATCAAACCGTGGCGTGTGTGATGGGACGCGGCAATGAGTTCGTCGGCCCGGTGAACTTGAAAGCCTGCGACTGAATGAGAGTAGGCGAGCGGAACCTTATATGTGCGCTCGCCCTTTTCTTACTGTGCGGCCTTGTGTTCGATGACCTGCGATACAGTGTCATTTTTCTTGGCCTTGGCCAGTTTTTCCGTTAACTGTATCTGCTTCGCCTCGGCCTCGGCCTTGCTGCTGAAAGGTCCCATCAGAACCTGATCCTTACCGTCTTCCTTGACCAGATAAAAACTGAATCCATGCTCGAGCAACCACGCGGTCAGATCCGTCAACGCCTGCAGCTTATGGTCTGGCGGGCCTACCCATACGTCCCACTCCTGGGCTCCAATCGTTGACGCCTGGGGCTGGACCTCAGCGATTGCGGGCTTAGCCCTGGGGGTATCGACACTGCGACCTTCACCACAGCCGGCCAATGCCAACACCACAATTGCCATCGCTACTTTACGCACTGCCCTGCTCCTTTAAGGATCAAAGAGGCAACTTTATCATTCACTGTCTATTCTGGCCGTCATAAACGCTGGCTTAAACAATGCGAATGATGTTTCTCAGACCTGTATGATGGCGCCATGGGAATTAATGCGGCCTCTATGCGTCCTAAAAGAAGCTGCCACAGGGAAGCGCGTCACAGCAAGCTACACACAACCGACATCTGCCCTGTCTGAAACATTTGTCCTTCAAAGCAATCAAGGAGAAGTCCATGCTGATACTCACCCGCAAAGTTGGTGAAAGCATAAACATCGGTGATGACATTACGATCACCATTCTGGGCGTTAGCGGCCAGCAAGTGAGAATCGGCATCAATGCGCCCAAGAATGTTGCAGTGCATCGTGAAGAGATCTACCAACGCATCCAGGCGGGCCTGACTGCCCCGGACAAACGCGAAACACCTTGAAGCGTCTCCAGTAGCCAGCCCTTTCGTTCACTGTAACGGCTGGCGAAAGCCCCTTGGCCTGTTCGCGGTTTGCCGTGATCAACGCAGCGCTCACTCCCCCTCTGCGCACCAGGCTCCGTCAACCCAGGCTGACGCCCCGTGCCATGCCGCTTGCCGCAATGACCATCAACACAATCAATAACCCTTGAATATAACTGATGCGCGCAAACAGCCCGGCCTTGCATAGATCAAGTCGGTTGCCACGCGCCAATGCAATCCGCCATTTGATCAAACGGATCATCGGTGCGATCTCCAGCAACAGAATAAAAATGAACAAGGTCATTTTCAGGTGAAACAACGGCTGTTGAAGGTAGTACTCGGTGCCTTTCTCAAAGCCACCAAAGGCGCGCATACCGCCCGTTATGAGCAGCACCAACGCACTGATCCCCCAGAAATTATCCGCAATCAATACCTGCCGAACCGGCGATGAGTCTGTGCCTTTCAGGCTGCGCAGAGCCTTGCCACGAGCCAGTACGGCCGTAAAGGCCATGGCGAAAGCCAGCAGATGAACAGCCGCAAGAAGCCAGTGGGCCAACATGATGTGCGCTCCCCATCGTTGAAGACATTTTTGGACGGTTGCACAAGCGTTTCTCAGTATTAGCCCAACGCTGCAATCGCGCACGCTCGCCAAGGGAACTTGCGATCAATTCGGCAGCCGAATGCCGATAGAAATGTAATAAAACCTTACAGTGCACGCAGGAGCACGTTAATGAGGCGAACCAGCAAGCAGCCTTATGTCTCTAAATCCTGGATTATTGCCCTGCTTATTGGGCTGGTCTTCGTGGCTGCGGGGTACGGCGCAAGGTTCGAAATAGAAGATGCCAGCAACACGGACGCGCCTTGCTGGCCGGATCTGGCGCTGTTTCTGTGCGGTTATCTATTATTCTTCTGCCTCAAGCCGATTCAAGCCGCCATTCATCGAAAACTGCGCCGACGGGCCTTCCGTAACGCCCGTGAGAAAACCTCATCCTGACGGGGAGCAGCGCTCAACCCGCTCTAGAAATGTGGCAGCCATAGCGCCAGATAGCCATCATTTACAGTCCTTCAGCAGAATCTATGCTTGGACCTGCATGGTCTGTAAAAGGCTCTAAAGCAGATGGACACTCTCAGCAAATCCGAAATCGAGGCCGCCCTGACAGCGCGCTTACCTAGTTACAACGTTGTCTGCACGCTGCATGCCGACGGCACTCTGTCAGCAATCCTCAGCGGCCCGGATGCCGATCACTTTGCAGTGACCGGGATCGTCCGCGCTCATTACCGGGGAGCTGAAGCGATTGCCAGGCTGGCTCATGAAATCCTCAAGGAGATGGTGATTTCGCGTCAGGGCATCCGAAGCACGCGGCTGCAGACCCTGAACAATAATCAGCCTCCAGCCTGCCCTCCCGGCATCGACCAAGGCCGGACCTCGTAAAAGGGCTGGCCTTTTTCATCTCAGTGCTGCTGAGGCAGCAACCGCAGGAAACCGTCTTCGTCACGATCGGCCAGCCATTGCTCATAACCAACAATCGTTGCGTGTTCTGTCGCCATGGGAGTCAAGTGCGCGGACGTAACCACCATGACATCCGCCCCCGCCGCCTCTCCGGCCAGGATACCAACCGTAGCATCCTCAAAGACCAGGCATTGCTGGACCGGCACACCCAACCGTTGCGCCCCCAACAGGTAACAAGTCGGATCAGGCTTACCGCTGGCGACATCCTCGGCCGTCACCATGACTGCTGGCGGGACGATTCCTGCCGCTTGCAAACGGCGCAGGGCCAATGCCCTGGGTGCAGACGTCACCACTGCCCATTGATTGCCGGGCAGCGTCTTCAGAAACTCCACCGCGCCAGGGATTGCCACCACGCCCTCGATGTCCTCGATCTCGGCCTCGGCAATGCCCCGCGCCTCAGCGTCTGCATCCACTCCAGGCAAGGCCTGCCGGGTGATGGTGTCAATGGCCCGAACGCCATGAATAGTGGTCAGGAACGCCTGTACATCCAGGCCATGGCGCTTGGCCCAGGCTGCCCAGACACGCTCTGCGGCGGCGATGGAGTTGAGAATGGTCCCGTCCATATCAAACAGAAATGCACGGTACCGGCTATCAAACACGGCTGAACCTTTGGCGGACACTGCTCGGTTTCCTCTCGCTCTCGTCGCCCGGTCTTGGGCCCTGACGAACCACTTGCCTGCTGCAATCTACGGATCGACCCAGGGCTTGTAAACGGACGAGGACGTAGAAAGCACCCTCCCATTGCATTACAAACTTGTCATTGAGTTGTCAGCGTTACCAGCACCCTCACTTCATACAGTGAAGTCGTCAGTCCCCCACACCCGGTGACACAACTTCCTACTGATAATGAAAGGGTCCACACCATGAAACCAATCAGTAAACTCTGCCTGATCGCCGCCAGCCTGTTGATGCTGGGCACCGGCTCAGCCTTTGCCAGCACCTCACCAGCCTCCCCCGCAACCCCACTGATCCAGGGCTGTGATGATGCCGAAAATGGACGGTTGGGAAGTCCTGCGCCGCCTGCGCAAGGAGGCCGACACTCCGGTGCTGTTCCTCACCGCCCGCGATAACATCGCCGACCACATCAATGGCCTGGGGCTGTCCATCGTCGCGACAATCATGCAACTGCATAACGGTCGGTACAGTGTCAGCAGTGAAGACGGGGTGACATGTTTTGAGCTGTTTTCCCGGGACGGCAGGCATGAGGCCCAATGATGTCAACTAACCTGCCCTCCCGTTTCTGCTACGTCCACCTGTGTGTTCCATGCCGTCAGCGCAGTAATCTGCAATCCTTCAACCAACGTTGCCAAAGCCATCGAAGGCTGCCCTGATATCGCACGCGAGGCTTGTTCTGGCAGCAAAGGCACATGAATGAAACCACTGCGCACTGACGATCCAGCAAGTGCGTGTTGCAGGCTGTAGAACACCTGATTACACACAAAGGTGCCGGCCGTTTGCGAAACCGAAGCGGGAATCCCCCCGTCCCGCAGCGCTTTCACCATGGCCTTGATAGGCAAGGTGCTGAAGTAGGCGGCGGGACCATCGGGCACCACAGGAGTGTCGATGGGTTGGTGGCCGATATTATCCGGGATCCGTGCATCAATGAGGTTGATCGCCACCCGCTCGATGGAAATATCACTACGACCGCAAGCCAGTCCGATGGCGATGACCATCTGCGGACGATGCTCGACCAGCAGTTCACTCAACCGGATGCCAGCGGTGGCGAAGGCACACGGTAGTTGCCGGGCGATGATGCGCAGGTCGTCGCTCAGTTGCACACCATCCAGCAGGCGCACGGCTTCCCAGGAAGGGTTAACGGTGTCTTGGTCGAAGGGTTCGAAACCGGTGAGCAGCAGTGTTTGCATCATTGCCTCACATCAGCAGGTAAAGAAGAACGATATTGACCACCAGCATCATCAGCGCGGTCGGCATTTGCGCCTTGATCACCGCGTTTTTGTCGGGCAGTTCCAGCAGCGCGGCTGGCACGATATTGAAGTTCGCCGCCATTGGCGTCATCAGCGTACCGCAGTAGCCGGAGAACATGCCGATAGCAGCCATCACCGCCGGGTTGCCACCGTAGACACCCACCAGCACCGGCACACCAATCCCGCCGGTCATCACCGGAAACGCCGCGAAACCATTACCCATGATCACCGTAAACAATGCCATGCCCAGCACGTAGACCATCACCGCCACCAACTTGAAATCCAGGTTGATGTAGGTGGTGGCGACGTGGGCCACGGCGGTGCCGACCCCAGCCTCGTTGAAGAGCAGGCCGAGCATCGCCAGCATCTGCGGCAGAACCATTGCCCAGCCAAGCGCCTCAGTCAGGCGTCGGGATTCGCGCAAGGCCTGCACCGGCGTGTCACGGGTCAGCCAGCAAGCCAGTGCCAAGGCGATCAGACAGCCCACACCCAGGGAAACAAAGGTGGTGTTTTTCGGGTCAAGCAGCGGTACGCCACCGATTTCGGTGTGTTTGAGCAACACGGAGCCGATCACCGTAGTCAGTGGAATCGCCAGAGCGGGGATAAATAGTTTATGACCCAGCCGACCGGCACTGGCACGAGAGTCCTTGTCATGCAACTCGGCATGAGCGCCACGGCCTACACCGCCAAGGCCTGCGATGACCGCCATCAGCACGACACCGATGCCAATTGCAATCGAGGGTATGCGCTCCCCCACCAGAAAAGGGATGGCGAATAGCAGCCAAAACAGCGAACTGGACCAGCGTTTGGGGTGCGTTCGGTCAGCCAGAATCATCCCGGCGGTGATCAACAGCAAAACCCCGGCCAGCCAGTACAGGTATTGAATGGAGATGATCATTGTGCCGCCTCCGTCTGGGTGGCAGCCGGCGCTACGGGCGACAACTCACGGGTCAGCATTCGGTCAAAACGGTGCAGGCGTATCGCATGAATAATGAAGGCGCAAATCGCGGTGGGGATGCCCCAGACGGCGATATGCAGCGGTTCGACATCAATCCCCGAACCCAGCAGGAAGGTATGCATCAGCGCAATCGCGCCAAAAGCGACAAAGATATCTTCACCAAAAAACAGGCCCACATTGTCAGTCGCGGCACACATGGCCAAGACTTTGTGGCGAAGCTTTTCCGGGATTTTCCCGTAGCGCTTTTCAGCTGCGCCTTCAGCCATTGGCGCCAGGAGCGGACGCACCATCTGCGGATGCCCACCAAGGCTGGTCAGTCCCATGGCAGCCGTAGACTCACGGACAAACAGGTAGATAATCAGCAGGCGCCCGACGGTAGCCCGCTCAAACCGGGCGATCCAGTTCTGCGCATGCAGTCTCAAGCCATGACGCTCCAGCAAGCCGATTACCGCCAACGGCAACAACAGAATCAGTTGCAAGGCACGGGTTTGCATGAAGCCGTCGCCCATGGTGGCGAGGATTTTTTCCAGGGGGAATTGAGCAGCAAGCCCGGTGGCAATCGCCGCCGCAGTCACTACCAGCAGCGGATTGAAGCGCAACACAAAGCCGACCACGATGACGAGTACGCCGATCAGCGGCCATAGGTTCACAACTGTTTGCATGGCGTGAGTCCTTGATTGCGTGCCGCGTCGCCAGTAACGCTGGAAGGAAAAAGACGAGAACGTCAGATTCGCTTCTGGATATGGCGGACAGCCCGACTCGGATTTTTATTATTGACCTGAAAGGTCTAGCGTCAGTGGTGGGCATCTTTGCTGCTTGGCAGCGGACGTGTCCAACAAGAAAAATTGTTGCTGCAAACCAATAAAGTTTGTGGGGGATGGACACGGTGTGACAGGGGCTTTGCGTGGTTTTTACACAGCGCAGACAACAAAAAAGGGCCCACCTTTCGGTGAGCCCTTCTAGACCGCCCAGCAGAGCGGATTTTGTTTGGTAGGCGCGATTGGACTCGAACCAACGACCCCCACCATGTCAAGGTGGTGCTCTAACCAACTGAGCTACGTGCCTGCTGTGTGGCGGCATTCTACGGAATTTCCGAAGTGTGTCAACACCTTTTTTGCAGCTAAGCCTATGAATATGCGAATTTTTTAATTTCAGCTGGCACAACTGTATTTTTCCGGTGGCTGGCAGCGGATTTTCAACTCAGGTAGGATCGGCGCACTCGTAAAAAATATAAAACAGAGGTTCCAGGATGGCGAACACCCCCTATCCCCAGTCGTATTACGCCGCTTCCGCGAATGCGGTCCCTCCTCGCCCGCTCCTGCAAGGCGAAGTCGAAACCGATGTGTGCGTGATTGGCGCCGGCTACACCGGCCTTTCCAGCGCACTGTTCCTGCTGGAGAACGGCTTTCGTGTGACGGTGCTGGAAGCCGCCAAGGTGGGCTTTGGTGCGTCAGGCCGCAACGGCGGGCAGATCGTCAACAGTTACAGCCGCGACATCGATGTGATCGAGCGCAGTGTCGGCCCGAAACAGGCGCAGTTACTGGGGGAAATGGCCTTTGAAGGCGGCCGGATCATTCGCGAGCGGGTGGCCAAGTACCAAATACAATGCGACCTGAAGGACGGCGGTGTGTTCGCCGCGCTGAATAGCAAGCACATGGGCCATCTGGAATCGCAGAAGCGCCTGTGGGAGCGCTACGGCCATACCCAGCTGGAACTGCTGGACGAGCGACGCATTCGCGAGGTGGTCGCCTGTGACAACTATATAGGTGGCCTGCTGGACATGAGCGGCGGGCATATCCACCCGCTCAACCTGGCGCTGGGGGAAGCGGCGGCAGTGGAATCCCTGGGCGGCACGATCTACGAGCAATCTGCTGCGGTGCGCATTGAGCGCGGGGCTAATCCGGTCGTGCATACGGCACAGGGCAAGGTCAGGGCCAAGTTCATCATTGTCGCCGGCAATGCCTACCTGGGCAATCTGGTGCCGGAGTTGGCGGCCAAGTCGATGCCGTGCGGCACCCAAGTGATCACCACGGCGCCACTGGGTGATGAGCTGGCGAAAACCCTGCTGCCGCAGGATTACTGTGTCGAAGACTGCAACTACTTGCTGGACTACTACCGACTGACCAGCGACAAACGCCTGATCTTCGGTGGCGGCGTGGTGTATGGCGCACGGGACCCGGCAAACATTGAAGCAATCATCCGGCCGAAGATGATCAAGGCCTTCCCGCAACTCAAGGATGTGAAGATCGACTACGCCTGGACCGGTAATTTCCTGCTGACGCTATCGCGCCTGCCGCAGGTCGGTCGCCTGGGGGACAATATCTACTACTCTCAGGGCTGTAGCGGCCATGGCGTCACCTACACCCACCTGGCAGGCAAGGTACTGGCGGAGGCACTGCGGGGCCAGGCGGAGCGTTTTGATGCGTTTGCCGACCTGCCGCACTACCCGTTCCCGGGCGGGCAGTTGTTGCGCACGCCGTTTGCGGCGCTAGGGGCCTGGTATTACGGGTTGCGGGATAAACTGGGGTTCTGACTTCCACCCGACCTTCTGCAGGAGCTGCTTGCCAGCTCCTGCAGCATTCGTCCTTCCCAAATTGCAGACACAAAAAACCCCGGTCTTTCGACCAGGGTCTTTGCTATCGATCCAATCAAGCTTGCGGCTTGCCTTGGCGTCTCAGGGCGTTCAGTGGGCCCTGGAACAGATATGGCGCAGCGGACGGGACTCGAACCCGCGACCCCCGGCGTGACAGGCCGGTATTCTAACCGACTGAACTACCGCTGCGTATCGCTCAGACTTGCGTCTGTTTGAACCTTCAGGACCTGCTGAAGTGTCACCTTCAACCGCCTTTAACATCTGACTGATCAGCCTTGGCTTCTCAGTCTCAAATCCGATAAATCGAACCTGTAAAATATGGCGCAGCGGACGGGACTCGAACCCGCGACCCCCGGCGTGACAGGCCGGTATTCTAACCGACTGAACTACCGCTGCGCGTCGGTGCAACCTTTAACGTTGCGTCTTGCCCGAAGGCAAAACTCTCAAGAAGTGGTGGGTGATGACGGGATCGAACCGCCGACCCTCTGCTTGTAAGGCAGATGCTCTCCCAGCTGAGCTAATCACCCTTTGCTTCGTTGAGGCCGCGAAATTTACGCAGATAGCGGACCTAAGTCAATAGCCTGCTTGAAGTTTTTCTGAAAAAGACAAAATCACTTCAGGACCGCGACCTGCCTTACTCGCTGTAAATCATCTTCTTGGTCATGCCACCGTCTACAACGAACTCCTGCCCAGTGACAAACCCGGCATTGCGCGACAGCAACCACGCCACCATCGCTGCCACGTCCTCCACGGTGCCTACCCTGCCCGCCGGGTGCTGAGCGTGATCAGCGTCCGTCAGCGGCTCCGCACGGCGAGCAGCGGGGTCTCGAGCATCGATCCAGCCAGGGCTGACGGCATTGACCCGCACTTCCGGCCCCAGGCTGATCGCCAGGGCGTGGGTCAGGGCCAACAGACCGCCCTTGCTCGCCACATAAGCCTCGGTATCCGGCTCCGACTGGCGAGCCCGGGTCGACGTCAGGTTGACGATGGCACCACCGTGAGCCCGCAAATACGGCGCACAGTGCTTGGCCAGCAACATCGGACCGCTCAGATTTACCGCCAGCACCCGATTCCAGTAGGCCAGGTCCAGGCTTTCCAGGGTGATATTGCGCGGGTCGGTCACCGCCGCGTTGCATACCAATGCATCCAGGCGCCCAAACTGCCCGAGCACCTCGGCCACCCCAAGGACCACCTGCCGCTCATCGGCTACGTCCATGGTGATAAACCAAGCGTTATCGCCCAGCACCTTGGACACCTTGGAGCCGCGTTCGCGGTCCAGGTCCGTCAGTACCACCTGCCAGCCTTCGCTGATCAGCCACGCAGCAATCCCAAGGCCGATTCCGCGTGCCGCACCAGTGACCAGCGCGACACGACCATTACTGGCGGTTGCCGCCTCCAGGGACCACTCGGTCACAAGGCCGCCAACCCGCGAGCCAGGTCTGCCTGCAAGTCAGCCACGTCTTCCAGGCCCACCGCTACACGAATCAGGCTGTCGCGAATGCCCGCAGCTTCGCGCTCTTGTGGCGCCAGACGACCATGGGACGTGGTGCTTGGGTGGGTAATAGTGGTCTTGCTGTCCCCAAGGTTGGCGGTAATGGAGATCAGCCGAGTCGCGTCGATAAAACGCCAGGCGCCATCTTTGCCACCCTTGACCTCAAAGCTCACTACCGCACCAAACCCGCGCTGCTGGCGCTGGGCCAACTCGTGCTGGGGATGGCTCTTGAGACCGGCGTAATGGACCTTTTCGATACCGTCCTGCTGCTCCAGCCACTCGGCCAGAACCTGGGCGCTGGCACAATGGGCCTTCATCCGCAGGCTGAGGGTTTCCAGACCCTTGAGGAAAATCCAGGCATTGAACGGGCTCAGGGTCGGGCCTGCGGTACGCAAGAAGCCTACTACTTCCTTCATCTGCTCGCTTGCACCTGCAACCACGCCGCCCATGCAACGGCCCTGGCCGTCGATGAACTTGGTGGCCGAATGCACGACGATGTCCGCGCCCAGCTTCAGCGGCTGTTGCAGGGCTGGGGTGCAGAAGCAGTTGTCCACCACCAGCATTGCGCCCTTGGCGTGGGCCACTTCGGCCAGCGCAGCGATGTCCACCAGCTCAGCCAGCGGATTGGAGGGCGACTCGACGAACAGCAATTTGGTGTTGGCCTTGATGGCCGCGTCCCAGCCAGACAGATCCGCCAGCGGCACGTAGTCCACTTCAATGCCGAAGCGCTTGAAATATTTTTCGAACAGGCTGATGGTCGAACCAAATACGCTGCGCGACACCAGCACATGATCGCCGGCACTGCACAAACTCATGACCACCGCCAAAATGGCCGCCATGCCCGTTGCCGTGGCGACGGCCTGCTCGGCCCCTTCCAGCGCCGCAATACGCTCTTCGAACGCACGCACGGTTGGGTTGGTGTAGCGGGAGTAAACGTTGCCCGGCACTTCGCCGGCAAAGCGCGCCGCTGCATCGGCCGCAGTGCGGAAGACATAGCTGGAAGTGAAGAACATCGGATCACCGTGTTCGCCTTCCGGCGTGCGGTGCTGTCCAGCGCGCACAGCCAGGGTATCGAAAGCTACGCCATCGAGGTCGCTGTCCAAGCGACCGGCATCCCATTCCTGACTCATGCTCTACTCCTCAACTCGATACTTTATCAAAGATACAAAACCGGCCCCTCAGGGCCGGTGTTTACTCAGTTGTTATACAGATCGATGATCGCGCTGACCGCCTGGGTCTTGATCTTCGAGGAGTCGTTACGCGCCTGCTCGATTTTGTTCAGGTAAGCCTCGTCGACATCGCCAGTGACGTACTTGCCGTCGAACACCGCGCAATCGAACTCTTCGATCTTGATCTTGCCACCGCCGACCGCCTCGATCAGGTCCGGCAGGTCCTGGTAGATCAGCCAGTCAGCGCCGATCAGGTCTGCAACGTCCTGGGTCGAACGGTTATGGGCGATCAGTTCATGAGCACTCGGCATGTCGATGCCGTAGACGTTCGGATAACGCACGGCAGGCGCAGCGGAGCAGAAGTAGACGTTCTTCGCCCCTGCTTCACGGGCCATCTGAATGATCTGCTTGCAAGTGGTGCCACGCACGATGGAGTCATCCACCAGCATCACGTTTTTGCCGCGAAACTCCAGCTCGATAGCGTTGAGCTTCTGGCGTACCGACTTCTTGCGCGCAGCCTGGCCCGGCATGATGAAGGTGCGGCCGATGTAACGGTTCTTGACGAAACCTTCGCGGAACTTGACGCCCAGGTGGTTGGCCAGCTCCAGCGCTGCAGTACGGCTGGTGTCCGGAATCGGGATCACTACGTCAATGTCGTGTTCTGGACGCTCGCGCATGATCTTGTCGGCGAGCTTCTCACCCATGCGCAGACGCGCCTTGTACACCGAAACACCGTCGATGATCGAATCCGGACGCGCCAGGTAGACGTGCTCGAAGATGCACGGGGTGAGTTTCGGATTGAGGGCGCACTGACGGGTGTGCAGCTTGCCGTCTTCAGTGATGTACACCGCTTCGCCCGGCGCCAGGTCACGGATCAGGGTGAAGCCCAGCACGTCCAAGGACACGCTTTCGGAGGCGATCATGTACTCGACGCCTTCGTCGGTATGACGCTGGCCGAAGACGATCGGACGAATGCCGTTCGGGTCGCGGAAACCGACAATGCCGTAGCCGGTGATCATCGCCACGACGGCGTAGCCACCGACGCAACGGTTGTGCACGTCAGTCACGGCGGCGAACACGTCTTCCTCGGTTGGCTGCAGCTTGCCGCGCTGGGCCAGCTCGTGAGCGAACACGTTAAGCAGCACTTCCGAGTCGGAGTTGGTGTTGACGTGACGCAGGTCAGACTCGTAAATCTCCTTGGCCAACTGTTCAACGTTGGTCAGGTTGCCGTTGTGCGCCAGGGTGATGCCATAGGGCGAGTTGACGTAAAACGGTTGAGCTTCGGCCGAGGTCGAGCTGCCCGCAGTCGGGTAACGCACATGGCCAATGCCCATGTGCCCGACGAGGCGCTGCATGTGACGCTGATGAAACACGTCACGCACCAGACCATTGTCCTTGCGCAGGAATAACCGGCCGTCGTGGCTGGTCACAATACCGGCAGCGTCCTGGCCGCGGTGCTGGAGGACGGTTAGCGCGTCATACAGCGCCTGGTTGACGTTCGACTTACCGACGATACCGACGATGCCACACATGCGACGCAACCCCTACTTAATGAATCTTGACTGAACACAACTTATTGCGACGTTTTGGCCGGCAAGAGGTGTTCCTTGAACGGAAGATCAGCGGGCACGCTGATTCCGCTGGCCAGCCACTGACTGCTCCACCCCAATATGAGGTTCTTGGACCAATCTGCAACCAATAGAAATTTTGGCACAAGAGCTGACTCCTGCCACCACGAATCCTGCTGTACCGGGCCCAGGCTCAACAGCCCGACCGCCACGACCACCAGCAATGCGCCACGCGCGGCGCCGAAGACCATGCCGAGAAATCGATCGGTCCCGGAGAGTCCGGTGACACGTATCAATTCGCCGATAAGATAATTGACCATTGCTCCCACCAGCAGCGTGGCGATGAACATGATGGCGCAGCCCGCGATGACGCGAGCCGAAGGTGTTTCGATGTATCCGGTGAGATACACGGCCAAAGAGCCACCGAACATCCAGGCTACGACTCCTGCGATGATCCAGGTCAGCAACGACAATGCTTCTTTAACGAAGCCGCGGCTTAGACTGATCAAAGCGGAGATGGCGACGATTGCAACGATCGCCCAGTCAACCCAGGTAAATGGCACAGTACAGCCTACAGACGGATAAGGCGGCGCATTTTAGCAGAGCGCCGGGCTATCGGTAAGCTGCGATTAGCAGTGCTTTGCAAATCAATGAGTTGAGTCTGCATCATCACTGTAGGAGCAAGGGGACGCTCCTACAATTTTAGCCGCGCTCTGGCTGGAAGCGCACGACAAAGCCCTTGAGGTTCTGCTGGCGACCCAGCAGGTCACGCAAGCGGTCAGCCTCGGCTCGCTCGATCAGCGGCCCGACAAATACCCGATTTTTGCCATTGGCGGTACGTATGTAGGCGTTATAACCCTGGCTACGCAGGGTTTTCTGCAGGCTTTCGGCGCTTTCGCGATTGGCCAGGCTGGCCAGTTGCACCGACCAACTGATCGGCAGGCCATTGGGATCAATACGGTTCTGCCCGACATCAGGCTTGCCCGGCGCCGCTGGCTGCGGAGCCACAGCCTTTGGTGCCACGGGCTTGGCTGGCGCAGCCGTCGGCTTTACCGCCGGAACGCTTGGCTGGGCCGGCATCGAAGCAGCTTCCTGCTCGGCGATCTCTTCGTCGCTCGGCACCGGCTCTTGCGGCAAGGCCTGAGGTTCAGGCACCACCACCGGCTCAACCTGAACCTGAGGCATCACAGGCGCCTGAGGGGCAGCCGGAGCTTCGACGGTCACCTGGCGCTGTTCATCCTGGCGGGAAAACAGCATCGGCAGAAAAATTACTGCCAGCGCAACCAGAACCAAGGCCCCGACCATTCGCTGCTTGTACGCGCTATCCAGTAATGCCATGTGCAGCTTCCTCCGTGGAGCGCCGGGCTAACCACTCAAGCGCCTCGGCAACACAATAAAATGATCCGAACAACAGAATCTCGTCCTCGGGCACTGCAACAGCGCACTGGGCTTCCAATGCAGCAGTCACGCTTGCATAGGACGTCACCGATGCACCAAGGTTCTGCAACGCCACCTGCACATCGGCGGCGGGACGGCTGCGAGGCGTATCCAGCGGCGCAACTGCCCATGACTGTACGTTATTCAACAAAGGCGCAACGACACCGCCCAGGTCTTTGTCGGACAACAGCCCGAACACCGCCAGACGACGGCCCACCGGCGGCTTGCGTGACAGACGCCGGGCCAGGTATTCAGCGGCATGGGGGTTATGCCCCACGTCCAGCAACAGATTCAGACGCTTGCCGCCCCACTCGAATGCACGGCGATCCAGACGACCGACCACCTGTGTACCCTGCAAGGTATCGGCAATCTGCACGGTATCCCACGGCAAATCCAGCAACAGATAGGCCTGGAGGGCGAGCGCGGCGTTCTCCATCGGCAAGTTCAGCAGCGGCAAATTGCGCAACTCGACCACTTGCCCGCGAACATCGAGCCCACGCCACGACCAATGCTCATCGCCAACCTCAAGGGTGAAATCACGCCCCCGCAGGAAGAACGGGCAATCCAGCTCGCCAACCTTGTCCAGCAAGGTATGCGGTGGGTCCAGGTCGCCACACAGCGCAGGCTTGCCCTGACGGAAGATCCCGGCCTTTTCATAGGCCACCGACTCACGGGTGTCACCGAGGTAGTCGACGTGATCGACGCCAATGCTGGTCACCAACGCAAGGTCGGCATCCACCACATTGACCGTGTCCAGGCGCCCGCCGAGGCCGACTTCGAGCACGACCACATCCAGCCGGGCACGCTCAAACAGCCAGAGCGCTGCCAGGGTACCCATTTCGAAATAAGTCAGGGAAATTTCGCCGCGCCCCGCATCGAGCGCAGCAAAGGCTTCGCACAACTGCTCATCAGTAGCTTCGACACCATTGAGCTGTACGCGCTCGTTGTAACGCAGCAGGTGCGGCGAGCTGTAGACGCCGACCTTTAAGCCCTGGGCCTGCAGCAAGGCGGCAACAAAGGCGCAGGTAGAACCCTTGCCGTTGGTGCCAGTGACCGTGATCACCCGAGGAGCCGGACGCCCCAACCCAAGGCGGGCCGCTACCTGTTGCGAGCGTTCCAGGCCCATGTCGATGGCTGATGGATGCAACTGCTCAAGGTAGGCGAGCCATTCGCCCAGGGTACGTTGGATCATATGTTTGCAGGCACCGGCGGAACCACGATCAGCTCGACAGCGGGCGCAATGTACACAGGCGTCGGCAGGCCCATCATTTGCGCCAGCAGGTTGCCCAGGCGTGGACGCAACTCGGAGCGGGCGATGATCATGTCGATCGCGCCATGCTCCAGGAGGAATTCGCTGCGCTGGAAACCTTCTGGCAGTTTTTCGCGAACGGTTTGCTCGATCACGCGCGGGCCGGCAAAGCCGATCAGGGCCTTGGGTTCGCCGACAATCACGTCACCCAGCATGGCCAGGCTGGCGGAAACGCCGCCGTAGACCGGATCGGTCAGCACCGAGATGAACGGAATACCTTCTTCACGCAGACGCGCCAGCACCGCAGAGGTCTTGGCCATTTGCATCAGCGAGATCAACGCTTCCTGCATCCGCGCACCACCGGAGGCGGCAAAACAGATCATCGGGCAACGGTTTTCCAGGGCGTAGTTGGCGGCACGTACGAAACGCTCACCAACGATGGCCCCCATGGAGCCGCCCATAAAGGAGAACTCAAATGCGGAAACCACCACGGGCATGCCCAGCAGCTTGCCACTAATGGAAATCAGCGCGTCCTTCTCACCGGTCTGCTTCTGAGCGGCGGTCAGGCGGTCCTTGTACTTCTTGCCGTCGCGGAACTTGAGGCGGTCCACCGGCTCCAGATCAGCGCCCAGTTCGGCGCGGCCATCGGCATCAAGGAAAATGTCGATGCGGGCGCGGGCGCCAATACGCATGTGGTGGTTGCACTTGGGGCAAACGTCCAGGGTCTTTTCCAGCTCCGGACGGTACAGCACCGCGTCGCAGGACGGGCACTTGTGCCAAAGACCTTCAGGGACCGAGCTTTTTTTCACCTCGGAACGCATGATCGAGGGGATCAGTTTGTCTACTAACCAGTTGCTCATGCTTTCTTTCTCCAGTACCGGTGGCTTGAACACAGCCCCGCGTATGCCCTTGAGCTAAATTCATTATGTGGCGATGGCACATCCAGGACGGGGTCAAGCGTTCGACCAGCCATTTCCTGCCTGTGCCCTCAGCCTTCCAGACAACCCGCCAGCGCGTGGTTGCCACTTCATTGGGCGCCGCCCAAAAGGCAGCGCCGGCCTGTTTTACACAGTGGTAGTTACTGACGGCGGCAGACTGCCAGCCGTCACATCGAGCCACTGCTGCTGCGTACTGCCTGCATGAATGCGCGAATCTTGGCGTGATCCTTGATGCCCTTGCCCTGCTCTACCCCACCGCTGACGTCGACGGCGTAAGGCCGGACCTGAGCAATAGCCTGGGCGACATTGCCTGCGCACAGGCCGCCGGCGAGGATTATCGGCTTGCTTAAACCCTCAGGTATCAATGACCAATCAAACGCCTCACCTGTACCACCCGGTACACCTTCGACATACGTATCGAGGAGAATCCCGCTGGCCCCGGTAAATGCTGCGCAACTGGCCGCAATATCGTCGCCTGCCTTGACCCGCAGCGCCTTGATGTAAGGGCGGTGATACCCATCGCAGTCGGCCGGGGTCTCGTCGCCGTGGAACTGCAACAGGTCCAGCGGCACGGCATCGAGGGTTTCATTGAGCTCGCAGCGGCTGGCATTGACGAACAACCCCACGGTGGTCACAAACGGCGGCAATGCGGCGATGATCGCCCGCGCCTGCTGCGCACTCACCGCCCGTGGGCTTTTGGCATAAAACACAAAGCCGATGGCATCGGCCCCCGCCTCGACTGCCGCCAATGCGTCCTCTATGCGAGTAATCCCGCAAATCTTGCTGCGAACGGCTGACATGTCGTTGGAACCTCAGGGCTTATCCGAGAAAGTTCCGGATGGTAACAAATGCTTTTCCGGGCGTCAGCCGTCAAGTTCAGTGAAACCGGTAAGGAAGTGTGGCCCGATGAAACGTTGCGGCAGCTCAAACTCGCTCCGGTACTCGACATCCACCAGGTACAGGCCGAACGGATGAGCCGTCACCCCACCCGTGCGGCGAACCCGGCCTTCCAATACTTCCCTGGCCCATTCCACCGGGCGCTCACCAGTACCGATGGTCATCAACACACCGGCGATATTGCGCACCATGTGATGCAGAAAGGCTCCAGCGCGGATATCCAGGACGATCATCTTGCCGTGGCGGGTTACCCGCAGGTGATGGACTTCCTTGATAGGCGACTTGGCCTGGCACTGGCCGGCACGAAACGCGCTGAAATCATGGACGCCAACCAGATGCTGGGCCGCTTGCGCCATGCGCTCTGCATCCAGAGGTCGATGGTTCCAGGTGACTTCTTCGTTCAGGTGTGCCGGGCGAATCTGGTCGTTGTAGATCACATAGCGGTAACGGCGGGCGATGGCCTTGAACCGCGCGTGAAAATCGGCTGGCATCACCTTGGCCCAACTGACACTGATGTCATGGGGCAAATTGATATTGGCGCCCATGACCCAGGCCTTCATCGAGCGCTCGGCCTGGGTGTCGAAATGCACCACCTGCCCGCAGGCATGCACACCAGAGTCGGTCCGCCCGGCGCACATCAGCGAAACCGGTGAGTCGGCGACTTTTGACAGTGCCTTTTCAAGGGTCTCCTGCACGGTCTTCACCCCAGAAGCCTGGCGCTGCCAGCCGCAATAGCGCGAGCCTTTGTATTCCACGCCCAAAGCGATTCTGAAAAAGCCTGAGGCCGCCATTTCGGCGGCCGCGTTATCTATATTTGCCAAGAACTGAGAGCCTGATGAGTTGCGCAAAGGCGCCCATTATAAGGCTGCGAGGGCCGGGCGCCATGTATCTCGTGTTTTTAGTTGGAGGCAGAAATCAAAACGGCAGCCCGAAGGCTGCCGCTTTGTTCAACTCACCGATCAAGCCAGCCGGCTGAGCATTTCCTTGGCCTCACTCTTCTGGCCGTCACTCCCTTCGCTGAGTACCTCTCCAAGAATGTCCCTCGCACCATCGGCGTCGCCCATATCGATGTAAGCCTGGGCCAGGTCCAGCTTGGTGGCGACTTCGTCAGTGCCGGAAAGGAAGTCGAATTCCGGCTCATCACCGCCCAGCGCCGCATCTTCGGCCGTGAACGTCGGCTCGATCGGCGGATTCTCAAGGCTCTGGGACAGACGATCCAGCTCGGCGTTGACGTCGTCCAGCTCCGAGGAAAACTCGTCCGGCTTGGCGCCCGCTGGAGCATCCGGCTCATCGGCCAGGGACAGGTCGAAGTCTTCCGGCAGGTCCAGGTCGTCCAACGCGGCCGGCGTCAGGGTCGGCGGTTCAACGGCAGGCAGGTCCTTCATTTGATCTTCAAGGCCTGACAGGAAGTCGTCATCGTCCTGAGTCGAGGACGGAGGATCAAGCTGCAAATCCAGGTCGAAATCCGACAGGTCATCCTGACTGGCCTTGGCTTCAGTCTGTTGCTGCAAGACCGATTCAAAACTCAGGTCATCAACTTGGGGGGCAACAACGGCCGGAGAGGCGGCTTCAAGATCGTCCAGGCTCAGGTCGAAATCCGTGTCGAACGCATCCGTTTCAGTAACGGCGGGCGGCGCAGGTTCGTCCTTGAGCAGGTCCTTGACGTACTGGGCATCCATCGCGGCGGCCGCGACGGCGGCACTGACGCCGACAGCCAGTACAGCCATGGCCGGGAAGCGGCTTTTCAACTGTTCGACCTGAGCGTGGTTTTCGCCATTGGCGACCAACTGCCGCTCCTGGGTCACAAACCCATCCTTGTCGCCCTGCTGGCCGTAGACTTCCATCAGCTTGAGGCGCAGATCGCTACGCGCGGGCTCCTGCTTGATGGCGTCCTCCAGCACTTCACCAGCCTGGTTCAGATGACCACGATCCAAGTGGGACTGGGCCTGCGCCAAGGCGTCGCTCGCACGCTCAGCAGCCACTGGCGCAATCACAGGCACAATCACCGGAACAATGACGGGCGCGGGCTTCGGTGCTGGTGCTGGTGCTGGTGCTGGTGCTGGTGCTGGTGCTGGTGCTGGTGCGAGCTTGACGTTCGCCGGCGGGACCTCAAGACCTTCGAAGCTGTCAGACGGCAGATCTTGATCAATATTCGACGAAAACTCCGGCTCCTCTGCCAGTGCCCGAGCCATGCGCAGGTGTTTTTCTTCTTCCAGCCGCGCATTGCGATGACGGGCCCACAGCAGCAGAAGCAACAACACCAGCAAACCTGCCGCACCACCGATCACACCCAGGACGATCGGGTTGGTCAGTAGGTCATTAAACTTGCCTTCGGGAGTGGCTGGCGTTTCGGGCTTGATCGGCTCCTCGGCAGGCGCTGCGGCGGGAGCAGCCACAGGAGCAGTCACAGGGTGTTCCGCGGCTGCGGGCGTCGCGGCCAGTTCGGCCGGCATCGCGGCAGGCGGCACCGCCGTACCACCTTCGGCCTGCAACTTCGCCAGTTGATTGTTCTTGAGTTCGATCAACCGCTGCAGCTTGTCCAACTGACTTTGCAGGTCAGTCATGCGGCTTTTCAGTTCTTCGTTTTCGCGACGGGACGAATCCAGGCTCTCCTGGGTCACCGCCAGCTTGTTGCTCAAGGCCTTGCTGTCACCCGCTGCGCCTTTCGAGCCAGCCTTGGCGGCTTCGGCCGAAACCAGGCTCAAGTTGTCCTTGGCTGCGGTCTGCGAAGGCGCATTGCCAGCCTGGGTGCGCCGGGTAGCGTCCAACTGTTGCCGCCCTGCAACCTGGTTGTTCGCACCACGCCGGCCCTGGCGCCAGGCAGCATTCTGCACGGTCACTTCAGCTATCGCCTGAGGCTGCGGCAAGCTGGTGCTTTGCACCGGGTCAGGCAGGCGCAGGACCTTGCCGGTCTTCATGCGGTTGATATTACCGTCGACAAAGGCGTCGGGATTCAGTGCCTGGATGGCCAGCATGGTTTGCTGGACGGACCCGCCATTACGGGCCTTGGCAGCAATTTCCCAGAGCGTATCCCGGGAAGTGGTGGTGTATTCGGAGGGTTTACTGATGGCCGCCGCCGGGATAGCAGGCGCATCGAGCCGTGGCGCAGGTACATTGGCCGCCGGGGTCGACTGATCGAACTTGGCCGGGTCCAGCAACACGCTGTAATCGCGCATCAGCCGGCCGTTAGGCCACTGCACTTGCAACAGGAAGCGCACATAGGAATCAGGCAACGGCTTGCTGGAGGTGATGCGTACCACGCTGCGACCGGCGGGATTGAGCACCGGAGTGAAGGTCAGGTCGTCAAGAAAGGCCTGACGGTCGACACCCGCGTCAACAAAGGCCTGGGAAGATGCCAGGCTAGGAACGATATCAGAGGCTGCCAGACCACCCACATCAAGCAGTTCAATTTCTACTGACAGCGGCTGGTTCAGCTGCGACTTGAGTGTCATCTCCCCAAGTTGCAGCGCATGCGCCATACCGGAGGACAGCGCCGAGGCGGCCGCTATTGCTAACACCAGTTTGCGAACTTGAACCATAGCCTCATCCTTTGTTTGAACGCTCCTCGCCCGGCGAGAAGGTTTGGTACCGCTGCCACAAGGCATGGCGAGTCGATGGGTCACCGACGCGCAATTTTTCCTGCGTGGGCCTGCAGCCTTCGACAGCGGCTCACTTCCTGCAATCAGGCCAAGCATAGCGCCTAGTTAGAATCAATCTACAAATTGCTGCCAAGTATCTTTTACACAAGGTCTTTTATCAACAACTGCGCCAATTGCACGGCGTTGAGTGCGGCGCCTTTGCGTACGTTATCTGACGCCAGCCAGAGATTTAGTTCCGCAGGATCATCTACACCCGCGCGCACCCGACCTACGTAGACAACATCCTGGCCGACCGCATCACCAACGGCGGTAGGGTAATCGCCCGCCTCCACCAGCTCGACGCCGGGTGCTGCATCCAATGCAAGGTTGATGGCGCCAAGGTCAACCGCTGCACCCAATTGCAGCGACACACTCAGGCTATCGCCAAAAAACACCGGGGCTTGAACGCAGGTTACGGAAATCTTTAGTAAGGGCATTTCCAGAACAGCGCGCAACTCGTGCACCAGGCGCTTCTCCAGGGAGGTATGGCCTTGTGTATCAGGGGTGCCGACTTGGGCCAACAGGTTGAAGGCAATCTGCCGGTCGAAGAATTTTGGCTCCAGAGGACGCACGTTCAGCAGCTCGGCGGTTTGCCGGGCCAGTTCGCTGACGGCCTCACGGCCCTGGGAGGAAACCGCCAGGTTAGCGGTGACGCTGATGCGCTGGATGTCCAGCAAACCGCGCAGCGGCGCCAGTACGACGGCCAGGGCGGTGGCAGATGCGCTAGGGCTGCCCAGTTGCACAGGCTTTTTCAGCGAGTCCAACACATGAGCATTGGCTTCTGGCACCACTTGAGGCGCCTGATCGGCAGGCAAGGCGCCAGACAAGTCGATTACCGCACAACCCGCCGCCGTGGCCCGTGGGGCGAAGCTCAAGGTAACGGCTGGGCCTGCGGCGAAGAACACCAACTTGACCTTGCTGAAATCAAACTCATCCACTTCCCGAACCCGCACGTTCTTGCCGCGAAACGGCACCGAATGCCCAGCCGATTCACTGCTGGCCAACAGGTGCAGGGCCCCCACCGGAAAATCCTGCTCTTCGAGAATCTGCACCAGCGTTTCGCCAACCGTGCCTGTGGCTCCGATCACGGCGATATCAAAGGTCTGGGTCATGGAGGCTGCCTCGGGCATTACGGGGGGAGCGGCACTTTACCGGCTGGGTGGGAGCGAGGCAATTGGCCTGGGCTGTGTGATGAGGCTCGAAACAACAATAAAAAACCCGCGCCTGTTACCAGAGCGCGGGTTTCTTCATTATTGCCTTACGCGATCAACGCTCCAGCAAGATCCGCAGCATGCGACGCAGCGGCTCGGCCGCGCCCCACAGCAATTGGTCGCCAACAGTGAACGCGCCCAGGTACTGGGTACCCATGTTCAACTTGCGCAGACGGCCAATCGGCACATTCAGGGTGCCGGTGACCTTGGTCGGACTCAGCTCCTGCATGCTGATTTCACGCTGGTTCGGCACCAGCTTGACCCAGGGGTTGTGCTGGCTGATCAGTCCTTCGATATCGGCGATCGGCACGTCTTTGTTGAGCTTGATGGTCAGCGCCTGGCTGTGGCAACGCATGGCGCCGATACGCACACAGATACCATCCACCGGAATCGGGCTCTTGAAGCGACCGAGGATCTTGTTAGTCTCGGCCTGGGCCTTCCACTCTTCGCGACTCTGGCCGTTAGGCAGTTCCTTGTCGATCCACGGGATCAGGCTGCCAGCCAGCGGCACACCGAAGTTCTCGGTTGGGTAGGCATCACTGCGCATGGCTTCGGCGACACGGCGGTCGATGTCGAGAATGGCGCTGGCCGGATCGGCCAGTTGATCGGCGACAGCGGCGTGGGTGGCGCCCATTTGCTTGATCAGTTCACGCATGTTCTGCGCGCCAGCACCGGAGGCCGCCTGATAGGTCATGGCGCTCATCCACTCCACCAGGCCGGCTTCGAACAAGCCGCCCAGGCCCATCAGCATCAGGCTGACGGTGCAGTTGCCGCCGATGTAGTTCTTGGTCCCGGCGTCGAGCTGCTGGTCGATGACCCTGCGGTTCACCGGGTCGAGGACGATGACCGCGTCATCCTGCATGCGCAGGCTGGAGGCGGCGTCGATCCAGTAACCCTGCCAGCCGGCTTCGCGCAGCTTGGGGAATACTTCGCTGGTGTAGTCGCCACCCTGGCAGGTCAGGATCACGTCGAGGGTTTTCAGCTCTTCAATGTTGTAGGCGTCCTTGAGCGGAGCAATGTCCTTGCCCACAGACGGCCCTTGGCCACCAACGTTGGAAGTGGTGAAAAACACCGGCTCAATAAGATCGAAATCCTGCTCTTCCAGCATCCGCTGCATGAGCACGGAACCGACCATACCGCGCCAACCGATCAGACCTACACGTTTCATCGCAACTACACCTTGTTCAAAAGTGGGCCGCCCGGCAGCAACAACTGCAAGCGGGCCCGAGAGATTACAGATTCCGCAGCGCGGCGACTACTGCGTCGCCCATTTCCTGCGTCCCGACCTTGGTGCAACCCTGCGACCATATGTCGCCAGTGCGCAGGCCTTGATCCAGCACCAGGCTTACCGCCTTCTCGATGGCGTCTGCCGCGTCGCCCAGGCTGAAGCTATAACGCAACATCATCGACACCGACAAAATGGTCGCCAACGGGTTGGCAATGCCAAGGCCAGCGATATCCGGCGCCGAACCATGGCAAGGCTCGTACATGCCCTTGTTGTTGGTGTCCAGGGACGCCGACGGCAGCATGCCGATGGAGCCGGTGAGCATCGACGCCTGGTCGGACAGGATATCGCCGAACAGGTTGTCGGTGACGATCACGTCAAACTGCTTGGGTGCACGCACCAGCTGCATGGCGGCGTTGTCGACGTACATGTGACTCAGCTCGACGTCCGGGTAGTCCTGGGCCACTTGCTCGACGATTTCACGCCACAGTTGGCTGGAAGCCAGCACGTTGGCCTTGTCCACCGAGCACAGCTTCTTGCCGCGCACCCGCGCCATATCGAAACCGACACGGGCGATACGGCGGATTTCGCTTTCGCTGTACGGCAGGGTGTCGTAGGCCTGACGCTCGCCGTTTTCCAGTTCGCGCACGCCACGGGGCGAGCCGAAGTAGATACCGCCGGTCAGCTCACGAACGATCAGGATGTCCAGACCGGCAACGATTTCCGGCTTCAAACTGGAGGCGTCAGCCAGTTGCGGGTACAGGATCGCCGGGCGCAGGTTGCCGAACAGGCCCAACTGCGCACGAATTTTCAGCAGGCCGCGCTCAGGGCGGATGTCACGTTCGATCTTGTCCCATTTCGGGCCACCCACGGCGCCCAGCAACACGGCGTCGGCTGCACGAGCACGGTCCAGGGTTTCGTCGGCCAGGGGCACGCCGTATTTGTCGATGGCGGCGCCGCCGATGACATCGTGGCTAAATTCGAAGTCCAGGCTGTATTTCTCGTTAGCCAGTTCCAGCACCTTGACCGCTTCGGCCATGATTTCCGGACCAATGCCGTCGCCTGGGAGAATCAGAATCTGCTTGCTCATGCTTTCCTCATTTCATCGGGCGACCCGCCCACAGGCAGGTCGGGAACAATTCTAGCGTTCGGCCCACACCACCAGCACGTCGGTGCTGAAGGAGCCGTCGGCTTCAATTTCAAAATAATCGCGGACTTCCTGGCCCATAGCCTGCTGCAACTGCAGGATGGCGGCGCGCAAGACTTGCGGCGTGCGCATGCGTTCAACCCAGGAGCTGTATTCCAGGCGCAGGCGCTGGCGGCTGCTGTTGCGCACGTGCAAACCGGCTTCGCTGATCTGGCGCATCCACTCACCGGCGGAGTAATCGCGCACATGACTGGTGTCGCGCAGCACTTCGACGGTTTGCAGGTAAGTGTCCAACAGCGGGCTGCCCGGTGACAAGACGTCGACGAAAGCAGCTACACCGCCAGGCTTGAGCACCCGGCGCACTTCCCGCAGGGCCAGGCCGAGGTCGCTCCAGTGGTGAGCCGAGTAACGGCTGAACACGAAATCGAATTCGCCATCGGCGAACGGTAAGCGTTCGGCGGCGCCCTGCACGGTGCTGATGTTGCTCAGCCCGCGATCCACGGCAGCGGCGGCGACCACGTCGAGCATTTGTTGCGACAGGTCGTAGGCCACCACGTCTTTAACCAGCGGCGCAACATGGAAGCTGACATGACCAGCACCGCAACCCAAGTCCAGCAGTCGTGCAGCGCCCTGCCCGGCCAGCTCGGCCTGTAGCAGTGCGAATTCGGTGCCTTGAGCGTGAACAGCACTGCTCAGGTAGGCCGAGGCCTGTTCACCGAATTGTTTTTGTACGACTTGGGTGTGGACGGTGCTGGTCATCGTCATTTCCTTATTGGAGTGCTTCTTTTTGCAGGAGCAAGCTTGCTCACGAAGGTCGCCAGCGATAACGCTGGGAACCTGACACCCAACGGCGCTCTCAGGTTTTTCGCGAGCTAGCTCGCTCCTACAGTTTTTACGCGTCGCGAAACAACCACGGCTGGCTCGCCCGGTGCTTGGCTTCAAACGCAGCAATCGCCTCGCCGTCCTGCAAGGTCAAGCCGATATCGTCCAGGCCATTGATCAGGCAATGTTTGCGGAAGGCGTCGAGTTCAAAGCTCAGCACCTTGCCATCCGGACGGGTAACGGTTTGCGCCGCGAGGTCGATCTTCAGCTCATAGCCAGGATTGGCTTCCACCTGCTGGAACAGCTCATCGACTTCAGCATCGCTCAAGATGATCGGCAGCAAGCCGTTCTTGAAGCTGTTGTTGAAGAAGATATCGGCATAGCTCGGCGCGATGATGCTGCGAAAGCCATATTCTTCCAGGGCCCACGGCGCGTGTTCACGGCTGGAGCCGCAGCCGAAGTTTTCCCGGGCCAGCAGCACGCTGGCGCCCTGGTAGCGCTCGGCGTTGAGCACGAAGTCCTTGTTCAACGGGCGCTTGGAGTTGTCCTGGTAGGCGTAGCCCACGTCCAGGTAGCGCCACTCGTCGAACAGGTTAGGGCCGAAGCCAGTGCGCTTGATCGATTTCAAGAACTGCTTGGGAATGATCTGATCGGTGTCGACGTTGGCACGGTCCAACGGCGCGACTAAACCTGTGTGTTGGGTAAAAGCTCTCATCGGGTATTCCTCAGATCAATTCGCGAACGTCGATGAAACGACCGTTGACGGCAGCGGCTGCGGCCATGGCCGGGCTCACCAGGTGGGTACGACCACCGGTGCCCTGACGCCCTTCGAAGTTACGGTTGGAGGTAGACGCGCAATGCTCGCCCGACTCCAAACGGTCCGGGTTCATCGCCAGGCACATGGAACAGCCCGGCTCACGCCATTCAAAACCGGCTTCGAGGAAGATCTTGTCCAGGCCTTCGGCCTCGGCTTGCGCCTTAACCAGGCCCGAACCCGGGACCACGATCGCCTGCTTGATGGTCGAAGCGACTTTGCGGCCCTTGGCGATCACGGCCGCCGCGCGCAAGTCTTCGATCCGCGAGTTGGTGCAAGAGCCGATGAATACGCGATCCAGCTGAATATCGGTAATCGCCTGATTGGCTTTCAAGCCCATGTACTTTAAGGCACGTTCGATGGAACCGCGCTTGACCAGATCGGTTTCCTTGGCCGGGTCCGGGACGTTTTGATCAACCGCCAGGACCATTTCCGGGGAGGTGCCCCAGCTGACTTGCGGCTTGATCTGCGTGGCATCGAGCTTGACCACGGTGTCGAACACCGCATCCTCGTCAGACACCAAATCTTTCCAGGCTTCGACCGCCGCATCCCACTCGGCAGCTTTCGGTGCGAATGGGCGTCCCTTGACGTAGGCAACGGTCTTTTCGTCTGCTGCCACCAGGCCCACACGGGCGCCGGCTTCGATGGACATGTTGCAGATCGTCATGCGGCCCTCGACGGACAGGTCACGAATGGCGCTGCCAGCAAATTCGATGGCATGGCCGTTACCGCCGGCGGTGCCGATCTTGCCGATGATGGCGAGGACGATGTCCTTGGCGGTCACGCCGAAGGGCAACTCACCTTCGACGACTACCTGCATGTTCTTCATTTTTTTGGCAACCAGGCACTGGGTGGCGAACACATGCTCCACCTCGGACGTGCCGATGCCATGAGCCAAGGCGCCGAACGCACCGTGGGTCGAGGTGTGGGAGTCGCCGCAGACCACGGTCATGCCTGGCAAGGTGGCGCCCTGCTCAGGGCCGATGACGTGGACGATGCCCTGGCGCACGTCATTCATTTTGAATTCGGTGATGCCGTACTCGTCGCAATAGTCGTCGAGGGTCTGGACCTGCAAGCGCGAGACCGTGTCGGCAATGGCGTCGATACCGCCCTTGCGTTCAGGGGTGGTCGGCACGTTGTGGTCTGGCGTGGCGATGATCGAGTCGACGCGCCAAGGCTTGCGCCCGGCCAGTCGCAGGCCTTCAAACGCTTGGGGCGAGGTCACTTCATGGATGATGTGACGGTCGATATAGATCAGCGACGACCCATCATCACGCCGTTTCACTTCATGGGAATCCCAAAGCTTGTCGTAAAGCGTTTTGCCGGCCATCAGTCGGTCCTCATCAGCTTTTCTTTCTATGCCGTGGGTTTTGTTCAATAACCCCTTGGCTTGTGAGGTCGATCCTATGGGGTTACATTAAATAACTCAAATTCATATTTTTCATGCTTTGGATAACCAATTGGAATACCACCATGGACCTGGCCAACCTCAATACTTTTATAGCCATCGCCGAGACCGGCAGCTTCTCCGGTGCCGGTGAACGGCTGCACCTGACCCAACCGGCCATCAGCAAGCGCATCGCCGGTTTAGAGCAGCAATTGAAGGTGCGCTTGTTCGACCGCCTGGGCCGTGAAGTGGGCTTGACCGAGGCCGGCCGGGAGCTTTTGCCCAGGGCATATCAGATTCTCAACGTACTGGATGACACCCGCCGCGCCCTGACTAACCTGACCGGGAAGGTCACCGGACGGCTAACCCTGGCCACCAGCCACCACATCGGCCTGCACCGCCTGCCGCCGGTATTGCGTGCGTTTACTCGGCAATACCCGGAAGTAGCCCTGGATATTCAGTTTCTCGATTCGGAAGTGGCCTACGAAGAAATCCTCCATGGCCGCGCCGAAGTAGCGGTGATTACCCTGGCGCCGGAGCCGCATACACTGGTACGAGCGACACTGGTGTGGGATGACCCGCTGGATTTCGTGGTGGCGCCAGAACACAGCCTGGTCAATAACGGTACGGTCAACCTGGCCGACATCGCCCGGCACCCGGCGGTATTTCCCGGCGGCAACACCTTTACCCACCATATAGTGCAACGGCTGTTCGAGGCCCAGGGCCTGACGCCGAACATCGCCATGAGTACCAACTACCTGGAAACCATCAAGATGATGGTCTCCATCGGCCTGGCCTGGAGCGTGTTGCCGCGCACCATGCTTGATGAACAGGTGACAAGTATTGCTTTGCCGGGCATACAGCTCAGTCGCCAGCTAGGCTATATCGTGCACACCGAAAGGACACTGTCGAACGCTGCGCGGGCTTTCATGAGCCTATTGGATGCACAGGTCGATCCGGCAGGGATGCCGGCCTGAAGCCGTGCGGCCCGTAGACCCTGAACCCGCGCCGAACGCCCATCGAGCCAAGGCCCTTTGATAATGCGCAACCCCTTCAATACCGTGCCACCGCTGCCACGCATCTATGCCCTGGACCCCCAGGAGGCGGAGCAAAGCTGGGACAGCGCCCCGCAACTGCTGGCAGCGCTCAATGCCGCTCGGCTGGGCGCCTGGAGTTGGGAAATCGACAGCGGGCGGATCAGTTGGTCGCGGGGCACCCAGGCGTTGTTTGGTTTTGATCCCCGCCAGCCGCTGCCCAAGGACCTGGATTACCTCGACCTGCTGGCCGTCGAGGACCGCGAGCGGGTGGTCCGCGCCTTTCACGCCGTGCTGGCCGGCGAACCCTTCGCGAACGCCATGCACCACCGCATTCAATGGCCCGATGGCAGCCTGCACTGGCTGGAAATCAATGGCAGCCTGCTACCAGACAAGACAGGCAGGCGGCGAATGATCGGCGTGATTCGCGAGATCACCCACCAGCGCGAGCGGGAACATGCCCTCAGCCATTCGGAAAAACGCTTCGCCACGCTGTTCCACCTGTGCCCCAATATGGTTCTGCTGACCCGCCAGGAAGATGGCCTGATCAGCGAGGCCAACCAGTATTTCGAAAGTTTGTTCGGCTGGCCGGTGACCGACGTCATTGGCCGCACCACGCTGGACCTGGGCTTGTGGGTACACCCCGAGCAGCGCGCCCTGTTGGTCAAGGCCACACAACGCAAGGGCGAGCCCATCACCATGGAGGTGCAGTTTCGCTCCAGCAACGGCCAGATGCATGACGGCACCCTCAGCGCCCAGAAAGTAGAATTGGAGGGCCAGGCCTACCTGATCAGCACCTTCCTCGACACCACCGAACGCAAGAGCGCCGAGCTAGCCCTCAAGGACAGCCAGGAGCGCCTGGACCTGGCCCTGGATTCAGCACAACTGGGTACCTGGGACTGGCACATTCCCAGCGGCATGCTCTATGGCTCGGCCCGCGCCGCACAGCTGCACGGCCTGGAACCCCAGCCATTTCACGAGTCTTTCGACGCCTTTTTTGAAGGCATGCCCGATGAGGAGCGGGAAAACATGCGCCATGCCTATCGCACGCTTCGCGAAGGCCCGGCGGGCAATTACCAACTGACCTACCGCGTACAGTTGGAAGACGGCAGCTCGCGCTACCTGGAAAGCCGCGCCCGCCTCTACCGCAACGACCAAGGCCAGCCGTTACGCATGGCCGGGACCTTGCTCGACATCACTGACCAGGTGGAGCGCGAACAGCGCCTTAGCGCCTCCGAAGAAAAATTCGCCAGCCTGTTCCTCGCCAGCCCCGACCCGATTTGTGTCACGGGCCTGGAAAGCGGCCAGTTCATCGAGATCAACCCCAGCTTCACCCAGACCTTCGGCTGGACTGCAGACGAGGTGATCAACAACAGCGCCGAGCAAATCGGCCTGTGGGACGAATCCACCAGGAGCCTGCAACGCATTGAACAGGTGATCCGCGAACAAGCCCTGAGCAACGTGGCGATCATCGCCCATCACAAAAATGGCCAGCGCCTGACCTGCGTGATTTCCAGTCGCCTGATCAAGGTCGGAAACCAGCCCTGCGTCGTGACCACCCTGCGGGACATCACCCAGCAGCAACGCTCGGAAGCCGCGCTCAAGGCAAGCGAGGAGAAGTTCGCCAAGGCGTTTCATTCCAGCCCCGATGCGGTGTCCATCACCGAACGCGACACCGGCCGTTATCTGGAGGTGAATGACGGATTCTGTCGCTTGACCGGCTACCGGGCTGACGAAGCCATAGGCCTGACGCTTTACCAGATCGGCATCTGGGCCGACGAGAACCAGCGGGCCGCGCTGCTGGCTGAACTTCAGATCAAGGGGCGCATCCATCATCTGGAAATGCTCTGGCACAACAAACGCGGGGAAATCCTGGCAGTTGAGGTGTCGGTGGAGCCGATCACCATCAATGAAACCCCGTGCCTGCTGCTGACCGCCAGGGACGTCAGCCTGTTGAAAAACGCGCAGGCGCAGATCCGTCACCTGGCCTATCACGACCCACTGACCAACCTACCCAATCGCGCATTATTGATGGACCGCCTGAGCCAGCAAATCGCCCTGCTCAAACGCCACAACCTGCGAGGCGCGCTGCTGTTTCTCGATCTGGATCACTTCAAGCACATCAACGACTCCCTCGGTCACCCGGTGGGCGACACAGTGCTGAAAATCGTCACCGCCCGCCTGGAAGCCAGCGTACGCATGGAAGACACGGTGGCACGCCTGGGAGGCGATGAGTTTGTGGTGCTGCTTAGCGGCCTGGAGGGTTCACGGGGGCAAGTCAGCAGACAGGTGCAGGAGTTGGCCGATACCCTGCGTGAACTGCTGTCGGAACCGATGTTTCTCGATGGGCATCGCTTGCAGGTCACCCCCAGCATTGGTGTCGCGCTGATTCCCGATCATGGCTCGACACCGGCAGATCTGCTCAAGCGCGCCGATATCGCGCTGTACAGGGCCAAGGACTCCGGGCGCAACACCATCCAGATGTTTCATAACAGCATGCAACGCACCGCCAGTGAGCGGCTGCGCATGGAAACCGACCTGCGGATGGCGCTGTCTCGTGGTGAGTTCAGCGTGCATTACCAGCCGCAAGTAGACGCCCGGGGCAACCGCATCGTGGGTGCCGAGGCCCTGGTGCGCTGGCAGCATCCGCAACTGGGGGCGCAATCTCCTGCTGAATTTATCAAGGTGCTGGAGGACAGCGGGTTGATTCTGGAGGTGGGCACTTGGATTCTCGACGAGGCCTGTGGTGCCTTCGCCCAACTGATTGCCGAAGGCCTGGTGGACCCGCTGAATTTCAGCCTGTGCGTGAACATCAGCCCCCGGCAATTTCGCCAGAATGACTTTGTCGAACGGGTCGAACGCAGCCTGAAGCAGCACAAGCTGCCCTTTACTCTGCTGAAACTGGAAATTACCGAAGGCATCGTGATCCAGAACCTGGATGACACAATCAGTAAGATGCGCCGCCTGAAGAAACTCGGCGTCAGCTTTGCCATGGATGATTTTGGTACCGGCTATTCATCGCTCACCTACCTCAAGCGTCTACCCGTGGACGCGCTGAAGATCGACCAGTCCTTCGTACGCGATGCCACCCACGACCCCAACGACGCGGAAATCATTCGCGCCATCGTGGCCATGGCCCGCAGCTTGAACCTGGAGGTGATTGCCGAGGGCGTGGAGACACTTGAGCAACTGGCATTTTTGCAGGGCTTAGGCTGTCATTTGTATCAGGGGTATTTGCACAGTCGGCCACTGCCGATGGAGGGGTTCAAGCAATTGCTGGTGTAGTCAAACGTGAAAAGGGCTCACCTTGCGTAAGGTGAGCCATCCCCAGTAAACGACTAACCTGCCCCAGATCGGTTTCCCGGCGCATTGCCGTAAAGAGCTCCACCGCCTCGGGATAGTTACGGGTCAGCATCGCCAGCCACTGCTTTAAACGGCCCGGAGCCTGGCGCTCAGTGAGTTGCGCGACAGATTGCGTCCAGAACTCGTGGAGCATGGGTTGCATTTGCGCCCAGGTCATTTCCACCACATCCTCGCCCGCACGAGCAGCAGCGATCTGCCGAGCCAGGTCGGGACGGGCCACCAGGCCGCGACCGAGCATAATGTCCTCGACACCGCTGATTTCCCGGCAACGACGCCAGTCTTCGACGCTCCAGATATCGCCGTTGGCGAACACCGGCACCTTGACTACGTCCTGCACACGGGGAATCCATTCCCAATGAGCAGGGGGTTTGTAGCCATCCGCCTTGGTGCGGGCATGGACGACGATGTGCGCGGCGCCGCCTTCAGCCAGGGCGGTGGCGCAGACCAACGCGCCATCCGGGCTGTCGAAGCCCAGGCGCATCTTCGCGGTGACCGGAATATGTGCTGGTACTGCACGGCGCACATGCTCGACGATCTGGTTGAGCAGTTCCGGCTCCTTGAGCAACACTGCGCCGCCACGGGATTTGTTGACGGTCTTGGCCGGGCAACCAAAATTCAGATCGATAACTTCAGAGCCCAGCTCGCAAGCCAAGGCGGCGTTTTCCGCCAGGCACACCGGATCAGACCCGAGCAATTGCACGCGCAGCGGCACGCCCGCAGCGGTTTTGGCGCCGTGCAGCAATTCTGGAGCAAGCTTGTGGAAATAGGCCGGCGTCAGCAGGCGGTCGTTGACCCGAATGAACTCGGTCACACACCAATCGATACCGCCGACCTGGGTCAGCACGTCACGCAGGATGTTGTCGACCAACCCCTCCATGGGCGCCAAAGCAATTTGCATGGGAAACACTCAACAAAAAACGTGGAGCAGTTTACTGGGTTTCCCACAGCAACCGTTAACCCCTGCGTCAGATACTCAATGCCTGGCCGTAACCTTCGATAAATTCCGCCGGCATGCGCTTGGGCTTGCCGCTGGACAGCTCGATGCAGACAAAGGTGGTTTGCGCCCGCAGCAAGGTGGTGCCATCGCTGGGGCGAACCAACTGGAAGCGCCGGGTCATTTTCAGGCGCTGGTCCCAGTCGACGATCCAGGTCGCCAGTTGCAGCTCGTCGCCTTCATAGCCAGCGGCCAGGTAGTCGATCTCATGACGGACCACCGCCATGGCACGATCCAGCCGCCGGTACTCGGTCAGGTCCAGCCCCAGACGCTGGGAATGGCGCCAGGCGCAGCGCTCCAGCCAGGACACGTACACCGCGTTATTGGCGTGGCCCAACCCGTCGATGTCCTCGGCAGCGATCTGCAGATCGATGATAAACGGCGTTGCCAAATCCCAGCCCATGCCTTGCTCCCGGTCGATTAATGTCGGCGGCGAGCAGTGTAACCCATGGTTCAGGCCGTTTGCCGCTCTGGCAGGCGGCGACCGGCCAGCAGCGCCAGTACGCCCTCCACCACCCGCGGATCGGCCAGCACTTTCTGGTGCCCGCCTTGCTCCAGGCGCAGCAGGCGGCTGTCGAACCAGGCGTCGTGAATCAACTGTGATTCCGTCACTGGCACGAACGTGTCGTCTTCGGCGTGGACAACCAGTCCCGGCATCTCCAATTGATAGTGGGCGACATCCAGGCGTGCCGCCTGAATTCCCACATCCCGCTCAACCTCACGGATAAATGCCGAACGCGCCCTGGGCGGCAAGCCGACCATGCGCGCATAACCGCGCAGCACACCCAGTATCCGCGCCGGGGCAGCAATGCTCACCAGCGCCTCAGTACGTAGGCCCAACTGGACAGCCAACATCGCACTGGCACCGCCCATGGAATGACCGATCACCGCGCGCAACGGCGGCAACTCGGCGGCTGCCTCCAGCATGGCACGGGCGAACAACACCACATTGGCCTCGCGCCCCGGCGAGCGGCCATGGGCCGGACCGTCCAGCGCTACCACCGAATACCCGGCATCCACCAGAGCGCTGATCAGACTGGCAAACTGAGTCGGCCGCCCTTCCCAGCCGTGCATCATCAATACGGTCGGTCCCTGCCCCCAGCGCAATGCCGACAGGCCGAAACGCAAGGTGATGCGCTCCGACTGCGCAAGCAACGGCAATTCCCAGTCCCTCGGCGGCAAATCCCTAGGCGTCATGAAAACCAGGCGCATCCTGCTGGCCACAGTTTGCGGCGCCAGCCAGCCCAAGGTGCCGTTGATGCCACGAATCCACTTTAACGTGCCCATCGCTCATTCCTCAGGCCAACGGCCACCTTCAGCGCACTGCCGACTTGGCGGCGCGCAATATCCGATCCGATAACTCACCCGGCCCCAAAGCACGGGCCAACGCCAGGCCACCGATCATCAAGGCCATGTCGGCCAGGACCTTATCGGTATCTTCAGGGGTAGCGGCCAATTGCGCGGCCATCAACTCGATGTGTTCAGTCAAGACTTCGCGAAATTCGTCTGGCAGGCGGCTCATTTCCCCCACCGTTGCCGGTATCGGGCAGGCCAGGGCTGTAGAGTCACGGTGCTTGCGTGACAGGTAAAACGCTGCCACCAAAGCCCGACGCTCTTCGCCCGTCAGTTCGGTATCCATCTCATCAATAGACGCTCGACGCCGCGCCAGCAATTGCTGGAAAGCCTCTAGCATCAAGGCATCCTTGCTTTCGAAGTGCGCGTAGAAGCCGCCCACCGTGAGCCCCGCCGCGCCCATGACTTCGCCGACACTCGGCTCGGCCGGGCCACGCTGGATCAGCGCGGCACTGGCGGCCTGCAGGATGCGTTCACGGGTTTGCGCTTTTTTATCGTTCATCGTCGCCTCCGAATATTACGATTGAAATATTATACGCATAATACTTCTGCGCAAGCTTTTCGTATGACCGCTGGTCAGAAGAACGTTTTGGAAGAGGGAGAATTGGCCAAACGCCAGACAAACAAAAGGGCCATTCAATAATTGAATGACCCTTAAAAATCCCGCATAGCGGGTAATCGTGGCGTCCCCTAGGGGACTCGAACCCCTGTTACCGCCGTGAAAGGGCGGTGTCCTAGGCCACTAGACGAAGGGGACACAAACCTTCTATACAACATGATCAAGCTAAGCCTGATCAATTCAAGGACGGTGTGGCCAGACCTTGAACCTGTAAATTGGTGGAGCTAAACGGGATCGAACCGTTGACCTCCTGCATGCCATGCAGGCGCTCTCCCAGCTGAGCTATAGCCCCTCATCGGTGAGGACGGGGCGAATCTTAATGGCGCTTTGGAAAGCTGTCAAATTTTTTCTCAACAATTTCCAAAGTTTTTTGTCGGCATAACAATCACTTACCGACCAAACCCCGGAAAACCGGGGTTTGGTCGACACAACAGCCCGGTTAAGCGATAGCGCCCAACAGCTTTTCCCATTCCTTGTTTTCTTTCTTCGACACACCACCAAGCAAATCAAGGGCTTGGCGCAGACGGAAACGGGTCAGGTCCGGGCCGAGGATTTCCATGGCATCAAGCACCGACACCGAGCTGGCTTGCCCGGTGATGGCGGCAAACATCAGCGGCATGGCATCGCGCAGCTTCAGCTCCAGAGACTCGACCACGGCCTGGATAGTCGCGGTGATCGGGTCCTTCTCCCACTGACGCAGGCCTTCCAGCTTCCACAGGATCAACTGCATCAATTGGCGAACCTGATCGCCCGACAGCTTCTTCGATTCGAACAACTTCACGTCCGGCGTCACGCCACCGGCAAAGAAGAACCCGGCCAACGGTGCGATCTGGCTGAAGGTTTCCACCCTGCCCTGCACGTGCGGTGCGATCTTCATCATGTACTCAGGGTTCAACGCCCACTGCTGCACGCGGCTGGCGAACTCTTCCACCGGCAGGTCACGCAGCCACTGGCCATTGAGCCAGGACAGTTTCTCAACGTCGAAGATCGGCCCGCCCAGGGAGACGCGCGACAGGTCGAAGTTGTCGACCATTTCCTGCAACGAGAACTTCTCACGCTCGTCCGGCATCGACCAGCCCATGCGACCCAGGTAGTTGAGCATCGCTTCGGGCATAAAGCCCATGCGCTCGTAGAAGGTCACCGAGGTCGGGTTCTTGCGCTTGGACAGCTTGCTCTTGTCCGGGTTACGCAACAGCGGCATGTAGCACAGCTGCGGCTGTTCCCAGCCGAAGTATTCGTAAAGCAGGATCAGTTTCGGCGCCGAAGGCAGCCATTCTTCGCCCCGCAGTACGTGAGTGATACCCATCAAGTGGTCATCGACGACGTTGGCCAGGAAGTAAGTTGGCAGGCCGTCGGTCTTCATCAGCACTTGCATGTCCATGCGATCCCACGGGATCTCGACATCGCCACGCAGCATGTCCGGGACCACGCAAATGCCTTCGCTCGGCACCTTCATGCGGATCACGTGAGGCTCGCCAGCGGCCAGGCGCTGGGCCACTTCTTCCTTGGAGAGCAGCAGCGCCCGACCGTCGTAGCGCGGAGTCTCGCCACGGGCCTGCTGCTCGGCGCGCATCTGGTCCAGCTCCTCGCTGGTGCAGAAGCACGGGAAGGCATGGCCCAGGTCGACCAGTTGCTGGGTGTACTTTTTGTAAATTTCGCTGCGCTCACTCTGACGGTACGGGCCGTGAGGGCCGCCCACATCCGGGCCTTCAGCCCAGGTGATACCGAGCCAGCGCAGAGCGTCGAAAATCTGCTGTTCCGACTCGCGGGTAGAGCGCAGTTGATCGGTGTCTTCGATCCGCAGGATGAATTCACCGCCATGCTGCTTGGCAAAGCAGTAGTTGAACAAAGCGATGTAGGCAGTGCCGACGTGGGGATCCCCAGTGGGCGATGGCGCGATGCGCGTGCGGACGGTGGTCATGGCGGGTCTCGAATGGGCGATAAAACTGAAATTGAAACAAGGGGCGAATGGTAACAGCCCGAAGCACTCGGGCTCCAGCGTATGGCGGCCAACAAAGGGCATATAAGCCAAGCTTCGGTCTATAGGAATGCTTTGACCGGACATGGCTATTTGCCAAATCGTTAGCTGGCTATATTTTATTACCTTTTGTTACCGACTCTGTCCTCATGCCTGCCCAACTCAAACGTCGCCTGTTTATCTTTCTGTTTATTGTCGCCCTGATCGCCCTGGGATTTTTCGCCCAGTGGTTCTTCAAAGGCCGCTTTTATGAAAGCACCGACAACGCCTACGTCCAAGGCGAAATTACCCGCGTCTCTAGCCAGCTCGGCGCGCGGATCGCCGAGGTCATGGTGGGCGATAACGAGCATGTGAAAAAAGGCCAGTTGCTGATCAAGCTCGAAGGTGACGATTTCCACCTGGCCGTGGACCGCGCCAACGCCGCCCTCGCCACCCGCGAAGCCGAGCGCTTGCAGGCCATGAGCAAATTGACCCAGCAAGCCAGCCTGATCGCAGCCGCAGACGCCCAGGTCTCCTCCAGCCAGGCCAGCCTCGGCCGTGCGCAGATCGACTTGTCCCGCGCGCAAACCTTGCGTAAACCCGGCTATGTTTCGGAAGAGCGGGTCACCACCCTCTCCGCCGACAACCATATCGCCCGCTCCCAAGTGGCCAAGGCCCAGGCAGATTTGCAAGGCCAGCGCCAACAGGTCAACGCCTTGAACGCCGAGATCAAGCGCCTCGATGCGCAGATCGCCAATGCCCACGCCGACCTGGCCCAGGCCGAACTGAACCTGACCCGCAGTGAAATCCACGCGCCCATCAGCGGCCTGATCGGCCAGCGCGCCGCCCGCAATGGCCAGTACGTGCAGGCCGGCGCTTATCTGCTGTCGATCGTTCCGGACCAGGACATCTGGGTCCAGGCCAACTTCAAGGAAACCCAGATCGGCCACATGCAGCCTGGGCAAAAGGCCGAGCTGACCTTCGACGCTTACGGTGACACGCCCATCGAAGCTCGCGTCGACAGCCTGTTCGCCGCCTCCGGCGCACAGTTCAGCCTGTTGCCGCCGGACAATGCCACCGGCAACTTCACTAAAGTCGTACAACGGATTCCGGTAAAACTGACCTTCGCCGCCGACAACCCGCTGCACGGTAAAATCCGCCCGGGCATGTCGGTCACCGTCAAAGTGAACATCAAAGACCCAGCCGATGACCGGTGATCAACTGCTGCGCCCGGTCGGCGAACCAACCCGGCGCGACTGGATCGCGGTGATGAGCGTGATGCTCGGCGCCTTTATGGCGGTGCTGGACATCCAGATCACCAACTCGTCCCTCAAGGATATCCAGGGCGCGCTGTCGGCCACCCTGGAAGAGGGCTCGTGGATTTCCACCTCATACCTGGTGGCGGAAATCATCATGATCCCCCTCACCGCCTGGCTGGTTCAGCTGTTGTCGGCACGCCGGTTGGCCGTGTGGGTTTCCGTCGGTTTTCTGATCGCCTCGTTGATGTGCTCCATGGCCTGGAGCCTGGAAAGTATGATCGTCTTTCGCGCTCTGCAAGGCTTTACCGGCGGCGCGCTGATCCCCCTGGCATTCACCCTGACCCTGATCAAGCTGCCCGAACACCACCGTGCCAAAGGCATGGCCATGTTCGCCATGACTGCCACCTTCGCCCCCTCCATCGGACCGACCATTGGCGGCTGGCTCACTGAAAACTGGGGCTGGGAGTACATTTTCTATATCAACGTGCCGCCGGGACTGCTACTGATTGCCGGGGTGCTCTACGGCCTGGAGAAAAAGGCGTCCAATTGGAACTTGCTGAAAAACACCGACTACACCGGCATCGTTACCCTCGCCGTGGGCCTGGGCTGTTTGCAGGTGTTTCTCGAAGAAGGCCACCGCAAGGACTGGCTGGAATCGAGCCTGATTGTCAGCCTGGGCAGCATCGCACTGCTGTGCCTGATCACCTTTGTCATCGTGCAGGTGTCCAAACCCAATCCGCTGATCAATCTGGGCATCCTGGGCAACCGCAATTTCGGCCTGTCGAGCATCTCCAGCCTGGGCATGGGCGTGGGGTTGTATGGCTCTATCTATCTGCTGCCGCTGTACCTGGCGCAGATCCAAAACTACAACGCCCTGCAAATCGGCGAAGTGATCATGTGGATGGGCATTCCTCAGCTGTTCCTGATTCCGCTGGTGCCCAAGCTGATGAAGTACGTGTCACCGAAATGGCTGTGCACGATAGGATTCGGGCTGTTCGGCCTGGCGAGTTTTTCCTCGGGGGTGCTCAATCCGGACTTTGCCGGCAGCCAGTTCAACCAGATCCAGATCATCCGCGCACTTGGGCAGCCGTTGATCATGGTGACCATTTCGTTGATTGCCACGGCGTATATCCTGCCCCAGGACGCCGGATCGGCGTCGAGCCTGTTCAACATCCTGCGTAACCTGGGCGGCGCGATTGGCATTGCGCTGTTGGCGACCTTGCTGGATGCGCGCGCCAAGACCTACTTTGATTATTTGCGCGAGGCCATTGTGCCGACCAACCCGCAAGTGGCCGAACGCATGGCGACATTGACGCAGATGTACGGCAATGAGACGGCGGCGCTGGGCAAGCTCAGTGAAATTGCCCATCAGCAGGCGCAGATCATGGCCTACAACGATGCGTTTCATTTTGTCGGATTGGCGCTGGGGATCAGCATGCTGGCGATTTTGTTGACCAAGGCGTTGCCGGCGGGCTTGAAGGCTGGGGAAGCCCACTAGACCGAGTCGCCGCCATCGCGGGCTTGCCCGCGATGAGGCCCTGGCAGTCACTGCAAATCAGACAGTCAACAAGCGCTCGCGCAACTTGCCAATCTCATCGCGCATCTGCGCCGCCGCTTCGAATTCCAGATCGCGGGCCAACTGGTACATCTTCTCTTCCAGCTGACGAATACGCTTGGTGATTTCACTCGGCGAACGCAGTTGGGCTTCGTACTTGGCGTTTTCCTCGGCGGCCTTGGCCATGCCCTTGCGCTTCTTGCTGCGCGAACCCGGCACGGTGGCGCCTTCCATGATGTCAGCGACATCCTTAAATACGCCTTTAGGGGTGATGCCATTGGCCAGGTTGAAGGCGATTTGCTTCTCACGTCGACGATCGGTCTCGCCTATGGCCCGCTCCATGGAGCCGGTGATCCGATCTGCGTAGAGAATTGCGCGACCGTTAAGGTTACGGGCCGCCCGCCCGATGGTCTGGATCAGCGAACGCTCGGAGCGCAGGAAGCCTTCCTTGTCGGCATCGAGAATCGCCACCAGGGACACTTCCGGCATGTCCAGGCCTTCGCGCAGCAGGTTGATCCCCACCAGCACATCGAACGTACCGAGGCGCAGGTCGCGGATGATCTCTACCCGCTCCACGGTGTCGATGTCCGAGTGCAGATAGCGCACCCGCACGCCGTGGTCGGCCAGGTAATCGGTCAAGTCTTCGGACATGCGCTTGGTCAGCGTGGTGACCAGCACCCGCTCTTCCAGGGCCACGCGTTTGCCGATCTCCGAGAGCAGGTCGTCGACCTGGGTCAGCGCCGGGCGGATTTCGATTTGCGGGTCCACCAGGCCGGTCGGCCGTACCAGTTGTTCGATCACCCGACCGGCATGCTCGGCTTCGTAGTTGCCGGGCGTGGCCGAGACAAAGATGGTCTGCGGGCTGATGCTTTCCCACTCGTCAAAGCGCATGGGCCGGTTGTCCAGCGCCGATGGCAGGCGGAAGCCGTATTCCACCAGGGTCTCCTTACGGGAACGGTCGCCTTTGTACATCGCGCCGACTTGCGGAACGCTGACGTGGGATTCGTCGATCACCAGCAAAGCGTCCGCCGGCAAGTAATCGTAGAGAGTCGGCGGTGGCGATCCGGATTCACGGCCCGACAGGTAGCGCGAGTAGTTTTCAATGCCGTTGCAGTAGCCCAGCTCGAGGATCATCTCCAGGTCGAAACGGGTGCGCTGCTCCAGACGCTGGGCTTCCACCAGTTTGTTGTTGGAACGCAGGTATTCCAGGCGCTCGGCCAACTCGACCTTGATGCCCTCGACAGCACCCAAAAGGGTTTCTCGCGGCGTAACGTAGTGGCTTTTAGGATAGAAGGTGAAACGCGGCAGTTTGCGGATCACTTCACCGGTCAACGGGTCGAAGGCCGACAGGCTTTCTACCTCGTCATCAAACAGTTCGATGCGGATCGCTTCCAGGTCGGATTCCGCCGGGTAGATATCAATCACATCGCCACGCACGCGGAAGGTGGCGCGGGCAAAATCCATGTCGTTGCGGGTGTATTGCAGGTCCGTCAGGCGGCGAAGCAAGGCGCGCTGGTCGAGTTTGTCGCCGCGATCAACGTGCAACACCATCTTCAAATAGGTTTCCGGACTGCCCAGCCCGTAGATGCAGGACACGGTGGTGACGATGATCGCGTCCTTGCGCTCCAGCAAGGCCTTGGTCGCCGACAGTCGCATCTGTTCGATGTGGTCGTTGATCGAGGCGTCCTTCTCGATAAAGGTGTCGGAGGACGGCACATAGGCTTCCGGCTGGTAGTAGTCGTAGTAGGAAACGAAGTACTCCACCGCGTTGTTCGGGAAGAACGCCTTGAACTCACCGTACAACTGCGCGGCCAGGGTCTTGTTCGGCGCCAGCACCAGGGTCGGGCGATTGATCTGCGCGATCACGTTGGCGATGCTGAAGGTCTTGCCCGAGCCAGTCACCCCAAGCAGCGTCTGGTGGGCCAGGCCAGCTTCGATACCTTCGACCATCAGACGGATGGCTTCCGGTTGATCGCCGGCGGGCTCAAAGCGGGTGACTAGCTGGAAATCCGACATACGCTACCTCTGAAGTCACCCCGGCACGGTGGAACTGGCAAGGACGAAAAAAACAACATGCAACGAAGGCTGCAAAAGCGCCCGCCGTAGGAAAAAACCATGATAACTGTAGAAGTGGAGGCAAATGTGACGGGTTTCAAGGCAATCGTCCTGCATGCGGTTTGCCATCACTGTTGCAATAAGACTAACGGTCAGTAAATAAACCGAAAAACTTACCCGAAAAACCGTTTCGGCTGTCGCCGCGAGCAGTGATGGCCTCTATACTAGCTCCCCGTTTGTGCACCGCTCTAGTGCATTCGGCTGGAGCGCGACACGTCCCTCCTTTCCCCATTCAGAGCCCCCGCAAAAATGAGCCTGTTCTCCGCTGTCGAAATGGCACCACGCGATCCTATCCTGGGCCTCAACGAAGCATTTAACGCCGATACACGAACCACCAAGGTCAACCTTGGCGTGGGCGTTTACTGCAACGAGGAGGGGAAGATTCCACTCTTGCGTGCCGTTGCCGAAGCGGAGGCCGTTCGCGTGGCGCAACACGCGGCCCGCGGCTACTTGCCGATCGATGGCATCGCCGCCTACGACCAGGCCGTGCAAACGCTGCTGCTGGGTAACGATTCGCCGCTGATCAGCGCCGGCCGTGTCATCACCGCCCAGGCTGTCGGCGGTACCGGCGCCCTGAAAATCGGCGCGGACTTCCTCAAGCAATTGCTGCCCAACGCTGTCGTCGCCATCAGCGACCCAAGCTGGGAAAACCACCGCGCGCTGTTCGAAGGTGCTGGCTTCGCGGTGCAGAACTATCGCTACTACGATGCTGCCACCCACGACGTGAACCGTGCAGGTCTCCTGGAAGATCTCAACGCACTGCCGGCGCAGTCCATCGTTGTGTTGCACGCCTGCTGCCATAACCCGACCGGCGTCGACTTGAGCCCGGCCGACTGGCAGAACGTGCTGGACGTGGTCAAGGCGAAGAACCTGGTGCCATTCCTCGATATGGCCTACCAGGGCTTTGGCGATGGCATCGAAGAAGACGCCGCCGCCGTGCGCCTGTTCGCCGAATCGGGCCTGACCTTCTTTGTCTCCAGTTCGTTCTCCAAGTCGTTCTCGTTGTACGGCGAGCGCGTTGGCGCCCTGTCCATCGTTACCGAGTCAAAAGAAGAAAGCGCGCGCATCCTGTCCCAGGTCAAACGCGTGATCCGCACCAACTACTCCAACCCGCCGACCCACGGCGCAGCGATTGTCGCAGCCGTGCTGAACAGCCCTGAACTGCGCGCCCAATGGGAAGCGGAACTGGCCGAGATGCGCCTACGCATTCGCGGCATGCGGGTGCAGATGGTCGAGCAGTTGGCCAAGGCTGCACCGGGCCACGACTTCAGCTTCGTCGGGCGCCAACGTGGGATGTTCTCCTACTCAGGCCTGACCGTTGAACAAGTCACTCGCCTGCGCAACGAATTCGGCATCTATGCCCTGGACACCGGTCGCATCTGCGTGGCTGCGTTGAACCAGGCGAACATTGGTGCTGTGACCAAGGCTATCGTTCAGGTGCTGTAACCTGCCTGCGATGTAAAAAAGGGGAAGCCAGTGGCTTCCCCTTTTAGTTTGTAAACACCGACCCTGTGGTGAGTAAGCAGCCTTAAAAATTCGCTGTTTTCTACGCGTCGCCCCTAGACTGGTAGCAACTCACTCCCTTTTCCTTGAGTACCCTATGAAAAACGATGACATGGACCTGCGTGCCGACCGTGACGAACTGGATCACTTCACCCCTCGCCCGCAACACGCCAAGCGCCAGAAAAGCCTGGTCCTGCAAGTGGCCCTCGGCGTATTCCTCGGCGGCTTGGCCTTGTGGCTTGTGCAACTGGCCACTACTTCGCTGATGGCCAAGCTGGCCATGGGCACCCTGCAATTTGGTGGCTGATCTGAGGACGGTGGCGTGGCCAACGTAGCCTCGCTGGGGCTCGACAACGCTACGGTAACGCCACTGCACGCTCTTCCAGCAGGCGCACAAAACTGTTCAAGCTTTGCGACACCGTGCCCCGGCGCCAGATCAGCCAGGTGTTCAACAGGCGGAACTCGTCTGCCAGCGGCCACACGCTCACCGTCTTAAAGCCCGGCATGCTTTCCAGCATGCTGCGGGGCATCAACGCCAGCCCGGCACCGGCGCTGACGCAGGCGAGCATGCCGTGATAGGACTCCATTTCGAAGATCTTGCCGGGCACCGAGGCGTCCTGGGAGAACCAGCGTTCAAAGTGGTGCCGGTAGGAACAGTTGGAGCGAAAGGTATAGATGCTCTCGCCGTTAACGTCCTGGCCCCGAGTGATCGGCGCATGGTTCAACGGAGCGATCACCACCATCTCCTCCTCGAACACTGCCACGCCTTCCAGGGTCGGGTGCAGCACCGGGCCGTCGACAAAGGCGGCGACGAGCCGGCCTGACAGCACGCCATCGATCATCGTCCCGGAAGGCCCGGTGGTCAGGTCCAGCTCCACCTTGGCGTGTTTCTGGTTATACGCCGCCAATACCGCCGGAATGCGCACAGCGGCGGTGCTTTCCAGCGAGCCCAGCGCAAACGGCCCCTGGGGCTCCTCCCCGGCGACGGTCATGCGGGCTTCCTGCACCAGGTCGAGAATGCGCCGGGCATAACCGAGGAAACTCCACCCGGCAGGCGACAGACGCAGGCGGCTCTTCTCACGGATAAACAGATCCACTCCCAAGTCCTGCTCCAGTTGCTTGATCCGGGTGGTCAGGTTCGACGGCACCCGATGAATCAACTGCGCGGCGGCGCTGATGCTGCCTTGCTCGGCAACGGCTTTGAAAATTTCCAGCTGGACAAGATCCAAGTCATTCTCCAAACGTGAATGTATTGCTTAATATTATTCAGTTCCCGGAAAAGATACAGCCCCGTACGCTGGCCTCCTTCTCATTCACTGCGCAGGACGGTGCCATGAACGCTATTTCTCACCAGACCCATGCCTTGTCGATCAACCCCGCCAACGGCGAAACCGTCGGCCAGTACCCGTTTGAATCCGAGTCGCAGCTGGACGCCGCCCTCACCCGCGCCAACAGCGCCTTCCGCAGCTGGCGCCGCACACCTGTCGGGCAGCGCGCCGAACTGCTGCTGGCCCTGGCCACCATCCTGCGCGACCAAGCCGAAGCCATGGCGCAGATGATCACCCTGGAAATGGGCAAACCCATCGCCCAGGCCCGTGGCGAAATCGAAAAGTGCGCGCAACTGGCCGAATGGTACGCCGCCCACGGCCCGGCCATGCTCGCCCCGGAGCCGACCCTGGTGGACAACGGCCAGGCCCATATCGAATACCGCCCGCTGGGACCGATCCTCGCCGTGATGCCGTGGAACTTCCCGGTGTGGCAAGTGCTGCGCGGCGCCGTGCCGACCCTGCTCAGCGGCAACACCTATGTGCTCAAGCACGCGCCCAACGTGATGGGCAGCGCATACTTGATGAAAGAAGCGTTCCAGCGTGCGGGCTTCGCCGACGGCCTGTTCGAAGTGATCAACGTCAGCCCGGACGGCGTGTCCAAGGCCATTGCTGACCCGCGCATCGCCGCCGTCACCCTGACCGGCAGCGTGCGCGCCGGTATGGCGATCGGTTCCCAGGCCGGTGCGGCCTTGAAAAAATGCGTGCTGGAACTGGGCGGCTCCGATCCATTTATCGTGCTCAACGACGCCAACCTCGACGAAGCCGTGCAAGCCGCCGTGATCGGCCGCTTCCAGAACAGCGGCCAAGTCTGCGCCGCCGCCAAGCGCCTGATCATCGAAGAAGGCGTGGTAGACGCTTTCACCACCAAATTCCTCGAAGCCAGCCGCAACCTAGTGGTGGGCGACCCATCCGCCATCGACACCTACATCGGCCCGATGGCGCGCTTCGACCTGCGCGATGAACTAGACGGGCAAGTCCAGGCCACCCTGGCAGAAGGCGCCACCCTCCTGCTGGGCGGTAACAAGGTCAAAGGCCCGGGCAACTTCTACGCGCCTACGGTACTGGCGAACGTCACCGACCAAATGACCTCGTTCAAACAGGAACTGTTCGGCCCCGTGGCCTCCATCATCACCGCCCGCGATGCCGAACACGCCGTGGCCCTGGCCAACGACAGCGAATTCGGCCTGACCGCCAGCGTGTTCACCACCGACCCGGAAAAAGCCCGCAACATTGCCAACGAACTGGAGACCGGCGGCATCTTTATCAATGCCTACAGCGTGTCCGACCCTCGGGTATCGTTTGGGGGTGTAAAGAAGAGTGGATTTGGGCGGGAGTTGTCGCACTTTGGTGTAAGGGAGTTCTGCAATGCGCAGACGGTGTGGTTGAATCGGCGTTAAGTCGAGCCAAGCAATGAGAGCACCTTGCTCCTCGACCTGTCCGGCAAACACCGCGACGTAGCACTGGCCATTCACCAACTGAGCGAGTTGGGCGTGCTGCTGATGGGCAAACTGATGGACCGCGAAACACCCTGTAGCTAAAGCCCAGCGCGGCCCTAATGAAACTAGCCCTTCAACTCACTCAACCGATGGCTCGCCGCGTCGTCATAAGCCACATACAACGACTCGGCGACCTGGCTTTTAATCGCCTTGGCGCTTTCCAGACCTAACACAAACCCTTCGGCCTTGCCGCCAGCGCGGTTCAGGTCTTCTTTCGTGTCAGCGCCAGTGATGGCGTCGAGCAGTTTGGCGGCGTGCGGGCCTACGCCCTTGGGCAGGCTGATCTGGTCGATGCTCATTGGGTTACCTCTACCGAGGTGAACGACGAGGTGTTGCGGGTTAGCGAGGTCATTGGCATACCTTGTAGGCTTGAGGCCGATAGCGCGTGAAACCACTGCCGGGGTGGCATGGTAGACCTGTATGGGAATAAAAGGGCTGCTTTCGGCTAGAAGCGGACGTTCAAGCATAGACCGGGGATGTCTACCAGAGCGGGGTAGTCCAAGCAGTCATTCAAGGCGCCTACAAAAGTAGGGTCGATTCAGCTGGATGCGTTTTTTTGATTTCAAACCCTTGCGAAGGGCAATAGATTACTTATTGAACATTTCGGAAAAAAGCGTAACATTGCCGACCATGATACTCGAACAGCTCAAAGCCCTGGGCAATGACACTCGCATGCAAATGATGGAGTGGCTCAAAGACCCACTCAGTAATTTCCCACCTCAGGATCATGGCGATCCTGCGATAGGAGTGTGCGTAACCCATTTGCAGCACAAGGCTGGGCTTTCACCTTCTACCGCGTCTGCACATTTAGCTATCTTGCAACGTGCAGGCTTCGTGCTAACCACCCGCATCGGAAAGTGGACTTACTACCGGCGCAATGAGCAGGCGATTGATGACTTTGCGGCTAGGTTGATCATCGAATTGTAATTTTTAAACATTCATTTCGTTATTTCGCGTAATTAGAAAACATAAGGAAACCCCTATGAGCAGCAAAACTATCTTCGTCCAACCCGGTGGCGGCTATGAAAAGGTTGTGGTTGGCAGCAGCGAAGTCCAAGCCGCAGCGCGTGGCGAAATCACCGTACGCCTTCACGCCAACTCGCTCAACTACCACGACTTCGCGGTGGTCAGCGGTATGTGGGGCCCTAGCGAAAAACGCATCCCCATGGCCGATGGTGCAGGTGAAGTCATTGCTGTCGGCCCAGATGTCACTGAATTCAAGGTGGGTGACTCGGTCGTCAGCACCTTCTTCCCGGAGTGGATCAACGGTGCGCCACTGGTTGAAGGCTTTGTTAGCGTGCCAGGTGATGGCATTGACGGCTACGCTCGTGAGCAAGTGACGGCCAAAGCCACATCGTTCACCCTCGCGCCTACTGGCTACAGCCATGCCGAAGCGTCGACGCTTACCACCGCCGGCCTTACTGCATGGCGCGCCCTGATGGCCGATGACTCACTCAAGCCGGGCGACACCGTGCTCGTCCAAGGCACTGGTGGCGTTTCAATTTTCGCCCTGCAGTTCGCTAAAATGGCCGGTGCTACCGTCATTGCTACTTCTTCAAGCGACGAAAAACTTGAACGTCTGAAAGCGCTAGGCGCTGATCATGTGATCAATTACCGCAAAGACCTTAACTGGGGCGAAACTGCACGCGCTCTAACGGGTGGCCGTGGTGTTGACCACATCATCGAAGTCGGCGGCCCTGCGACGCTTGAGCAATCGATGATTGCAATTCGGGTTGCTGGTCACATCTCCGTCATCGGGATATTGAGTGGCGTAAGCGGTGCAATGAATTTTGTACCGGCACTGATCAAGCAAGTGCGTCTGCAGGGTGTGTTGGTGGGTAGCCGCAGCCAGCAGCAAGACATGATCCGAGCCATCAATGCCAATGGCATGCGCCCGATTATTGATCGTCATTTCCCTTTGAGCGAGATTGTCGAAGCGTTCAAGTATCAGGAAACCAACCAGCATTTCGGCAAAATTTGCCTGGATATCTAAGCACGCATGAATGGGCATGATCCGTATGCCTATCTCAAGGATGTGCTGACACGGCCGCCGACGCAGCGGACGAGAGAGATTGGCCCATTGCTGCCTGTCGCAACAGGTAGCAATCGGCCAAAAGCTGTCATTCAGATGTATCTACGAAGTTGAGAGCGATTCATATTGGCCCTTGCTTTGTCTTAGGCTCAACCCAGCAGCTCGGTGATCCACTGGGCCTGTCGGGCGATGTCTTGCACTTTCTCCTCGGGCACGGCCTGCCGCGCATGGGCGAAGTTAGTCAGGGTCTGCTGCTTGTGGCGCAAGATGCGCTGCCACTTGACCAGGAACGCCGGGCTTCGGGCCTGCATCTGTAGCGGGCCGAAGTACAGCTGCTCGGCGGTGTACGCCACCGGCCCGGTGCGCTCGGCGACAATGATTTCGTAGTAGAAGCGGTTTTCCTGCAGCAGTTCCTCGAAGAGGATGCGGTAGCCATTCTCCATCAGCCATTGGCGCAGTGGCTGCTCGCCGCCGTTGGGCTGCAGGATCAGCCGTTCCTGGCCGCTCAGGCGCGCCCTGCCGCTGTCGAGGATGTCGCGGATCGTCTCACCGCCCATGCCGCAGATGCTGATCGCCGTGATCCCGTCTTCCGGCTCGATCGCTGCAAGGCCATTGGCCAGGCGCACGGTGACCCGCAGGTCTTGGCCGTTCTCGCGCACGGTGCGTTCGGCCGAGCGGAACGGCGTTAATGCCACCTCGCCGGCCACCGCCGCCACGATGGCGCCACGGCGCATCAACGCCACCGGCAGGTAGCCGTGATCCGAGCCGATATCGGCCAGGCGCGCACCTGCTGGCACATGCGCTGCCACGCGCTCCAGGCGCATGGACAATGTCTGTTCGTTCAACTGCAGTTCCTTTTCACCACGAATGTGCGACACCGTTGGCATGAGTGCGAGCGACGCATAATGGTTGGTGAGGGAGGCCGGGTAAAGCGCCGGCAGAGTTGCATCGTCTGCAGCGGGCAGCGTCGCGCAAACTGATCAGGTCAACTCAAATACTTCGCTCGGAGCAGGCATCAATCTGGCCGCAGACACTGGAGGATTATGTTGAACTGTTCCTCCAGCGTTACCCATCGATGAGGCCCCGGATTTATTTTTTCTTCTCCCAGGCCAGAAGCCCATGCGCTGGGCGCGAGGATTTTTCGACTCAACTGCGTAGCTTTTTGGATTGGATGGTTTCAGAGCAGATTTAGAAAGGGTGCCAGCCAGGTTCAGGCATTGGGAACGGCTGCTTTCGGCCAAAAGCGGTCACTCGGCGCGTCTTCGAAACTAGGGCTACTCGGGTGCCGCTGAAAACATAAAACTGTACGCCCGAATCCTCCCATCCGCCTGTGGAACTCCCACAAAAATGATGTCAATTTGATTGTAAACTGCATTAGCAAGATCATTTTGGATCAGTCAGCGTCAGGCTATTTCCTGACACACATGGAGAGAGTGATGAGAGTTATCATTGCGTTGTTATTGATCTTGAGTACCTACGCTCATGCCGGTTGCGGCAACATCGGCGACAGCGATCAACGCGCGTATTGCGAGGCCAAAACCAATGGCCAAAGCTGCGGCAACATCCACGACAACGACCTTCGGGCCAGTTGCTCGGCGGAAATGAACGGTCAAAGTTGCGGCAACATCAGTGACAACGATCAACGTGCTTTCTGCAATGCCAAAGTCAATGGCCAAAGCTGCGGCAACATTCAAGATAGCAATTTGCGTAACAAGTGTGATGCCATAAAGCGTTGATCTACGAATCACGCGGGACCAGCTGTTCTTGATCGACACTGGCCCCGCGAACTTGAGCTCCTCAGTTGTTGTAGCGCCTGCCGATCCCTTATCCTCGTGGCCACCTCTGCCAGAGTCGATATCGAAGTTTACGTGACCCTCCCCACCTGATTCGCCCTGAATACGGGGCCCCGGTCCAAACAACCTATTGGCCGAATTCTGCCGCTGCTGACCGGCAGCTATGGGTCGGTAACGGCCCTTCAGCACCGACAGCCATAGGCCAGGTGCAGGCCATGCCTAAAGGTGCAAAGTAAACTACTCCATGGCGAAACTCTACGCATAAACGGAGTCTGCCCCCGACTCTTTGCAACGCTTTATCCCGCAAACCGCATTCCGACAATCCAATAAAAAATCATCCAACCCCACCTCGCAATCAACGCCCCACCACCTGGCCCGAATCCTGCCTGTTTCACCCGCATCAAGTCGGTACTGACTACGCGGATGACACTTTTGAACCCCGCCGCCTCAGTCACTCCCTCGATAATCGAACGCTTACTGACGAAACGCCGAGGCCCCCCATGACGAGCGCATCCACCGAACAGGTAAGCCCAAAAACCCTACGAAAAGTGATCGTAGCCGCCGGCATCGGCAATTTCGTCGAGTGGTTCGACTTCGCCGTCTATGGCTTTTTGGCCACGACCATCGCTCAGCAGTTTTTCCCCAGCGGCGATGCCAGTGCTGCGCTGCTCAAGACCTTTGCGGTATTCGCCGTGGCCTTTGCGTTTCGGCCTCTTGGAGGGATTTTCTTCGGCATGCTGGGGGACCGGATCGGCCGCAAGCGAACGCTGGCGATGACGATTTTGTTGATGGCCGGTGCGACGACCTTGATCGGCCTGCTGCCTACGTATGCCGCGATCGGGGTCATGGCGCCGATTCTTCTTTCGCTGATTCGTTGCGCCCAGGGTTTTTCCGCTGGGGGAGAATACGCCGGTGCCTGTGCCTATCTGATGGAGCATGCACCGAGTGATAAACGCGCCTGGTACGGCAGTTTTATTCCGGTGTCGACGTTTTCCGCCTTCGCTGCGGCCGCGGTGGTGGCCTACGCACTTGAAGCGTCGTTATCGGCCGAAGCGATGGGTAGCTGGGGCTGGCGCCTGCCGTTCCTGATTGCTGCGCCGCTGGGCCTGGTGGGTCTTTACCTGCGCTGGAAGCTGGATGAGACACCGGCTTTCCAGGCGGTGACTCAGGAAGATGCAGTCGCACACTCCCCGCTCAAGGAAACCTTGCGCAACCATGGTGCGGCGATCTGCTGCCTGGGCGCTTTTGTGTCGCTCACGGCGCTGTCGTTTTATATGTTCACCACCTACTTCGCGACTTACCTGCAAGTCGCGGGGGGCTTGAGTCGCGCAACGGCGTTGCTGGTGTCGCTGATTGCCTTGCTATTCGCGGCGGCGATCTGCCCGCTGGCCGGGCTGTATTCGGATCGGGTCGGACGTCGAATAACAGTGATGACGGCGTGCGCGCTGTTGATTGTGGTGGTGTTTCCCTCGTTCCTGATGGCCAGTTCTGGCTCGTTCGCAGCGTCCATTGTCGGTGTGATGCTCCTGGCGATTGGCGCGGTATTGTGTGGCGTGGTCACGGCGGCCTTGCTCTCGGAAACCTTCCCGACCCGTACGCGATACACCGCGTCGGCGATCACCTACAACATGGCCTACACGATCTTCGGCGGCACCGCACCGCTGGTGGCGACGTGGTTGATCAGCACCACCGGCAGCAACCTGTCGCCGGCGTTTTATCTGATCGCGGTTGCATTGCTGGCGCTGGCGGGTGGTTTGGCATTGCCGGAGACTTCAAGGATTTCCCTGCATGATGTGGCGACACCGGAAAAGGGCACAGGCGTGGGTATGCCAGCAAGCTAAGGAAATGGAGCGCCTAACATTACCCCAGCCGAAACCGCGCCGTATTCTCACTCAACGCCCGACTTCCCTTACTCAACGTATCCGCCGCTTGATTCACCGCCCGCGCGCCCTCCAGCAAGCGCCCTGCCGCCTGATCAACCTGCTGAATATTCCCGCTCACCTCATCCGCCGTCGCGGCCTGTTCTTCAACCGCCACGGCGATCTGCGCCAATGTATCCGTGACGTTTTGCACCGCGCTGGCGATCTCACCCAGCCGATTGCCCAGCCCGGTTACGGATTCGGCATCGGTCATCGCCTGGTCGCAGGCGGCGCCCATCAGGCTGACCGCCTGGCTCACCGTCGCGCGCAAGCTGTCCACAGTGCTGGCGATCTGCGCCGTGGATGCCTGGGTGCGTTGTGACAGGCTTCGAACTTCATCGGCCACTACGGCAAAACCTCGGCCCTGCTCGCCCGCTCGTGCGGCCTCAATGGCGGCGTTAAGCGCCAGCAAGTTGGTCTGTTCGGCAATACCGCGAATGGTGTCGACCACCGATTGGATCTGCTGCCCCTGCTGGCTCACTTCCCCCAGTGCATTGGCGGTGTCGGTCAGGCGCTGGTTGAGTTGTTGAATACTAGCCGTGGTACGCAGGCTGTCACGGCTGCTGTCCTCGGCAATACGTCGGGTTTGCTGGGCGCTGCCTGCAGCCTGCTCGCAACTTTTGGCGACGCCCATGGACGTCGCCGCCAACTGCGTTGCGGCCGCTGCAATCTGGCTGATTTGCAGTTGCTGGTCTTCTACTTCAGTGAGCGTGCTGCCCGATTGCGCATTGAGCGTCAGCACCGCAGACCCCAACTGCTGCGTTTCGTGATTAACGCCCAGCAGACTGCTGCGCAACTGCACCACCGCGACGTTGAGCGCGGTGCTGATCGCGGCCAGTTCGTCACGGCCTTCAATCGTTACCTCGACACACAGGTTGCCGTCGCGCAGGGATTCAGCAAGGGTGGTGATACTGCTGGCGCTGCGCCGAATCGATGCCTGCAGGCACACGAACAGGTACAGGGCCGCCAACGCCAGAATGCTGAACGTCACCGCCACGGGGATGATTTGCTTGAACGAGAGGGCGCGGTAGTAGCTCAGGCGCGCATCAAGGGAGGTCAGCGACTGATTGCGCAGTGCGCCCAAAGTCCCGAGCATGCCGTCGACACTGCGCTCGAACCCGCTGGTATCGAGCTTAATCGTGCCGCCGAACACCCCGTCGTCCAGCACTTTCAGTTCGTTATCCAGCAGCTGCAAGCTGTTGTCGTACTGAGCGGTCCAGGTTTGTACCCCTGGGTACTGCTTGGCTTTAAGCGATGCAGCCGCCTTGACCAACTGATCCCGCGCATCGCCGATGCGACCGCGCAGGTCACGCATCTGCAAACGACTTTGCAAGGTGAACTGCCCCGAGGCGATGGACGACTGCCCGACGCTCGCCATGCGACCAATACGCTCAATCAGATCGGGCGCCTGCTGGGTGGCAATCTGCATCAGCAAGTAGGTTTCAAGCCAGGGATCGAGGATCAATCCGGAGTCCAGGGTGATCTGTTCACGCAGGTTTTGCATCGCCGTCAGCGCTGAAGTAAAGCGGTCGTAGCCATCCGGCCACCAGCCCACGGCACGCAAGGATTGGGTGTCCATGCCCTTGACCGACACCTGCAAAACCTCAAAGCGTGCCAGGGTGTCCGCACTGGCATTCTGTACTTTGAGCCCGTCGCCCAGCGCTTGCAGGCTCTGCAATATCACCGGGTTATTGGCATCGACCGCAGCCATCGCAGCCTTGGCCGCAGGTGTTGGCTCATGCAGGATGTCAGCCGCCTTCCAGCGCGCCGCGAGGTTGCGCTGCGTGGTCAGCTGGCCGTCCAATGCATCGAGCGCCAGCAATTGGCGCACCCCGGATTGCTCATTTGAAATCACTGTCAGCTTGCCGCGATAGTCCTGCCCGATCATCCATAGACTGCCCGCCAAGGGCAGCATGAAAAGAAAAAACAGTATCTGAAACTTGCGCGCAAATCCGAAACGTCCGAGCAGGCGGATGCCTGGCGACAAAATACCCTGCATGTCCGACTACTCCCCTGAACAACCCACACACTGCAGCCGTGGATGCAGCCTTGAAATGATTAGCGGCAAAATGCCATGTCATTGTTTAAGCTGGCTCAAGCAAGAAACGGACCGCAGCGGTCAGGCCCGGGGATAGGCAGGGTGTCACTCAATAATCTGCGCAGCACGCTCGAAAATGGGGCAAAAGCACTCAGTGCGCAGAACAAAACTGTAACCATTGGGCATGGTACTCAATGCCCGGCCACCGCTGATTTGCCGACTCCGCGCGGGCCCGATTTGAAACCATGGGAGCGGGCAGTCCACGTAATGACAAATGCCACTACCACCAAAAGCACCATCGCCCACGGAAACGAAACCACACCCCAGGTATCAAGCAATACCCCTCCCACCACGCCACTTCCCGCGATGGCGCTGTTCCAGGCCACCACGTTCAGCGACAGCGCGACGTCGGCACCGTCACCGGCAGCGTCGGCCAGAGCGGTTTGCAACAACGTCGCGGCACCGCCAAAGCTCAACCCCCACACCGCCATGCCGACGTAGATCACTGCCGGTACCTCGGCAAAGAAACCAAATGCCAGGGCCGTCGCGGCGAAAGTCGCGAGGCTGACCAGCACCGTCCTGCGCAGCAATGGCTCGACCAACCGAGCGGTGATCCAGATTCCCACCAGCGCCGCCACACCGAACACCAACAGCACCAGATCCACCCGCGCCAACAACCCCGCCGGCGCCACGAACGGCGCGATATAGGTATAGAGAATGTTGTGCGCCAGCATCCAGGCAATCACCACCGCCAGCACCGGCCGCACACCCGGTGTAGTGAGCACCTTGCGCAATGGCATCCGTTGGTGGGACGCCTGGCCGGGATAATCCGGGACCTTCACCAGCACCCAGACGATCAGTACCAAGGTCATCGCCGACATGATGCCAAAGGCCGTGCGCCAACCGACGAGACTGCCCAACCAGGTACCCAGCGGAACCCCCAGCGACAGCGCAATCGGCGTTCCGACCATGGCTAGCGCCAGCGCCCTGCCCTGTTGATGAGGCGCCACCATGCGCCGCGCGTAACCGGCCAACAGGCTCCAGGCCAGCCCCGCCGCCACTCCGGCAAAGAAGCGCGCCACCAGCGTCAGCCCGTAGTGGGACGACAGCGCGGTGATGGAGTTGAACAGCAGAAAACCAACGATGGTCAGCAACAGCACATTGCGCCGGCGCCAGCCCCGGGTGGCGATGGTCAGTGGAATCACCGCCAGCACCGAACCCAGCGCATAGGCCGTGACCATCTGCCCGGCCATGGACGGGGAAATCGCCAGGCCTTCGCTGATCTGCGGCAGCAAGCCGGCGGGCAGGGTTTCGGTAACGATGCAGATAAAGCCGGTCATCGCCAGGGCCAACAAGGCACCGACGGGCAAGCGATCCGGCACGGCATCGGCCGGCAGGGAAATTGAGGCAGTCACAGGGAGGCTCCTTGATTGAGGGCAGCTCAAAGAGCTACATAAATACTGATCGGTACAAATGCTGAAGGAGGCGAGCTGTCATTGTCAACGACTTCTGTATCGACTAGTATTTAAGTCATCACTCAGAGGATTTCGTCATGGCGCAGATGGGCCGCCCCCGCAACTTCGACCGCGATCAAGCGGTGGAACAAGCCTTGCACCTGTTCTGGGAGTACGGTTACGACGCTACGTCACTGAACCAGTTGAAGGCTGGCCTGGGCGGCGGGATTTCCGCGCCGAGTTTTTACGCGGCGTTCGGTTCAAAGGCGGATTTGTTCCAGGAATGCGTGCAGCGTTACCTGACCAGTTTTGCCCAGGTCACTGAGTGTTTGTGGGATGAAAACCTCGCGCCTCGTGAGGCTGTAGAGGCCGCCCTACGCCAATCCGCCCACATGCAGTGTGAAGACGGTCACCCCAAGGGTTGCATGGTGAGCCTGGGTGTCATGAGCGCCCCGGCCCCGGAAAGCCGCGAAGTGACCGCCGCCCTGACCCAGTCCCGCGAACGCACCCGCGCCGGAATCGTGAGCTGTGTCGAACGCGCCATCGCCAATGGCGAGTTGCCTGCACACACTAATGCGCAAGCCCTGGCCACGGTGTTCGACAGCTTCCTGCAAGGTATTTCCATCCAGGCACGGGATGGCATCGGCCATGATCTCATCGACACGGCCATCTCCCATATTATGTTGACTTGGGACCGTACTAGCTAATCGCCACTTGCAGTCGGTGTGCCCATACTGTCATTATTGAGAACTATTCACATCCGAAATATTGCGCTCACCCCCTGATGAGTGAGCGTCGCACGACTTAGAAAGGATCTCTATGCAAGGCTTTTACCTGTCCCCACTGCGCCTGTTGGGCGCACTGCTATTGGCTGCCTGTACGCTCAACACTGCGCAGGCCAGCACTGATGACACTGATCACTCTGTCACCTTCGAAAAAAACAATCAGTCTTACGTGGTGAACGCCGACGGCAGTTTTGTCCTCAACGTCGAATTGATCTCGCGGATCAACGAAGAGCGGGCAATCAAATACAGTGCCCAACACTCGCTGAGCTATAACCGCTCCCTGGAAACCCTGGAGGTGATCGAGGCCTTCACTCAGAAGCCCGATGGCCGCAAGGTTGCGGTGGGCGCCGAACAGATCAAGGAACAGCAGGAACTGGCCTCTTCACAGGCACCCATGTTCCAGGACTCACGAGTTAAGGTAGTGATCTTCCCTGAGGTGGCCGTAGGGGATCGATTGGTCTTGCGCTATCAACGCCAGCGCACCACGGCGCTGTTCCCTCAGCAGTTCGAAGACCTTTTTGTGCCGAACTTCTATCACGTCGAACAACTGAGTCTCAGCTACGACTTGCCTGCCGACAAGCCGCTGTACGTCGATGCCAAGGGCTTCAAGGCGACCACTGCGCCGGCTGTTGACGGACGCAAGGTCTATCGCTGGGACTACGTACCGCAGGAAAAGGCGCGTATAGAAAACGGCGCCGTTTCCTATGTCGATTATGGTCAGTACCTGGCCGTCTCGACCTTCGCCAGCTTCAAGGACTTTGCCCAGGCGTATGAGGCCAGAGCCAATGTCGAGGTGACTCCGGCCATCTCCGCACTGGCCAAAGAGCTCACCGCCAACCTCTCGTCACCGCGCAGCAAAGCCTTGGCGCTCAGCGATTGGGTACGCAAAAACGTTCGTTATGTGGCTGTCTATGTGGGCGCTGGCGGCGTAGTGCCTCATCCGGCCCAGGCCGTCTTGGATAACCGCTACGGTGACTGCAAGGATCACGTAGCACTCCTTGAAGCCCTGCTCAGTGCAGTGGCTATCGAAAGCTCTCCCGCCTTGATCAACTTGGGCAACAGCTACATCCTGCCGAAGGTGCCGACCCTGGGCCTGCTCAACCATGCGATTACTTATGTGCCGGCCCTTGACCTGTATCTGGACTCGACCGCTGCGCCCATTGCTGCTGGCTACCTGCCGATACCGGTGCTGGGCAAGCCTGTGCTGTTGACCCAATCCGGCGAACTGGCACAAACGCCGGCCACCCAGTTGGGTAAGGTAACCAACAACCTGCTGTACAAGGTCGAAGGCAGCGGCGCCGCCGACTTCACTCACGCCTCGACCGTGGAAGGCTGGGGCTCGGAATTCAATCGTTATGTGCTCAATTCAATGACGCCGGTTGATCGCGATTCGATGATCCAGCAAATCCTCAACCTGTACGGGCAAGCGGGCAAAGGTAAATTCGAAAGCGATTCGTTGCGTGAACAAGCCAGTCTCTTCAAAAACACGCTCAAAGGGCGCACTGACAACCTGGTCAACCTGCCAGGACCTACGGGCGTGCCGACTCTCAGTAGCCTGGCGGGAGGCATTGCACAAAACGTGTTTGCCTTCGCTTCCGAGCAAGAACGCACCCAGGGCTTCACCTGCATCTCCGGAGAAACCCAGGAACAGGCGCGCTTCGAGTTTCCAAAAGAGGTGACCATCCTCGCCGTGCCCAAGCCGGTATCACTGCAAAAAGCCAGCTTTGACTACAACTCGACCTATACCAAGCAAGGCAATGCCGTTGTGATTAACCGCAGCTTCAAGTTCGCCCATGCCGATGCTGTCTGCACTCCGCAGGACTTCAAGGCGATGAAACCAGTGATTGAAAGCATGGTTAACGACTTGAAAAGTCAGATCATCGTGCAGACCCTGTAAAACATCGTTAGACGGTGGAGTGAGACAAAGTCGCTAACTGCGGTTCGAGTCAGATGAACGCCGAGACTCACGTCCTTCGCAGGCATTAAGCGCTTGACTTCTCTTTTTTAATCAGTAACATACGGCGTATTCCGCGATAGCTCAGTTGGTAGAGCAAATGACTGTTAATCATTGGGTCCCTGGTTCGAGTCCAGGTCGTGGAGCCAGACAATAAAAGAAGCCTGCAGCGATGCAGGCTTTTTTTTGCCTGGAATTCAGGCGACTCGTGAAGCTGGCAAGCCAATTAAAAGCCCGCCTGTCAGGGCGGGCTCAACGGCTTAGTTCTTCACCACTTCCTCAAGGGTAAAGCGCCCCATCGGGTTCTGCAGGAAGTTACTGACATTCTTGCGTGAGATGTTGATGTACGGGCTGTAGTAAAGGTCGATCCAGTTCACATCCTGTTTCGCCATTTTCTGCAGGTCGACGTACATCTGCTCACGCTTGACCGGGTCGGCCTCGATACGTGCCGCAGCAACCAAATCCTTGACCTTGTCGTTCTTGTAGCGAGTCATGTAGTTCTGGTTGGTGTCGTGACCCAACACAAAAGTGGTCTTTTGGTCCGGGTCGAGGATGTCGTTGGTCCAGTACATCACCGACAGGTCGTACTCACCGTCCACCAGCATCTGCCAGCTTTGGGTTGGGTCGACTTTCTGCAGGTTGGCCGTCACACCGACCTTCGCCAACTGATCCTTGATCATCACCGCGATCTGTTCGTCCGCCTCATTACCGGCGTTGACCACATAGTTGAGTTTCAGGTCCTTGGCACCCGCATCAGCCAGCAGTTTTTTGGCTTGGGCTGGGTCATAAGGGCGCTGCAGGTTGTCGGCGTAGTGGAACAGCGAACCCTTAGGAATGTAGGAGTACGCCACTTCGCCTTGACCGAAGGTGGCGGTTTTCACCAGCGACTTTTTATCGATCGCCATGTCCAGTGCCTGGCGTACTTCAGGCTTGGCCAGCAACCCGTTGGCATGGTTGATCAGCAGGTGATCTTCACGGGTGGAAGGGTCTGAATGGACCACCACATTCTTGTCTTTCTTCAACTCTTCAACACGAGAGAACGGCACAAATATCGCCGTATCCAGTTCGTTGTTCTGGACCATGCGCATCCGCGTGTTGTCGTCGGTGATCGACACCCATTCCACGCCATCCAGGCTGACGTTGTTCGCCTGCCAGAAGTGCGGGTTCTTCTCCAGGATCACCCGATCGCCCTTGCGCCACTCCTCCACCGTGAACGCACCGGATGTCACCGGGTTCTCGGAGTAGGCGTCTTCGCCCATTTTCTCCATGGCTTTTTGCGACAGGATCGACACCGTCGGCGAAGCCACTTGGGAGAGGAACGGCACCGATGGGGTTTTCAAGGTCACTACCAGGGTCTGCGGGTCAGCCGCCTTGGCCGTGTCGATCAACTTGAACGAGTCGCTCCACAGCGAAGCCTTGTTGTCGCGGATTCGCAGCAGGCTGAATACCGCGTCGCCTGCGGTGATGGGCGAGCCGTCGGAGAACTTCGCCTCTCGCAGTTTGAAGGTATAGGTCAGGCCGTCCTTGGAAATCTCCCAGCTTTCAGCCAGGCCCGGCTCCAGCTTGGTGCCCAGATTGTCTACACGCACCAGGGTGTCGTAGACGTTGGCAAACACCCAGGTGTCGCGGTTCTGTGCGCTTTTGATCGGGTCAAACGTGGTGCTGTCTTCGCGGCAACCGATGGTCAATACGCCGGCAGCATGAGCCAGCCCGGCGGTCAGTGACCAGGCGGTAAGCGTGGCGGCGGCGAGCAACTTCAAGTGTCGGGATTGCATGTCATAACTCCTTGTTAATGAATGGCAGGGAAGGTCAAAGCAACGGTTCTTCAAGCACACAACTGTAACGATGGTCTTGCAGAAAGCGGGTTGGCGGCGCCGCTTCGGCGCACAGGCCACAGGCATGCCGGCAGCGCGGATGGAAGGCACAACCACTGGGCAAATTCAGTGGGCTGGGCGGCTCGCCAGGCAAGGGTTCGCTGGGCAGCGGCCGGTGCGGATTGATCTCGGGAATCGCCTGGATCAGCGCCACCGTGTAGGGATGGCGCGGCGCGGTGAAGACCGCTTCTACCGGCCCTTCCTCGACAATTTTTCCCAGGTACATCACCGCCACTCGGTCGCACAGGCGCCGGACGATGGCCAGGTCATGGGCGATAAACAGAATCGCCAGGTTCATGCGCCCTTGCAGTTCCAGCAGCAGGTTGATGATCTGCCCCTGAATCGACACATCCAGGGCCGCGACGCATTCGTCGGCGATAATCAGCCGCGGCTCCACCGCCAGCGCCCGGGCGATACCAACTCGCTGGCATTGGCCGCCGCTCAGGGAAACCGGCTTGCGGGTGGCCAATTCAGGACGCAGGCCTACCAGCGCCAGCAGTTCATCAACTCGGTGCGGGATAAGCTCTGGTGCGACCTTGCGCTGCACTCGCAACACTTCGAAGAGGGTTTCACCGATGGTCAGCCGTGGGTTCAGCGCTGCATAAGGGTCCTGGAAAATCATCGCTGTCTCGTGACGCAAGCGGGCGATATCGATTGGGCCGCCATGGGCCATGTCGATACCGTCGAACAGCACTTGCCCGGCGCTGATGGGGTTGAGATGCAGAATCGCCCGGCCCAGGGTGCTTTTACCGCTGCCCGACTCACCCACCAGCCCGAGGGTTTCACCGGCGGCGAGGTTCAGCGACACACCGTTGACCGCCCTCACCCACTGTTTATTAAGACCCAACAGACCGCTGCCGGCGGCCGCGAAGCGCACCTCCAGGTCCTTTACCTGCAACAAGGTCATGGCCGATCTCCCAAGGGGTAATGACAGGCGACGCGTGGACCGATCCCGGCCAAATCCGGCAACTGCTCGGTACACAAGGTGCCGATTTGCGGGCAACGCGGGTTGAACCGACAGCCTCCGGGCAAGGCATCCAGCAGCGGCGGCTGCCCGGCGATGGTGCGCAGCAAGGCATGACCACTGCTGGTGGCCGGCTGGCAGTCGATCAGGCCGGCGGTGTACGGATGTTGCGGACGGGCCAGCAGGTCGTATTTGCTGCCGTGCTCGCACAGGCGCCCGGCGTACATCACGGCAATGGAATCACAGGTCTGCGCCACCACGCCCAGGTCATGGGTGATCATGATGATCGACAGGCCACGACGGTCTCGCAAGTCCAGCAACAGGCGCAGGATTTGTGCCTGCACCGTGACGTCCAGGGCAGTGGTCGGCTCATCAGCGATCAACACCTGGGGATTGCAGCCCAGGGCCACGGCGATCATCGCCCGCTGGCGCATGCCGCCGGAAAATTCGTGAGGATAGTTGTCGATGCGCTGGCCGGGGTCGGGAATGCCCACCTGGCGCAACACCTCGATGGCCTGCAAGCGTGCTTCACGTTTCGATGCGCCCTGGTGCAGGCGGATGCCTTCGGCGATCTGTTCGCCGATGCGCATCAACGGGTCGAGGTGGCTGCTGGGGTTCTGGAAAATCATCCCCAATTGCCCTCCGCGCACCTTGCGCATGCTGGCTTCATCCAGGGCCAGCAAGTCCTGGCCGGCCAGGCGAACGGCGCCGCCCTGAACCCGCAGGCTCGGCGAGGGCAGCAAGCGCATCAGCCCGCGACAGGCCATGGTCTTGCCCGAGCCGCTCTCGCCCACCAGGCCGAGGATTTCGCCTTCAGCCAGGTCAAAGGACACGCGATCCACCAGGGTCACATCGTGGCCGTTGTTATGGGCGATGACGCTCAGGTCCTGCACCTGCAACAAGCTCATGAGCGATCCCCCAGCACTTGCGCAACACCATCGGCCAACAAGCTGAAGCCCATCGCCAGGGTCACGATGGCCAGCCCAGGAAAGGTGCAGATCCACCACGCCGTGGTGATAAACGCCTGGCCCTCGGCAACCATGGTCCCCCACTCCGCCGTCGGCGGTTGCACGCCCAGGCCCAGGTAGCTGACCGCCGCGCCGTTGAGCAACACCAACACCGCGTCAGACATGGAGAACACAATCGAGCCGAACATCGCATTGGGCAGCAAATGCCGGAATAGAATGCGCCCATGGCCAAAACCCAGGCTTTTCGCCGCCAGGGCGAAGTCGCTTTCCTTGAGCACCAGGATTTGCGAACGGATAAGCCGCGCGTACGACACCCAGCCCACCAGCGCCATGGCGATATAGAAGCTTTTCAGCCCTGGCCCGAGAGTTGCCATGATTGCCAGCATCAGCACCAGGAATGGAAAGGCCAGGATCACATCGATCACGCGCATGCAAAAGCTGTCGAAACGCCCACCGATATAACCGGAAACCGCACCGATAAACGTGCCGATCAGAAACGGAAAAATCACCCCAACGATGGCCAGCTGCAAATCGATGCGCGCACCCCAGATCACCCGCGAAAGTATGTCTCGCCCGTAGTTATCCGTGCCAAATGGATGGGCCAGCGTCGGCGCCATCAAACTGATATCCGTGTTTTGCGCGATAGGATCAAACGGCGCGATCCACGGTGCGAACAGCGCCAGCACCAGCCACGCCAACAGAATTGCCAGGCCCCACGCCGCTGTCAGCCGGCCGTTGCGAAAACCAAAACGCAGGCGCAAGCGCCAGGCGGGAATCAGCGGGCGGCTGCTCATTGCATTTTCACTCGAGGGTCGAGGGCGACGGTCACCACATCAGCCACGAAGTTGACCACCACGGTTGCGCAGGCCAATACCATGGCCACCCCCTGCACCACCATGTAGTCGCGGGTGAAAATGCCGCGCACCAGCAACTGGCCGATGCCGGGAATGGCGAACAGGCTTTCAATCACCACCGTGCCGCTGATCAGCCAGCCAATATTGACGGCCAGCAGGTTGACCGCCGGCACCAGGGAGTTAGGCAGTACGTGGCGACGAAACACCGCTCGCTCGGATAAACCCCGCGCCCGAGCAGCGGTGACATGATCGGCCTGCAACTCCATCAGCATGCTCGCCCGCAGGTTGCGCACCAACACCGCCGACAGCGCCAGGGCGATGGTCAGGCACGGCAGCACCATATGATGGGCCTTGTCCAGCCAGGTTCGGCCATAGCCGGACACCGGGAACAGACCCCATTGCACGCTGAGCAGCAGGATCAGCATCAACCCCAGCCAGAACGCGGGCATGCCCAGGCCGACGGTGGTGAACAAGCGAATCAGATTGTCGGCCCAGCCGCCTTTGTTACGCGCGGCCACAGTGGCCAGGGGCACGGCAATCAACAGTGCCAGCAGGACGCTGCCAAGCACCAGGAACAGAGTCGGCTCAATGCGGGTGACGATCAGCTTCAGGGCGTCGACCTTGTACAGCAGCGACTGGCCGAGATCACCCTTGAGCAGGTTTTTCAGAAAGTAAAAATATTGTAGCCACAACGGTTGGTCGAGGCCGTACTGGGCGCGAATTTTCAGCAAGGCATCCGGCGTGCTGCGCGAGCCCAGTAGCGCCCGCGCCGGGTCACCGGGAATCGAACGCACCAGCACAAAGGTAATCAGGCTGATGCCAAACAGCACCGGCAGCAATTGCAGCGGCCGGAACAGCACAAAACGGTAACGCGCCAGGTTCATTCGTCAGCCTCGGTGACGAGCAAGGAAGTCCAGCAGCACCGGGAAGTAAGCCTGGGGCTCTTCATAAAACGGCATGTGGCTGCTGCTGGGGAAAACGTGCAACTCGGCGTGCTTGACCGCCATCTTCATGCGCATGGCGCAGGCGGGGGTCAGTTCGTCATGCTGACCGGTGGTGATCAGCACCGGCATGCTGAAATCGGCCATCTCGGGGATGCGGTTCCAGTCCTTGAGATTGCCGACGTAAAGAAATTCGTTGGGCCCCTGCATGGTCTCGTAGGGCCCCATGTTCCAGTTGTCGAGGGAACGCTTGACCGGTTCCGGCCACTCGTCCAGCCGGCAGACATGGCGGTAGTTGAGCAACGTGATCGCGGCCTGGTATTGCGGATGATCGAGGGTGCCCATGGCCTCATGGCGCTGCATCATCGCCACCGTTTCACTGCCCAAGGCGCCGCGCAGGCGTTCGAGCTCCTGGGACAGGTGCGGAATGTCACCGACGGTATTTTCCAGGATCAGGCTTTTAAGCGCGTCAGGATAGTGAATGGCGTACTCGATACCCAGCCAGCCGCCCCAGGAATGGCCCAACACGTGCACGCGGCCCAGGCTGAGCGCCTGGCGCACAGTTTCGACTTCCTCGACATAACGGCCGATTTCCCATAGGGAAACATCGGTGGGTCTGGCTGATGCGCCCGTACCCAGCTGATCGAATGCAACGACTCGCAGGCCTTTGTCCTTGAGCCAGCCATGAGCGTCGCGCAGATAGTCACAAGGCAGCCCAGGGCCGCCGTTGAGGCAGAGCAACACTTCATCGCCTTCGCCAAAGCTGTAGACCACGAGGTTGTGGCCGTCGACTTGCACGTTGTACTGCTGGTCGGGGGCTATTTCACGCCACATACATACATTCCTTGTTGTGTGTCGGCCTGGCAGGTAGTGGCCGTTTGAACCAAACACTACCGAGGTTGCCGTGCGCCCATAACCTAGCAATTCTTATAGGTTTGGTCTGGCAGTCCTTCGCCGGGGCGTGGCATTCTACTTGCAGCAAGTCGAGATTAAAACGAATTCGGGAGCAGAAAGGATGCTGACCAAGTTATCTGCGTTTAACAGCCATCTCATACCCGGCAGGAGCCTGGATGAGCAGATGGACAACACCCTCGTATTGGCCCAGCACCTGGGTTTTGATGCCTTGGTGTACGACTACACACCGGTGCCGATCGACCACGATGGCGCATTGATTACGCCCTCCGTGCTACAACTGCGCAATACCCCCTCCGACTGGTACTCGTTATGGTGCAGTTCGGGGTTCTACCAGATCGATCCGGTGCAACACCTGGCCCTCAATTGCGTGTCGCCGTTCGTCTGGTCCTACGAGGCCAAGGCTGATACCCCGCTGCAAAAGATCATCAACCGCCGCCACGCCCCCGTCTCCAGCTACCTGCACGACCAGCAAATGACCTGCGGCGTCAGCGTTCCGATTCACTTGCCCAGGGGCGGCTTCGCCTCGCTGACTGGCCTGCGCACCGGCAAAGCCCGCACGGTATTGCAAGATGCTCGCCAGACCCTGGCGGATTTCAACCTGATTACCCATGCCTTTCAGGAAGCGGCCTACCCGTTATTCAGCAAGGAACTACGTTCGTATCCGCATATCCATCTGACCAAGCGCGAGCGTGAATGCTTGAAGTGGGCCGCCGACGGCCTGACCGCCGCTGAAATTGCCACCCAGTTGAGTCGCTCCCTGGCGGTGGTCACCCTGCACCTGGCCTCGGCCATGCACAAGCTGGGGGCCAAGAACCGGGTACAAGCGGTGGTCAGGGCCAGCCATTACCGGCTGCTTGACGACTGACTCGACGAAAAACCTAGCTATTTTGCTAGTTACTTAAATTTACGCTGCCAATTATCGTATGCCTGACCACTTTTCATGGAAGGGCACGAAATGGAATTCATCGAAAAAATCCGCGAAGGCTTTGCTGCCTTTGGCGCCTACCAGACGTGGTACCGGGTCACCGGCGACCTTGATAGCGGCCTGACACCACTGGTCATCCTCCACGGCGGGCCCGGCTGCACCCATGACTATGTGGACGCCTTCAAGGACGTCGCCGCCAGCGGCCACGCGGTTATTCACTATGACCAACTGGGCAACGGCCGTTCTACCCACCTGCCTGACAAAGACCCTTCGTTCTGGACGATCGGCCTGTTCCTGGAAGAACTGGACAACCTGCTGGACCACCTGCAAATCAGCAACAACTACGCCATTCTCGGGCAGTCATGGGGCGGCATGCTCGGCAGCGAGCACGCCTTGCTGCAGCCTAAAGGCCTGCGCGTACTGATCGCGGCCAACTCGCCGACGTGCATGCGCACTTGGGTCGCCGAAGCCAATCGTCTGCGCAAATTATTGCCGGAAGGTGTGCATGAAACCCTGCTCAAGCATGAACAGGCCGGCGCCTATCAAGACCCGGAATACCTGGCGGCCTCGCGGATGTTCTATGACCAGCATGTCTGCCGGATCAACCCATGGCCGGAAGAAGTGGCGCGCACCTTTGCCCAGGTCGACGCTGACCCCACGGTGTATCACGCCATGAGCGGCCCGACGGAGTTCCATGTGATCGGCACGTTGAAAGACTGGAGCATCATTGGCCGGCTGTCCGGCATCAAGGTGCCGACCCTGGTGATTTCCGGTCGCCATGATGAAGCCACGCCGCTGGTGGTGAAGCCGTTCCTCGATGAAATCCCCAATGTGCGCTGGGCATTGTTCGAAGACTCCAGCCATATGCCCCACGTCGAAGAACGCCAAGCATGTATGGGCACGGTGGTGAAGTTCATGGATGAGGCTTGCTGATAGATAGGATCGTTCCCACAGCGTGGGAACGATCCTATGACTACACCTCGCTGGTTTCAGCCCTACCCTGCACAGCCGCCCTCTTCGGCACCTCTGCCAGCAATGGAATCTCATTGCCTTCGGCATCAAACAGCTTACCCCCGCAGAAGTAATCCCCCTCACGCAACGCCGCCACATCCTGGAAATACAGGCTGCGCTCGGTGCCAGCGACGAACACCGACTGTTGATCGGAATTGCCCGCCGTGAAGTGGTTGAACGCCAGGTTCAGCAGGATCGCCATGATTGCCGACGAACTGATCCCCGAATGAAAAATGGTGGCAAACCAACTCGGGAAGTGGTCATAAAAGCTCGGCGCTGCGATAGGAATCATGCCGAAACCGATGGAAGTGGCGACGATGATCAGGTTCATATTGTTGCGGTAGTCGACCTTGGACAATGTGCGAATACCACTGGCCGCCACGGTCCCGAACAACACAATCCCCGCACCGCCCAACACGGAGGTGGGCACCGCTGCGATGACCCGTCCCATAAACGGCAGTAGGCCGAGAATCACCAGGAACAGGCCGCCGGTGGCCACTACGTAGCGGCTTTTGACCCCGGTCACCGCCACCAGGCCGACGTTTTGCGCGAAAGCGCTTTGAGTGAACGAACCGAAGATCGGCGCAAACATGCTCGATAGCATATCGGCACGCAGGCCGTTGCCCAAGCGCTTGGAGTCAACTTTGGTGTCGATGATCTCACCTACCGCCAAGATATCAGCCGAGGTTTCCACCAGCGTCACCATGACCACGATGCACATGGAAATGATCGCCGCTACGTGAAAGGTTGGCATGCCGAAATGGAATGGCGTAGGGAAGCCGAACATCGCACCCTGGGTCACGCTGGAGAAGTCAGCCATGCCGAGGAACACTGCAATCAACGTACCAATCACCATCGCCAACAGGATCGACAGCCGTGAAATGGTCGCGCTGCCGATCTTGCTCAGCAACAGCACCAGGGCCAGGGTAATCGCCGCCAGGCCGATGTTCGACATGCTGCCGAAGTCTTCGGCGCGGCTGTTGCCGCCCATGGCCCAGCGCGCGGCGACGGGCATCAGGGTCAGGCCGATGGTGGTGATGACGATACCGGTCACCAGGGGCGGGAAGAACTTGGTTATTCGCGAGAATATCGGCGTAATCAACAAGCCGATCAACGAGGCGGCCATCACCGCGCCAAGGATCGCCGGCACACCGCCTGCTCCCTCGCTGCTGACAATCGCCACCATGGTTGCAACGCCAGCAAACGACACCCCTTGCACCAGCGGTAACTGACAGCCAAAAAACGGCAGACCCAGGGTTTGCAGCAAGGTGGCCAGGCCACCGGCAAACAACGAAGCGGCGATCAACAGGCCAATATCGGCCGGCGACAACCCGGCCGCCTGACCGACGATCAACGGCACGGCAACGATGCCGCCGTACATGGTGAGCACATGCTGCAGGCCGTAAGCCATGTTGGCAGCGACGCCGAGATTCTCATCTTCTGGCCGTTGCGGTGACGCCTTCGGGATAGTCATGGTGAGGGTTCTCTGTTTTTGTTGTGCGCCCACTGTATGCAATACGAAGACTATATGTCTATATAGTTGTATACAATCAATCGGACAAGTTACCCTCCGCTGGCGTTACAAAAATACGATTCGGCCACTATGAGCCAAAACGCCAAAGGAATTAAAACAATGAAAAAGGCACTGCACGGCGCAACCGTATTACTGACACTCTTCGGCGGCGGGGAGGCTGTCGCGGTGGAATGGATGAACAACAGCGTGGGATTTCGCTACGGCCAGCAGTTCACCAATCCGAATAACCCCGATGATTTCAGCAAGCGCATCTACAGCTTCACCCACGCCAGCGGCTATCAGTACGGTAGCAACTACCTGAACCTCGACGTGTTCCTTTCCGACAGCCGTGACCCGCGCAAGGGCACCGATCACGGTGGCAGCGAAGTCTATGCCGTCTACCGCCACCAGTTGTATGCCTCACGGGTGTTCGACGTGCCGCTGGGTACCGGCGTGATCAAAGACTACGCCCTGACCCTGGGCTTCGACGCCAACCGCAACAACAACCTGGCGTCGGCGAAAAAGCGCGCCCTGGTGGTTGGCCCGACCTTGAAGTTCAATACCGTCGGCGTGCTGGATCTGAGCCTGATGTACTACAAGGAAAAGAACCATTCCGGCATCCCCGGCGCGAAAGATCCGAACCACACTTTCGACGACACCTACATGCTCAACCTGACATGGCTACGCCCTTTCGAGATTGGCAATCACGGGGCGAAGTTTCAGGGTTTCATCAATCATGTCGGGGAAAAGGGCGACGACTTCCATGGCCGCAACACCGCGCCGGAAACCCTGATGCGCACCGCACTGATGGTGGCGGTGCGGCCGGGGAAAAGTGTCAAACCGAACCTGTACCTGGGGGTGGGCTACGAGTATTGGCATAACAAGTTCGGCGTGGATGGCGGACGGGGCAGCCGCACATCAACGCCGACGGTGAATATGGAAGTGACGTTTTAGGGCGTTCGAACCAGATTGGCATCGGAATTATCAGCCCTGGGCCGCGCCAACCAATAGCCCAACACGGCCAACGGCGCGGTCGCCAGCATGACGATTGCAGTGATCAACAGCGGCTGCTCGATCATCGACGACACCAACAGGCTGCTGACGAAACACAGCCCCAATTGCAAAGTGTTCTGCAACGCTGCGGCCTTGCCGGAGTTTTCCGCAAAGGGCATCAGCGCATTCGCCACGACAATCGGGTAGCTGGCGCCATTAACCAGCGCCATCAGGCAGAACGGGATCAGCAAGGTGGTGAGGGTCGGCACTGTCAATGTCGCCACCAGATACAACGCCACCATGCTGATGCAATACGCAACCAGCAACCATGGCAGCAAGGTCCTGCCCTCGAAACGCTGCAAGGCGCTGCGGCAACTGTAGCCACCAATGAGAAACGCCAGGGTCGGCAACACGTAGCTCAAACCGATGTCATTGGGGCTATAGCCCATATCACCCAGAATGAACGGTGATGCGGTAAGCCAGGCGAAGAAACTGGCCGAGCACGCAGCAAAGATCATTACGTTGCCACTGAACACCCGTGACTTGAGCAATTGTCCGTAACCGAGCTTGGATTGTTCGCCATCGGCGCTCAGGCGTTTCGGCACAGTTTTGAGGAATAACGTTGGCAACAGCAGTAATAGCGACACGCCCAGCAACACGGCGAAGATCGCCTGCCAGCCCCAGTGATTCAACACCAGCGCACCCAACAGCGGTGCCAGGGCCGGTGACAGGGACATCAGCGGCATGATGCTGGCAAATACCCGATGAGCCTTGTCTGCCGGGTAGCGGTCGATTACCAGGGCTTGCCAACTGACGGCGGCGGAACACACGCCTATCGCCTGGATAAAGCGCAACGCCCACAGCTGGGTCGTGGTCTCGACCCAGAACATGCCCAGGCAACCGAGCACAAACAGGCTAAGACCGGTGAGCAGGACCGGCTTGCGCCCGATGCGGTCGGAAAGCGGCCCCCACAACAACTGCCCGACGGCAAAGCCGGCGAGGAAAATACTAAGGCTGGCGCCCACGGCGCCGGCGGATATTTGCAACTGGGCGCCCATGGCGCCGAAGGCGGGTAAGTACATGTCCATGGCCAGATAGCCGAGCATGCTCAGCCCCGCCAGGTACCAGGTGAAACCAAAAGAATTTTTCATTGAAGCCTTGTTTAACCTGCCATCAAACTATTTGCTGACTGGCACCCATTATGAAGCTGACAGTTCTCCTGTGAAGCGATAATAATTGGACATTCTTATCAATATTTTTGAAGGCAACTACCATGTGGTCCGAATACTCCCTGGATGTTGTCGATGCGGTAGCCCGTCACGGCAGTTTCAGCGCCGCCGCCCAGGAACTGCATCGCGTGCCGTCCGCCATCAGTTACACCGTGCGGCAGCTAGAGGAGTGGCTGGCGGTTCCGTTGTTCGTCCGCCGTCATCGAGATGTGGAGCTCACGCCGGCCGGCAAGCTGTTTGTTGATGAAGCCCGTAGCGTGATGAAAAAAATGCTCGGCACTCGCAGGCTATGCCAGCAGGTGGCCAACGGCTGGAGCGGGCAACTGAAAGTGGCGGTGGATTCCATCGTCAAACAGCAGCGCTGCCGGCAACTGGTGCTGGATTTCTATCGCCAGTTTCCGGAAGTGGAATTGCTGCTGGAGTACGAGGTGTACAACGGCGTATGGGACGCCCTCGCGGACGACCGTACCGACATCGTGATTGGCGCCACCAGCGCGGTGCCGGTGGCCAGCCATTTCACCTTTCGCGACATGGGACTGTTGAATTGGCTCTGCGTGGTCAGCGCCCACCATCCGCTGGCGCAGGTGCAAGGCCTGCTCAGTGACGACCAATTAAGGCCCTTCGCATCGCTGTGCATGACCGATACCTCGCGCAACCTGCCCAAGCGCGATACCTGGACCCTGGATAACCAGCGGCGTTTAGTCGTACCCAACTGGGCATCCGCCATGGATTGCCTGCGCGATGGCCTGTGCGTCGGCATGGTGCCGGAACACCTGGCGCGGCCGTTGATCGAGCGCGGTGAACTGGCAGCCCTGCAACTGTCCCGGCCCTTCCCCGCCAGCCCGTCCTGCGTGGCCTGGGCACAGAGCAAGTTTTCCCCGGCCATGGCCTGGTTACTGGAGTACCTGGGGAACACCGATACGATGAATCAGGAGTGGTTGAATGGCAATGATCTATAGGCTCTCCTCTCAGGCCAAGCAACGGGAAAGGGTGCGCACAATCATCTCCACTTCTTTAGCATCAATGGTTAACGGCGGCAGTAAACGGATGATCTTCCCCCGCGTCACATTGATCAGCAGGCCATGCTCGCGCGCAGCGATCTGCGCCAGGTCACGATAAGGGCGGGCCAACTCGATACCGATCATCAAGCCCTGCCCCCGAATCGCCAGCACGTGGGGATGCTCACTCAACTCCACCCGCAATCGCGCCAGCAGCCGTTCGCCCTCGAGCGCCGCGTTCTCCAGCAAACCCTGCTCTTCAATAATATCCAGCACCGTGCAGCCGACGCGACAAGCCAGCGGGTTACCGCCAAAGGTACTGCCGTGACTGCCAGGGGTGAACAACTGCGCCACGGCCTTGCGCGCCAGGCAGGCACCAATCGGGATACCGTTGCCCAGGCCTTTGGCCAGGGTCATGACGTCCGGGACAATGCCCTCATGCTGGAAGGCGAACCACTGGCCGGTGCGACCAATTCCTGTCTGGATCTCATCGAGCATCAACAACCAACCTTGCCGGGTGCAGTGATCCCGCAGGGCTTTCAGATAGCCGGGGGGAGCCAGCTGGACGCCACTTTCGCCCTGGATCGGCTCCAGCAATACCGCAACGATGCGCGCGCCAAACGCCTGAGTCACCGCCTCCAGGGCGGCCAGATCGCCGAAGCCAACCTTGATAAAGTCTCCCGGTAAACGCTGGAACCCCAACCGCACCGACGGCCCGTCGCTGGCAGACATCGTGCCCAGGGTGCGGCCATGAAAGGCGTTGTCCATGACGACCACCAGCGGCTGCTCAATGCCTTTTTTCCAGCCATACAAGCGCGCCAGTTTCAACGCCGTTTCATTGGCCTCAGCACCGGAGTTATTGAAGAACGCTTGGTCCAGGCCCGATAGCGTGCTCAACCGCTGAGCCAGGCGCTGCTGCCAGTCGATGCTGTAGAGGTTGGAAGTATGCAACAGCAACCCTGCCTGCTCGGTGATTGCCGCCACCAGCCGCGGATGGGAATGGCCAACATTGGTCACCGCTACACCGGCCACCGCGTCCAGGTATTCACGCCCCTGTTGGTCCCACAGGCGAGTACCCAGGCCGCGGATGAAGCTTAAATCCAAGGGTTGATAGGTGGTCATCAGGCAGGCGGCGGTCATGGCATCAGGCTCCAGTGCTTCGTTGTGATGGCTACAGTATCGTTAGCCACCAGAGCTGGATAAACTGCGAATATCTGCGATCACTTTAAACCAAGGCTTGATAATGGATCTGTTCCAGGCAATGTCGGTGTACGTCAAGGTAGTGGAAACCGGCAGCATGACAGCGGCAGCGCAGTCGTGTGGGATGTCCACCACCATGGTCGGCAATCACCTGCGCGCCCTGGAACAGCGCCTTGGCGTCAGCCTGCTCAAGCGCACCACTCGTAAACAGAGCCTGACCGAATTCGGCGGTCTCTATTACCAGCGCTGCTTGGAAGTGCTGGGCCTGGTGGCCGACTCCGAACAACTGGCCGAGCAGATTCACAGTGAAGCCCCCAAGGGCCTGTTGCGGATCACCGCCCCGCCTGCGTTCGGCGCCGAGCGCCTGGCACCGGCGCTGAGCGAGTTTTCCCGGCGTTATCCGCAGATCCAGTTATATGTGGTGTTGAGCAACCAGTCGATGGACCTGATCGACAGCGGTTTCGATGCAGCGATCCGCCTCGGCGAATTGCAGCCCTCCAGCCTGATCGCTCGGCCGTTGCAGAACTACACCATGACCCTGTGCGCCTCACCAGGTTACCTGGCGCGCCGGGGTACTCCGCACACTGCTCAGGATTTGCAACAGCATGATTGCCTGGCATTTGCCTACCCCTCGACCGACGATTGGCGCAACGCCGACAAACAATGGCGCCTGCACGGCCCAGAGGGAGAAATCGAAGTCGCCGTGTCCGGCCCCATGACCGTCAACAGTTCCCAGGCCTTGCACCGCGCGGCAGTAGAAGGCATGGGTATCGTCATGCTGCCCGACGCCCTGGTCGACCCTGACCTGAGGGCGGGCAAACTGATTGCGTTACTGCCAGGCTATCAGCCGCCCTTCCGGCCGATGCATCTGCTGTACGCCCAGGACCGCTATCGCCTGCCCAAGCTGCGGGCCTTCGTCGACTTCGTGATGGAGCTGTGGGCGCGCTAGAAGCTCACACCCAATGCGCGCAAACGTTCACCGGTGTGTTCGGCGGATACGTGGTGAATCCCCTGCCAGCCAAGGGCAATGGCCGCCTCGATATTGCCGGCCACGTCATCGATAAACACCACTTCATCGGGTTTGATGTCTGTCAGATGGGCGCGAACCTGAGCAAGACTGGCGTGGTAGATCGCGGCATCGGGCTTGATAAGCTTCACTTCGCCGGACACCACGATGTCGCGAAAATACTGCAGGAAGGAATAGTTGGCCCGGGCATACGGGAAGGTTTCGGCTGACCAGTTGGTCAATCCGAACAACGGCATTTTTGCCTCATGCAACGCCTCCAGTATCGCTACGCCCCCGGACAGTGGGCCACGCAGCATTTCGTGCCAGCGGTCGTAGTAAGCCTGGATCAAAGACTCATGTTGCGGATGCTCGGCGATCAGCGTGCGCGTTGCTTCAGCCAGAGTGCGCCCGGCGTCCTGCTCGGTATTCCAGGCCTGGGTGCAGACCGTGTCGAGAAACCACTGGCGCTCGCGCTCATCGGTAATCAGTTGGCGGTACAGGTGCTGCGGGCTCCAATCGAACAAGACACCGCCAAAATCAAAGACCACTGCGCGAATCGTCATCGGGAAATCTCCTTTAGCGTGAGGTGAGTCAGGCCGCTAGAGATACAGGATCGCATGGGAGTTTCACAACCAGAAAGGCACAACATCGAACGATGCTGCAAAAAAAACGGCCTCCCGCCCAAGGCGAAGAGGCCGTTGTATCACGTGTTGCTTAAGCCTGAACCAGGCCTTCGAGCTTCACCGTCGGATTGACGTCAGCGTCGTAGTCCACGCCTTCGATCTCGAAACCGAACAGGCGCAGGAACTCAGCCTTGTAACCGGCAAAGTCGCTGATCTCATTGACGTTGTCGTCAGAGACTTGATTCCACAGTGCCGCAACGGCGTCCTGTACTTTCGGCTCCAGTTCCTTGAGGTCGGCACGCAGGCGGCCGTCGGCGTCGAGCTTGGGCTCTTTGCCATACAGGCTGTCCTTGAACAAGCCGTAGACCTGCTCGATGCAACCTTCGTGGCTGCCCTGTTCTTTCATTACCTTGAACAGCAGCGACAGGTACAGCGGCATGATCGGGATCGCCGAACTGGCCTGGGTGACCACGGCCTTGAGCACCGACACACGGGCGTCGCCCTTGAGTGCTGCGAGGTTTTCGCGCAAGGTCAGGACTTTCTTGTCCAGGTCTTTCTTGGCTTCGCCGATGGAGCCATTCCAGTAGATATCCTGGGTCAACTTTTCGCCCAGGTAGGTGAACGCGGTGGTCTTGGCGCCTTCGGCCAACACGTCGGCTTCCCGCAGGGCATCGATCCACAGCTGCCAGTCTTCACCACCCATGACCTTCACGGTACCGTCGATTTCTTCCTGGGTAGCTGGCTCCAGGGTGGTGTCGACGACGACGCCCTTGTCGGTGTTGATGCCACGCAGAGTCACGGACTTGCCAATCGGTTTCAGGGTGGAGGTGTGCACCACGCCTTGTGGGTCGGTGCGGCGTGGCGCGGCCAGGCTGTAGACCACCAGGTCGATCTTACCCAGGTCTTTCTTGATGGTTTCGATGGTCAGGCGCTTGATCTCGTCGGAAAAGGCGTCGCCATTGATGCTCTTGGCGTAGAGGCCTTTCTCTTGAGCAAACTTGTGGACAGCGGCGCTGTTGTACCAGCCGGCAGAGCTGAGCTTGCCCTCTTCGCCTTCTTTCTCAAAAAACACGCCAAGGGTGTCGGCGCCGCAGCCAAAGGCAGCGCTGATGCGCGCGGCCAGGCCGTAGCCGGTGGAAGCCCCGAGAACCAGAACCTTTTTCGGGCCACCTTCGATGGCGCCGTGTTCAGTTACGTAGTCAATCTGTTGCTTGACGTTCGCTTCGCAGCCAACAGGGTGGGCCGTTACACAGATAAACCCACGAACCCGCGGTTTGATGATCATAAAATTTCTGCCTCTTCCAAGGTGCCGAAGGCCAATGGTGGCCATTACAGCGTCAATCGTTCTGGTCTATGACGCACGGAAAACCGAAGCGTCACGATAGTCGCAATTCTTCTGTTCACAAAATCCAATTCACCGCAGTTCGGGGGCGCCGTCTGGAGGATGGCCAAACGTAAAAACTGTAGGTGGCTTTCGCACATTTGAAAGATTTAAAACGCCTATCCGGCAGCTAACGTCTTATTATGACGAGATTGTTTCAACATGTTTCAAACCACCACCACTCGCATCCATGGATTTGGACCTGTCGAATGGCGTCCAGCTGGAGCTGAGTTTCATGAACAAGCCTGCTATCCGCAAAAAACTGGTCTCGATCGCCTGGGTACTCGGCGTCTTGTTGATTATCGACATCTTCCCCGAGACCACCTTGGTGTTCCTGGGCCTGGTGGTGCTCTGTGGTCTCTATGATTTCCTGCGCAACGGCTTGTACGACCGCACAACCATCAAAAAATATTTTATAGGCAGCGGCCGTAATACCTGGCTATTGGCACCGTTCAACACCTTTTTCGACGTATTGAGCAAACCCAATCGCCATATCTACAAAATGCACGACCTGCCGCCGGCCTGGCGCGAGGATCTGCAACAGGTGATCGACAACGCCATGGCCCACAAGGATGAAATCATCGAGTACCTGGACGCACGCATGGCCGAGAAGAAACGCGGCATGCTGTTTTTTCAGTGGTACGGACGCCCAATCGAAACCACTCTGGACATTGCATCGCTCAAGGAAAAACTGCCCTACGTCAAAACCATCGGGGTGTCGGTGTTCAATGAAAACCGCTCTACCTCGTTTCACTTCGGTCCCCTGCGCCTTATGTACCGGGTGCTGTACAACATGGCTCCGGCGCCCCACCACGAGGGGGTCTACATTCAAGTGGGCAAGCACAAGCACTATTGGCATGACGACCCGCTGTTCATTTTCGATGACACGCTGATGCACGCATCTTTCAATAAAAACGATGCCAAGCGCTATTGCCTGTTCATTGATATCGTCCGGCCTTCACTCCTCCCGTTCGTCCTCAGAGGCCTGATTGCGGGCTTTGCCGGTGTGGTCTTTACCCTGCGGCGGTTTTTCTACAAGAACTGGAAGCTGATTCAGTAGGTTCTGCGGCATGATGAAGGGCGACGGTGTTTGCGTCCGGCCGCTGAGCCGGAGAAAATGCCAGTCCAATGCGACCTAATCGGCGCTCATCATCCTCATGCCACTGGCTGTCCGCGGTCCGGTGGCAGCGCTTTCAGGGAATCAGAATGCCCCAACGTCAAGTCATCAACGCGTCCGTAAGCCCCAAAGGCAGCCTCGAAACACTGTCCCAGCGTGAAGTCCAGCAGCTCAGTGAAGCAGGTTCCGGCAGTATCTACACCCTGTTCCGCCAGTGCGCCCTGGCCATCCTCAATACTGGCGCGCATATCGACAATGCCAAGACCATCCTCGACGCCTACAAGGATTTCGAAGTCCGCATCCACCAGCAGGATCGCGGCGTCCGCCTGGAGCTGCTGAACGCGCCAGCCGATGCCTTCGTCGATGGCGAAATGATCGCCAGCACCCGTGAGATGTTGTTCAGCGCCCTGCGGGACATCGTCTACACCGAGAACGAACTGGACAGCCAGCGCATCGACCTGAGCAACTCCCAGGGCATCACCGACTACGTGTTCCACCTGCTGCGCAACGCCCGCACCCTGCGCCCCGGTGTCGAGCCGAAGATTGTGGTGTGCTGGGGCGGGCACTCGATCAATACCGAAGAATACAAATACACCAAGAAAGTTGGCCATGAACTGGGCCTGCGCAGCCTCGACGTGTGCACCGGTTGCGGCCCTGGCGTGATGAAAGGCCCGATGAAGGGCGCGACTATTTCCCACGCCAAACAACGCATCACCGGCGGGCGCTACCTGGGCCTGACCGAGCCGGGCATCATCGCCGCCGAAGCGCCGAACCCGATCGTCAACGAGCTGGTGATTCTGCCGGACATCGAAAAGCGCCTGGAAGCCTTCGTGCGAGTCGGCCACGGCATCATCATCTTCCCGGGCGGTGCCGGTACAGCTGAAGAGTTCCTGTACCTGCTGGGCATCCTGATGCACCCGGACAACCGCGATGTGCCGTTCCCAGTGATCCTCACCGGGCCGAAACACGCCGCGCCGTACCTGCAACAATTGCACGCCTTTGTCGGCGCAACCTTGGGCGAAGCGGCCCAGGCTCACTACCAGATCATCATCGACGACCCGGCCGAAGTGGCCCGCCAGATGACTGCCGGGTTGAAGACGGTCAAGCAGTTCCGCCGTGAGCGCAATGATGCGTTCCACTTCAACTGGCTGCTGAAAATCGACGAAGGCTTCCAGCGCCCGTTCGACCCAACCCACGAAAACATGGCCAGCCTGCAGTTGAGCCACGCCCTGCCCCCTCATGAACTGGCGGCCAACCTGCGCCGGGCGTTCTCCGGGATCGTGGCCGGCAACGTCAAGGACAAGGGCATCCGCTTGATCGAGCAGAATGGGCCGTACGAGATTCACGGCGACCCGGCGATCATGAAACCACTGGATGAGTTGTTGCAGGCGTTTGTGGAGCAGCACCGAATGAAGTTGCCGGGTGGCGCGGCGTACGTGCCGTGTTATCGCGTCGTTCAGTGATGCTGATGCCGGGGAAGAACTGATATGTCCTCTTCATTTTCTTCCCTGAGCATCCACCTGTTGCGCTACGGCATTCCCGGCGACTGACACAGGCATGCGCATCCTGTATGGCAGCTATGCGGATTGGCGGCTATAAGAGCCACCGCGATGGCGCCTAACATACGGCCTCCCCTACTTGATGAGGCCGCCCATGAGGTTGGCGGGTGAAGAACTGAACGCGTACACCCAGCCGTGGGCAACAGCGTTGCAGTGACGCTCACGCTTTGGTAAAACCTGCGGCTACAGACCTTATCTAGAGAAAGACAAACGTGCGCACGCTTCTTCTCGCTACTTTGGCATTGACGCCCACCCAGGCCTTCGCCGAAGCCATCGCCTGGCCCGAGCTGCCCGACACCTGTTTCGTCAGTGGTCGTTCTGCCACCAACCAAGATGTCGACGGCGGCTGTGCGGCGTTTCTGATTAACGTCAAGGGCAAGGCAGCAGGTACGCCCATCAAGCTGGATATTCCCCAATACGCCATGCACATTAAAGAAGGCACGGGGAAAGAGACGCCGGTGATCATCATCCAGGCGGAAGAAAACGGCGATATCAAGGCTGTGGGTTACAAGGAGCTGGGTACCGAGCAACTGGGCGCGGCGCTTTTGAAGGAAATGCGTTTGCTAGGAACGAAAAAACCAATATGAGCGATGCGCTCATGGCAGGTGAGGCGAACAAATCATGTACCCAAAAAATTACTGACCAGCCCTCCGTTGCAGCATCCTGCTGGCGCTACCGTTGAACGAGCAAGTTAAAGATGGGTTTAGCGTCTGATCCTAACGTTGACCGAGATGCACCTGAACCGCGCCGACAAAAAATCCCGCTGACCGGCTACTGGCTCAGCGGGATTTTGGTATCGATTCGGCCCTGACTCAGGACCTCACCAACCTCTTACAGTGCGATATCAGCCGCTGGCTTGCTCGGCTCGGCCGCAGGCTTTGCAGCCTCAGTGGCTTTCGGAGCAGCCCTCTGAGGAATCGCTGGCGGAGGCGTCAGTTGCAGAACCTTGGCGGTGTAGGCCCATTCTTCAGCAACACGCTCAGGACTGCCATTCAGTTGAGTGCCGTAGCTCGGCACGATCTGGTGCAGCTTTTCCTGCCAGGCCGGGGACGCGACCTTGTCCTTGAACACTTTTTGCAGCACGGTCAGCATGATCGGAGCCGCAGTCGACGCGCCTGGCGATGCACCCAACAGGCCTGCAATGCTGTTGTCAGCGGAGCTGACCACTTCGGTACCGAGCTTCAGGACGCCGCCCTTCTCTTCGTCACGCTTGATGATCTGCACGCGTTGGCCAGCTTGCCACAGACGCCAGTCTTCTTTCTTCGCGTTCGGGAAGTACTCTTGCAGCGCCTTGAAGCGGTCGTCGTCCGACTGCATCAGTTGACCAGCGAGGTACTCAACCAGCGGGTACTGCTCAATGCCCACCTTGGTCATCGGCCAAATGTTGTGGGTGGTGGTGCTGGTCAGCAGGTCGAAGTACGAGCCTTCTTTCAGGAACTTGGTGGAGAAGGTGGCGAATGGACCAAACAGGATTACGCGCTTGCCATCCAGCACGCGAGTGTCCAGGTGCGGAACCGACATCGGCGGTGCGCCAACGGAGGCTTTACCGTAGGCCTTGGCCAAATGCTGCTCGGCGATGGTAGGGTTCTCGGTCACCAGGAACGAACCACCGACAGGGAAACCCGCGTATTCACGTGCTTCCGGAATGCCCGACTTCTGCAGCAGGTGCAGTGCACCGCCGCCCGCGCCGATGAACACGAACTTGGCGTCGGTTTCGGTCTTGGTGCCGTCTTTCAGGTTCTTGTAGCTGACGCGCCAAGTGCCATCGTCATTCTTGGTGATGTCTTGCACTTCGCTCGACAGCTTCAGATCGAACTTCGGCGTAGTTTGCAGGTGAGCAACAAACTGACGGGTGATCTCGCCGAAGTTCACATCTGTACCGATCGGAGTCCAGGTAGCCGCGATTTTCTGGCTAGGGTCACGCCCGTCCATCATCAGCGGAACCCATTTCTTGATCTGCACCGGGTCTTCGGAGTATTCCATACCCGCGAACAATGGGCTCGCCTGCAGTGCTTCATAACGCTTCTTGAGGAACTTGATGTTGTCATCGCCCCACACAAAGCTCATGTGAGGAGTGGAGTTGATGAACGAACGCGGGTTCTTCAGAACGCCCTGCTGAACCTGCCAGGACCAGAACTGACGGGAGATCTGGAATGCTTCGTTGATCTCGACCGCTTTCGGGATCTCAACGTTGCCGTTCTTGTCTTCCGGGGTGTAGTTCAGCTCAGCCAAAGCCGAGTGACCGGTACCGGCGTTGTTCCAGCCGTTGGAGCTTTCTTCAGCAACGCCATCGAGGCGTTCGACCATCTCCATCGACCAATCCGGTTCCAACTCGTTGAGCCAGACACCGAGGGTCGCACTCATGATGCCGCCGCCAATCAGCAGCACATCGACCTTCTTTGCCTCTTCCGCGTGAACGGACGTGATCCCCATCGACAAAGCCAACCCCAACAGGGCAGTGTTTACTTTCTTGAACATCGTAGCACCTATGATAAAACGCCATCCGCCCTACAGCCCCGCATCATCCGGCAACCTGGATTCGCGCTGCGCCAGGCAACGCACCGCAGGTTCCCGCACTCATAAGGACTGAAGGGTGGGCACACAAGGCCGACGTATCGACCTCACTTTTATGTCCCTTCTGCGCTGACTTCTTATCATTATTGGCTTCAGCTACCTCGGCGACAGCCATCCTGCCATGCGTGTACGGATGCACGAATGGAAGAAAGAATAGACCAAGATGGCGTGCAGAATATCATGCTCGGGTTGGATGGGGGACATCGCATCCGGCATAACGGCTTCCTTGGGAAAAGCAAAATCGAGGGATGGGCTTTAGCATTGAAGGCGACTGGCAGGCGCTCGCTCATACTTTTCGAGCGCCCAAAACAAAACCCCATCTTCTTTCGCAAATGGGGTTTCGGAATTTAATCTTGACGATGACCTACTCTCAGTGAGCGGGCTTGTCCCATCACCACAACGTCTTATCCAGCGCGTTGCAGAACGAATGTCAGATCTTGAAGCTATCGACCAACTGCTTCAAACGGCTGGCTTGTTGCGAGAGTGCATCACAGTCTTTCAAGGTTTCGTTGAGG
>NZ_JBUZRB010000010.1:0-144941 GCF_055407105.1 Pseudomonas sp. C321 | reverse complement strand
TATCGAAACCTACATAACTCTTTGTTTACCAAGGAGTTTTCCGTTTCGACTGCGCCGGAAGTGGGGCGAATTATAGACTTCCAGAATCTGCCGTCAACCTCTAATTTGAGTTTTCTATCGAAACACCCGAATATCAACGCGCTTCTCTATATATAGAGAAGAAAACGAATACATTGAGCAATATATTGCTCAATGCGGAGCAGTTGAGCATCATAGTCGGCCCTGCTTCTTTATACGACCCTGGACGAACACCTCCATGAACACCTCCCCCCGCAGCCTGACTTCGACATTATTCCCGGTCGGCCTGCTACTTATCGCCATGGCCTCCATTCAATCAGGTGCCTCGCTGGCCAAAAGCATGTTCCCAATAATCGGCGCCCAGGGCACCACGACGCTGCGCCTGGTTTTTGCCAGCGTGATCATGCTGCTCATACTGCGTCCCTGGCGCGCCAAGCTCACCGCCAAATCCCTGCGCACGGTGATCGTCTACGGCATGGCTCTGGGCGGCATGAACTTCCTCTTCTATATGTCCCTGCAGACCGTTCCCCTCGGCATCGCAGTGGCACTGGAGTTCACCGGCCCATTGGCCGTAGCTATCTATGCTTCACGACGCGCCGTCGACTTCATCTGGATAGCCTTGGCGATCATCGGCCTCCTGCTGCTGATCCCTGTTGGCGAAACCAGTAGCAGCATCGACCTGACAGGCGCGGCTTATGCATTGGGGGCTGGCATCTGCTGGGCGCTCTACATTCTGTTTGGCCAAAAAGCGGGAGCGGACAATGGCGTCCAAACTGCAGCTCTCGGCGTCATGATCGCAGCGCTATTTGTCGCACCTATCGGAATAGTCCATGCCGGTACGGCACTGCTGACACCCTCATTGATTCCTATAGCCATAGGCGTTGCCATTCTTTCCACAGCGCTTCCATACACCCTGGAGATGGTCGCCCTGACCCGCCTGCCCGCCCGCACCTTCGGTACGCTGATGAGCATCGAACCTGCTTTCGGTGCACTCTCCGGCCTATTTTTCCTTCAGGAGTACTTGTCCGTCGGGCAATGGCTGGCCATCGCGTGCATTATCCTGGCGTCCGTTGGCGCAACCTTGACCATGCGCAGTGAATCAAAGCCACTGGTACCCGCCGATTGATTCAGGATTTGACGTTGCTCTGGTATTTGCCGCCCAATTAGGCCATGTTTAGGATGTAACCTAGTGTCACTCATGGAGATTTTCAAATAGGGACATTAAGAACGCTACAATCGAGAGCGAGCAAAGCCAGCGTCGGGCATCCCTGCGAAGCGGCTATTAAGGATGGTAATGAAGCGAATTTTGATATTGCTAGTCGTGGTCGCCATTGCAGGTTGCGCTGCAACCACCAAGACAGAAGTTAAGCGGGGGAAAAAAGGGCTACATATCAATTGCTCTGGCCTGACTTCTTCCTGGGAGCAGTGTTACACCAGCGCAGCCAACTCCTGCGGCACCAAAGGCTACAAGCTCATTGCCAAGTCCGGCGACAATGCGGAGGAGGAGCCTGGGGACTACCCGTTCGGCCTCAACCCTGCCGGCTACACCAGTCGAAGCATGATCGTCATCTGTAAATAAGCAGCTTGCACGCTCATTAGTCAGCGATTCGCTGACTAAGCTCTTTATAGCTGGATGAAAGCACCTGCGCCTGAACCTGCGGGTCGACCATCATTCTTGCCACTACCAGGGCGCCCACACACTGGGACAGAATTGCCCACGCCAGGCTGTCGCTTTCCAGAGTACGAGCCCAGTCTGCCTGCAATCGACAAATCCATGTCTGCGCCTGCTGACGGACCGCCACATCCGACCGAGCAATCTCTGCTCCCATGCTCGGCAATACACATCCCGATTCTGCCTGTTCAACATGAGCCATGCTCAAATAGAACTTGAGGCAACGATCCAACCGTTCACGGCTCTGGACGTCCCCCACACTCAAACGCTCAAGGCTATGGCTCAACTCACGTTCGATAATCGAGCTGAACAGCTCGTCCTTCGACGAAAAATGACTGTAGAAAGCCCCACCACTCAGACCGATAGCCTTCATCAATCCATCCACACCGACGCTGGCGAACCCCTCTTTCTTGGCCAGGGCGGCGCTGCTGTGCAATAGCTTTTCCCTGGTCTGCTGCTTGTGACTGACCGAATAACGCATCGCTTCTGCCCCTGGAGATGTACAACCTTGACGTCCACTAAATCGTAGCATAACGTTCGTTTAGTTAACGATCGTTTATCAAAGGACTTGTCATGACTGATAATAAAAAAATCGTACTGGTCGTAGGCGCTGGAGATGCTACGGGGGGCGCCATTGCCAAGCGTTTTGCCCGCGAAGGTTATGTTGCCTGTGTCACCCGACGCAGCGCTGACAAGCTGCAGCCACTGGTAGAAAGCATCCAATCGACTGGCGGCGAAGCCCACGGTTTTGCCTGCGACGCGCGTAAGGAAGAACAGGTCGTCGCCCTGATCGAGCAAATCGAAACCGAGCTAGGCCCGATTGAAGCGTTTGTTTTCAATATCGGCGCCAACGTGCCCTGCAGCATTCTGGAAGAAACCGCACGCAAGTATTTCAAGATCTGGGAAATGGCCTGCTTCTCGGGTTTTCTGAATGCCCGGGAAGTGGCCAAACGGATGGCTGTTCGCCAACGTGGGACGATTCTATTTACCGGTGCCACCGCTGGGTTACGTGGTGCTGCGGGCTTCGCCGCGTTCGCCGGTGCCAAACATGGGATCCGAGCCTTGGCCCAAAGTATGGCGCGAGAGCTTGGCCCCTTGAACATTCACGTGGCACATGTGGTGGTCGACGGCGCCATCGACACCGACTTCATTCGCGACAACTTCCCGCAGAAGTATGCCCTCAAGGATCAGGACGGCATTCTTAACCCCGAGCACATTGCCGATAACTACTGGTACCTGCACAGTCAACCGCGAGACGCCTGGACCTTCGAACTGGATCTACGCCCATGGAATGAGCCGTGGTAATCACTCCCCCCTAATAATAAGCAGCGAACCAAAAACCATGAATAAAACCCTGGAATTCTTCTTTGATCTCGGCAGCCCCGCCACCTACCTGGCCTATACCCAGCTTCCCAAGTTGTGCGCTGAAACCGGTAGTCGATTGGTGTATCAGCCCATGCTCTTGGGGGGAGTATTTAAAGCGACCGGCAATGCATCTCCCATCACTATCCCCGCCAAAGGGCGCTATATGCTTCAAGACTTGGCGCGCTACGCCAAGCGCTACGATGTCCCACTCAAGTTCAACCCACACTTCCCTATTAACACCCTGACACTGATGCGCGCTGTCACAGGCATTCAGATGCACCAACCGGAGCGCTTCATCGACTTTATTGACTGCCTGTTTCAAGCCCTATGGGTCGATGGACGCCCTCTGGGTGATCCAGCAGTAGTGGCAGCAGTGCTGACCGAGCATGGCTTCGACCCCATCAAGGTGCTGGCACTGACCAACGACGATGAAGTGAAAGCCGCCCTCAAGGACAAAACTGAACACGCCATCCAACGGGGCGTGTTCGGTGCACCCAGCATGTTTGTCGACAGCCAACTGTTCTTCGGCCAGGATCGCCTCGACTTTGTCCGCGAAGCGCTGAGCTAACGCTCGATCACCAACCGCCGCCAGTCAGCCTGGGCCAAAGCCGTCATCAACTATGATGACCAAAGCGTTGTCCCAGGCCCCGAACTGCAAACCCTTAAATAGCCGCCGTGCGCACCTGCAACCACTCCAACGCCGCACCACTGAGCAACGGGCTCAAACGCGCACGCACCTGTGCATGGTAGTCGTTGAACCACTGGCACTCCTCAGTCGTCAGCAACGACGGCACCAGGCAACGCGTGTCGATCGGACACAAGGTCAAGGTCTCAAACTTGAGAAACTCGCCAAACTCGGTCTTGGCCGCTTCACGGTTCAACACCAGGTTCTCGATGCGTACACCCCAACGGCCCGGCCGATAGGTTCCCGGTTCAATGGAGGTGATCATCCCCGGCTGCATGGCGGTTTGCGGCGCGGCGGCAGCCTGATAGGCGATCACTTGCGGGCCTTCATGGACATTGAGGAAATAGCCGACGCCGTGACCAGTGCCGTGGCCGTAATCCACGCCTTCAGCCCAGATCGGCGCACGGGCGATGGCGTCCAACAGCGGTGACAGGATGCCCTTGGGGAATTGAGCGCGAGACAAGGCAATCACACCCTTTAGCACCCGCGTACAGTCGCGTTTTTGCTCTTCGCTCGGCGTACCGATTGGTACCATTCGCGTAATGTCGGTGGTGCCGCCGAGGTACTGGCCACCTGAGTCGATCAGCAGCAGGCCATCGCCTTCGATCAGCGCATGCTCTTCTTCAGTGGCGTGGTAATGCGGCATGGCGCCATTGGCATTGAACGCAGCAATGGTGTTGAAGCTCAACGACACATAACCCGGCCGGCGGGTACGGGCAGCGGTCAGGTGTTCGTCGATGGTAAGCTCGGTGATGCGCTCACGACCCAACGCGCTGTCCAGCCAGGCGAAAAATTCGCACAAGGCCGCGCCATCCTGCTCCATGGCCTGGCGAATGTGCTCGGCGTCAGCCAGGCTCTTGCGGGACTTGGCCAAGGTAGTCGGGTTGAGCCCTTCAATCAGTTTGACGCCGCTGCCCAGGTTCTCCAGCAACCCCGCAGTCACCCGCGCCGGGTCGACTTGCAGGCTGGCACCGGCGGGCACCTCGCCCAAGGCTGCAGCCACGTCGCTGTAGTCACGCAGGGTTACGCCATCCTGCTCCAGTACGGCGCGCAGTTGGGCATCAACTTTGCTCAAGGCAACAAACAGTGTCGCCTGCTGCTGACCGATCAAGGCAAAGGAGACGAACACCGGGTTGAACGAGACATCAGCTCCGCGCAAGTTGAACAGCCAGGCGATGTCGTCCAGGGTGGCGATGAAATGCCAGTCGGCGCCCTTCTCCTTCAAACTTGCCCGCAGCGCAGCAAGTTTCTCGCCACGGCTGACCGTAGCCTGCGGCGGCAAGTGCTGATAGATCGGCTGATTCGGCAAGGCCGGACGGTCTTGCCAGACTTCACTCAACAGGTCGATGTCGGTACGCAGGCGAGCGCCACGGTCCGCCAACTTGGTACCCAATGTGCGGGCCGAAGCAACCGCCATCACCGCACCGTCGACCGCGACTACGCTGCCTTCAGGGGTTTGTTCGGCCAGCCATTCCAGCGGCCCGGACTGCCCCGGCAGCAGTTTCACCAACTCGATACCACTGCCCTTGAGCTCCTTGGTCGCCTGTTCCCAGTAGCGGCTGTCGGCCCAGACACCCGCGAAGTCAGCGGTAACAATCAGTGTCCCCACCGAACCATGGAAACCCGATAACCACTGGCGCCCCTGCCAGTAACCCGGCAGGTATTCGGACAGGTGCGGGTCGGCCGACGGCACCAGCAGGGCGTAAATCCCCTCCCGGCTCATCAACTCGCGGGTGCGCGCCAGGCGCTGGGGAACCGCTCCATAGGTCAAAGGCTGCGTACTCATTGTGTCTCCTGCTAACCACTAATAATTGTTATGGGTTGCGAATGATTGGATCAAACCGCCCAAAAGGCCGGCGCACTGGCCAGCGCGGCCTTGATCAGTTGAACTGCCTGATCGATATCCTGCTCGGTGGTAAAACGCCCAAGACTCAGGCGAATAGTGCGACCTGCGCTGCGAACATCATGGCCCAAGGCCAATAGCACGTAGGACGGCGCATTGCTCGCCGAGTTACACGCCGAGGTAGCCGAAAAGGCAATACCAGCGCTCAACGCAGCGGAATTGAACTCGCCTTCGCTGAACGTCAGGCTAAGGGTGTGTGGAATACGTTGAGTGACGCTGCCATTCAAACGCACGCCAGCGATTGATTTCAGTTGGTCAAGCAGGCGCTGGTGCAGGGCGACAATCGCCGTCGAGTCTTCTGTAAAGGACTCTGCCGCCAGCGCGAAGGCTGCGCCCATCCCGGCAATCTGATGGGTCGCCAGCGTACCGGAGCGTAGCCCGCCTTCATGCCCTCCGCCGTGAATCTGCGCCAGCACTTTTTGCTGGGCCCGTGGCCCGACATACAGCGCGCCGATACCTTTGGGGCCATACAGCTTGTGGGCGGAAAACGACATCAGGTCCACTGGCCACTGGGCCAGGTCAATGGCAACCTTACCCGCCCCTTGCGCCGCGTCCACATGAAACAGCGCGCCATGCTCACGAACCCGCGCACCAATGGCCGGAATATCGTTGAGCGTACCCAATTCGTTGTTGACCAGCATCAGCGACACTAGAAAGGTGTCTTCTCGCAGCGCTTCGCTGACCGCTTCAACACTGATCAAGCCTTCGGCATCCGGCACCAGGTAGGTGACTGCGATGCCGGCTTCCTGCAACTGACGTGCGGTGTCGAGGGTCGCCTTGTGTTCGATCTGGCTGGTAATGATGTGCCCACCGGCCACACCCCGCGCCTGGGCCACTCCCTTGAGCGCGAGGTTGTTGGACTCAGTGGCACCGGAGGTCCAGACAATCTGCTCAGCCTGGGCGCCGACCAATTCGGCTACCTGGCGCCGCGCCTGCTCAACCGTTTGCCGGGCCTGTTGGCCAAACGCATGGGAACTGGACGCAGGGTTGCCGAAATTGGCGTTGTAACCCAGGCACTCGACCATGACCTGGATGACTCGCTCATCCACCGGGGTGGTGGCGGCGTAATCGAAATACAGAGGACGTTTATTCATGACGTTAAAGGACTCGCAGAGCATGTTCCCGAGATTCAGCGTCCCAGGGGCAGCGATCAGAACACAGATCGTCAGGTTTACCTGATCGGATGCCGTTAAAGAAAGACCACTTTATTTAAAAGTGCGTAGGAACGCTCCTGAAATCCAGCTTAACAGGCTCGGCGAAAGGGATGGAAAACAAAAAGCCCGAAGCTTCTGAACGAAACCTCGGGCTCTGTGGGCCAAGCTGCAAATTTAGCTGGGACGACCCTGCAACATCACTCTGCGTTCGGCGTTCATTTCTCCCTGACGATCAAAGCCAAACGGCTTCTGTGGCTGGGCAGTCAGTTCGGCTTTCTTCTGTTGGTATTCGTCAAACGATAAACCCCGGCGATTCAGCGCCTCCATCGCCAATTGCTTGCTCTCTTCGGCTGAATAAGGTCGCAGCTCGGGCGTGGAATGAGTCGCGCAACCGGCAAGGACGGAGCAGATGAGCAACAAGAAAGTGGCGAAAAAACGGTTCATGGCGAAGGTCCTGCGAGTCGGGCGGTAGGCAATGGACACAGGCTACTCCCGGCCACGCACCGTGAAAAATCATCCCCCGTGATAGTTGCTATCGGCTTTGGCAGCACCTGCGAGAGCCAACTTCTTATATTTCCTTATGATCTATAAATATAGAAATACGTTCATTTACGGAATAAATAAAACCCTCTATAAATGTCCCCTCGCCTCGTCAACTGTTACCCGAGCAACTGTTGGCCAGGCAACAGTCATTCAACAAAACAGCAGCCAGACAACATCTCCACGGTTCAACAGGTAGCCCAGAGCCCCCGTCAATCAGCGACTTCGCCGATTGGTACAGCTCTTGCTCCACCTCTGTCACTCACTCATCGCACTGAGCCACTGTTGAAAAAGGAACTGTCCGTGTCGCGTCCCCTGAATGTCGTTGCCCTCTCCGGCGGTACCTGGCGCCCCTCTCGCACGCGGGTGCTGACCCAAGCGCTGCTGGCCGAACTGGCCACCCAACTGCTGATCGAGAGCCATCTGATCGAACAGGCCGACCTGCTGATCGTCGCGGCGCCGTTGTTTGGCGCGCCCCCCTCCGCTTTGCTGAAAATCGCTTAAGGATTTGTCATGGATGTTTTCTGGTTTCTTCCCACACACGGCGACGGTCATTACCTGGGCACCACTCAAGGCGCCCGCCCGGTCACCCTCAATTATCTGAAACAAGTGGCCCAGGCCGCCGACAATCTCGGTTACCACGGCGTACTGATACCCACCGGCCGCTCCTGCGAAGACTCCTGGGTGATCGCCTCGGCGCTGGTGCCCTTGACCGAGCGCCTGCGCTACCTGGTGGCGATTCGTCCGGGAATCATCTCGCCCACCGTTTCCGCGCGTATGGCCGCAACCCTCGATCGCCTCTCCAATGGCCGCCTATTGATCAACGTAGTGACCGGCGGCGATCCTGACGAAAACCGTGGCGACGGCAGCTTCCTCGATCACAGCGAACGCTATGAAGTGACCGACGAGTTCCTCAGGATCTGGCGTCGCGTGTTGCAGGGCGAATCCGTGGACTTCGAAGGCAAACACCTACGGGTCCAGAACGCCAAGGCCCTCTATCCGCCGGTGCAAAAACCCTATCCACCCCTGTACTTCGGCGGTTCTTCCGACGCCGCCCACGACCTCGCTGCCGAACAGGTGGACGTGTACCTGACCTGGGGCGAACCACCGGCCGCCGTCGCCGAAAAGCTCGCCGATGTACGTGAACGTGCAGCCCGCCACGGGCGTACGGTCAAGTTCGGCATTCGCCTGCATGTGATCGTGCGCGAAACCGAAGAAGACGCCTGGAAAGCCGCCGCCAAACTGATCGAACACATCAGCGATGAAACCATCGCCGCCGCGCAAAAATCCTTTTCGCGCTTCGACTCCGAAGGCCAGCGGCGCATGGCCGCCCTGCACGACGGACGTCGCGACAACCTGGAAATCGCCCCCAACCTGTGGGCCGGTGTAGGCCTGGTAAGGGGCGGAGCCGGTACGGCCCTGGTGGGCAACCCGCTGCAGGTGGCTGAACGGATCAAGGAATACGCCGACCTGGGGATCGAAAGCTTCATTTTCTCCGGCTACCCCCATCTGGAAGAGGCCTACCGTTTCGCCGAGCTGGTGTTCCCGCTGCTGCCGGAGCCCTACGCCAGCCTGGCCGGGCGCGGCATCACCAACCTCACCGGACCGTTTGGCGAAATGATTGCCAACGACGTGCTGCCGACCAAGGCCTGATCAGCTTTTAACTGTAGGAACTAGGCGTCCCCCTCGCTCCTACAGAAAGCCTTACCAAGAGGAACCCCCGCGTGACAGCCAAACCCCACAGCGTCCTGCCGTCACCCTTGCAGACCGCCAGACTGCTGGCCGCCGAATTTGCCCTGACCGCCGTCGAGCGCGACGAGCGCGGCGGCACCCCCAAGGCCGAGCGTGACGCCTTGCGCAACAGCGGCCTGCTGGCCCTGAGCATTCCTACACAATACGGCGGCCTTGGCGCGCGCTGGAGCGAAACCCTCGAAATCGTGCGCGAATTCGCCAAGATCGACAGCTCCATCGCTCACGTTTTCGGTTTTCATCACCTGATGCTGGCCACCGTGCGGCTGTTTTCCCGCCCGGAACAATGGCAACCCTGGTTCGAACAGACCGCCCGCAAAAACTGGTTCTGGGGCAATGCCCTCAACCCTTTGGACACCCGCACCGTGGTCAAGGACTTCGACGGCTGGCGTGAGTTCTCCGGCAAGAAAAGCTTCTGCTCCGGCGCCAGCGACTCACAAATGCTGATCGCCTCGGCAGTTGATGAAAACGCCGGAGGCAAGCTGCTGATCGCCGCCATCCCCAGCGGGCGCAGCGGCATCACCGTGCACAACGACTGGAACAGTATCGGCCAGCGCCAGACCGACAGCGGCAGCGCCAGCTTCGAACGGGTGCGCGTGGAAGAGTCAGAATTGCTGCTGGACCCCGGCCCCCTGAGCACGCCATTCGCCTGCCTACGCCCGCTGATCGCCCAATTGACGTTCACCCACATGTTCCTCGGCATTGCCGAAGGCGCTTTCGAGGAAGCCCGCAACTACACCCTCACCGAAACCCGTCCCTGGCACAAATCCACTGCCCAGGATGTGCGCCAGGACCCTTACATACTCAGCCATTACGGCGATTTCTGGGTCGCGCTGGAAGGTGTGCGACTGCTGGTGGAACGGGCAGCCGACCTGCTAGACCAGGCCTGGGCCAAAGGCCCCAACCTGAGCGAGGACGAGCGCGGCCAACTGGCTATTGCCATCGCCACCGCCAAGGTCGCGGCCACCCGCAATGGCCTGGAACTGTGCAGCCGCCTGTTTGAAGTCACCGGTGCGCGCGCCACCCACGCCTCCCTGCGCCTGGACCGGCACTGGCGCAATCTGCGCACGCAAACCTTGCACGATCCGGTGGACTACAAGCTCCATGAACTGGGCGACTGGGCCTTGAACCAGTCCCTGCCGACTCCGACGTTCTACTCCTAGAGGTGCCCATGCAGCTTTTAACCTTACCGCCCTCGCCCGCTCTCGCGACCTCGATCCGCGCCACCGCGCAAGTCTTCGAGGACCCGAAATCCCAGGCGCTGCTGGCGCATATCCAGCAAGTGGCGCCCAGCGAAGCCAGCGTGCTAATCATCGGCGAAACCGGTACCGGTAAAGAGCTGGTGGCACGCCACATTCACAACCTCAGCGCCCGGCGCAACCGGCCATTCGTGGCAGTCAACTGCGGGGCGTTTTCCGAATCCCTGGTGGAAGCCGAGTTGTTTGGCCATGAAAAAGGCGCCTTTACTGGTGCCCTCAGCGCCAAGGCTGGCTGGTTCGAAGAAGCCGACGGCGGCACCTTGTTCCTCGACGAAATCGGCGACTTGCCGATGGCCATCCAGGTCAAGCTGCTGCGGGTGTTGCAGGAGCGCGAAGTGGTACGCCTGGGCTCACGCAAAAGCATTCCCATTGATGTGCGGGTACTGGCGGCGACCAACGTACAACTGGAAAAGGCCATCAACGCCGGGCATTTCCGCGAGGATCTGTACTACCGCCTCGACGTGGTCAGCCTGGAGCTGAGCCCATTGCGCGACCGCCCCGGCGATATCCTGCCGTTAACCCGGCACTTTATCGAAGCCTACAGCCAGCGCCTGGGCTACGGTTCGATCAGCATCAGCCGCGAGGCCGAGCAAAAACTTAAAACCTACAGTTGGCCAGGCAATATCCGCGAGCTGGAAAACGTCATCCATCACACCCTTTTAATTTGCCGCAATGGCCTGATCGAACGCGACGACCTGCGCCTGTCGAACATGCGCATCGAGCGTCAGGATGACAGTCAGCACGGCATCGATAACAGTGCCGAAGCCTTGCTGCAACGGGCGTTTCAGAAGCTCTTCGAGGAACAGGCCGGCGCCCTGCATGAAAAGGTTGAAGACGCGCTGCTGCGCGCCGCCTACCGCTTCAGTCATTACAACCAGGTGCATACCGCCAACCTGCTCGGCCTGAGCCGCAACGTCACCCGCACCCGCTTGATCAAGATCGGTGAACTGGCAGTGAACAAGCGCCGGCCAGGGGATAACGTGCAAGGAGAACGCATGTTGCACCTATCCATTTAGCCGGCACTGCAACGCGTCGTCATGGCTGCGCTCGATGCTGCGCAGCACCTGGAACGAGCCGAAGGTCACCGCCGTGGCCTGATGGGCGCGAATCAGCGTCCAGAAATCCTCTTCACCCTGTTCAAAGCGCTTGAAGGCCGCTTCGCCATCCTCACGGGAGCGCCATTGCAAGTAGCTGAGCACCCGCCGCCCGTCATCGCTGACCTGCACGCTCGCACTGAGAAAGCCGCCATGCCCCATGGCCAGGCGCTCGCTCTGGGACGACAGGGCCGCCACCAGTGCGGATTGCTGATGGGGTTCGATCTGGAACTCGATCAGTTGGGTAAAGCTGCGACTTCTCTCTGATACCTGCATGAATATTCCCCTCTCACTGTAGGCACAATCTTGCGATTCGATGCAGCGCAGGGTAAAACCTCTAGTTAAGTCAAGGTCAAGGGTTCTTTCGGAGTTTTTTTATGGTCATCAAGGCACTCACCGTCGGCCAACTGGCGGCGCGCAGTGGCGTGGCCGTCACCGCCCTGCACTTCTACGAAACCAAGGGTTTGATCAAAAGCAATCGCAATGCCGGCAATCAGCGGCGTTATCCCCGGGATGTGCTGCGGCGTGTGGTGGTGATCAAGATTGCCCAGCGCCTGGGCATTCCACTGGCGACGATTCATGAGGCCCTGCAAACCCTGCCTGATGGCCGCACGCCAACCGCGGCAGACTGGGAGCGCCTGTCTGCGCTATGGCGTGAGGACCTGGATGAGCGCATCAATAAACTGATGATGCTGCGCGACAAGCTCAATGGCTGTATTGGCTGCGGGTGTCTGTCGCTGGAGGCGTGCCCGTTACGCAATCAGGATGACAAGCTCGGTGAGCGCGGGCCCGGCGCGCAGTTGCTGGAACCAACAACCCCCAACGAATAATCATCGGTTTGGAACCCCGCTTGAATCTAATTGACTGACTGGCAACCGACCGATGCACAGCAAACCGCCTGTTTGCTGTTACAGGGCGCACACCTCGTCGGCTGCCCAGAGGCCACGGAAGGCTTGGCCTATAGTGAAAAGACCGGAAAAACCGGTTTCATTCACAACAACAATCAAGGAGAACAAAATGAGCGTTAAACCTATCCCCGAGGGCTACCACAGCATCACGCCCTACCTGGGAATCGACAAAGCCGCTGAAGCCATCGAGTTCTACAAGAAAGCCTTTGGCGCCACCGAAATCATGCGCCTGGACATGCCCGACGGCAAGATTGGGCACGCTGAACTGCGCATTGGCGATTCGGCGATCATGCTGGCTTCGCCCTGTGGCGAAATGGCCTTTGGCAGTCCTGGGAAAGAGCACACCAGCGTCGCTCTGCATTTGTATGTCAACGATGTCGACGCGCAGTACAAACAGGCCGTTGCGGCCGGTGGCGTCGTGATCTCAGAACCCAAGGACCAGTTTTACGGCGACCGCTCCGGGACGCTGAAAGATCCGTTCGGGCATGTATGGTTCCTGGCCTCCCGCAAGGAGGATTTGACGGTGGAACAAGTTCGCCAGCGTGCCGAGGAGATGTTCAAGCAAGGCTAAGCGCCAAGGCAGGAGCGGGTACGCTCGCTCCTGTAACACACCTCATGAACACCCCCGCCACGCTTTCCCCGATGCAGTGTGATTTCAGAACGCCCCGTAAATGCGTATCTGAAACATTTACTTTCATATCTAGCTTAGGGTTTTTTGATTCTCATCCGTCTTAACCTAGATACAGCCTGTCGCGTAAGCAAAAGCTACGACCGGCCTTTCCCGGGCCTTCACTGCCCCCCTCCGATCAAGACCCCCTATTAACATGTTGAAAAAGTCGCGTTCCAAACTCTGGTTTCTCGTACACAGCTGGCTGGCATTGCCCATCTGGTTCTTCGTACTGATCGTCTGCGTCACCGGTACCCTGGCGGTGGTCAGCCAGGAAATCGTCTGGCTGGCCAACCCGGACATGCGGGCCAGCAAGCCGTCGGACGATGCCGAACCCCTCAGTTATGACCAGGTCATTGCCGCCATCAAACGCGCTGAGCCCAAGGCCATTGTCGAATCCCTGAGCCGCCCGGACGAATCACATTTCGCCCTGAACGTTGACGTCAGCTACCCCGATGGCCGCTCCGTATCGGTGTACGTCAATCCATACACCGGCGTGATCCAGGGCATCAGCCCCGCGTTCAACTTCCAACAATTCACCCGTGCCCTTCACGGCTGGTGGCTGGTGCCGTTCACTAATGGCTTCAGCTGGGGCTGGTACCTGGTGTCGTTTTTGGGGCTGCCGATGCTGGCCTCGCTGGTCACCGGCCTTGTGGTCTACAAGCGCTTCTGGAAAGGCTTCTTCAAGCCAACCCTGCGCTTCAACCATGGTGCGCGAATCTTCTGGGGTGATTTCCACCGGCTGAGCGGCATCTGGTCGATCTGGTTTATCGCCGTTATTTCCATCACCGGTACCTGGTTCATGATCCAGGCGATTCTGGGGGACAACCAGATCACCATTTCCAGCCAGCCGGTGGTACCGGTGATTTCCCGGGACAAGGTGCCGATGTCCAGCCCTGGCGTACCTTCACCGATGATTCCCCTGGACGACGCAATCAACATTGCCACCCAGCGTATTCCGGGGCTTGAGGCCAGCTTCGTGAGTCTGCCGAGCAACGCCTACAGCCATTTGCGCATCGGCGGGAGGGGCTGGTACCCGTTGATGTTCCAGACTGCGGAGATCAACCCCTACAGTGGCGAAATCGCCGCCTCGCACCTGCTGTCCGACCGCTCGGCCCTTGAGTTCGTCACCGAATCCATGCGCCCGCTGCACACCGGTGACTTTGGCGGGATCTGGATCAAGCTGATCTGGTTCTTCTTCGGCCTGTTGCTGAGCATGATGGTCTTGAGCGGCCTGCTGATCTGGAGCAAGCGCACGGCCCTGGCCACCTTCCACGCCCTCAAGCGCAGCGCCAAAGCGACCCGGCAAACGACGCAGATCCCCGCCATGCAGGCTGAAATCCCGGAGGGCAACCAATGAGCAAGGCCACTACCGTTCAACCGCCCTCGCCCCTGCGGGCCTTTTGGCTTAAATGGCGCTTTCACATCAATATCCTGCTGTTGCTGGTGCCCCTGGGCTTCATGCCCAAGTACTTTGCCGACGCCGCACTGTTTCGCGGTGACAGCGGCCTGGGTCAACGGGAAATCGGCGAAGTGCAGGTCGGCCCCTGGAGCATCAGGCTGGCCGAGTTTCGTAATGAACCTCCGGCGCCGAACCCGGCGGGCCCCATGAAGTTCTTCAACGCAGCCCTATGCGCCACCTGCGGCGATCAGGTCAAGGCCACCTACTTGCGTATCGGCAAGCCGCGCAGCCTGCGGGCCGCCGGGGTAATTTTCTTCGGCACCCCATACCGCATGGGCGCTGGATTGCCCATTCCAGAACGTACCCCGCCCGACGCCGAACTGTGGATCACCATGGAAGGCTGGGACGGCAGCATGCAACAGGCTTCCATTCCCTTGAGCCAGGCCTCGCCTGCCACCGTCGCCTGGCTGAACAAGCAAGGAGTTAAACCATGACTTTGATGCACCTGACCCGTGCCTGCGCCGCGCTGATCCTCTGTGCCGGCTTCAGCACCTACGCCCTGGCCCACAACCCGATGTGCGAATGCAAGGAAATCCCCGGCGAGCAGATCCAATGCACCGGCGGCTTTTCCGACGGCAGCGGCGCGCCCGGCGTGACCCTGGATGTGATCGGCTACGACGAAACCATCCTGGTGCCCGGCAAGCTGGGTGAAGACTCGACCCTGACTTTCAAGAAACCTTCCGCCGAGTTCTACGTGCTGTTTGACGCCGGCCCCGGCCACGTTGTCGAGATCGACCAAGCGGATATCCAAGGCCAATGACTGCCGTGACTAAAGGAAGCACGCAAATCGTCCGCCCGGCCGGAGCCGGGCACGAAACCCTCTACGTCCTGCTGTTGTGCCTGATCATCCTGGCCGTATCTGGCACAGTGGTGGCGTTGCACGGCGAAACCCAGGAAGTCCATGTCGTGGACAGCCACCAACTGGACGCCCGCCGCGACCTGAGCGCCGCCGAACAAGGTATCTACGCCGACCTGCGGGTGACCCTGGATGAAATCCACTTGCTCCAGCAGGAGCAAAGCGCTCTGCCCACCCCGACACAACTGGCCGAAGAAGGCTTTGCACCCTTCGCCCAGGATGCCAGTTCGGTAAGCCGTGGCGACCACCGCTGGCAGTTGCTGGAGCCTGCGGCCTACCTGGGCTTAAGCCAGACGCCCGAGGCCAGCGGCTCGCTGCTGATGCGGGTGAGCGGCGCCGAACCGGATATCTGGCTCAATCGCCGAGCCAACCTTGCGGCACCGACCGACCTCACTGACCAGGCGTTGATCGACGCTGGCTGGCAACAGGTGGTTGCGCAATTCGATGCCGGCGTCACCCGTCAGCACCGCCACTGAATTCACGCTGTATCCGAGAGAAGACCGATTGCCCATGTCTATTTCATCTCCATTGCTGCGCCTGCTGCTGGTAGGCCTGTTTACCGTGTTACTGGCGCCGCTGGCCAGTGCAGAGCAAACCAAACGCCTGCGCATCGGCATCACCCTGCACCCTTATTACAGCTACGTGGCCAACATCGTCGGCGACAAGGCCGAGGTGGTGCCGCTGATTCCGGCCGGCTTCAACCCCCACGCCTACGAGCCTCGCGCCGAAGACATCAAGCGCATCGGCACCCTGGACGTAATCGTGCTAAACGGCGTCGGCCACGATGACTTTGCCGACCGCATGATCGCCACCAGCGAGCGCCCGGACATCCCGGTGATCGAAGCCAACGCCAACGTGCCGCTGCTGGCCGCCACCGGCAATGCCGCCCGTGGCGCAGGCAAGGTGGTCAACCCGCACACCTTCCTGTCCATCAGCGCATCCATTGCCCAGGTCAACAACATCGCCCGGGAACTGGGCAAGCTCGACCCGGACAATGCCAAGACCTACACCCAAAACGCCCGTGCCTACGGCAAACGCCTGCGCCAGATGCGCGCCGACGCCCTGGCCAAGTTGACCAGCGCCCCCAACGCCGACCTGCGCGTAGCGACGGTGCACGCCGCCTATGACTACCTGCTGCGCGAGTTTGGCCTGGAAGTCACCGCCGTGGTTGAACCGGCCCACGGTATCGAACCAAGCCCGAGCCAGTTGAAGAAGACCATCGACCAACTGCGGGAACTGGACGTAAAAGTAATTTTCTCGGAAATGGACTTCCCTTCCAGCTACGTCGACACCATCCAGCGTGAATCCGGGGTCAAGCTGTACCCGCTGTCGCATATTTCCTATGGCGAATACAGCGCTGAAAAATATGAAGTGGAAATGACCGGCAACCTCAATACCGTGGTTCGGGCAATCCAGGAGGCAGGGGCATGACGGCGGTCGAACACCTGCAGGTCGCAAGCGTTGGCCCGACCCTGGATTTCAACAAGGTTTCACTGACCCTCGGCCGCACCATCATCCTCGACGATGTGAGCTTCCAGGTGCAGCCAGGCAGCATCCACGCCCTGGTAGGCCCCAACGGCGGCGGCAAAAGCTCACTGATAAAGACGCTGCTGGGGCAAACCCCGCACCAGGGTCAACTAAGCCTGCACTGGCCCGAAGCGCCCGGCACCATTGGCTATGTGCCTCAGGCCCTGGAATTCGACCGGGGCCTGCCGATGACCGTCGACGACTTCATGGCCGCCATGTGCCAGCGCCGCCCGGCCTTCCTTGGCTTGTCTCGACATTACGCCGGGGCGATTGGCGAGGCGCTGGAGCGGGTCGGCATGCAGGACAAACGCAAACGGCGCATGGGTGCGCTGTCCGGCGGTGAACGCCAGCGGGTGCTGCTGGCCCAGGGCTTGATCCCGGCGCCGCAATTGCTGGTATTGGATGAGCCAATGTCAGCCCTCGACGAGGCCGGCATCCAGGTGTTTGAGCGCCTGCTGAGCGTCTGGCGCCAGGCCGGGATCACCGTGCTGTGGATCGAACACGACCTGGAAGCCGTCGGCCGCCTGGCAGACCGGGTTACCGGGCTGAATCGCCGTGTGCTGTTTGATGCAACACCCAAAGAGGCACTGACGCCGGATCGTCTGCTGACGCTGTTCTCCACTCACCCACGGAGCACACCTCTATGAGCTACGAAGCCTTTCGCCTGATGGTCCAGGGCTGGGCGTCTTCCGGGTATCTGCCGGAAGCGCTGGCCTATGGCTTCGTGGTCAACGCATTGTTGGCCGGGCTATTGATCGGCCCGGTGCTGGGCGGTTTGGGCACCCTGGTGGTGGTCAAGCGCTTTGCGTTCTTTTCCGAAGCTGTCGGCCATGCCGCGCTGACCGGCGTGGCCGTGGGTATTCTACTGGGGGAACCCTACACCGGGCCTTATGGCAGCCTGTTCGGCTACTGCCTGTTGTTCGGCATCCTGCTCAACTACCTGCGCAACCGCACAGGGCTGGCGCCGGACACGTTGATCGGCGTATTCCTTTCAGTATCCCTGGCCCTGGGAGCGAGCCTGCTGCTGATTCTCGCGGGCAAGATCAATGTGCATATTCTGGAAAACGTGTTGTTTGGTTCGGTGCTGACGGTTAACGGTAATGACCTGCTGGTGCTGGCGGTGGTCGGCTCCCTGGTGATGGCCCTGGCCCTGCCGCTGTACAACCGCATCATGCTCGCCAGCTTCAACCCGCAACTGGCCGCGGTGCGTGGTGTGGCGGTGAAGACCCTGGACTATCTGTTCGTGATCCTGGTGACGCTAATCACCGTGGCCGCGGTCAAGGTGATCGGCGCGATCCTGGTAGGCGCCCTGCTGGTGATCCCGGCCGCCGCCGCGCGCTTGCTAAGCCAGTCCCTCAAGGGCTTCTTCTGGATCTCGGTGGTCATTGCCACGATCAGCACCTTGTGCGGGATTCTGTTGCCGATCATCTTCGACCTGCCCATCCCGTCCGGTGCTGCGATCATTCTGGTCGCCGGTATCGCCTTCGCCCTCGCCGCCATCGCGCGCGGCACGGTCCCCAGCCTGAAAGGGAATCTCGGATAATGCGCCTTGCTCTACGCCCGCTGGCCCTGGCCATCGCTTGCTTGATCAGCACCCCACTGTTGGCCGCCGACGGCTTCAAACCGCTGCAAATCGCCGCCAACCAAGGGGTTGGCCATGCCGCCCTCAACAAGGCCAAAGCGATAAAACCGGTGAAGGTCCTGGCGGCCTTGCCGATCACCTACGGCCTGGCCGAAGCCTTGCTCAAAGGCACCCACGTGACCCTTGAGCGAGCGGCGCCAGCGAACCTGCCTGGGTCTCGCCAGACCGCCTATTTCACCGGTCGCGGCGCCCCGGCGCTGCACACCCTGGCCCTGGACGCCGACGCAGCCATCGGCCTGCGCTCGCTGTGGCCGGATGACCCGTTATATCCGGTAGCCCGGCGCAGCAATATCCGCATCGTCGAGGTCGACGCCGCGCGCCCGGTGGACGGCGGTCTGCCGGGGATCGCCGTGCAACCGGGCTCTGCCGATGGCCTGAACAGCCAGCCGTGGCAAGCCAGCAACAACCTGGGCCGCATGGCCGATGTGATGGCCGCCGACCTGGGCCGCCTGGCGCCGGACGCCAAGGCGCAGATCGACAGCAACCTGGCCAGCCTCAAGCAACGACTGCTCAAGCTCAGCGCAGAAAGCGAGGCGCGACTGGGCAAGGCCGACAACCTGAGTGTGGTCAGCCTGAGCGATCATTTTGGTTATCTGGTCAGCGGGTTGAATCTGGAATTGGTCAGCACCGACGCGCGGGCAGATACCGAATGGACGGCGGAGGCGCTTGAGCAGTTGAGTGCCAGCTTGAAGGACAACGACGTGGCACTGGTGCTGCATCATCGCCAGCCCGCCGATGCGGTGAAAGCGGCAATCAGTGCCGGTGGCTCGCAGTTGTTGGTGTTAAGCACCGACGGTGCCGATCCGGTGGCGGAGCTGGAAGGGAATGTGGATCAGGTGATCAAGGCGCTGGCACCCTGACCCTGATACGCAAGCACAGTTGAGAGCGTTCCCACGCTCTGCGTGGGAATGATCATTTCAGCCAGCAACCACCTGGCTGTCCATCTTTTGGCGCAAGCTCAGCGGACGCATATCGGTCCACACCTCTTCGATGTAGGCCAGGCATTCTTTCTTCATTCCGCTTTTACCCACGGTGCGCCAACCCTGTGGCACAGCCTTGTAGTCAGGCCAGATGGAATACTGTTCTTCATGGTTGACCACCACCTGAAAGAGGATGTCTTCGCGGTCAAATACTGAGGTCATTGCTGTTCTCCGTCACTGAAAGGCTGGCTGCGCACCACGCGCAACACTGATGTAGTAGAAACGTACCGCCGTCTGGAAAAATTAGAGGCTGGCCACCGCCGCCTTCAGGGCACGGCCAAAAATCTCCGCCACCCGGTCGATTTCCGGAGCAGTGATGACCAGCGGCGGCAGGAAGCGCACCACGCTGCCATGGCGCCCGCCCAGCTCAAGGATCAACCCACGCTTGAGGCATTCACGCTGCACCAGCGGCGCCAATTGCCGATGAGCGGGCGGATGCCCCTGGGTATCCGGCGTGCCGTTCGGGTCCACCAGTTCCACGCCAAGCATCAGGCCACGGCCGCGAATATCGCCCATGTGAGGGAAGTCGCACTGCAGGATGCGCAGATGCTCACCGAGGCGCTCGCCCATGGCCGCTGCGTGATCGGGAATGTTGTGTTCCTTGAGGTAGCGCATCACCGCCGAACCTGCGGCCATGGCCATCTGATTGCCGCGAAAGGTCCCGGCGTGGGCCCCCGGCAGCCAGGTGTCGAGCCAATCGCGATAGACCACCACCGCCAGCGGCAAACTGCCACCGATGGCCTTGGACAGCACCACCACGTCCGGAATAATGCCGGCATGCTCGAAAGCAAACATCTTGCCGGTACGACCGAAACCACTCTGAATTTCATCGACGATCAAGGCCACACCGGCCTGTTCGGTAATCCGCCGCAGGCCGCGCAGCCAGTCAAGGTCCGCCGGGATCACGCCGCCTTCGCCCTGGACCACTTCGACGATCACCGCCGCTGGCAGCAACACGCCTGCTTCCGGGTCGTTGAGCAGGTTTTCCAGATAGTGCAGGTTGACCTTGACCCCTTGCGCACCACCCAAACCGAACGGGCAGCGATAGTCATAGGGAAACGGCAAGAATTGCACACCATTGGCCAGCAAGGCGCCGAGGGGCTTTTTCGGCCCCAGGCTACCCATCAGGCTCAGCGCGCCCTGGCTCATGCCGTGATAACCGCCCTGGAACGACAACACCGTGCTGCGGCCGGTGGCGGTGCGTACCAGTTTCAGCGCGGCCTCCACCGCATCGGTGCCGGTCGGGCCGCAGAATTGAATCTTCGCTTCCCGCGCCAACTCCGCCGGCAGCAGCCCGAACAGGTCCTGGACAAACTGGTCCTTGACCGGCGTGGTCAGGTCCAGGGTGTGCAAGGGCAATTCATCGATCAGTACCTGCTGGATTGCCTCGATCACCACCGGATGGTTGTGACCCAGCGCCAGGGTGCCAGCACCGGCCAGGCAGTCAATAAAACTACGACCTTCGACGTCTTCGACATAAATCCCCCGCGCCCGCTTGAGGGCCAGGGGAATGCGTCGAGGATAACTGCGGGCGTTGGACTCCTGCTGGCGCTGGCGGGCCAACAGCGGTGAATCATCGAACTGATAGAGCGTTTCCGCAGGCTGTGGGCTGACACACACCTGCAAATCTTCAGTACGGCTGGTAGCGACTGACATCTCTCGACCCCTCAATACGCTGATGATGGTGACCAAACTGCCAACCCGTCGGCGCCTGGCCCAGGAGGGCATGCGCACGGATTTCCTGTTTTGGAAACGCATCAACAAGGAGAGGATTTACACCCGCAGCGTTAAAACCTACCGCTAAAGAACTAGCCACCTACAGGAATGTGAGAATTTTCCTCAACTGCCCGTGTATTTTTCATTCAACGCATAAAGAATCGCGCAGGTTTCAGTGTCCATCCGCCCGCAATAATCGGTGGGCCAAAAGTGCATCTGGAACGCCCGAGGATGTCGGTAGAACCGAACGGGGCCGGAAAATGGCGGTAACTATTTTTGGTGTGTGGATTTTTGAAAAGCAGCTGTCAGCGCCGCAGCGGCATCCCCAGGTCGACGCGCAGGCCATCAGCCTGACTGTCGAACTTCAGTGAGCAAGAGCAGCGCTGCACGATAGCTTGCACAATCGCCAGCCCCAGGCCGCAACCGGCGCTGTTGCCGTTGCGCCAGAAGCGTTGGGTCAAGTGTTGCAAGTCTTCACTGGAAATCGGCGCACCATGGTCGCGCACGCGGAACACCACACTGTCGGCGGCGGTAAATACGCTCAACTCCACCCGCGTATCTACCGGTGTATGGCGCAAGGCGTTGTCCAGCAAGTTGCGCAAGGCGGCAACGGCCAGGCCCACCGGCATTTCCACCGGGGCCTCGGACACATTGTCCGGCAGGATCAGGTCGATCCGCCGATTGTCCCCGGCATTGGCGTCCTGAATCGCCAGACGCGCCACTTGCTCGGCACTCGATTGCAAACCGTCGTCAAATGACAGGCTGCCCTCGACACGCGCCAGCAACAGCAATTGCTCAAGGGTGTGGTGCAGACGGTCGGCGCCCTCCTCGGCGTGGGCCAGGGACTGGTCGCGGGCCGCACCGTCGGTCATGCGCGCCACTTGCAGGTGGGTCTTGATCGCCGTCAGCGGGCTGCGCAGTTCGTGGGCGGCGTCGCCGGTCAAGCGCCGTTCGCGCTCGATGGTCTTGGCGATGCGCTGCAACAGCAGGTTTTGGGTGTCGAGCAGAGGTTTGAGCTCGCTGGGCAGAGGATGAATCTGCAACGGTTCCAGGGAATCGGCGCTGCGGCGCATCAAGGCGTCGCGCATACGGTTGAGCGGCAGCAGGCTCTGGCCGATGCCCAGCCACAACAGGCACAGGCAGCCCAGCAGCGCCACGCCGACGGGCACCGACGCCGCCAGCAGGATCGACATGTTCAAGGCTTCGCGCTCCACTTGACGGTCGGCGGTGGTGATAAATAAATCTCCACGGGCCAGGGTGAAGCTACGCCAGACCGTGCCGTCAATCATCTGATCGCGAAAGCCGCTCTTCTGGGACTCCAGGCCCTGATCAGGCGTGGTGTGGCTGCGGGCCAGAATTTCCCCGCGCAAGGAACTGACCTGGCACGCCATGCCGCCAGGAACATTCAGTTGTTCGGCGCTCAGATGGGTGCCCTCGCCCTTGCTCGCCAGCTCCGGCAACTGTTCCATCAACCCTGCCACCATGCGCGCCGAGGCCACCAGCCGCTGATCCAGGGAGAACATCATCTGGTTGCGCAGGTCGTTGAGCATCCAGGCCGCCGCCAGGGCCCAGATCAGCACAAAGGCGGCGCCCAGCTTGAAGGTCAGCCGCAGGCGCAAGCTCATCACGAAGCGTCCTCTCCACCATTAGCCGGGCCCAAGCGATAGCCCAGGCCGCGCACGGTCTCGACGATGCCATTGCCCAATTTGCGCCGCAGGTGATGGATATGCACGTTCAAGGCGTTACTTTCCAGTTCATCATTAAGCCCGTAGACGCTGTCTTTGAGCTGCTCGCTGGACAGCACCCGGCCAGGATTTTGCAGCAAGGCCTGCAACAGCGCCTGCTCGCGGCGAGACAGGTCCACCGGCTGGCCGCCCAGCAAGGTTTCGCGGCTGCTGGGGTTGTAGCTCAGGCGGCCATGTTCGATCAGGTTGACACTGCGCCCGGCGACCCGTCGCAACAAGGTGTGCAGGCGTGCTGCAAGCTCGCGCAGGTCGAACGGCTTGAGCAGGTAATCGTCGGCACCGGCCTGCAGGCCATCGACACGGTTGGTTACCGAGTCCCGCGCCGTGAGGATCAGCACCGGAATTTCCAGGCCCTGGCTACGCAGTTGCTGCAACAGTTTCAGGCCGTCTTCATCCGGCAGGCCGAGGTCGAGTACCATCACGTCAAATTCAGCCACCTTGAGCATCGCCCGGGCAGCGGCGGCGGTGCCGACGCGCTCGACCGTCAGGCCCTGGGCGCTGAGGCCGGCAACAATGCCACTGGCGATCAGCTCATCGTCTTCACAGACCAGTACGTGCATGGTGAGCCCTTTGCAAAAATAGTGATTAGAAGACCGGCGGATTAAGCGCGCATTATGCCCTTGATAAGGGCAGCATCAGAAAATCCGTACACCTTAGAATAACCCCGGTTAATCATCGGTTAATCAACACCACACATTGTGTGTCCCTCTTGCATCGAACTAAGGCTTGACCATGCGGCATTTGTTTATCTTCCTGCTGGTATTGTTCGCTGGATTCGCCCAGGCCGCACCTGGCAACAATCCTTTCGAGACCAAACCCGATTTCCTCCCGGTGGGCAAAGCCTTCACCTTTACCTCTGAGCGCCTGGCTTCCGGCGAAACCCAGTTGTATTGGCAGATTGCCGACGGTTATTACCTGTACCAGCAGCGCATGAAGTTCGACGGCCTGGCCGAAAAGCCGGTGTTGCCGGAAGGCGAATCCCACAGTGACGAGTTCTTCGGTGAGCAGCAAGTCTATCGCCAGGGCCTTGAAGTGAAGATTCCGGCAGACGCCACCGGCCAGATCAAGCTGAGCTGGCAGGGCTGCGCCGATGCTGGCCTGTGCTACCCGCCGCAATCGCTCACCGTCGACCTGGGCGGCAACCCCGCCGTCTCTGCCACCAGTGAAGCCCAAGACCAGAGCCTGGCCAGTGGACTGCAACAACGCAGCCTGGGCTGGAGCCTGCTGGTGTTCTTCGGCCTGGGCCTGTTGCTGGCCTTCGCCCCCTGCTCCTTGCCGATGCTGCCGATCCTTGCCGGGCTGGTAGTCGGCAGCGGCGCCAGCCCGCGGCGCGGGTTTGCCCTGGCCACCAGCTACGTGGTGTGCATGGCGCTGATCTATGCCGCGCTGGGCGTGCTGGCCGCACTGTTGGGCGCCAACCTGGCTGCCTTGTTGCAAACACCCTGGATCCTCGGCAGCTTCGCCGCGCTGTTTGTGATCCTCGCCTTGCCGATGTTCGGTTTCTTCGAGTTGCAATTGCCGACGTTCCTGCGTGATCGCCTGGATAACGCCAGCCGTAAGCAAAACGGCGGCAGCCTGATCGGTGCCGGGGTGCTGGGCGCCTTGTCCGGCCTGCTGGTGGGCCCGTGCATGACCGCGCCCCTGGCTGGCGCCCTGCTGTATATCGCCCAGAGCGGTAACGCCCTGCACGGCGGCTTGATTCTGTTTGCCATGGGCATCGGCATCGGTATACCGCTGTTGTTACTGGTGACCGTGGGCAATCGCTTCCTGCCCAAACCCGGCACCTGGATGAACGTGCTCAAGGGCATCTTCGGCTTCCTGTTCCTCGCCACGGCGGTGCTGATGATCCGGCCGGTGGTAGGTGAAACCCTGTGGATTGGTTTGTGGGGCGTGCTGGCGCTGGTCATGGCCTACTGCGGCTGGCGCCTGGCCCGCGATTACGGACGTGTCTCCATGGTCCTGGGCGCTGGTTCGCTGGTGCTGGGGCTGTGGGGTGGCATGTTGGCAGTGGGTGCGGCCGGAGGCAGCGATGACCTGTGGCAACCGCTGAAGGTCTATAGCGGCTCGCGGGGCGCCAGCGCGCCGACAGCCCATGACGCCTTCGTCACCATCAACAACCCGACCGCGCTGCAAAGCCAACTGGACAGCGCCAAGGCTCAGGGTCAATGGGTGCTGCTGGACTACTACGCCGACTGGTGCGTGTCGTGCAAGATCATGGAAAAGCAGGTATTCGGCAAACCCGAAGTGCTGGACGCCCTCAAGGACGTGCGCCTGCTGCGCCTGGACGTCACCGCCGACAATGCCGCCAGCCGCGAACTAATGGGGCGCTACAAGGTGCCGGGGCCACCGAGCTTCGTCTGGATTGCCCCCGACGGTGAGGAGCGCCGCAGCCAGCGCATCACTGGTGAAGTGAACGCCGAGACCTTCCTGCAACGCTGGACCCAGACCCGGGACGCCCTCTGATGCTGACCTTCACCATCGGCACCTTTGCCATCGCATTGAACCATCTGTTGCTGATCAGTGCGCTGATCCTCGCCACACTGGTGGGCTGGCGTGTGGCCAAGCGCGGTGGCGAGAACCCGGAATCGGTACTGTTCAGCCTGTTCCTGCTGGGCATGTTGAGCGCACGCATCAGCTTTGTGCTGATGTACTGGGCGTACTACCGTGACGACCCGCTGCAAATCATCGACCTGCGCGACGGCGGCTTTCTCGCCTGGCCGGGGGTTATCGTGCTGGTGCTCGGTGCGCTGCTGTGGGGCTGGCGTCGCCCGGCCCTGCGCAAACCGTTGAGCGCCGGGGTGATCACCGGGCTGGCATTCTGGGCGCTGACCAGTTTTTCCCTGAATATCTATGAAAAAGGCACGCGCCTGCCGGACATCAGCCTGCGCAATGCCAATGGTGAAACCGTGCAGCTGGCCGACTATCAGGGCGGGCCACTGGTGATCAACCTCTGGGCCACCTGGTGCCCGCCGTGCCGACGGGAAATGCCCGTGCTGGAAAACGCCCAGAAACAACGGCCTGACGTGACCTTTCTGTTCGTCAACCAGGCCGAAAGCATGCAAAGCGTCATCACCTACCTGGCCACCCAGGGCCTGAACCTGGACAACGTACTGTTCGACGCCAGTGGCCGCCTCGGGCAGGCCGTAGGCTCCATGGCCTTGCCGACCACGCTGTTTTATCAACCCGACGGACGCCTGATCAACAGTCACCTGGGCGAACTGTCCCAGGCCAGCCTGGCCCGCGCCATGGAACACTTTGAGACCGACGCCACCTCCGCCAAGCCGGCCCCAACAAGGAAACCCCTATGCCCCGCCTCCGCCACCTGCTGACCCTGCTGCCCCTGACCCTCGCCGCCACCCTGGCCCACGCCGAAGAATGGCCGGCGCCCATCAAGCAAATCGAAGCCAAGGGCGCCAAGATCGTCGGCAGCTTCGACGCGCCGAGCGGCCTCAAGGGCTACGCCGCGCAATACCAGAACCGTGGCATGGCGCTGTACCTCACCGCCGACGGTAAACATGTGATCGCCGGCAACCTGTACGACGAAGGCGGCAACGACCTTAGCACCGCACCCCTGGAAAAGCTGGTGTACGCACCGATGGCCAAGGAAGTCTGGGCCAAGATGGAACAGAGCAGCTGGATCCAGGACGGTAACAAGGATGCCCCGCGCACCGTCTACCTGTTCAGTGACCCCAACTGCCCGTACTGCAACATGTTCTGGGAACAGGCACGGCCGTGGGTGAAGGCTGGCAAGGTGCAGTTGCGGCACATTATGGTCGGGATTATTCGCGAAGACAGCCCGGGCAAGTCGGCGGCGCTGCTGGCCAGCAAGGACACGCAAAAAGCCCTGCAAGAGCATGAAGCCGCCGGCAAAGGCAGCAAGCTCAAGGCGCTGGACAAGATTCCTGCCGAGATCCAGGCCAAGCTCGATGCCAATATGCAATTGATGCAAGAGTTGGAGTTGTCGGCGACGCCGGCGATTTTCTATCTGGATGACAAGGGCCAGTTGCAGCAACAGCAAGGGGCGCCGTCGCCGGATAAGTTGGTGAAAATTCTGGGGGCGAAGTGACTTGAAAAAGAAAATGCTCCTGCCAAAGGCAGGAGCATTTCTCAGAGTAAAACAGCCTTTCGACTATCCACGCACCCGGATATCAGTGATCGCATAGTCGTTGCCGGATATGCCTGACGGCTCATGACTCCAGATCTCCAGCCGCATTGATGTCGCGCTTGCAACAAACGTCCCCTTCAGCGGTGTCCACCCCATGCTGTAAAAGGTCGTGACCCCCGTAACAACCCCGGAGCTGGTCCTCAGCGACAACCTTGGCATTGGAACAGCGCCATTGTATGTGCATGCGAGAATGCTGAACTCATAACTTGCGCCGACCTGAAGCCCCGTGAAGTCTTTATAAAGGACGACGCCCACACTGGCAGTACTGGCAGTGCCGTTGGCCACGCAGGTTTTGCCAAAGAACGTGGCGTACCTCATCTCACCAAGGGCTGCTGGCCCGGCACGCCAGTTGTTCCAGTTATTGCCAGTAAACGGGGTGAAGTCATCGAGAGGCGAGCGCACTGTCAGTTGCAGTACCGGGAATACCACTGCGGCACTCTCATTAGTGCTGCCATCAGCCGTCACTTTGCAGGTAAAGGCCAGAAGGCTGCCATCTGCCAGTAGATCAAGTTGGGCCCGACTCAAAATATCCGCCAGCCCTGTGCTCACTTCGGCGGCAATCACGATTTTGCCCAAATACACATTGATCGTGTAGGAGCCTCCACTTTTCAACGTCCCTACACCCCGCAACCAGACGCATTGCCCGGGCAAGATAAACCACCATGGTTCCACGGTAATGTTGGCGTTCCCGGGGAAGGTGCGCAAATCCAATATGCGGTTAGTCGCCTGCGGCACCACAGGCGTGGGCAAGCGCACCGGCACACTGATCTGCAACGCAAGGGTCTTGGAAGGCGCCAACTTACAGGCGCTGGTGACGGTGTAGTTAATCAAGATCGTTTTACCGATGCCACCAATCACCGCCTCACGGGGAATTGGGAAGTCTACGTAACCTGGGTCACTATTACCCGGCTTGGAAGCCAACGGCAGGATCTCACCATTCGGTTTGATCCAGCGCACACTGATCGTGTGATGAGGGCTGATGCGCTCGTACTCCACCCGTACCGTCACACCGTCCCGGCCGTTGTACACCGTCAACTGCGAGCCCACCGCTTCCCGCACCGTAGGCGCCTTGAGTACCAGGTCTTCCTGGACGATACCCAGGGTTAATGCCGGGAATTTCTTTGCACTGGCCTTATCGGACTGACCATTGAAATTCACGGAAAAATGCACTTCGAAAGATCTGCAATCCGCCAGCTTTTGCAGCTCGCTGCGGGGCAAAGGTGTGTTAACACCACTGGCCAGCCATTCAGCGGTAACCGGCTCGCCCTCCAGCACCTGGAAGCTGTAGGCAGCGCCATCTTCCAATTCACCTGTCACCCACAGCCAGCAAGGCTGCCCTAGCGCGATATAAGGCCAGGGAATGACCGTGCAATCGGCATCACCGGAAAAGGTATTGAGGTCCAACGTGCTTGCGGTTGCCTGCTCGACTGCCGGAGTCGGCAGCCCGGTGATATCCAGGATATTTACTTCCCGTGGCGGTGATTGCCACGGACCGGTACCGCTGTGGCTGACGTTATAGGTCAGCGTGACCGGCAACCCGAAATTGGCACTGATAGCCGAAGGCGGTACCCGAAACTCAAGGCTGGCTTCACCTTCCTGTACGGTGCGGCACTCAAGGGCAGGCGAACCCGGCCCCGGTGTCCCCATAAACTTGGGACAGACAATATCCCCGGCATGCATGCCCTCGTAAGCAATGACGAGATGCGCACCGTCTACGGTGTTGACCGGGCTCACCAGCCAACCATCGGCACCGCAATCCACCGACTCTTTAAGGTGCGGTGGCGGCAAGTCCAGCGCAGGGTCCACTCGCAACAGCGTGGAGGTACGCAGGTGAAAGTCCTGAGCATTAATAGGCAGCGGGTTCTCATGGACCGGATCATCCGGCGCCGGCAGCACCGGCTCAGTGCCGTCCCAAATGACTCCCAAGTGCGCAGTCAGAGCGGAGTAGTCCTGCCGTCGCGACATCCAGCCACGGGACAACCTGAACTCGAAAATATGATCAGGATCTGCTTCAGCGGTCTTCACTAGATGGTCAAAGGCCACCCAGATAAATTGATACGGCACCTGGTGCTGGTCACCCGCGACGGTGACAAACAGGCGCTGCCCAGCCTGAATCATCGGCCATGCCTTGATCCGGATGGTTTCATCGCCCTTAAAAGTGTGCATATCCAGCACGACAGTGGGGTCTGTGGGGCTATTTCGCTTGGCGTGCTCAAACACCGGCAATGACTCGCGTAGATCCACTTCCCTGATGTCCTGAATTTCCAACTCCAGGACCAGCGACTCCTGGAGCCGCCCGGCAACGGTGGCCGTGTACCAGATCAATACCGTGTGACCGATACAGGTACTTACGTATTGCCAGGGGATGGGCATTTCAATACCGCCGCTGGTACTGCCAACCTGCACGATGGGTTCAAAGGCAGGCTCATCCTGGCCCTTAATTGCCCAATACAAAGTAATCGGTGTAGCGCCCATGCCCGCAAAGGCAATGGTTGCCGAGGTGCCATCGATTGCGTCGATTGGATACAACACGCTGTTATTGGCTGCGTACTGAATCGTCGCGTAGGGTAACTCGCGAATGACATCGAAAGGTTGTACCGCAGCGGTTGTTGTATCAGGCGACTGAGCAGTTTTAGGGGATATTTTTTTAACCATGACGAGACCTCCTGTCCCGGGATAGATAACCATCGGCCTCAATCAGGGAGGCTGGAAAACCACGGTTATCTAACGCTTGGAACGCAGGTCTTGCCTACTGTCAGAATTGACAGTTCTGATCGGCAAAAAACAGCTTTCCGACCAACGGACGCTCACCTTTCATCACCCTGGGTGAGCACCCTCAGCACCTTAAAGTCCCTCCAGCTGCGCCATCAAATCACTCAACCGATCCACCTTCTCGGCACTGATGTCATTGGCCGCCAGCCCATCAATGTACCCCGCCAACGCCTCCACCGTGCTGCATTCGAACATCGCCCGCAGCGGCACATCCCGTTGCAGGGCCTTCTGCACCCGCGAGGCAATTTGCGTCGCCAGCAACGAATGCCCGCCCAGCTCGAAGAAGTTGTCCTGCACCCCGACCTGCTCGACGTTCAGCACCTGGGCCCAGATATCCGCCAGGGTTTGCTCAAGTTCGTTGCGCGGCGCCAGGTAGTCCTGGCTGTGCAACTGGCCGATTTCCAGGGATGGCAAGGCCTTGCGGTCGAGTTTGCCGTTGGCGTTGAGCGGCAGAAGGTCCAGCCATAGCCAATGCAGCGGCACCATGTACTCCGGCAGCTCGGCCCGCAGGCGTTGCTTGATACGGTCCAGGCGCTCATTCGAATTGAGAGCCGCGTCGGTTGCCACCAGATAACCCACCAGATACTTACCGTTAACGCCTTCCTGCACGCCAACGGCGGCGTCGCGGACTTCTGGTTGCTCGTGCAGGCGGGCTTCGATTTCGCCCAGTTCGATACGGTAACCACGAATCTTCACTTGATGGTCGATGCGCCCGACGTATTCCAACACGCCGTCACTGCGCCGCCGTGCCAGGTCGCCGGTGCGATACAACCGCTCGCCAGCCGCACCAAACGGGTTCGGCACGAACACTTGAGCAGTGCGCAATGGATCGCTGACATAGCCGCGACCTACACCGGTGCCAGCCACACACAACTCACCGACGGCGCCTTGGGGCACCAACTCCAGTGTGCCGTCCAGCAGGTACAAGCGGTTGTTGTCGGTCGGTGTACCGATCGGCAGATACGTGCCACGGGTCGAAGCCAGATCGACGCAAAAGAACGCCACGTCATCCGAACATTCCGCCGGTCCATAGGCGTTGACCAGCCCGATATCCGGGTAACGCAGCAGCCATTGGTGGGCCAATTCAGGCGGCATCGCCTCGCCGGTGGGCAGCATCCAGCGCAAACCGTCCAGGCTCATGCGCTCCTGGGCGAGCATGCCCTGGATCAGCGACGGCACGCTTTCCAGCACCGTGATGCCCTGAGCCTGAACATGGGCCAGCAGCCCTTGCGGGTCATGGGCAATGGTATTCGGCACGATATCCACCCGCGCGCCAAACAACGGCGCAGCAAGGAACTGCCAGACCGAGATGTCGAAGCTTTGCGAGGCCGTTTGCGCGATTACATCGGCCTCAGTCAGTTGCAGATATGGCACCTTGCTCAACTGGTTATTGAGCATGCCGCGCTGCTCGACCATCACGCCCTTCGGCAGTCCGGTCGACCCTGAAGTGTAGATCACATACGCAAGGTTATCCGGGGCACTGTAGATCCCGGGATTGTCCTCTGACCCAAGCACGTCCTCCCAAACCAGCAACTTCGGCCGCCCGGTGCAGGCAAACTCCTCCAACAACACCCGCGCCTGTTCACGGCAAGCCTCAGTGCACACCAGCAACGGCGTGCGGCTCAAGTCGATGATCCGGTTCAGACGCTGGCTCGGCAGCCCCGGGTCCAGCGGCAGGTAACCGGCGCCAGCCTTGAAGCTACCAATGATCATGCCCAGCAAATCGAGGCTACGTTCGGCCAGTAACGCCACCGGCTGATCCAGCCCGACACCTGCCGCAATCAGCGCATGGCCCAGGCGGTTACTGCCCCGGTTCAATTCGGCGTAACTCCATTGCTGACCCAGGCAACTGGCGGCGATGCGCTGTGGGTGCTGCGCCACCTGCGCCTCGAACAGCTCGACATAGCTGCGCTCCAGCGGGTAGTCGTGCTCACTCTGGTTACACCCCTCCACCAGGAACTCGCGCTCCTGTTCGCCGATCAGCGGCAGGTCGGCCATGCCGCCATGGAAACCCTGCACCAGCGCCAGCAGTAGGCGCTTGAACTCGCCGAGCATGCCTTGCACCGTGGTTTCGTCGAAATAGCGCTGGTCATAGGACAGATGCAGTCCCAGGTCATCACCCGGATAGCACACGGCCGTCAGCGGGAAGTTAGTGTGGGTACGGCCCGAATCCGAGGTGGCATTCAAGCTTTGTGCACGGTCCAGAACCGAGACTTCCACCGGGGCGTTTTCAAACACGAACAAACTGTCAAACAGTGGCTGGCCCTTGGGCAATTCGCTGTGTTCCTGGATCGTTACCAGCGGCAGGTATTCGTACTCACGCAGTTGCATATTGCTGTCGAGCAAACCGCTGAGCCATTGACGCACGCTGCACGGCTGGTCGTCCTCGGGCAACTTGACCCGCAGGGCGATGCTGTTGATAAACAGGCCGACGGTGCGCTGCATCTGCGGCATGTCCACCGGGCGCCCGGCCACGGTGACACCAAACAGCACGTCGCGATCCCCGCTCAAGCGCCGCAGCACCAAAGCCCATGCCGCCTGGGCGAAAGTGTTGACGGTCAGTTGATGAGCCTGGGCCAACTCCCGCAGTTGCGCGCCGTCCCGTGCCTCAAGACGGGTGTAGCAGTCGCCCACCACCATGCCACCGCTGTGGCCCGCGTGCTCGCGCAGGAATGGCCGGTCGCTGGGGATCGGCGTGGTGCGTTCAAAGCCTTGCAGGTTCTGCTGCCACCATTGGCGCGCCTCGGCCAGGTTCTGGCGTTGCAGCCAGGCAATGTAGTCGCGATAGCGCGGCGGCATTGCCAGTTGCGCGGCACGGCCTTCGCCCAACGCCGTGTAAATGTCGAAGAAATCGTTCATCAACAACGAGCGGCACCAGGCATCGATCAGGATGTGGTGGTTGCTCATCATGAACCAGTAACGGGCCTCGCCGACGCGGATCAGCCGCAGATGGAAAGGCGCCTGGTTGAGCAGATCGAAGCCAGCTTCGCGCTCGCTTTTGAGCAGCGCTTGCAGACGCGGCTCCTGTTCAGCTTGCAGCTCATTGCTCCAGTCCAGGTACTCGATGGGCGTATGACCCGGCTTGTGGATCACCTGCAACATATCTTCGCCAACGTTCCAGCAGAACGAGGCGCGCAAGGCTTCATGACGGGCAATCACTGCCTGCCAGGCCAGGGCGAAGCGCTCGGGATTCAGTTCGCTGTTGATGCGGTAACGGTCCTGCATGTAGTAGAGGCCGGTGCCCGGTTCCAACAGGGTGTGCAACAGCAAGCCTTCCTGCATCGGCGTCAGCGGGTAGACGTCTTCAATGGCGCTGGCTGGCACCGGCAGTGCATCGAGTTGCGATTGGGTCAGGTGCGCCAGCGGGAAGTCGGACGGCGTGAGGCCGCCGGCATCGTCGCGCAGACAATGCTCGATCAGGCTCTGCAACTCGCCCAGATAAGCATCCGCCAATTCGCTGATGGTTTGGCTGTCGTGACGTTCGCGGCTGAAGGTCCAGCGCAGCACCAACTCGCCGCCGTAGACCTGACTGTCGACGCTCAACTCGTTGGGTAAAGGCGCGTCCGGATCATGGGCCGGGCCTGCAGACTCCTCCAGCGGGAGGAACAACGCGTCGCCATCAAAACTCTGGTCGAATTGGCCGAGGTAGTTGAAGGTGATCGCCGCCGTTGGCAAAGCGGCCATGGCCTGGCGGCACAGGTCGTCCGCCAGGTAGCGCAGCACGCCATAACCCAGTCCTTTATGCGGCACTGCACGTAGTTGTTCCTTGATCGCCTTGATCGAGGCGCCCTGCCCGGCGGCCTCTTCGATTTGCACAGGTGTCAGGCGCAAGGGGTAGGCGCTGGTGAACCAGCCAACGCTGCGGGTCAGGTCGATTTCATCAAACAGGGTTTCACGACCGTGGCCTTCCAGCTGGATCAGCGCCGATTCATGGCCGCTCCAGCGACACAGCACACGGGCCAATGCCGTCAGTAACAGGTCGTTGACCTGGGTGCGATAGGCGCTCGGTGCCTGTTGCAACAATTGCCGAGTGCTCTCGGCATCCAGGCGCACGCTGATGGTCTCGGCGTCGCGGTTGTGCAGCGAACCTTGCGGGCGATCCACTGGCAATTCAACGGCCGGCCCGGCCAACTGCTCCTGCCATAGGCTCAACTCTTCGCGCAGGGATTCGCTGCTGGCGTAGGCCTGCAAACGAGCCGCCCAGTCGCGCAACGCACTGGTCTTGGCCGGTAGGCTGACGGACTGGCCGTCGCTCAGTTGGCGATAGACGTTTTGCAGATCTTCCAGCAACACCCGCCAGGACACGCCATCCACCACCAGGTGATGGATCGCGATCAGCAGGCGTTGCTGGCCCAGCGGTCCATCCACCAGCAAGGCGCGTATCAGCGGGCCGTGCTCCAGGTCAAGGCTGCGCTGGGCGTCGGCGAACAGCACAGCGCACTGCTCCATGTCCGGCACTTGAGCCAGCCACAGCACGCCGCCTTCCGGCACCACCAAGTGTTCGGCGTGCCACTGAGCATCGCGCCAGGTGAAGCTAAGGCGCAGGGCATCGTGATGTTCCAGCACCGCCAGCAGCGCCTGTTCCAGGCGATGGGGGTCGAGGGCCTGCACCGGCGCCAGCAGCAACGCCTGGTTCCAGTGATGGCGGGCCGGGATCTCGGTATCGAAAAACCAGTGCTGGATCGGCGTCAAGCCAGAGGCGCCGGCCAGCACGCCTTGCTCGGCGCTGATCTGCTCGCATCGGATAGCGACGGCTGCCAGGGTCTGCACGGTCTGGTGCTGGAACAAATCGCGAGGGCTGAAATGAATCCCCGCCTGCCGCGCCCGGCTCACTACCTGGATCGACAGGATCGAGTCCCCGCCCAGCTCGAAGAAGTTGTCGTGCAGCCCAACCTGCTGCACGTTAAGCACCGCGCACCAGATCGCCGCCAGGGTCAGCTCAAGCTCGTTGCTCGGCGCCACGTAGTGTTGACGATTGGCCTGCGGGTCCGGCTGCGGCAAGGCGCGGCGGTCGAGTTTGCCGTTGGCGGTCAGTGGCATGCTGTCCAGCACCATCAGGTGCGTCGGCACCATGTAGTCGGGCAGTTGCGCCTTGAGATGAGCCTTGAGGGATTCGCGCAAGGCGCTGTGATCCGCCTCATCACTGACCAGATAGGCCACAAGGTGTTTGCCGCTTGGGGACTCCAGGGCCAGCACCACGGTTTCACGCACCGCTGGGTGTTCCAGCAGACGGCTTTCGATTTCCCCCAGCTCGATACGGAAACCACGAATCTTCACTTGATGGTCGATACGTCCCAGATACTCCACCAGCCCATCGGCGCGTTGGCGCACCAGGTCGCCGGTGCGGTAAAGACGTCCACCACTGGCAAACGGATCAGCGACAAAGCGCTCGGCTGTCATTCCCGCACGCTGGTGATAACCCTGTGCCAGACCAGCACCGCCGATGTACAACTCGCCGGTAGCGCCCTGGGGAACCAACGCCAGATCGGCGTCAAAAATATAGGCTACACGCGCACCGATAATGCTGCCGATCGGCACGCTGCCAGCGCCCTCTTCCAGATGCTCCGGGGCGAGGCAGGCCAACGGCATGACCACCGTTTCAGTCGGACCATAGGCGTTGAAAAACAGCGCCGGCTGGAACGCAGCGCGGATGCGTTGCAGGTGCTCGCCGGTCAGCGCTTCGCCGCCGGTGATGCACATGCGCACCGGCAACGTCTGGTTCTGCGTGGCCAGCCATTGCGCCAACTGGCTGCCGTAGCTGGGAGTAAAACCAAGGATATTGATGCGATGTTGTCGAATCAGCCCGCAGATTTCTTCGGCATCCCACTGGCCCTGGGCGCGCAACACCACCTGCGCCCCACTGAGTAACGGCACCAACAGGCGCTCGGTGGCGGCGTCAAAGTTGATGGAATAGAAGTGCAGTTCACAGTCATCCGCACGCATGCCAAAACGCTGGATGACCGCCTGGCAATGCATGGCGATTTCACCGTGGGACACCACCACGCCCTTGGGTTTACCAGTGGAGCCGGAGGTGTAGATCAAGTAGGCCTGATGTTGCGCAAGGCTGATGGACGGCAATTCGCTGGCGGGGTAATTGGCCAATTGCGGCAGGTCATCTTCCAGGCACCAGCGGCTGACGCTGGCGGGCAGATCGCCTAGCGCTTCGAACATCGGCGCATCACTGAGCAACAAGCCAATGCCGCTGTCTTCGATCATGTAGTGCAGGCGGTCCAGCGGGTATTCCGGGTCCAGAGGCACATAGGCGCCGCCGGCCTTGAGGATCGCCAGCAGGCCGATGACCATTTCCAGGGAGCGCGGCAGCGCCAGGCCAACCCGCACCTGCGGGCCGACACCGCGCTCGCGAAGCATCCAGGCCAGGCGATTGGCGCGGCCGTCCAACTCGGCGTAGCTCAAGGTCTGCTCGGCAAAGGTCAGCGCTGGCGCATCGCCGCGGGCCAGGGCCTGTGCGCTGAACAGATGGTGAATGCATTGATCAAGGCGATGTTCACCGGCTTCAATACCAAGGCTGTCTTGCAGGGCGCGTTGCTCATCGGCTTGCAGCAGCGCCAACTCACTCAGGCGCTGCTGAGGATCGGCAATCAAGGCTTCCAGCAAGTTGCGCCAATGCTCGGCCATGCGCGCAATGCGCGGCTCGTCGAACAGGTCGGTGCTGTAGGTCAGGCAGCAACCCAGGCGATGGTCGAGGTCGGTGACTTCCAGGTTGAGGTCGAACTTGGTGGCGCGGGCGTCGTTGGCCAGGTACTCGACGGTCATTGCGGCCAGTTGGCGACTTTGCTGGAACTCCCAGCGCTGCACGTTGCACATCACCTGGAACAGCGGGTTGTACGCCACACTGCGGGGAGGTTGCAGGGCTTCCACCAGATGGTCGAACGGCAAGTCCTGGTGGGATTGCCCCTCGATCACAGTGTGGCGCACGTGCTCGAACAGCTCGCCGACGCGCATCTGCCCATTGAGTTGGCAACGCAGCACCTGAGTGTTGAGGAACGCACCGATCAGCCCTTCACTTTCCGGACGAATACGGTTGGCCACCGGCGCGCCAATGCGCAGGTCGGTCTGGCCGCTGTAGCGGTAGAGCAACACGGCGAGGGTCGCGGTCATGGTCATGAACAGGGTCAGGCCACGCTCGGTGTTGAAGCTGCGCACGCGGGCGGCAAGGTCATCGCTGAGGTCGAAACGGTACAGCTCGCCTTGATGACTTTGCACTGGCGGCCGTGGTCGGTCGCTGGGCAGTTCCAACAGCGGATGTTCAGTGCCCAATTGCGCGGTCCAGTAATCCAGCTGGCGTTGGCGCTCGCCGGACTCCAGCCACTGGCGCTGCCACACACTGTAATCCAGGTACTGCACCGGCAGCGGTTCCAGGGGTGATTCGCGCTCGTCGATAAAGGCTTCATAAAGCGCACTGAGTTCACGGGCAAAGATGTCCATGGCCCAGCCTTCGGTGACGATATGGTGCAGGGTCAGCACCAGGTAGTGTTCCTGCTCGCCGGCCTTGACCAGACAGGCGCGCAGCAGCGGACCGGTTTCCAGATCGAACGGCGTGTGGGCTTCGCCGTCGGCCAATTGCTGCAAGCGTTGCTGACGGGTTTGCTCATCCAGCACGGAAAAATCCTGCCAGTCCATGCGCACGCCGGTTTGCGCCGCGACTTTCTGCTGCGCCACGCCATTGATGCTCGGAAAGGTGGTGCGCAGGGTTTCGTGACGCATGATCAAGGCCTGCAAGGCCGCCTCGAAGCGCCCGACATCCAGCACCCCGCGCAGCCGCGCCATACCGCCGACGTTGTAGGCCGGGCTGTCCGGCTCCATCTGCCAGAGGAACCACATGCGCTGCTGGGAATAGGACAACGGTACAGGCTGGCTGCGGTCGACTTTGGCGATCGCTGTCTGTTGATTGCGTTGCCCCGAGGCCTGGATCAAACGTACTTGTTCGGCAAAATCGCCCAGTTCACTGGCTTCGAACAAGGTGCGCAGCGGCAGCTCGACGTCGCAGGCCTGGCGGGTGCGGGAGATGATCTGCGTGGCCAGCAGCGAATGGCCGCCCAATGCGAAGAAATCATCCAGCAGGCCGATACGCGGCAGGCCCAGCACTTCGCGCCAGATAGCGGCGATTTGCTGTTCAAACGGTGTTTGCGGCTCGACGTGCTCACGCACTTGCCAGACGGGTTCCGGCAGCGCACGGCGGTCGACTTTACCGCTGGGGCTCAGGGGCATGGCGTCCAGGCGCATCAGTTGCGCCGGGACCATATATTCCGGCAACTCGGCAGCCAGGGCCGCCTTCACGTCCTGTTCATCCAGCGGTTGGCTGGCCGTGTAGTAGCCGATCAACTGCGCACCGGCAGCCGTTTCCCACACCAGCACCACGGCCTGGGCGATGCCGCCCAGGGCCAGCAGGCGGGCCTCGATTTCCTCCGGTTCAACGCGAAAACCGCGCAGCTTGACCTGCTGATCCAAACGACCGAGGTATTCCAGCACGCCGTCGGTGCTCCAGCGCACACGGTCACCCGTGCGGTACAGGCGTGCGCCCTCTTCTCCCAACGGGTCGGCGACAAAGCGTTCCGCCGTCAGCCCGGCACGGCCGAGATAACCACGGGCCAGACCCACTCCGCCGATGCACAACTCACCCGGCACACCCACCGGCAGCGAATTGAGCTGGTCATCCAGCACCCGGCAAATCACGTTGCCCAATGGCCGGCCAATCGGCGAACGCTCACCATCTTCGGCGCGGCAGTGCCAGTGGGTGACGTTGATCGCAGTTTCGGTCGGGCCATAACGGTTATGCAGTTGCACCGCCGGCAATTGCGCCAACACCCGATTGCGCAGCTGCGCGGGCAAGGCTTCGCCGCCGGAGAACAGCCGACGCAAGCTGGTGCATTCGCCCGCCTGCGGCTCATCGACAAACAGCTGCAACAGCGGCGGCACGAAGTGCAGCGTGGTCACGCCATGCTCCTGCACCAACTGCGCGATGCGATGAGGATCACGATGCTCGCCGGGGCCGGCCAGTACCAGGCGGCAGCCGGTGATCAACGGCCAGAAACACTCCCACACCGAGACGTCGAAACTGATGGGCGCCTTTTGCATCAGTACATCGGTTTCGTCGAGTTGATACGTGGCCTGCATCCACTGCAAACGCTCGGCCAGGGCAGCATGGGTGTTGCCCACGCCCTTGGGCTGGCCGGTGGAGCCGGAGGTATAGATCACGTAGGCGAGGTTGTCGCCATTGAGGTGCAGGCCAGGCGCGTGACTCGGCCAACTGTCGAGCTTGAGGCTGTCCATGGCGATGACGCAGACGCCCTCGGCCGCAGGCAGTTGTTCCAGCAAGTGGGTTTGCGTGAGCAGCAGTTGCACGCCGCTGTCCTTGAGCATGTACGCCAGGCGCTCGGCCGGGTAATCCGGGTCCAGCGGCACGTAGGCGCCGCCGGCCTTGAGGATCGCCAGCAGGCCGATCAGCAGTTGCGGCGAGCGCTCGGCGGCAATCGCCACACACACGTCGGGGCCGACGCCTTTGTCGCGCAGGTAATGGGCGAGGCGGTTGGCCTGGGTGTGCAACTGGGCAAAGGTCAGGCTGGCGTCCTGCCACACCAGCGCGGTGCGCTCCGAAGTGTGTTGGTTGAGTTGCTCCGGCAGCAGGCGTTGCGCCGGCAAGCACGGCGCCTCACTCCATTGGCGTTGCTGCGCGTGCTCGTCGGCATTGAGTAATGTCAGGTCACCAATGGCCTGTTGCGGTTGTTCGCACACCGCTTGCAGCAAGTTGACGAAGTGTTCGGCCAGCCGCTGGATCGTGGCGCTATCGAACAGTTCATCGGCGTAGTCGAAGGACAGGCTCAAGCGCCCGTTGCGGTCTTCTTCGCTGTGCAGTTGCAGGTCGAACTTGGCTTCGCGGCTGTGCCACGGCAACTCCTCGGCGAGCAGGCCAGGTAAACGGCGCAAGGCACTGAGGTCGCGTTGCTGGTGGTTGAACATGACCTGGAACAGGCCTTGTTCGCGGGCTTGCGGGAACGCTTCCAGCAGTTGCTCGAACGGCAGGTCCTGATGCGCCTGGGCGCCCAGGGCGGCATGACGGGTTGCCGCCAACAGCTCGCTGAACGGCAGACGCGCGTCCAGCTCGGCGCGCAGTACAAGGGTGTTGATAAAGAAGCCGATCAGGCCTTGGGTTTCCTGGCGCCCACGGTTGGCGTTGGGCACGCCGATGCGGATGTCGCGCTGGCCGCTGTAGCGGTGCAGCAGGCTCTGGAATGCCGCCAGCAACAGCATGAACGGCGTGGATTCATGGGCCTGGGCGGTCTGGCGAATCGCTTCGCCCAGGCTCGCGCCCAACCGCACACTGTGGCGTGATGCGCTGCGATGTTGTTGGGCCGAGCGCGGATGATCTGTGGCCAGGCTCAAGGTCGGATGCTCGTCGCCCAACTGTTCCTTCCAATAGGCCAACTGCCGCTGACCTTCGCCCTCCGCCAGCCATTGGCGCTGCCAGCTGCCGTAGTCGGCGTACTGCAAGGCCAGGGCCGGCAGTTCGATGGTTTGTCCCTGAGACGCGGCAGCATACAGGCGTGAGAATTCGTCGATCAGCACGTTGAGCGACCAGCCGTCGGCGATGATGTGGTGCATCGTCACCAGCAGTTGGTGGTCTTCATCGTCGAAGCGCACCAAGGTCACCCACAGCAGCGGACCTTTCTCCAGATCGAACTGGGTACGGGCTTCGTCTTCGCGGATTTGCTGGGCGCGGGCTTCGCGCTCAAAGGCAGGCAGGTCGCTGAGGTCGATGACTTGCAGCTCGAAAGCCGTGGTGGCGTCGATTCGTTGGAACGCCTGGCCGTCACGTTCAAAGAAGCGCGTGCGCAGGGCTTCGTGGCGCTGGATCAACTGCTGAAAGCTGGCGCGTACCGCGTCTTCATCCAACGCCCCGCGCAAGCGCAAGGCGCCGGGAATCGTATAGGCGCGGCTCTGCGGGTCCAGTTGCCAGGTGATCCACAGGCGGTTTTGCGCCAGGGATTGCGGCAGGTCGTCCTGGCGCGACAACGCATGGATCAAGCCTTGGGCCACTCCGCCGTCCTGTTGCAACTGCGCAACACTGGCAGCGAAGGTAGCGAGGGTCGGCGCTTCGAACAGCAGGCGCAGGTTCAATTCCAGGCCCAGGCTTTCCCGCAGGCGGGCGACCACCTGGGTGGCGCTGATGGAGTTGCCGCCCAGCAGGAAGAAGTGATCATCGGCGCCAACCTGAGCCACCTGTAACTGTTCGCACCAGATGGCGGCAATGCGGCCTTGCAACTCGGATTCCAGGCGGGCGCTATCGCTTGTTTGCGCGTGCAACTGCGGGAACTGCGCGTAGCTGTCGAGGCTGCCATCGGCCAGGCGATTACGGCAGGCGGACCGCTGGACTTTGCCGCTGGAGGTTTTCGGCAATGCACCAGGGTTGAGCAATACCACTACGCACGGCGCTTGCTGATAGGCCTCGGCCACGGCTTGGCGGATGACCTTGATCAGCGCTTCAGGCGCCAGGATTTTTTGCACGCTGCGGCTGATTTCGGCGGCAATGCCGATACCTTCCAGGCCCTGGTCATTGACTGCAAAAGCGGCGACCCGGCCCTTGCGCACCACTTCCACTTCGCGCTCGATGGTTTGTTCAATGTCCTGGGGGTAGAGGTTGTGGCCACGCACGATCAGCAGGTCTTTCAAGCGACCGGTGATGAACACCTCGCCATCGCGGATAAAGCCCAGGTCGCCGGTACGCAGCCAGGTGCGGCCGGCGTGCTGGACGAAGGTCTCGGCGGTGGCCTCGGGGTTGCGCCAGTAGCCGTGGGCGATGCTCGGGCCAGCGGCCCAGATTTCGCCGACGGCATTGTCGGCCAGTTCCGCCAGGGTCTGCGGGTCGGCAATCAGCACCGCGTGTTCGGGCTGGCTGGTGCCGCAACTCATGATCGCGCAGCCAGGCCCCGGCTCGGCGCGGTTGGCGGCCAACGCCTGTTCGTCCAGGCGCAAGGCCGGGATGCCTTGGCCACGAGTGCTGCCAGCGACAAACAGAGTCGCTTCGGCCAGACCATAGGAAGCGAAGAAATTATTCGGGGTAAAACCGCAGGGTGCGAACTTCTCGGCGAAACGTTCCAGGGTGTCCAGGCGGATCGGCTCGGAGCCGGAATAGGCCACACGCCATTTGCTCAAGTCCAGGCGTTCCAGGGCCGAATCGCTGACCCGCTCGCTGCACAAGCGGTAGGCAAAATCCGGCCCGCCACTGATAGTGCCGCCGTACTCGCTGATCGCTTCCAGCCAGCGCAAGGGCCGGCCGAGGAAGTAGGCCGGCGACATCAACACGCAAGGCACACCGCTGAAGATCGGTTGCAGCAGGCCGCCAATCAGGCCCATGTCGTGGTACAGCGGCAGCCAACTGACGATCACATCGTCGGGATTGAGATCAATGCCAAAACCGCGACGAATCAGCAGTTCGTTGGCTACCAGGTTGCCATGGGTAACTTGCACGCCCTTGGGCAGCGCCGTGGAGCCGGAGGTGTATTGCAGGAAGGCGATGTCATCGCCTGCCAGGTTCGGGGCGATCCAGCGGTCAGCGATCCCGCTATCCAAATCATCGACACACAGCAACGACGGTGCTGCATTTATCTGCGCCAGCGAATCGCGCAGGCCCGTGGTGGTCAGCAACAACCGTGGCTCAGCGTCAGCGATGATCGACAGCAGCCGCTCCTGGTGATGACGACGGGTGGACTCCGGCGGATAGGCCGGCACCGCGATCACCCCGGCGTACAGGCAGCCGAAAAACGCCGCGACATAATCCGCACCGCTGGGGAACAACAGCACCGCACGGTCGCCCTGGCCCGCCGTGGCCTGCAAGGCGGCGGCGATGGTGCGGGCACGCAGGTCCAGGTCGCGGTAACTGAGGACGACGTTTTGCTCGGCGGACTCGGCCAGAAAACGCAGGGCCAGTTGATCCGGGGTCTGCGCGGCACGATGCTGGAGGGACTGGACCAGGGTACGAGGAAGTTCGAAGGCGTCCATCATGGGGTTCCTGCCTGAAATCGGCTTACGGGGAAATCGAGGGAATGTGTGGCCAGGGAGGCAATGGCTTTTTCAGCCGGTCGCCTGGGCCAAATGCCGCGCCGCGCCATTGCGCCAGCGGGCCAAGTGTTCGTCGGCATAACGCCTGAGGCAGCGCAACACGCTGTCTTGCTGCTGCACGAGGAAGAAGTGATGGCCCTCAAACATGTCCAGGGAAAAACCGGTGGCGGTGTCTTCCTGCCAGTCCAGCAGTTGCTCGGCACGCACGCTGTCCTGTTTGCCGCCAAACACATGGATCGGCATCGACAACGGCTCGCGCTCGCCGTACTGGAAACTGCCACAGAGGAGAAAGTCGGCCCGCAGGATCGGCAGCATCAACTGCATCAGCTCGTGGTTCGCGAGGACGTCTTCTGCCGTGCCCTTGAGTTCACGCAAGCGGGCGATCAGTTCTTCGTCGGTTTTCTCGACGGCGTATTCGCTGACATCGCGATGGGCCGGGCCAGCAGTACCGGATGCAAACAGCGCCAGCGGCTGTGGTAACCCACGCATGTGCAGGGCATGGGCCAACTCGAACGCCAGCAGGCCGCCGAGGCTGTGGCCAAACAAGGCGTAGGGGCCATCGAGTTCGGTGCTGATTTCATCGGCCAGTTGCGCGGCCAGGGCCTTGATATCGCGTTGCAACGGCTCATCCATGCGCATGCCGCGACCCGGCAGCTCCAGCGGACAAACCTGCAACCAATCCGGCAATGCCCTGCGCCAGCGGCTGTAGACCATGGCGCTGGCGCCTGAATAAGGCAGGCAAAACAGGCGCAATCGACTCGGCGTGCTCATTTCAGACCACCCCTACCTGGAACACGCTGTTCTCAAGACACGAACCCATTTTGTCCTCCTGCGGGTGCTAATCCTTGGCCGGTTTGTTAACTGGCCTGTCACCCATGAGAACGGATGGCGCCTGCAAATAATTAGTCATCGGGGGGCAAGCGAGACGCGGTTCACACCTCACAGCAAGACATAAGATTAGTTCGTCTTCTCATTTGACAATCATTATCATTAAGCATAATTTGTTGCCCGATGTGTAGGAGGACTCAGCACGGACGCCCTCCACTAACCTTATTTGCAGCAAGGTGATTTCCATGACGGAACAAGTATCCACAAGCAGGTGCGACTCACCGCTACTCCAGGCCTTTGTCGACAACCGGCTGATTCTGGTCAAGATCGCAGCGCGTATCACCGGCTGCCGCTCCCGTGCTGAAGACGTGGTGCAAGACGCCTACTTCAGGCTGCAATCGGCGCCACAGATCACTTCTTCGTTCAAGGCTCAACTCAGTTACCTGTTCCAGATCGTGCGCAACCTGGCCATCGACCACTACCGCAAACAGGCTCTGGAACTGAAATACTCCGGGCCCGAAGAGGAAGGCTTGAATGTGGTTATTCATGGCGCGTCACCGGAAACCTCCCACATCAATTTCTCCACCCTGGAAAACATCGCCGACGCACTGACCGAACTGCCCAAGCGCACTCGCTACGCGTTCGAGATGTACCGCCTGCACGGCGTGCCGCAAAAAGACATCGCCAAGGAACTGGGGGTTTCGCCGACGCTGGTGAACTTTATGATTCGCGATGCGCTGGTGCATTGCCGCAAAGTTTCGGGCACTCATAGCGATACGTTTGCGCGGCGGGTCTGACAGCCCTTGGGGGGCTGAAAGAACTGGTTCAATGTGTGTGGGTTGGGTTGGGTTGGGGGCATATCCGTTATTTTGGTTGGGGCGGATTAGGGTTACGCCCTTACGGCGTGTCACTTTCGAAAAGCGCGAAAGTAACCAAAGCGCTCTTGCCCCACCACTTGGTGCCTCGCTTAGGCTCGGCATGCCTTCTCTCCGGCATTGCTCCGTGGGCCGCCGCGATGGGCCATCCTTGGCCCAGCGCGGCTAAACCGGCGTCCTGCCGGTTTACCCACGGATCAATGCCTGCGTTCAGCCATCGTGGTTAACGGGGCGCCTTAGATCAAGATCAAAAGCAAAAGCACGGCGGCCTGGTAGCCGACCTGAGTGGTGAGAAGCAAGAGCGGATCTACTGCCCACTGTAGGAGCGAGCTTGCTCGCGATGGTCGTTAACGATGACGTGGGCTTCCTGGATGAACGCGGCGCCCTCAGGTTCTTCGCGAGCAAGAACTAGGCGTCCCCCTCGCTCCTACAGAAAAGCGGATTGGCACTGGCTCTTGATCTGCCTGCCCATAAAACCAGAGGCCGAACGCAGGTGTTGCGCCGATAGGTAGGGCAGGAGCGCTTTGGTTACTTTCGTCTGGGCTGGCATTCCGGCTTTTCGAAAGTGACACGCCGTAAGGGCGTAACCCTAAGTAGCCGTTACCGCAGCAACGGATATGTACACGGCAAGCCCCCGCCTCAAACCAACCCGCATCGGTCAAAAAACCGCTCACGCCCCAGAATCATCAGCGCCGCGCGCTTGTGGGGAAAGTCGAATTCCTTCTCGCAGTGGAAACACTGGTTCTGCATATGGCTGATCATCTTCGCGTTATCGGCGCGAGGCTCGGCCACCACCCGCTGGGTGCGCGGGTCATCAAGAAACAGGTAATGCACCAGCGCCGACAACCAACTGGCAACCTTGTGCGGCCCACGGTGATGCTCCTCCCCTACCAGCATATGAATGCCCCGATCGTAATCGGCAACGTCATAGAACGGCGCGATGCGATCTTCCTTGGCCCAATAGGCCTCGAAATAGGCAAACGGTTCATCGTCGAAACAGCCCATCAACGTCAGGGTATGAGGGTCAGCATCAAGCTTGGCCAGGTACTTGCGGTGCTGCTCCAGGCTGCCGCTTTCCTCCCAGAAATTCGCCACTCGCGGGCTGTTCTGCCAGCGATTGAAGCGGGCCAGGTCAACGTCGATCTCCACCGTACGCAATGACACCCAGGCGCCCAGGCGCGTATCGAAACGTCGATAGACTTCACCGCGAGGCTTGGGCGCACGGGCGGGATGACGCTTGCCGGCACTGATGATCATTTGCTGCGCATAGCCGCCACTGAAGGGCTGGCCCAGCCAGGGTTGCGGCAATTGCCAGAACAAGGTGCGCTCGCAGTGGAATTGGCCTGCCGCCTCAGTGGCCACCAGCAAACCGCTGCGCAAGGCGTCGTCGGGTGCGTGTTCAAGGTGCCAGGTCAGGCGCTGACGCAGCGGTTCCTTGGCAAACAGCCAGTAACACGCTGCCCACAAGGCACGTACCGAAGGCACCTCACTCGGTGTTTGCAGGTGAAGATGCAGCGCATCGCCCCGCTCCAGTCGCAGACGGATCAGCGGCTGGCCTTCCAGGGTCAGGATCAGCCGGCTATCGGTTTCATCTGCATTCAGGGCGGGCCCTGCCGGTAGCGGCAGGACAGACAAGTCATTGAGATTGGACATGGAGAGGGCTCACGGTAATCGTCGGCAGTTAGACGAAGTGACGTGAACCGGCAGGAAAAATTTAAGCCTATCTTGCGCAGGTCATGGCGTAGCAGGCACGGACAGGACGTCGATCCGGTAAGGTTCGAAGATCTTCAGCAGCTCGCCGCTGTCCCGCAAGCCCTTGAGCAACTCGGAAAACGCCGCGTCACTGATAGGCGCCTTGGGCCGCAACAACGCATAGTGGTGATACACCTGATCAATCCGCTCGGACACCAGGAACTGCCCAGCCATATCAGCATTGCGCACTAAAAAATCGCTGAGGTAGGAACGGGTCACCAAGGCGATGTCGGCGCGGCCACGGGTGACCATCAGCAGGTTGCTGTCGTGGGAATAGGTCAGCGTGGCGTTGAACTTCTCGGCCATGTATTTGGGGTCAGCGTTGAAGTTGGCAAAGGCGTAGTGATAACCGCTGAACACCGCAAGGCGCTTGTCGTTCAGGTCGGTGAAGTACGACTGGTCACGACCGGGTTCACGCTGGGCGACGAATATTTCCGCGTCTTCCAGGCCCATGTCGACAGTGGTGTGGGCGATGTTCTGCCAGCCCCATTGCGGGTTCTCGAAGATCGCCATGTCGATCCGGCCTTGCTGCAAGTCACGAAAACGCCGGGGAATCGAAGTGGGTACCAGCACAAACTGATATTCGGTTTGCGCACGGTTCAAGGCTTCCACCAGTTGCGGCAGCAAGCCGGTGTCAGCGCCCTGCTCCGGGCGCACCGTATAGGGCGGAAAATGCGCAGCACCGACCCTCACCAGTTGCGAGGCCGAAGCGGGCATTAACCACAGTGTGCCAAGCGCCAATAGTGTAAGTCCCGCAGCCAGCCGCAATGGCGAAAACATCAAGGCACGCACCGTTCAAAACTCTGATCCCGCTAAGCTAGGCGTTTTTTTCTGGAGAGACAACTTTGTGCCCAACAATTAGCAGCTTGCGTAACTTGTCTAATCAGCCTTGAGCACCAACAGCAGCGCTTCGTCTGCCAGTTGCTCCAGGGTCATGCTGCCCTGGGCACGGAACCACGTGTTGGTCCAGGACAAGGCACCCGTGAGAAAACGCCGGGTGATAAACACATCGCCCTTGATATAACCAGCCTGCTTGGCCTCGCCCAGCACCTGCAACCAGATGTCTTCGTAGACATCGCGCAACGCCAGCACCTGGGCCTGCCCTTCGGCTGACAGCGAACGCCACTCGTACACCAGCACCGCCATCGCCTCGCCACTGCCGCCCATGATCGACTGCAGTTCGCAGCGAATCAGCGCCAGCACTCGCTCGCGAACATCGCGGGCCTCAGCCAGGGACGCGCGCATCATGGCCGTGTTGTAGTGGATGGTTTCTTCCATTACCGCCCGCAGGATTTCATCCTTGCTCTTGAAGTGATGAAAGATGCTGCCGGACTGGATACCCACCGCGCTGGCCAGGTCACGCACCGTGGTGCGCTCAAAACCCTTGTTGCGAAACAGGTGAGCCGCCGTTTGCAGCAACTTGCCCCTGGCACTGTCGGGATCGGTCAATTGCCCGCCGTCGACCATGGTGCGCATTACCCTCAGGGCTTTTTGCTCATCCATGCTGCTCTCCTCAACTACTTTATGGCGTCATGGCCGGCAATTTAGGCCGTGACAGCCACCCAAGCAAGCGCTTGGGCGAAAGTTGTGAGTAGAGTTTACAAACCAAGCGCTTGCTTGGTAGTCTCAGCCCAGCGATTTCAGAGAAGGACTTCTCATGAACAAGACCGTTCGTATCGGCTGCGCCAGTGCCTTCTGGGGCGACACCTGCACCGCTGCCGCGCAACTGGTGCACGGCGGCGCGCTGGACTATCTGGTGTTCGACTACCTGGCGGAAGTCACCATGTCGATCCTCGCCGGGGCACGGATGAAAGATCCCCAGGCCGGCTACGCCACGGACTTTGTTGAAGTCCTTACACCCTTGTTGGCGGGTATCCAGCGCCAGGGCATCCGCGTGATCAGCAACGCCGGTGGTATCAATCCCCAGGCTTGCGCCGCCGCGTTGCAGGCCGCCTGCGATCAGGCGCAGATCCCGTTGAAGATCGCTGTGCTGCTGGGCGATGACCTGCAACCCACCTTCAAACACCTGCGCGGCATCAGCGACATGTTCAGCGGCGCGCCATTGCCGGCGATGTGCGTCTCCACCAATGCTTACCTCGGCGCACCAGGCATCGTCGAGGCGTTAAAGCTGGGCGCCGATATTGTCATCACCGGCCGCGTGGTCGATAGCGCCGTGGTCAGCGCGGCGCTGGTGCATGAGTTCAACTGGTCATGGCAGGATTACGATCACCTGGCCCAGGCCGCGTTGGCCGGGCATATCATCGAATGCGGTGCCCAGTGCACCGGCGGTAATTTCACCGATTGGCGTGATGTGCCGGATTACGAGCACATCGGCTTCCCCATCGTCGAAGTCAGCGCCGATGGCCAGTTCACCGTCAATAAAGTCCAAGGCTCGGGTGGGCTGATCAGCGAGCTTAGCGTCAGCGAACAATTGCTCTACGAGATCGGCGACCCACGCGCCTATCTGTTGCCCGACGTGATCTGCGATTTCAGCCAGGTCAAACTTCAACAGCAAGGCAAAAACTGCGTGCGACTGCACGGCGCCAAAGGCCTGCCGCCCACCGACCAGTACAAGGTCAGCGCCACCTACCCCGACGGTTTTCGCTGCACCGCCAGTTGCTTGATCGCCGGCATCGATGCGGTGGCCAAGGCCGAACGGGTCAGCCAGGCAATCATCAACAAGACCTCGCAGTTGTTCAGCCAGCGCGGCTGGGCTCCTTATACAGACGTCAGTATCGAACTGCTGGGCAGCGAAGCCACCTACGGCGCCCACGGCCAACGCCAGGACTGCCGGGAAGTGGTGGTGAAGCTGGCGGTCCGTCACCCAAGCAAACAAGCCCTGGTGCTGTTCGCCCGGGAGATCGCCCAAGCAGCCACCGGCATGGCGCCGGGATTGACCGGCATCGTCGGCGGCCGGCCAACGGTGTATCCGTTGATTCGGCTGTTCTCGTTCTTGATCGACAAATCCGCCTGTACGCTTTCGATCGACTTTCTCGGCGAACGTCACTCTTGCGACCTCCCGAAAAGCGAACCGCTTAACACCCAAGCCCTGCCCGTCCCTCTCGACCCACCCAAACCCCAGGGCTGCGCCGACGCCAGCGTGCCTTTGGTAAAACTGGCCGTGGCCCGTTCCGGTGACAAGGGCAACCACAGCAACATCGGCGTGATCGCCCGCCAGCCCGAATACCTGCCCTGGATCGCCGAGGCGCTGACACCGGAGGTCATCGTCGACTGGATGAGCCACGTACTCGACCCGATTCACGGCCGCGTGGAGCGCTGGTATTTACCCGGCAGCCACAGCCTCAACTTCCTCCTGGAAAACGCCCTGGGCGGCGGCGGGATTGCCAGCCTGCGCATCGACCCCCAAGGCAAGGCCTTCGCCCAGCAACTGCTGGAGATACCCATTGCGGTGCCGCAACACATCGCTGATCAACTTAACTAGAGGACGCACGCCGTGGCCTTCGACTCGATCTTCAAAGCCGATCTGTTCCAGGGGCAGACCATTATCGTCACCGGCGGCGGCAGCGGCATTGGCCGTTGCACCGCCCATGAGCTGGCGGCCCTCGGCGCCCATGTGATCCTCGTGGGTCGCAAGCCCGAGAAGCTGCAAAAGGTCGCGGCGGAAATTACCGAAGACGGCGGCCGCGCCAGTTGGCAGGCCTGCGATATTCGCGATGAGGAAGCCGTCAAAGCCTTGGTCAGCCAACTGATCCAGGAACACGGCGCAATCCACGGCCTGGTGAATAACGCCGGCGGCCAATACCCCTCGCCCCTGGCATCAATCAATCAGAAAGGCTTTGAAACCGTGTTGCGCACCAACCTCGTCGGCGGGTTCCTGATGGCGCGGGAAGTGTTCAACCAATCCATGAGCAAGCCTTCCCTGGGAACAAAAGGCGGCGCCATCGTCAACATGCTCGCCGACATGTGGGGCGGTATGCCGGGCATGGGCCACTCCGGTGCGGCGCGTTCAGGCATGGACAATTTCACAAAGACCGCCGCCTTCGAATGGGGTTATGCCGGGGTGCGGGTCAACGCCGTGGCACCCGGCTGGATTGCCTCAAGCGGCATGGACACTTACGAAGGCGCGTTCAAGGCCGTGATCCCGACCTTGCGCGAACACGTGCCCCTCAAGCGCATCGGCACCGAGTCGGAAGTCAGTGCGGCGATAGTGTTTCTGCTCAGCCCCGCTGCCGCCTTCATCAGCGGCAGCACCTTGCGCATCGACGGCGCCGCCAGCCTGGGCAGCCGTGCCTGGCCGCTGCACAAGGCGCACCCTTCGAGCGCATCCTTTAACGGATTTCACCGGGCGTATCTGCCAGATGTGCTCAAGGAGGAGAAATAAGCCATGCCGGTGATCGACTCGCAACTCGACGTCCACAGCCCGCCGTTCGCCCAGAACCGCGAAGCCATGCTCACGACCCTCCACCACCTGCGCCAACTGGAGCAAAACCTGCTGAGCAAGGCCCTGGAGGCCAAGCCAAAATTCGACAAGCGCGGGCAACTGCTGCCTCGTGAGCGCCTTAACCTGTTGCTCGATCCGGGTGCGCCATTTCTCGAACTGGCTAGCCTTGCCGGCTACAAACTGCACGATGACAAGGACGGCAGCCAGGCCGGCGGCGGGCTGATTGCCGGGATTGGTTTTGTCTCGGGCGTACGCATGCTGGTGGTGGCCAACAACAGCGCGATCAAGGGCGGAACCATTTCCCCCAGCGGCCTGAAAAAATCCCTGCGCCTGCAGCAGATCGCCATGGAGAACAAGCTGCCGATAGTGACCCTCGCGGAAAGCGGCGGCGCCAACCTCAATTACGCGGCAGAGATCTTCGTCGAGGGCGCCCGCAGTTTCGCCAACCAGGCGCGGATGTCGGCCATGGGCCTGCCGCAAATCACCGTAGTTCACGGCTCGGCTACGGCAGGTGGCGCTTATCAGCCGGGGCTTTCGGATTACGTAGTGGTAGTGCGCGGCAAGGCCAAGCTGTTTCTCGCCGGCCCACCGTTGCTCAAGGCGGCTACCGGCGAGGTGGCCACCGATGAAGAGTTGGGCGGCGCCCAGATGCACGCACAAATCGCCGGCACCGCCGAATACCTGGCCGAAAACGACGCCGACGGTGTGCGCATCGTTCGGGAGATTGTCAGCCTGTTGCCCTGGGATGATCGGCTGCCCGTCACGCCGGCGCGGCCCTATGCCGAGCCGTTGTATCCGGTGGAGGAACTGTTGGGCCTGATTCCCGACGATCCGAAAAAACCCTACGACGTTCGCGAAATTATTGCGCGGGTGGCGGACGCTTCCAACTTCCTCGAATTCAAGGGTGAGTTCGATCCCCACACGGTGTGCGGCCACTTGCAGATCCAGGGCCGCGCCTGCGGCTTTATCGGCAACAATGGCCCGATCACCCCCAGGGGCGCGAGCAAGGCGGCGCAGTTTATCCAGCTGTGTGACCAGAGCCAGACGCCGCTACTGTTCTTCCACAACACCACCGGTTTTATGGTCGGCACTGAATCGGAGCAGCAAGGCGTGATCAAGCACGGCGCGAAGATGATCCAGGCGGTAGCCAATGCTCAAGTCCCGAAACTGACCATCGTCGTCGGCGGCTCCTATGGTGCCGGCAACTACGCGATGTGCGGCCGTGGCCTGGACCCGCGCTTTATCTTCGCCTGGCCCAACAGCCGCACCGCGGTGATGGGCGGCGCCCAGGCGGGCAAGGTGCTGCGCATCGTCACCGAGGCCAAACAACTCAAGGACGGCCTGGTGCCCGACCCCAAGGTGCTCGACATGCTCGAACAGGTCACCGCACAGAAACTCGACAGCCAGTCCACGGCGCTTTATGGCAGTGCCAATCTGTGGGACGACGGGCTGATTGATCCACGGGATACCCGCACCTTGCTTGGGCTTCTGTTGGATATTTGCCATGAAGCCCAGGTGCGGCAGTTGCAGCCCAACAGCTTTGGTGTGGCGCGGTTTTAATCATTATTTCGCCCGTGGCGCTTTGCGTCACGACAGGGAGCACAATAAAAATGATCTTCACCCCGGAACACGAAGAACTGCGTCGCACCGTCCATGGCTTTGTCGAGCGCGAGATCAACCCTCACGTCGATGAATGGGAAAAGGCCGGACGCTTCCCGATCCACGAGATTTTCCGCAAGGCCGGCGACCTCGGCCTATTGGGTATTTCCAAACCGGAAAAATTCGGCGGCATGGGCCTGGACTACAGCTACTCGATTGTCGCCGCCGAAGCGTTCGGCACCATTCGCTGCGGCGGTATCCCTATGTCCATCGGCGTGCAGACTGACATGTGCACCCCGGCCCTGGCCCGCTTCGGCTCCGATGAGTTACGCGACGAGTTCCTGCGCCCGGCCATCAGCGGCGAACAAGTGGGCTGTATCGGCGTTTCGGAAACCGGCGCCGGTTCCGACGTCGCAGGGCTGAAAACCCATGCCCGCAAGGACGGCGACGACTACGTGATCAACGGCAGCAAGATGTGGATCACTAACTCGCCGAGCGCTGATTTTATCTGCCTGTTGGCCAACACCTCCGACGACAAGCCGCACATCAACAAGTCGCTGATCATGGTGCCCATGAACACTGCGGGCGTCAGTGTCAGCCCGGACCTGGAAAAGCTCGGCATGCACAGTTCGCAAACCGCCCAGGTGTTTTTCGATGACGTGCGCGTGCCCCAGCGCAACCGCATCGGCCATGAAGGCGCGGGCTTCATGATGCAGATGCTGCAGTTCCAGGAAGAAAGGCTGTTCGGCGCCGCCAATATGATCAAGGGCCTGGAGTACTGCATCGACAGCACCATCGAGTACTGCAAGGAGCGCAAGACCTTCGGCAAGGCGCTGATCGACAACCAGGTGATCCACTTTCGCCTGGCGGAGCTTGCCACCGAAATCGAATGCCTGCGGGCGCTGGTCTACCAGGCCACCGAGCAATACATCAAAGGCCAGGACGTGACGCGCCTGGCCTCCATGTCCAAGCTCAAGGCCGGGCGCCTGGGCCGGGAAGTCAGCGACAGCTGCCTGCAATATTGGGGCGGCATGGGCTTTATGTGGGACAACCCCGTGGCCCGTGCCTATCGCGATGTGCGGCTGGTGTCGATCGGCGGCGGCGCCGATGAAATCATGCTGGGGATCATCTGCAAGCTGATGGGTACGCTGCCGGGGAAAAAACCATGATCAGCCTGCCCGCTTGCGAAACGCTGTTGCTGGAACCTCACAACGGCGTGCTGCACGTTACCCTTAATCGCCCGCAAAGCCGCAATGCCATGAGCTTGCAGATGGTCGAAGAACTGCGCGCAGTATTGGCAGCCGTGACCAGTGACAGCCAGGTGCGGGCGCTGGTCATCAGTGGCGCTGATGGGCATTTCTCGGCAGGTGGTGACGTGAAGGACATGATCGGCGCAGGCTCGCGGAGTGCTTTGCGGGATCTGAACCGTGCATTCGGTACGCTGTTGCAGGAAGTCGAAGGGTTGCCACAGGTGGTGATCGTAGTGTTGCAAGGCGCGGTGCTGGGGGGTGGGTTTGGTTTGGCCTGTGTCAGTGACATCGCCATTGCCGATCACCAGGCGCAGTTCGGCTTGCCGGAAACCAGCCTCGGCCTGCTGCCCGCGCAGATTGCGCCGTTTGTGGTCAAGCGCATTGGGTTGACTCAGGCACGGCGCTTGGCTTTGACGGCTGCGCGGTTTGATGGAGTTGAGGCTGAGCGACTGGGGTTGGTGCATTTTGTTGAGCACGATGCCCAAGCGTTGGCTGAGCGGCTGGACGAGGTGTTGGGGCAGGTATTGCGATGTGCGCCTGGGGCCAATGCGCGGACCAAGGCTCTGCTGCTAGCCAGTTTGGAGCAGCCGATGGAGACGTTGCTGGACCAGGCGGCGGAGTGGTTTGCCGAGGCGGTGACGAGCGAGGAAGGGATTGAGGGGACTCAGGCCTTTGTGCAAAAGCGCAAGCCTCGGTGGAGTAGATGAAGACTTTTGAAGGTGTACATATCCGTTGCTGCGACAACAGCGGTTTAGGGTTACGCCCTTACGGCGTGTCACTTTGCAAAAGCGGCATCCTTGCCGGTTTACCCACTGAGCAACACCTGCGTTCGGCCTCTGGTTTTATGGGCAGGCAGATCAAGAGCCAGTGCCAATCCGCTTTTCTGTAGGAGCGAGGGGGACGCCTAGTTCTTGCTCGCGAAGAACCTGAGGGCACCGCGTTCATCCAGGAAGCCAGCGTCATCGTTAACGACCATCGTCGGAACGCCGCCCGGAGCAAGCTCGCTCCTACAAGTGGCATGGGGTCCGTTTTTGCTTTTCACCACTCAGGTCGGCTACCAGGCCGCCGTGCTTTTGATTCTGATCTAAGGCGCCCCGTTAACCACGATGGCAATGCCACAGCGAGGCACCAAGTGGTGGGGCAAGAGCCTTTTGGTTACTTTTGGGCTCTTTTCAAAAGTGACACGCCGTAAGGGCGTAACCCTAAGCCGCCGTTACCGCAACAACGGATATGTACTCAATAAACCAGGGGGCCCCTCATGCCAAAATTCACCAAAATCCTCATCGCCAACCGCGGCGAAATCGCCTGCCGCATCCAGCGCACCGCCCAATCCCTGGGCTACCGCACCGTCGCGATCTACAGCGACGCCGACGCCAACGCCCTGCACGTCCAGATGGCCGACGAAGCCGTCAATATCGGCCCGCCCCCGGTGCAACACTCCTACCTGAACATCCCCGCCATCCTCGACGCTGCGCGCCGCACAGGCGCCGACGCAATCCACCCCGGCTACGGCTTCCTCTCGGAAAACCCCGAGTTCGCCAGCGCCTGCCTGAATGCTGGCCTGATCTTCATCGGCCCCAGCGCCGAAGCCATCGAACTGATGGGCAGCAAGCGCCTGTCGAAAATCGCCATGCTGGCCGCCGGTGTACCGTGCATCGCCGGTTACCAAGGGGCCGAGCAGGATGACCCCACACTGCAACGCGAGGCAGATCGCATCGGCTACCCGCTGATGATCAAGGCCAGCGCCGGCGGTGGCGGACGCGGCATGCGCCTGGTGCACAGTGCCGACCACTTGTTGGAGCAACTGCGCACCGCACGTTCCGAAGCCCTGAATGCCTTTGGCAGCGCCGAGCTGATTCTGGAACAGGCGTTGATCGAGCCGCGCCATGTCGAGGTCCAGTTGTTCGGCGATACCTCGGGCAACCTTATCTATCTGGGCGAGCGTGATTGTTCGATCCAGCGCCGTCACCAGAAAGTCATCGAAGAAGCGCCCTGCCCGGTCATGACCGTCAAGTTGCGCCAGGCCATGGGCGAAGCGGCGCTCAAGGCCGGACGCGCGGTGAATTATGTCGGCGCCGGCACCGTCGAGTTCCTGCTGGACAAAAGCGGGCAGTTTTACTTCCTGGAAATGAACACCCGCCTGCAAGTGGAGCACCCGGTGACCGAACTGATCACCGGCGTGGACCTGGTGGATTGGCAATTAAAAATCGCCGCCGGCCAGCCCCTGCCCTTGCGCCAGGACCAAGTCACTCTGACCGGCCATGCCATGGAAGTGCGCCTGTATGCCGAAGACCCGGCCCAGGACTTTCTACCGCAGACCGGCGACGTGCTGCGCTGGGAACCTGCAGCCGGTGTGCGGATTGATCATGGTTTGTGTGAGGGCCAACAGATCAGCCCTTTCTACGACCCAATGCTGGGCAAGATCATTGCCCACGGCGCCACCCGCGAAGAAGCGCGGCGCAAGCTGCTGCGAGCGGTGGAAGATTGCGTACTGCTAGGGGTTACCAGCAATCAGCGGCTGTTGGCCAACCTGCTCAAGCATCCACAGTTTGTAGCCGGCGACTTCAGTACCGGTTTTATCCCCGAACATTTCAGCCATGACCCCTGCCTGACACCGCCCACGGCAACCGGTGAAGAACTGGGCCTGGCTGCCGCGCTGTTTTATCAGCACAGCGCCAGCGCCCATCGCAACGAGCTATCGAGCTGGCGCAACAACGCCAGCGTGCCCTGGACCTACCGCCTCGCCGTGCAGGATGAAGTCCGGCCGGTTAGCCTCAGCGTACTGGCGGACAATTTGCTGCAGGTAGAAGTCGATCAGCAGGCCATTGAAGTACGCGACCTGAGCAGCGACGGACGCTGGGCCACTGTGTCGCTCAATGGCATCCGCCGGCGCATCGCCTACCATCTGGACGGCACGCAACTGTGGTTGTCTGGCGCAACTGGCAGCCTGTGTGTAACCAACCGCACCCAAACCGTTGCCAACCGTGAAGCCCCGGCAAGCAGCGGCACGGTGAAGGCGCCGATGGATGGAGCCATCGTCGAGGTGCAGGTACACGAAGGTGATTCGGTGAGCAAAGGCCAACTGTTGCTGGTGCTCGAAGCAATGAAAATGGAACACCCGCTCAAGGCCGGCATCGACGGTGTGATCAAGCGAATTCAAGTATCGGCCGGCGATCAGGTGCGCAATCGCCAGGTTTTACTGGAGATCGAGTAACCGCTGGGCGGAACTACCAGGCTTGGCTACGCTCTATCCCCATCAGGACGGGAAGAGTACGGGAACCTGCGATGCCTCATTGGCTGATTATTGATCTTGAAGCCACAACGGATGAAGGCGGCTGGCCCGTGACGGAGATGGAAATCATCGAAATCGGCGTGAGCCTGGTCAACCGCCAGGGCCGCGAACTGGATCACTTCCAGCGTTTCGTGCGGCCACAGCGTCGGCCTTTATTGACGCCGTTTTGCCGCAAGCTGACCCACATCAGCCAGGCTAATATCGACGGCGCCGCGCCCTTGAGCGAGGTCTGGCCGCTGTTCGAACGCTGGCTGGGCCAGCATCAGGCGCGCCTGGAAGGTTGGGCCAGCTGGGGCGACTATGATCGCCAGCAACTGCAACTGGCCTGGCAACAGCAGGGCCTGAGCAGTGCCCTGGAGCACACGCCCCATGTGAACCTCAAGCAGCACTTCGCCAAGGCCCGGCGCCTGGACAAGCCGTTGGGGCTCAACGGCGCGTTGCAACTGGCGGGCATGCAGTTCAATGGCCAGCAACACCGGGCACTGGAAGATGCGCGCAATACGGCGCGCCTGCTGCCGTTGATTTTGCCCGTGTAGAAGGCATACTGGCCGACCTTTCTTGACCCTTTTTCGAGGATTCGCCCATGTTTAAAGTCAACGAGTACTTCGACGGAACCGTCAAGTCGATCGCTTTCGGCACCGCAGAAGGTCCGGCAACCATAGGCGTCATGGCCCCGGGCGAATACGAATTCGGCACCGCCCAGAGGGAAATCATGCACGTGGTGTCGGGCGCGCTGAGCGTCAAGCTGCCGGACAGCAGCAACTGGGAAACTTTCGCCGCCGGCAGCCAGTTCCATGTCCCGGCCAACAGCAAGTTCCAGCTTAAAGTCGAAGTGGACACCGCTTACCTGTGTGAATACCGCGGTTAATACGCGGTTAAAACACAAAGCCAACGTTCAAAAAAATGCCCGTCTCGTGAGAGACGGGCATTTTTCATTCCGGCGCCTGTTACTCCAGAATCGTCACCGGCATGCCGACTTCCAGGCGACCAGCGCCGTCGTTGACCAGGTTCTGGCCGAACATGATGTCGCCCGCCTGCTCGCGGTAAGTCTTGAGCGTGGCCAAAGGTTCGCGGTCGGCGCTGCGCTCACCGGTCTGAGGGTCGATGGTGGTAAGGATGCAGCGCGAGCAGGACTTGACCACGCGAAACTCCACATCGCCAATACGCACCCGCTTCCAGCCGTCTTCGGCGAAGGGCTCGCTGCCTTCAATCACCAGGTTGGGGCGAAAACGCAGCATCTCCATCGGCCGGCCGATCCGTTGCGACAGGTCGTCCAGGGATGCCTGGCCGATCAGCAACAGCGGGAAGCCATCGGCGAACGCCACCTGGTCATCATCCTTGCCATAGCCGGCTGCCGTGGTCCGCGCACGTTCCAGCGGCACCTGAACCAGGCGCGTGGGTTTGCCGATAAAGTCACTGACCCACGCGGCCGCCTCGGCGCCAGCATCCGGCACGCGCAGCGTGTCGCGCCAGATAGTGACGCCGCGCAGTTGCGCGTCAGCGCCAGGCAGCGCTACTTCCAGGGTCGGGAAACCCGCCGCACTCAAGGTCAGCCCGCCCTGCTCGTTCCACAAGGCCGATAACTGGCTCATCTGCGCGACGGCCCGCTGGGTCAGGAAGCGCCCGCTGGCTTCATCCACCAGCATCCAGCGTCGATCCCCTTCCAGCCCGAGTTTATCCAGGCTGATATGGGGCAAGGTTTCACCCTTGCCGGACTTTAATGGGTACCGATACAACGCGCTGAGACGCAGCATGAGCCTACTTTCCTGATGGGCAAAAACGTCACCCTATACGAGGGTGGCCCGGGAATCAAAGGTCAGGCTGGCACTTCATCGAGCATCAGGCGCTGGCGAACCACGTCCACCAGTTTGTCCGGCTGGAATTTGGAGAGGAAGTTGTCGCAGCCGACCTTCTTCACCATTGAATCGTTGAAGCTGCCGGACAATGAAGTGTGCAACACCACATACAGGCTGCGCAGGCGTGGATCGTTGCGAATCTCGGTGGTCAGGCGGTAGCCGTCCATCTCGGGCATTTCGGCGTCGGTGAAGATCATCAGCAGCTTGTCGGTCATCACCTGGCCGCTGTCCGCCCAGCCCTTGAGCATATTCAGGGCCTTGAGGCCGTCGCTGGCGATGTGCATCTTCACTCCCAACTGCCCCAAGGTGTCACGCAGTTGCGACAGGGCCACGTTGGAATCGTCCACCAGCAGCACTTCGCGGCCGCGGGCCCGCTCCAGAACCGGGTCCTCCAGCTTCTCCCGGGAGACCTTGGCGTTGTAAGGCACGATCTCCGCCAGGACTTTTTCGACGTCGATGATTTCCACCAACTGGTCATCGACCTTGCTGATAGCGGTCAGGTAATGCTCGCGCCCGGCGCTGGCCGGTGGCGGCAGGATGGCTTCCCAGTTCATGTTGACGATGCGGTCCACGCCGCCCACCAGGAACGCCTGTACCGAACGGTTGTACTCGGTGACGATGATGGTGCTGTTGGGACCCGGCACCAGGGGGCGCATGCCGATGGCTTGGGACAGGTCAATCACCGGCAGGGTCTGGCCGCGCAGGTTGACGACGCCGCAGACAAAGGGATGGCGCTGGGGCATCAAGGTCAGCTTGGGCAACTGGAGCACTTCCTGCACCTTGAACACGTTGATCGCGAACAGCTGCCGCCCGGCCAGGCGAAACATAAGGATCTCCAGGCGATTCTCACCCACCAATTGCGTGCGTTGATCTACCGTGTCGAGAATGCTGGCCATTAAAGACTCCTGGGTTGCGCTGAAGGATTTTCTGCTTACTGAAAGAGGTTATCGGCGGTAAACGCCGGACCTTGACCCCCCGATAAAATGTCACGCAAACGCATTGATGTCACACTGACATCATGCTTTACTAATCCGGCCTCTCCTCTGGGCAGTCAAACAACGTCGCGCGACCCTGAAATCGCCGCGAAGTTCCGTCGTGTAAGGGATTCCCCTAGCTGCAATCAGGTCCAACCTGATATTCGCGATATCCAATAGCCATTAATGTGACGCCATTCTCATTGCATGAATGGAGTCAGGCTTTTGTTTGCTATCGCAAGCCCACGTCTCGCGGACCTGCCAGGCACTTATGTCTTGGCAACCGAAGTTGAGCGAATGATCTTGAATATCGCCACAAACAGGGACACTGGCCGCCACGGCCATCATTTAGATAAACGCACTACGGCAAAATTAGAAGCCAACTACAGATTTTGGTCATGTTTCAGCGGTAGCTTGACGCCATTCCCTCTGTACGATTTCTCATCGTCTGACAGTATGTTGTGGAGACTTGCATGATGAACGACGGTAAAGAGTGGCGAGATGCACTTCCCGACTTCCTTCTTGAGGCTGAAATGCTGCTGGCCAAGTCTGAAGAGTGCTTGAGCCACCTGCATTTGATCCGTAACGACAACGACGCCATCGACTGTATGAAAAACAGCCTGATCAAGCTCGCCGAGAAGGCCGACGCCATGACGCTAGGGGCTATCAGCGATTTTTCCCGTCATATCCAGGATCTGATCAGTAACGCCGAGAGCCCAATGCAATTGCATGACAAAGCACTTTCGGCACTGCACGACTGCCTGACACTGATGGCCTGGCAACTGGAATTGGTTGATGCCAAGACCGGCAAGCTCAGCCTGGATGAAAGCGAACAAACCACGCTGATTGCGACGGCGACCCAACAGATCCCGCAAAAAGATTTTGGCTATCAATCCCGAGAGCATCTGCCGCACGCATCCTGAGTGCTCTTCGCCTTTAATTCGCGCCTGCCAACGGATGTCGCATCCAACTACCGTCCGGTCCAAAACCGACAAGGACAACTAGCACGCGGGCGCGTGTTCATTGATATATATCAATAGGCCCGCAACGCTAATAGCGATACAAAACAGCTTGAATAAGACAATTTTTTCCCTCTGGGACTAAATAGGACTAACACTCAGTTTTCCCCTGGATTCGCGGCCGTCGTCGATAACGGCTCCAGGCGACCAATGGTAATTGTTAGTGGTACCATGCCGCACTCGAAGTGGCTGAAATTCATGATGCACAAGAATCTGAAAAGCCCCTCGAATCAATGCCAAGGCCAACACCCTGTCGACCCGGTATTGAATCGGGATCATGACCCGGTAGCGCTTTCCAAACAGAGCCCAGTCAGCCGCCTTGACCGGTCTCCCCGCAGCGAACATCCATTGGCTCCATCCGCTATGTACGCCAGCCTCAAGTCACTCATCGCAAGGTCCGTGTCCCGAAGCAATGCACGCTGGATGACACTCAGCCTTTGTGCTTGCGCGACGCTGGTCAGCCTGTGGGTCTATGCCCACGCCGAGCCGTTGCCGATAGCGCTGTTGATACTCAACCTGGCGACCCTGGTCGCCGCCGGCCTGCAACGCTGGCGCTCGCGCAAGTCGATCAAGCTCCTGCCCCAGGAACTGGCCGACCGCCTGCTGCAAGTCCAGAAAAGCGAACGCCATCGTTTGAGCCGAGAACTGCATGACGATATCGGCCAACTGCTGACCGCCGCCAAGCTGCAAAGCGAATGGCTCAAGCGCCGTCTGCCGCAAGAGTTGCAAGGCCAATGCACGGTGCTGTGCAACACATTGAATGAAACCCTGACCAAGGTGCGGGACGTCTCCGCCATCCTCAACCCCCGGCAACTGGCCAGTCTTGGCCTGGAGGCCAGCCTGCGGGCGCATCTGCTCAAGACCCTGGAAAACACCAAGGTGAGCTGGAGCCTGGAATGCCAGCAGCGGCTGACCGGCATTCCGGAAGAGATGGCCGTCGCGGCCTTTCGTATTACCCAAGAGGCGGTCACCAACATGCTGCGCCACGCCCAGGCATGTAATCTGCTGGTGCGCCTGCAACGCCTGCCCCAAGGCCTTTCGCTGTTTATCAGCGATGACGGCCTGGGATTTTCGCCCGCCATCAACCCTGGTCAGGAAGGACAAAGGGGCATGGCCGGCATGTCTGAGCGGATTGATCAACTGGGAGGCACATTGTCCGTCAATAGCCAGCCAGGCAAAGGAACCCGGATCGAAGCGCTTTTCCCCTGGGCGCCACGCGCCCTCGAACGGGCCAGCCCCCATAAGGTTCTAGAGTGACCTGCAACTTACTCCTGGTGGATGACCACGCGTTGATCAGGGCCGGCGTGCGCGCGCTGGTGCTGGATATTCCCGGCTACGCGGTGATCGGCGAGGCCAATGATGGTGCGCAGGTGCTGGAGCAATTCGACGCCCTGCAGCCCGATATCGTCCTGCTGGACCTGTCGATGAAACACACCAGCGGGCTGGATGCCCTGCAGCAACTCAAGCGCGCCTATCCCAAGAGCAAAGTGCTGATCCTGTCGATGCACACCGATCCGGAGTTGATCATGTGCGCCCTGGAGGCAGGCGCCCACGGCTACCTGCTCAAGGACACCACCGCCAATGAGCTTGAGCATGCGCTGCTGGCCCTGCGCAACAACGAGCGCTACCTGAGCCCTGCCATCGCCCATACGGTGATCAACCAGGCGCTGATCCGCAACCATACCCAGGCCTCTACCCTGCCTCACCGCCACAATCTGACCGCGCGCCAGCTGGAAATCCTGCGGCTGATCGTGCGCGGCAAGTCCACCCGAGAGATCGCCAATGGCCTGGGCTTGAGCATCAAGACCGTGGAGGCTCACCGCTCGCAAATCATGAAGCGCTTGCAGATTTTCGATGTGGCGGGCCTGGTGCTATTTGCCGTGCGTGAACAGATCATCAGTCTGGACGACTAGACACCAACGGCGAGTCCTTCGGCAAGTGCACCCGCAATGCCCGTGGCAATGCCGCGAAACGCAGGTCGTCGCCCTTGAGCGGTTCGCCGTCCAGGTTGATATCCAACCCTTCGGCGACCTTGATTTCCACCCACGGCAGGCGCGCGCGGACAAATAGGTTGTCCAGGCCCCAGCCGTCGGTCATCAAATTGCGCAGGGTACCGACGACCTCCTGGGGTGCCGGCAGGATACTGATATCCAGCAAACCATCATCGACCATGGCTTGCGGGCACAACACATGCCCACCGCCGGCCTGACGACCGTTGCCGATACCCAGGGCCAGTAATTCACCCCGCCAATGGAAATCCGGGCCCTGTAACTCGCCATAGGCCGCGTGCAATTCGCTGAACCGCGACAAGCCGGTAAACAGGTAGGCCGCACCGCCCAGTACCTTTTTCAGGTCTTCGGAGGTATTGGCGGTGACCTGGCTGCCAAAACCGCCGGTGGCCATGTTCAGGAAAATCTGCCCGCCGACCTCGCCCAGGTCGATGGCAACGGCCGGGACATCCAGCAGGTTCAGGGCCTGATCGGGCTCCAGCGGTACGCCGGCGGCACGGGCGAAATCATTGGCGGTGCCCAGGGGCATCAGCACCAGGCTGGCGTCGGTCTTGGCCTGGGCCATGGCTTGGGCGACATCACGCAATGTGCCATCGCCGCCGCCGGCGATCAGCCGGGTGTAGCCGGCGTCCAGCGCTTCGCCGACCAGGCGCTGGGCATCGCCGCCCTCCCAGGTCACGCGCACGGCCAGGTCCCAGCCTTGTTCGCGCTTACCTTGCACCGCCGCCCGCACCTGCTCGTTGAGGGCTTGTTTGCCGTGCAGAACCAACAGTGCCTTGGGCTTGCTCATGGGTTGAGGCTCCTACAGTTCAAAGGGTCATGAGGGATGTGGACCTTGAGCAACGGGAAAAAAGTCATTGGCCTGATGAATTAATTCATCAGACCAACAGCTCGCTCAAAGGGATGAAGTTGACTCGATCGCCCTCTGCCAGCGTCGTACCTTCCAACACCTCTACCAACCCCTCGGCCCAGGCGGCACTGCGCAGCACACCGGAACTCTGATTCTGGTAGATGATCGCTCGCCCGTGCTCCAGGCGCCCGCGCAAGTACTCGCGACGATTGCCTGGCTTGGGCCAGACAAACCCCACTGGCACGTCGAAACGCAGTGGCTGTACATCTTCTACACCCTGGCGACGCAACAGATAGGGCCGAGCCAGCAAGGCGAAGGTCACCAGCGTGGAAGCCGGGTTACCCGGCAAACCGATCACCGGCACGCCGCGAAAATGACCAAACGTCAGCGGCTTGCCAGGTTTGATCGCCAACTTCCAGAGGGCCAACTCGCCCTCTTCGCGCAAGGCGATGCCGAGGAAATCCGCTTCACCCACCGAAACCCCGCCCGTGGACAGGATCAGGTCGACCGACCCCAGCCCCCCCAGCCGAGTGCGGGTCTGTTCCAGGTCATCGGGCAAGATACCAGCGTCCACCACCTCGCACCCGAGGCGCTCCAGCCAGCTACACAGCACCCGACGGTTGCTGTTGTAAATCTGCCCCGGCCCCAGCGGCAGGCCGGGCTCAATCAATTCGTCGCCGGTGGAAAGCACAGCGACGCGAGCGCGACGTACCACATCCAGCCGAGCACAACCCAGGGAAGCCGCCAGCCCCAATTCAATCGGCCCCATGCGTGTGCCAGCGGACAAGACCTGTTCGCCAACGGTGGTTTCCTGGCCTTGGGGGCGGATGTTCTGCCCGGCGCGCAAGGCTTCGGTAAAGCTCACCCGCTGATCGACGTGGACCTCGGCGTTTTCCTGCATCTCGACGCAGTCCGCACCTTCAGGCACCGGGGCACCCGTGAAGATCCGCGCACAGGTGCCTGCCGCCAGCGGTTCCGGCACCTGGCCGGCGAAAATACGCTGGCTCACCACCAGAGGCTCGCCGCTCCAATCCGACAGGCGCAGGGCGTAGCCGTCCATGGCGCTGTTGGGCCACGGCGGCAGGTCAAGGGTGGAAATCAGCGCCTGGGCCAGGACGCGCCCGTCGCACTCGGCCAGCGGCAAACTTTCCCGCTCGCGGATAGGTGTGGCCTCGGCCATGGTCAACAGGCGCCCGAGGGCATCTTCTACCGGCATCAAGGCACCCGTCTTGCCTGGCTTATCCACGAGATTCACAAGGCTCGGCCTGTTTCAGGTGCGGGACGAAATTGCACGGCCCGTGACGAGAATCCAACTGCTCGGCGAGAATCCCATCCCAACCAGTGCGTACGGCGTTGGTGGAACCCGGTAGGCAGCACACCAAAGTGCCATTAGCCAGGCCAGCCAGGGCGCGCGATTGCACGGTGGAGGTGCCAATATCGGCCACGGATATTTGCCGGAACAGCTCGCCGAAACCATCCACTTGCTTGTCCAGCAGGCAACTGACGGCTTCCGGTGTGCTGTCACGGCCGGTGAAGCCGGTGCCGCCGGTGATCAGTACCACTTGCACCACGTCCTCGGCTATCCAATGGGCCACTTGCGCACGGATTTTGTACAAGTCATCTTTGAGCAGTACCCGCTCGGCCAGACGATGGCCAGCCGCAATCAGGCGGTCGACGAAGACTTGGCCAGAGGTATCGGTTTGCAGGGTGCGGGTGTCGCTGACAGTCAAAACAGCGATGTTCAGGGGTACGAAAGGCGTATCAGCCTTGGCTTTCATGGCTCGGTCCGGTTGTCGAAGGAACAGCCCGATGTTATATCACAGCCCCCTATTTCACTGCCGCAGCGGAGCCGTCATGCCATTCAATTCTTCGCCCTTGCCTTGCTCGATCCTGCTGCTGGCCGGCGGGCGCGGCCAGCGCATGGGCGGCCTGGACAAGGGCTTGCTCGACTGGCGCGGTGAGCCGTTGATTGCCCACCTGCATCGACTTGTGCGCCCGCTGACCGATGACCTGATCATCTCCTGCAACCGCAATCAGCCGCAGTACGCGCCCTACGCAGACCAGTTGGTAAGCGACGACAGCCCGGACTTCCCTGGCCCGTTGGCCGGTATTCGCGTCGGACTGGCCGCCGCTCGCCATGAGCACTTGCTGGTATTGCCCTGCGATGTGCCGCAAATTGACGCGGGACTGTTGAGCGACATGCGTGAGAAGGCGCAGCAAAATCCCCAGGTTCCGCTGATGCTGCGCCACGGTGATTACTGGGAACCCTTGCTCTGCGTCATACCGACACGCCTGCGCGCAGACATCGAAAGCGCCTGGCAGGCCGGTGAGCGCAGCCCGCGGCAGATCCTGCTGCAACTGGGAGCCCAGGCTCTGATTTGTCCGGAAAATGATCCGCGCCTGGCCAACTTCAATACACCGCAGTTGCTGCACACCCCACCCGGCGTGTAAGAATGAGCCTTGAACAAGGAACTTTGCGTACGTTCTATACGTCACAAGGTCAGTACTCAAAAAAGCATTCTCTCGGAGACAGACTCATGACTCAACGGACCATCGCCGCTCTCATGCTTGCACTAGGCCTCGCTACCCTTGCCGGTTGCGCCTCGCCAACAGTGATCACCCTGAATGACGGGCGCGAAATCCAGGCTGTCGATACCCCTGAATTCGACCAGGACTCGGGGTTCTACGAGTTCCAGCAGCTTGATGGCAAGCGCACCCGGATCAACAAGGACCAGGTTCGCACCGTTAAAGACCTGTAAGTCTTAACGCTCGAAACGACAAAGCCCGCTTAATGCGGGCTTTGTCATGTCTGGCGCCTGGAGTTACCACGCAAGGGTAATTTCACTGTTGAAGCGGCGCTCCACCCCGCTCACCGGATCAATAAACCGCACCCCTTGGGCCAGTAGTTTGAGCGGGTTGGCGTAGTCATCCTCGGCGTCCTTGATAACCTGGGGGTAAAACGGATCGTTGCAGATACTGGCCCCCAGCGCCGTCATATGGACCCGCAACTGATGCTTCTTGCCGGTCACCGGAAACAGCCCATAGCGCCACAGGTCACCGTGCTTTTCCCGCACCTCGACCGCTGTTTCGGTGTTGCTCACGCCGGGACCTTCCTGCATGCGGAAGAACGGTTCGCCGTCCACTAGCCGGCTCTTGTGTACCAGCGGGAATGTCACCCCAGGCAAAGCTGGCGCAATGGCTTCGTAGATTTTTTCGATCTGGCGGGTGGGAAACAACTGTTGATACGCCGAGCGGCTTTGCGGGTTGGAGGAAAACAGCACCAATCCGGCCGTGTGGCGATCAATGCGGTGCAGCGGCACCAGCGAAGGGTTGTCCAGACGGCGAATCAGGCGCCGCAACAGCGTTTGCTCGACATACTCACCAGCGGGCGTGACGGGCAGGAAGTGCGGCTTGTCAGCCACAACCAAATGCTCGTCGGCATACAGGATCGTCTCCTGCACCGGGATCGGTTTTTCGTCCGGCACTTCGCGAAAGTAGTGGATGCGCAGGCCTTCCTTGTACGAAAGATCCAGGGGAATCGGCGTGCCGCTGCCATCAAGCACCCGGCCACGAGCGATGCGATCCAGCCATTGCTCACGGCTGATGGCTCGAAAATGATCGCACAAGCAATCCAGAACCGTCGCCCAAGGGCCAGGAGGCAGGTACAAGGTGCTGGCTTGGTGCTGGGAAGCGGAAAAACCGGAATCGGACATGCGTGCGCTCAAGGCCTGAAAATACAGACGGGCATTATCCTGCATTCAACCAGATCAGGCCCAGGAAAGATCTCAAGCCTTGGCCAATTGCGCTCGCAATACCGGCGACGTACTGGCGGCCTCGGTAAACTCCTTGAGCCAGCGCAATACATCCACCGCCTCCCAGCGGCCCGGATCGTAAAGCGCATACAGCAAGCCCTGGTACCCGACCACATCCAACTGTTTGTGATAACCGGCCCGCTGGAAAAGTGCCTCGATTTCCGCGAAGCAGGTATTGAAATGCACTTTGTTAAACGGCGTCTTGCCTTCCGTGACCAGCCCATCGAGGCGCAGCTCATTCACCGCATCGCGCACAACCTCTGCGGACATGCGATTGACGCTGCTTTTCAGTTGTTCGACATTCACCACGGGCTTTCCCTCTCACTCAATCACTGTACAAGCATACAGTAACCGAAAAATCGGGAACTCGCCATTGGATTAGTGCTAGAACAGAAAGGCCACGACCTGTTCGGTATCGAATGGCCAACCCAGTTCGGCCCCCGTATCCACCCGGCGCAGCACCGGAATACGCAGGCTGTAGGCTTCGAACAGGGCTTCGGAATCGGCGATATCCACCAGTTCCACCAGCAGCCCATGCTCGACCAACGGCATGACTTCGGCTTCGGCGACTTCACAGAGATGGCAACCCAGGGTGCCGAATAACTGGCATTCAGGAGGCATGACGAACGGACCTGACAAGGAATAGGCGTCCATTCTAGACCGCAGGAAAAACATCGTCGATGTCGACCGGACTTATTGCGGCCGCATCCAAAAAACCTTGATCCAGATCACCATGGCCTATAACTGATTCAGCGACTCTCGCGGCTTTTTTTCCAGCGATAGCCCTGGTCCCTCGACGGAGATGTTTGTGTTTGCCAACCTGCTGATCATTCTTGCCTCATCCCTGGTAGTCATTGCACTGTTTCGCCGGCTGCAACTGCCGCCCGTGCTCGGTTACCTCTGCGTGGGCCTGGCCGTAGGGCCTACCGCCCTGGACTGGGTGAATGACAGCGAAGACCTGCCGGACCTGGCCGAATTGGGCGTGGTGTTTCTGCTGTTCTCCCTGGGCCTGGAGTTTTCCCTGTCGAAAATGCTCGCCCTGCGCCGGGTGGTGTTTGGTCTGGGCAGCTTGCAAGTGCTGTGCTGCGGGCTGCTGCTGGGAGGCTTGCTGACGCTGTGGGGGCTGTCGCCCACCGCCGCTCTGTTGCTCGGCGCCGGATTGGCCTTATCGTCGACCGCCATCGTCAGCAAGGAGCTGACCAGCCTCGGCGAAATTTTCAGCAGTCATGGTCAGAATGCCATCGGTGTCTTATTGTTCCAGGACATAGTGGCGGTGCTGTTGCTGACCCTGGTGCCGGTGTTCGCCGGCAACAGTGAGCAAGCCTGGTATTGGGCGTTGCCCGTGACCCTGGGCAAGACGCTGGTGCTGTTCCTTGGCCTGCTGCTCGCCAGCCGCTGGTTGCTGCCCCGACTCTTCCATGAAGTGGCCGCCTCTCATTCCGCGGAACTGTTCGTGCTGCTGGCGTTGGTGATTGTGCTGCTCACGGCATGGCTGACGCACTTGCTGGGCCTGTCCCCTGCCCTCGGCGCTTTTCTCGCTGGCATGCTGTTGGGTGAAAGCCACTATCGGCACCAGATCGAAGCCGACATCCGGCCGTTTCGCGACATTCTGCTGGGGCTGTTTTTTGTCAGCATCGGTATGCTGATCGACCTGCAGCTATTCGTCAGTCACAGCCTGCTGATTCTCGGCCTGACCCTGGCATTGATGCTGATCAAGGGTGGTGTCGTCGCGCTACTGGTCAAGCTGCGTGGCAGCGACAGCGAAACCGCCTGGCGCAGTGGCCTGGCCCTGGCCCAGGGCGGTGAATTCTGCTTCGCCCTGATGGCGCAAATGCAGCTGAGCCGGCTGCTGCCCGACGAGATCAGCGGCTTGCTGTTGGCGGCAACATTCTGCTCGATGCTGCTGACGCCGCTGCTGCTTCGGGCTGCTCCCGCCATCGCCCTGCGCCTGCACCACAAGCCTAACCAGCAAGTCCAGCTGGAAGAAATCACGGCCCTCAATGCCGAGCTGCAAGGGCATGTGTTGATCTGCGGCTATGGCCGGGTCGGGCGGTCCATCGGGCGTTTTTTACGCCACGAACAACTGGCTTTCATTGCACTGGATGATGACCCGGTCCGAGTTCAGGAAGCCGCTACAGAGGACGCCAGCGTGCATTATGGCGATTGTCGCCGAGGCGCCTTGCTCAGCGCCGTCGGGCTTGAACGGACGCGGTTGGTGGTTATTGCAGTGGACAATACCGACGTCGCATTGACCGTGCTCAAGGAGGCGCGTCGAATCAACCATAAGGTGCCAATCCTGGTGCGTACCCGCGACGACAGCCAGTTATCCGAGCTGAAAGCCGCCGGGGCCAGCGAAGTGGTGCCCGAACTGCTGGAGTCCAGCCTGATGCTCGCGTCTCACGCGTTGATCATGCTGGGGTTGCCGGACCAACAGGTGCAGGCCCGTGTCGACGAAGTGCGGCATAACCGCTACCGTTTGCTCCACGGTTTTTATCAGGGCGCGGACACTAATCGGGAGGCGCCGATCAATCCTGACTGACGGCGCCAATCTTGTGGATCGACAAGTCCGCGCCGTAATACTCCTCCTCCTGACTCAAGCGCAAACCGCAGACGCGCTTGATCACCCCATACACCAGGAACCCGCCTGCCAGGGCCACAACCACGCCCAACGCAGTGCCTATCAACTGACTGATCAGGCTCACCCCGCCCAGTCCACCCAAGGCGCTCTGGCCAAAAATGCCGCAGGCAATCCCGCCCCACACACCGCATAACCCATGGAGCGGCCAGACACCCAGTACATCATCAATTTTCCAGCGGTCCTGGGCGGCGATGAAGCACCAGACGAACAAGCCCCCCGCCACCACGCCAGTCACCAGCGCGCCCACCGGGTGCATCAAGTCCGACCCGGCGCAAATCGCCACCAGCCCGGCCAACGGACCATTGTGCAAAAAGCCTGGGTCATTGCGACCTATCACCAGCGCCGCCACGGTGCCTCCGACCATTGCCATCAGCGAATTGACCGCCACCAGCCCGCTGACCCCGGACAGGGTTTGCGCACTCATGACGTTAAAGCCGAACCAACCAACAATCAGAATCCACGAACCCAACGCCAGGAACGGAATGCTCGACGGCGCAAACGCCACCAGCCGCCCGTCCCGATAACGGCCCTGACGCGGCCCCAGCAACAGCACCGCCGCCAGCGCCAGCCAACCGCCCATGGCATGGACCACCACGGAGCCGGCAAAATCATGGAAGCTGGCACCGAAGCTGGCCAGCAACCAGGCTTGCAGACCGTAATTGCCATTCCAGACCATGCCTTCGAAAAACGGGTAGATAAACGCCACGATCAAAGCCGTAGCGCACAACTGCGGTGCAAAACGTGCACGTTCGGCAATGCCACCGGAAATGATCGCTGGAATGGCAGCGGCGAAGGTCAGCAGGAAAAAGAACTTCACCAGGCCATAACCATGGTCAGCACTGATCACCGCCGCTGGTTGCATGAAGGTGACGCCATAGGAAATCCAATAGCCTATAAAGAAATAGGCCAGGGTCGAGATGGCGAAGTCACTGAGGATTTTCGACAGTGCATTGACCTGGTTCTTCTGGCGCACCGTCCCGACTTCGAGAAAGGCGAAGCCGGCGTGCATGGCCAACACCATGACCGCACCGATCAGGATAAACAGGGTATTGGAGCTGTGGACCAGAGTGTCCACCGCACTTTGCAAATTTTCCATGGAGGTTGGCAGGCCTGCAGTTCAGGAAAAAGCACCAAAGCAGTTCATTGCCTTAACTTCGCGCACTAAATTGGCACCGCCGGCACCTCCCTCCTCGGAGGGTGTGAACCGCTTTAGCGCAGCGAGGGTTGAAGAAGGCAATTACTCCCTGGTTTTTCCGCTAGTTTTAGTTATTTAGGGTAAGGTTTTTTAAGGCTTTGCCCGCAACCGCCCAAATTCAGCGCAAACCGACAGGTTTGCGCACCAAGGCAAAGCAAAAGCTGTACCAGGCATTTGCAGTGAACCTTCACTGACGCCGATGACTCGAAACCAAAAGCTTCAATAAGCTCGAAAGCACCCGACAGCCACTCACGGAGATAACCATGGCCAGCAAAACGGCAAAGACTGCTCAAGAAATACTGATGGCGGATTTTCAAACCCTGGTCAGCGATACCGAAAAGCTGCTGGACGACACCGCGATACTGGCGGGTGACCAGGCGGATGAACTGCGTACAAAAATTCACGACAGCCTGCTCAAGGCCCGTGAAACCCTGCAACTGACCGAAGACTCCCTGCGCGAACGCAGCAAGGCAGCGGTCACGGCCACCGAAGACTATGTACAGGCCAACCCTTGGCAGTCCGTCGGCATCGCTGCCGGCGTCGGCTTTCTGATCGGCCTGCTGGCTACAAGGCGCTAATCATGTCTATCGGCGAATCCGGCTCGTCCTCGGGCCCAAGTTCCTCATCGCGGCGCCTGGGCGCTGCAGTCCTGGGTTTGCTGCACAGCCATGTCGAGTTGTTCGGCATTGAGTTGCAGGAACAGAAGGCACGCACCGTCAGCCTGTTGCTGTTCGCCGGGCTGGCATTGGTGTTTGCTCTGCTGTTGCTGGTGGGCTTGTCGGCGCTGGTGATGATCCTGGTGTGGGATACCTATCGCCTGACCGGGATAATCAGCCTATGCGTCTTCTATGTGCTGGCTGCGGCGTTCTGTGGGTTGCGCTTGAAGGCAGCCATCTTCGATGAGTCCACTCCTTTCCACGCCACCCTCGAAGAGCTGGCCAATGACCGTGAGCGCCTGTTGCCATGAGCCTGACTGAACTGCCGCAAACCAACTCCCGGCGGGAAATGCGCAAGGCGTTGATCCGCCTGCGCATGGAGATGCACCGCCAGGAAATTCGCCATGAGTCCCAAAACCTGCTGCTACCGCTGCAAAAGGTGCGCAACATGGGGCAAAGCTGGCAGGACGGCTTTGGCATCAAGCATGCGCCGCTGTGGGGCGTAGCCGTGGTAACGCTGCTGGGCTTTCTCACCGGCAAAGGCGCCAAGGGTGGCGGTATCGGCACCATGACCCGCCTTGTGCGACTCGGCGCCGGGCTCATTCCCTTGATCAAACTGGCGATGCAGGGCGCCTCGCGCAAGAACTGACAGACGCTGGCTGCATTCTTGCACACGGATCAGGCCCGGTACCCTTGCATAGGGACCGGGCCTTTTTCATGTCGACTCTTTTCCCATCAGACGTAACTTAAGGAGGCTCTGTGATCGACGGGCAACCGCTCGCCTGCTTTCAGCCATTCATCGATACCGCCACCGGGCGCATTGCGGGAGTGGAAGCGCTGGGACGCCTGCGCCAGGCTGACGGAGAGCTGCGCTCGGTAGGCCCATTGTTTGCCGATCCGCGCACGCCCACTGTCGCCTTGCGCCGCCTGGATCGGCAGATCCGCGACAACGCCTTGAGCCGCCTGCACGAAGCGCCCGAAGACTGGTTCCTGAGCCTGAATATCTCACCGCACTGGATCACTCACCTGCGCCCCGGCCAGCCTTTACCAAGTCTTAAACAACTGCAGGCCCACGGCGTCGACCCACGGCGCATCGTGTTCGAGATCACTGAACTGGGGGGAGACAGCCTGCGCCTGGCTGAAGTGGTGGCGCGCTATCGTCAGGCCGGTGCGCGCATTGCCATCGACGACTTTGGCGCCGGCTACTCGCAACTGGATCGGGTGCTGGCCTTGCAGCCGGACATTCTCAAGCTGGATATGCGTCTGTTCCAAGCCGCTGCCCTTGGCGGCCCCAGCAGCGACGTAGTACGGGCACTGGCGCAGATGGCGGAGAAAACCGGCTGCTGGATCATCGCCGAAGGTGTGGAAACCGAGGCGCAACTGAGCTTTGCCCTAGAGTGTGGATCGCGCTATGTCCAGGGCTATCTGTTTGCCCAGGCGCAACTGGACTGGTTCGCCGCCGACGCTTTTGTACCGCGCTTCGCCCAGTTGCGCGCGGCTTATGTCCAGCAGAAACTGGCAGAGCGCGGTCGGATCATGCAACTGCGCCAGCAACTGGTCGAACTGATGCAGATCCTGCAAACCTGGGCCCAGGCACAAGCACCCCTCAGCCAGTTGCCGCAGTTGCCGGCCTTCCCCTGGCTACTGCGTTTTTACCAGTGCGATCGCCATGGCACGCAGTTGACGCCCAACTTCGAGTGGTGCCAGGACGCCTGGCAGGCCGACAGCCGTTATCTGGGGCACAACTGGTCATGGCGTCCTTATTTCTACTATTTACTGGCCGAGGGCTGGGACGAGCGCCGCCTGACACTCTCCACCACCTACCGCGACGCCACCACCAATCAGCACTGCCTGACAGCAGGACAATTCTTCGATAACGGTCAGCGCTTGCTGTTAATCGATATCGACGCGGTCGGCTTATAGTTTTCCTCTTGCGCCCAAGGGGCTGAACCGGGAAGCTGGAAAGCGTTATTCACCGCACGGAGAGACCCTGACTTGGATTGGCCCACCCTGCTTACCCGCGAACGCCTTGGAAAATCCCTACACAGCCCGGAAGAACTGGGTCGCAGCCCGTTTCACAAAGATCATGACCGGATCATCTTCTCCGGCGCTTTCCGCCGCCTGGGCCGCAAGACCCAGGTGCACCCGGTCTCCAGCAACGATCATATTCACACCCGGCTGACCCACTCCCTGGAAGTCAGCTGCGTCGGGCGCTCCCTGGGCATGCGCGTGGGCGAAACCATCCGTAACGCGCTACCCGACTGGTGTGATCCCAGCGACTTGGGAATGGTGGTGCAATCGGCCTGCCTGGCCCACGACATTGGCAACCCGCCGTTTGGCCATTCGGGTGAAGATGCGATTCGCCACTGGTTCCAGCAGGCTGCAGGCCGTGGCTGGCTGGATGACATGAGCAGTGCCGAGCGCAAAGACTTTCTCAACTTCGAAGGCAACGCTCAAGGTTTCCGGGTACTGACACAACTTGAATACCATCAGTTTGATGGTGGCACCCGCCTGACCTACGCCACCTTGGGCACCTACCTGAAGTACCCGTGGACCGCCCGCCACGCCGATTCCCTCGGCTACAAGAAACACAAGTTCAGCTGTTACCAGAGCGAGCTGCCGATCCTTGAACAGATCGCCCAGAAACTAGGCTTGCCACAACTGGAAGAACAACGCTGGGCGCGCCATCCATTGGTGTATCTGATGGAAGCGGCCGACGACATTTGTTATGCCCTGATCGACCTTGAAGATGGCCTGGAAATGGACTTGCTGGAATACGCCGAGGTCGAATCGCTGCTACTGGACCTGGTGGGCGATGACTTACCGCAAACCTATCGCCAGTTAGGCCCCCTCGATTCCCGGCGACGCAAGCTGGCCATCCTGCGGGGCAAGGCCATCGAGCACTTGACCAATGCCGCGGCACGGGCCTTCGTCGAGCAGCAGGACGCACTGCTGGCTGGCACCCTTGAAGGTGATCTGGTGGAGCACATGCACGGTCCTGCCAAGCGCTGCGTACTGAACGCCAAGGACATGGCACGCAAGAAAATCTTCCAGGACAAGCGCAAGACGCTGCATGAAATCGGCGCCTACACCACCCTGGAAATCCTCTTGAATGCCTTCTGCGGCGCCGCCCTGGAACAGCATGGTGGTCGTACACCGTCCTTCAAGAATCGGCGCATCCTGGATTTGCTGGGCAACAGTGCCCCCGATCCGGATGGGTCACTGCATCGCTCGTTCCTGCGCATGATCGACTTCATTGCCGGCATGACCGACAGCTACGCCAGCGAGATGGCGCGAGAAATGACCGGGCGTTCAAGCCCCCAATAAAGAAGCGCCCTGTCGGGCTGTCCTGACAGGGCTATTCCCCTAAAAGAATCTGCCTACGAAGGGAACAGAGCAGACTGATCGAATTAATCCCAACACCCGATGAATAATCACGCGCCTTCTTATCCAATACAGCAATCAACGCCTACATTCCTGCGACCCAACGACAGTTCGACACATGACTCGCGGGCCGTATCGGTACAAGCCTTGGTTGGAGTCATTCCAGCATGAGCCATTCTCATGGAACCCCCCTATGCTCAAACAACAACCGCGCATCCTGTTAGTGGAGGATCACCCCTTTCAACTTCTGGCCACCCAATGCCTGCTTAAAATTTTCGGTTTCGACCAACTGACACCGGCAGAGAATGCCGAGCAGGCAATAAAATTGATGACGCTGGCTCAAACCCCCTTCGACATCATGCTGTGCGATCAATGCCTGCCAGACCTGCCAGGACTGGAGTTGGTAGAAATAGCCAGCCGCGCAGGGTTTATACGATATGCCATCCTGCTGAGTGGACTGCCCGCTGTCGAACTGGAAAACCTCAAAGTCCAGGCAATACAACGTGATGTCCCCTTGCTCGGCTACCTGGTCAAGCCTTTGAACAAGGAGCAACTTGGCGCACTGATCAGCCGGGCGGTATTTGGCAGGACTAAACAACATCATCAAAACCCAGCCAACTTGAAGCACGGCGACATTGAACGTGTAGGACATTAAACATCCAGCCATTACGAAGTTTCGCTATTGCCCAGCCGTTCGATAGCTAGTTCTCGAATCCTCATACGCCACATGTAAAATTCTTAAACCTCGTCAAAGAAAGCCTTGGCAAAGGGTAATCCATTACATTTTTTTATGTAGGACCTTTCCTATTTTACATCTGCCCAGCATTCACCTCACGCCCCCGCATCAACTTCTGAGCTAATGTGCCCGCTTTATTTGCACATACATGGAATTTGATCATGAACTCAGTTTTTATTATCGACGACCACCCCGTTATCCGACTTGCAATTCGAATGCTGTTAGAACATGAAGGTTACAAAGTAGTTGGAGAAACGGACAACGGTTGCGATGCAATACAAATGGTCCGCGAATGCCTTCCTGACCTGATAATACTTGACATCAGCATCCCGAAGCTTGATGGCCTGGAAGTGCTTTGCAGGTTCAATGCCATGAGTTCCCCCATGAAAACCCTGATTTTGACGGCCCAATCCCCGACACTCTTCGCAACACGCTGCATGCGATCAGGTGCTGACGGCTATGTCTGCAAAGAGGGCGACTTGAGTGAACTGCTAAGTGCCATAAAAGCTGTTTTATCCGGGTACAACTATTTCCCCAGCCAAGCACTAAATGGTAACTGCTCAGAAACTAGCGAAAACGAAGAATTAAATCTCTTCAAATCAGTCAATGACCGCGAACTTATGGTTTTGCAACTTTTTGCACAGGGCAGAACAAACAAGGAAATAGCCAAAGGTATGTTTCTTAGTAACAAAACAGTCAGCACCTACAAGAAGAGACTCATGCAAAAACTTAAAGCCGCCTCTTTGGTAGAGCTTATCGAGATGGCAAAACGCAACGCGTTAGTGTGAGAAACAGAATGCCCAGGCGCTTAAAGGACCTTCTAATCATATTGAGTACAGGTTTGTGCTTAAGCACAGCCGTGCCTGCCACTCTAACTGCTCAAGAGCGTTACTCACTGCTGAGTCGTGTAGGCAGTGTTCAAATGGATACTCAACTGGATAAAACACAGCGCCAATGGCTACAAAGCAAACGCGAGTTGGTGCTGGGTACCTCAGCACCCGACTATCCACCCTTTGATATCACCGCCAGCGGTCATGACTATGAGGGCATCACAGCCGACTATGCCGGCATCCTGTCCAAGGCACTCGCATTACCCGTCAGCGTGCTGCGCTACCCAACCCGAGAAGCGGCGATCCAGGCATTGCAAGCCGGCGAAGTAGACTTGCTGGGCACTGCCAACGGGTTTGAGGCGAGTAACCCCGAGATCGTCCTGTCAACGCCCTACGCCGTGGACCAGCCTGTGCTGGTCACCCGTGAAGGAGAAAACCGCTCGCTCAGCGACGGCCTGATCGGCATGCGGTTAAGCCTGGTCTACCACTATCTGCCCCTGGCGGAAGTCGAGGCACTGTACCCAAAGGCAATTATCCAGGCCTATCCGTCCTATCAAAACGCTCTCAACGCCGTTGCCTTCGACCAGGCTGACGTATTTCTCGGCGACACCATCTCTACCCACTACATGATCAACAAGGGCTATCTGAAAAATATTCGCATGGCCAACTTCGGCAAGCACGAAGCCTACGGTTTCAGCTTTGCCGTACGCCGGGATCAGCCCATCTTGTTGAGCATCATCAATTCCGTCCTGGGGGTCATTGCAACCAACGAGCAGGAAAACATCTCCAAACGCTGGAGCGCCGGCAGCGACATATTGCTGACCGATCACAAACTGCAACTGAGCCAGCGCGAAGAGCGCTGGCTCAAAGAGCATCCCGTGGTAACGGTGGTCATCAATGAAACCTTCGCACCGATGACCTTCCTCGACGCAGACGGCACCCTGCGCGGCATCACTGCAGATCTTCTGGAGCTGATTCGGCTGCGCACCGGTTTACGCTTCGAGACCCAGCACTCCCGCAACCTCAACGACATGATCCAGCAGGTAGAAAGCAACAAGGCCGATATCATCGCAGCAATCATCCCCAGCACCGAACGGAAGGCCAAGCTGAGTTTCAGCCGGCCCTACCTGGAAAATTCCTATGTACTGCTAACGCGCAAAGGGCCTGACGCCCCCTCAAGCCTTGAACAACTGACGGGCAAACGCCTGGCGATAACCGAAGGCAACCCCTTGGTGAGCTATTTGCGTCAAGCGTTCCCGCAGATCAAGTTGGTGGAAGCCAGCGATACCTTCAAGGCCTCGGAATTATTGGCCCAAGGGCACGTGGAAGGTGCCGTCAGTCCGCTGGTGGTCGCCAACTACTTCCTCTCCTCACAGGTATTCCAGGACAAATTGCAGATCAGCTCCAGCATCGGCACCCAACTGGCCTCCTTTTCCCTGGCCACCTCACGTAGCGCCACCGAGCTAAGCTCGATTCTCGACAAGGCATTACTCAGTATTGCCCCGGATGAACTGGGGATCATCAACAGTCGCTGGCGTGGTTACACGGCGGCATCCGATAGCTATTGGCGTAACTACCATCACCTGATTCTCCAGATCATCACCGGCGCAGGCCTCCTGCTGCTGACGTCCCTGACCTGGAATGCTTATATGCGCAGGCAGATCAAGCACCGACAGATGGCTGAGCGTGCCCTCAACGACCAGCTCGAATTCATGCGGGCCCTGGTTAACGAAACGCCTCATCCGATCTATGTACGCGATCGCAACGGATTGCTTCAGACCTGCAATGACAGCTACCTGCAGGTTTTCGGCGTCAGGCGCGAAGAGGTGATTGGCAAAAGCGTTACCCAGATCGGCCTGGACATCGATTTGGAGGCCCGCCAATACCACGCCGATTATCAACGGGTAGTCGCCGAAGGCAGTCCGTTGATTCTCGACCGTTCGTTGCATATTCATGGGCAAAAACTGACGATTTACCACTGGATTCTGCCGTACCGCGACTCCACCGGCGAGGTCAGGGGGATCATTGGTGGCTGGATCGACATCAGCGAACGACGCCAATTATTCGATGAACTGCGGGCCGCCAAGGATCGTGCAGATGAGGCCAATCGTGCAAAAAGCACATTCCTGGCGACCATGAGTCATGAAATCCGCACCCCCATGAATGCAGTCATCGGCATGCTTGAGCTGACCCTCAAACGTGCCGACCACGGCCATCTGGACCGTCCGGCCATCGAGGTCGCCTACAACTCGGCGAAAGACTTGCTGGAGCTGATCGGCGATATCCTGGACATCGCCCGTATCGAATCCGGCCGCCTGAGCCTGGCACCGGAGCGGGTCAATCTGCGGGAGCTCATTGAGTCGGTGGTACGGGTCTTTGATGGCTTGGCGCGCCAGAAATCCCTCAGCCTGTTACTGGAGTTCAACCGCAGCGTCGAACATACCGATGTGCTGATCGATCCACTGCGCTTCAAACAGATCCTTTCCAACCTGGTGAGCAATGCCATCAAATTCACTGAGCTGGGCCAGGTGAAGATCAAGGTGGATGTCCAGGCCACCAGCCAGACACAACACGTCAACATGAAACTGGTGGTCGAGGACACGGGCATCGGGATCACCAGGGACGATCAGCAACGGCTGTTCGAACCTTTTGCCCAGGCTGACAACTCAGGGCATTTGGCCAGAAGCGGTGCAGGCCTGGGGCTGGTGATCTGTCGCAGCCTGTGCGAAATGATGGGCGGGCATCTGAGCTTGAGCAGCGTGCCCAGAGTCGGTACCCAGGTGTATGTTTCGCTGAACATGACCAGCCTGGCGCCGACACATCCCGTGATTGAGTTGAAGCCGGTGGTGGTGGAAATCGCAGCCGTACTGAACGTGCTGGTGGTAGACGATCACCCGGCAAACCGCTTGCTCATATGCCAGCAACTGGGTTTCCTCGGCCATCAGTTCACAGCGGTCCAACATGGCGCAGCAGGATTCCAGGCATGGCGCCAGGAACACTTCGACCTGATCATCGCCGACTGCAATATGCCGATCATGAACGGCTATGAATTGACCCGCTCTATTCGCGAGCACGAGCAACGGGAAAACATGGCGCCCTGTATTGTCCTGGGCTTCACCGCCAATGCCCAGCCGGAGGAGAAACAACGCTGCAAGGACGCGGGCATGAATGACTGCCTGTTCAAGCCCATCAGTCTCACGACCCTGGAACGGCACTTGGCCGAGGTCAGACCCCTGCCTTCCAGCAAACTTTTCAATCTCGACAGCCTGCATGCACTTACCGGCGGTGATCCGGCGTTAAGCCGACGCCTGCTGGAAGAGCTGTTGAGCAGCAGCCGCAATGATCGTGGTGAACTCATGGCGTTGCTGGCACAAGGAGTCCGGCAGGACCTTATCGACCAGGCTCACAAGATCAAGGGCGCTGCCCGGATCGTCCAGGCCCGTGCATTGGCCGAACATTGCGAAGTCCTGGAACAGGCCTGCGACAGCACTGATCAGCCGAGTATCGATCCTTGGGTCAAGGCAATCGAGGCGTCCATGCTGGAACTGGAGCGGACCCTACAAATGCAACTGGACAGCCTGACAAGTCGTTGACGACAGACTGTAACCTGGCTGCAGGTTGCAGCTGCAGCCAGGGCCACTACTCATTCAACAATCGGTAAGGCGCAGGAAAATCGCTGCCAGCTGTTCAATACCGACCTTATCCCCAGGGGTAAAACGCGCCAGCTTCGGGCTGTCCAGGTCCAGAACGCCGATTAGCCGTCCGTCCTTGACCAGCGGCACCACCAATTCGCTATTCGACGCGCTGTCACAGGCAATGTGCCCTGCAAAGGCGTGAACATCGTCCACCCGTTGTGTTTGCCGCGTGGCCGCAGCAGCGCCGCAAACACCACGCCCAAAGGGAATGCGTACACAGGCTATCTGCCCCTGGAAAGGCCCAAGCACCAATTCTTCATCGCGATTGAGGTAGAAGCCGGCCCAGTTCAAGTCATCGAGCTGATTGAACAGGAACGCCGAAAACTGCGCAGCGTTGGCGATAAAGTCCCGCTCATCGGCCAACAACGATTCCAGCTGTGCGTAAAGCATGTCGTATCCATCAAGGCCGGTACCGGCCTGCTGCAAATCGATCATGGCTGACGCTCCAGCAATTTGAGGCCAACCCAATAGCGGGCGAACTGATAAGCGCAACGGCCGTTGCGATTACCGCGACCGGTTGCCCAACGTACCGCGAGAATGTCCAGCGCTTCGTCACGTTGCCACTGCAAGCCGGCCTTGCTGGCCAGCTCACCGATCCAGTGCTCGACCACGTCGAGAAAGTGCTCCTGGTTGAACGGGTAAAACGACAGCCACAGGCCAAAACGATCAGACAGGGCGATCTTGTCTTCCACCGCTTCATTGGGGTGCAACTCGCCATCAACCATCTTCCAGTTTTCGTTGTCGCTCTGGTTTTCCGGGACCAGGTGGCGGCGGTTGGAAGTGGCGTACAGCAAGACGTTTTCCGGCGCCTGCTCCAGGGAGCCGTCGAGTACGCTCTTGAGGACCCGGTAATCGCTTTCGCCGGCCTCGAACGACAGGTCATCGCAAAACAGCACAAAACGTTGTGGCAATTTGACCAACTGCTCGACCACCCGTGGCAGGTCGGCCAGGTGATCTCGCTCGATTTCGATCAGGCGCAGGCCGGCCTTCGCATGCTGGGCCAGCAAGGCGCGCACCATCGAGGATTTACCGGTGCCGCGCGAGCCCCAGAGCAACGCATGGTTGGCCGGCAGGCCATCGAGAAACTGTTGGGTGTTACGGGCCAACTGCTCGCGCTGTTTGTCCACACCGATCAAGTCGGACAAACGCATGTCCAGGCTGACTTCCAGCGGTAACAAGAAGCCACTGCGGCCTTCACGCTGCCAACGGGCGGCCAGGCACTGATTCCAGTCAATGGCCTGGCGAGGCGCCGGCAATAACGGTTCCAGACGAGCGAGCACCGCATCGGCCCGCTCAAGAAAGGCATTCAATCGAGAATCCACGACTATTCCTCTGGCAAGTTCTTGTAAAAGATGGCGTATTGGAAACCCTGACGCAGACCGCACAGGGCTGCACCTGAATAAATCGATTCATGCCGGGCAAGGCCGATAGCCTCTGATGTTCAGCTATGCTTGCCGGGCGAAGGGAAACGTAAAGTGGTTCAGCACCCGATGGATATCAAGTTCACCCACCGCTTGTCTTATAAACAAGCCAGACTGACTGTGCTGGTCGGTTTCGTCTTGGGAACCTTGCTCAGCCTGATCCAAATCGGTATTGATTATGCCAGCGAAGACGCCTCCATCAACCGGGAAATACGCTCGCTGATTGAAATCAGCCATGACCCAGCCTCACGCATCGCCTACAACATCGACGCCGAACTGGCGCAAGAGCTGACGCAGGGCCTGTTGCACTCCCCTGCCATCACCCGTGCCCAACTGATCGACAACAACGCAACGGTACTGGCTGACGTTGATCGACCACGCAAGGAAAGCAGCTACCGCCCCATCAGTGACTTCCTGTTTGGCGCCAATCGCCAGTTCGAAGACCGGCTGTTCCTCGCCCACATGCCAACCGAATCCCTTGGCGTCTTGCGCCTCGACGTCGACACCTACACATTCGGCAGCCGCTTTCTTCGGCGCGCCGAGATCACCCTGCTCAGCGGTTTTACCCGCAGCCTGATCCTGACCGGGATCTTGCTGGGATTGTTCTACGTGATGCTGACCCAACCGCTGGTGCGGATCATCCGCAAGCTGAGTACCCGCAACCCACGTGGCGCCGCCCAAGGCCGCCTGGACTGCCCGCCAGGGCATGAACACGACGAGATTGGCGTGTTGGTCAACGTCGCCAACCAACAGTTCGAAAACATGGAAGCCGAAATCCAGCAACGCCAGCAAGCCGAGGACCGTCTAACCGAGTACCTCGGGCAACTGGAAAATATTGTTTCTGCCAGGACCACCGAGCTCAAGGCGATCAACCACCGGCTGAGCCAATCCAACGAAGAATTGGAAGCCGCGAAGATGACGGCCCTTGGCATGGCCCAGGCCCGTGCCGCCTTCCTGGCCAACATGAGTCACGAAATTCGCACGCCACTTAATGGGCTGCTGGGAATGATCGCCCTTTCCCTGGACAGCCCGCTGAATGCCGAGCAGCGCCAACAGCTATCGATTGCCCATGACTCAGGCAAAGTCCTGGTGGAATTGCTCAACGACATTCTCGATATGTCCAAGTTCGATGCCGGTCAGCTTGAGCTGGAGACGATCCCGTTCGACCTTGGTTCGCTGGTGGAAGACACCGCCAATCTGTTCTCGCAAAACGCCGCGCCCAACGTCGAGTTGACGTGCCTGATCGACCATCAGTTTCCCGCCCAGGTCATCGGCGATCCGACCCGGGTCAGGCAAATCGTCAGCAACCTGCTGTCCAACGCCTTGAAGTTCACCCGCTTTGGCCGAGTCGATGTGCGCCTCAGTGCGCACAACGGTCGAGTCAGGATCGAGGTCTGCGACACCGGCATCGGCATTGCCCAGGATGCCCAGGTGAAGATTTTCCAACCGTTCACCCAGGCCGGCGCCGGCATCACCCGCCAGTTTGGCGGGACCGGACTGGGGCTGGCACTGACCCACAGCCTTTGCGAAGCCATGCGCGGCCGCCTGAGCATCAGTTCGGAACCCGGCTTTGGCAGCCAGTTCTGCGCTGACCTGCCTCTGCCCACCCATATACCTGTCGTGCGCCTGGCGCCCCTGACGGGCGAGGTGCTTGCCATTACCTCTGCCAGTAGCGGTCTGGCGGAGCTGCTGAACACCCTGTTGCCCAGTTGGGGGCTGACGCCGCATTGCCGCACCATCGACGATGACTTGAGTGGGCTCAAACCCGACCTGCTGATCACCGACTGCGCCGAATGTCTGTTCCGCCTGCGCCCGGCGATTAGTGCGCCGATCCTGCTGGTCACCGCCTATGGCAACTTCATGCCCAGCGAAGAAGTCGCCGCCCTGGCCCCTTTGCAACAACAGGCGCGGCCATTGAGCCGCAATGCGCTGTACCAGATTTTGCATCGCAACCTGCTCCCCGACACAAACATCGTCCTTGACCTTGCCCAGTTGGAAGCCGGCCCGATCACCCATCGGGCGCGCATCCTGCTGGTGGAAGACAATCCGGTCAATCAGTTGGTGGCCAAGGGCATGCTGAGCAAGCTCGGCTGTGAGGTGATCGTTGCGGCCCACGGTGGCGAGGCCCTCAAGCTGCTTGAAGAACAACGTTTCGACATGGTGTTGATGGACTGCAACATGCCGGTCATGGATGGCTACGAGGCAAGCCGGCAGATTCGCCGCAGCGGACGCTGGCCGGAACTGCCAATCGTCGCGCTGACCGCCAACGCCCTGTCCGAAGAACGAGAGCGCTGCCGGGCCGCGGGAATGAATGACTACCTGGCCAAGCCTTTTCGACGGGAAGAACTCAGCGGCCTGCTCGACCTGTGGGTGCCGACTACGACAAGTCTTTGATCTGCCTGAGCAACTGATCCAGACCGTGGCGCAAGGCATCTGCCTGACTCAGGTCGACGCCACTGTCACACAGCAAGCGAGCCTTTAGCGGTTGAACCCTGTCACGCAGGCGCCTGCCCGCCTCGGCAAGACTCAGGTGCACCTCACGTTCGTCGCTGGCACTGCGCTGGCGCCTGACCAGGGCCAATTGCTCAAGGCGCTTGAGCAGCGGCGTCAAAGTGCCGGAGTCCAGTAACAGGCGTTCGCCCAAAGCCTTGACCGTCGGCTGCGGTGGCGCCGCATCCTGCCATTCCCACAACACCAGCATCACCAGGTATTGCGGATAGGTCAGGCCCAACTGATCGAGCATCGGCTTGTAGGCCCGCGTCACCGCACGGGAGGCTGCGTACAGCTTGAAACACAACTGACTGTCGAGGGCCAGGGACTCGTTGGGCAGGTCGGTCATTTGAGCAACGCTTCGATCTCTTGGGTCAGTTCCTGAGGTTTAGTGGTGGGCGCGAAGCGCTTGACCACCTGGCCGTCACGGCCGATCAGGAACTTGGTGAAGTTCCACTTGATACCCTTGGAACCCAGCAAGCCCGGCGCACGCTGTTTAAGTTGCACAAACAACGGATGAGCCTCGCCACCGTTCACATCGATCTTCTTGAACAGCGGGAAGCTGACACCGAAATTCAACTCGCAAAATTCGGAGATGACACCTTCGTTACCCGGCTCTTGCTTGCCAAACTGGTTGCAAGGGAAGCCCAGCACCACCAGCCCCTGGTCCTTGTATTGCTGCCAGAGTTGCTCTAGACCCTTGTATTGCGGGGTGAAGCCGCACTTGCTGGCGGTATTGACCACGAGGATCGCCTTGCCGGAGAAATCGGCCAACGTCTTTTGCTCACCTTTTATGGTGGTGCAAGGGATGCTCAGCAGGTTGTCGCTCATGGCAGTGCCTCGAAAGAGATAAGGAGGCCTAAAAGATAGTAGGCAATTCAATTGCGTGCAATTTAATTTACCAGGCTTATACCTTGACATAACCCCCTGCAGGCGCGAGTGCCTGCAGGGTTACTGTCTAGCGTGCCACCAGATCCAGGCACACAGAATTGATGCAATAGCGCAAACCGGTCGGCGGCGGGCCATCAGGGAACACATGACCCAGGTGAGCATCACACTTGGTGCAGGTGACTTCAGTGCGAACCATGCCGTGGCTGACGTCACGGATCTCGACCATTGCCTGCTCGGCAATCGGCTCGTAGAAGCTGGGCCAGCCGCAGCCGGAATCAAACTTGGCCTTCGAATCGAACAACGGTTCATTGCAGCAAATGCAGTGGTACACACCGTCGACCTTGGAGTCGTTGTACTTGCCGGAAAACGGCCGTTCGGTGCCCTTGAGGCGACAAACGTTGTACTGCTCTGGGTCGAGCATTGCCTTCCACTCATCAACGGTTTTCTGCAACTTTTCCATCGGTACACCTCGGCAACTGAAAAAGCCTGATCTGTGTCTTTTCCATGGATCAGGCGGCACGTATGATTGCGCCTCGTCAAAACGCCAGTCTGGCACCCGCTTTACCGGCATTCAAACGTATTTATGGGTGCGCCAGCGCAGGATTCCCAGCACGGTAGTGTCCACGCCGTCTGGATCGTTCATTTTCGGGATCACATCGCCATGCAGGTCAGCAAATCGAACAAGCTCGCCAACGTCTGCTACGACATTCGCGGCCCAGTGCTCAAGCACGCCAAACGCCTGGAAGAGGAAGGCCATCGCATCCTCAAGCTGAACATTGGCAACCCGGCGTCCTTTGGTTTCGAAGCGCCGGATGAAATCCTCCAGGACGTAATCCGCAACCTGCCCACCGCCCAGGGTTACAGTGACTCCAAGGGGTTGTTCAGCGCCCGCAAGGCGGTGATGCAGTACTACCAGCAAAAGCAGGTGGACGGCGTCGGCATCGAAGACATCTACCTGGGCAACGGTGTATCCGAGCTGATCGTGATGGCCACTCAGGCCTTGCTCAACAACGGTGACGAAGTGCTGGTACCGGCACCCGACTATCCGCTGTGGACTGCCGCCGTGACCCTGGCCGGCGGCCATCCAGTGCATTACCTGTGTGATGAACAAGCCAACTGGTGGCCGGACCTTGCGGACATCAAAGCCAAGATCACCCCCAACACCAAGGCACTGGTGATCATCAACCCGAACAACCCCACCGGCGCCGTCTATTCCAAGGAAGTGCTGCAGGGCATGCTCGAACTGGCTCGCCAGCACAATCTGGTGGTGTTCTCCGACGAGATCTACGACAAGATCCTCTACGACGATGCCGTGCACATCTGCACTGCATCCCTGGCGCCGGACCTGTTGTGCCTGACGTTCAACGGCCTTTCCAAATCCTACCGGGTAGCGGGTTTCCGTTCCGGCTGGGTGGCTATCTCCGGGCCCAAGCACAACGCGCAAAGCTACATCGAAGGCATCGACATGCTGGCCAACATGCGCCTGTGCGCCAACGTGCCAAGCCAGCACGCGATCCAGACCGCCCTCGGTGGCTACCAGAGCATCAATGACCTGGTGCTGCCGGCCGGTCGCCTGCTGGAACAGCGCAACCGCACCTGGGAACTGCTCAACGACATTCCCGGCGTCAGCTGCGTCAAACCCATGGGCGCCCTGTATGCCTTCCCGCGGATCGACCCGAAAGTCTGCCCGATCCACAACGATGAAAAGTTCGTCCTCGACCTGCTGCTGTCGGAAAAGCTGCTGGTGGTCCAGGGCACAGCGTTCAACTGGCCGTGGCCCGATCACTTCCGCGTGGTGACTTTGCCGCGCGTGGATGACCTGGACATGGCCATAGGTCGAATTGGCAACTTCCTGAAGTCCTATCGCCAGTAATGAGTTTTTCCACTGTACGACTCACTTAAGGTCGTACAGCGATTATCTGGCAACACATCTGTGCCTGACACGGGCGCAGGCATTTACAGCCCCCACCTCGTCCCCCTGGTCGCGCACTCGCCAATAACCATGGGGCTGAGCGGGGATTTTCACCGACCTGCAAACTCGGAAATCCCCTTCAAAGCTTTACATTCAGGCTGTAGGACACAGTTTGAAATAGTCGCCCTGTTGAATAGCCCAGTGCCGCACCTTATATACCCCGCAGTACGCAACACATTAAGCATGAGGAGAATTCTACAACCATGATGCGCATCCTGCTGTTCTTGGCCACTAACCTGGCGGTCGTGCTGATTGCCAGCATCACCCTGAGCCTTTTCGGCTTCAACGGGTTCATGGCGGCCAACGGGGTTGATCTGAACCTCAATCAGCTGCTGGTTTTCTGTGCGGTTTTTGGTTTCGCCGGGTCGATTTTCTCGCTGTTCATCTCCAAGTGGATGGCGAAGATGAGCACCAGTACCCAGATCATTACTCAGCCGCGTACGCGGCATGAGCAATGGCTGATGCAAACCGTCGAGCAATTGTCCCGCGAAGCCGGAATCAAGATGCCCGAGGTCGGGATCTTCCCAGCCTATGAAGCCAACGCGTTTGCCACGGGCTGGAACAAGAACGATGCTCTTGTTGCCGTCAGCCAGGGCTTGCTGGAGCGTTTCTCGCCCGATGAAGTGAAGGCCGTGCTGGCCCACGAAATCGGTCACGTGGCCAACGGTGACATGGTCACCCTGGCGCTGGTACAAGGCGTGGTGAACACCTTCGTGATGTTCTTCGCGCGCATCATCGGCAACTTCGTCGACAAGGTCATCTTCAAGAATGAAGGCGGCCAGGGTATTGCCTACTACGTGGCAACCATCTTCGCCGAACTGGTACTGGGCTTCCTCGCCAGCTCGATCGTGATGTGGTTCTCGCGCAAACGGGAATTTCGCGCTGACGAAGCTGGTGCTCGCCTGGCCGGCACCAATGCGATGATCGGTGCCCTGCAACGCCTGCGCTCCGAACAGGGTCTGCCGGTGCATATGCCCAACACCCTGACCGCCTTTGGCATCAACGGTGGCGTCAAGCAAGGCCTGGCTCGCATGTTCATGAGCCACCCGCCACTGGAAGAGCGGATCGACGCCTTGCGTCGTCGGGGCTAACGAACTGGTAGCGACACAGAAAGGGGCGATTGGATCGCCCCTTTTTTTGTGGGCGCCTCTTCAGCCCTTGGCCAACCGGTAAACCCGCTCATCCAGTCGCGTGACACCGCCCTGCAAGAACTTCCAGCTCCCTCCCAGAATGTCCTGCTCGTCAAGAACGTCCAACTGCCAGTGTTGCCCCAACAGCAACCGTACTTCTTCGTCAGTCACTGCAAACGGCGGTCCGGCCTTCTGCGCTTGTTCATAGTCGAGGGTGATCAACAGGCCCTGGCAACCTCGGGCCAGGATGCTGTTCAGGTGCGCGGCATACTGCTCACGCATCAACGGTGGCAAGGCTATCATCGCCGCACGGTCATAAAACGCTGTGCACTCGGCCACGTCTCCCTCATCCAAAGCGAAGAAATCACCGCACCACAGCTCAACAGATCCCGCCTGATAAACCCTGAATAACCCCCTCTGACTGATTTTCGGTGTAAGCCCCTGTTCACTGAAAAAGCCTTCAATGGCCGTTTCCGACAGCTCCACGCCAATAACCTGATGACCCTGACTGGCCAGCCACGCCAGGTCCAGGCTTTTACCGCACAACGGCACCAGCACTCGCGCCCCGCTCGTCAAGACCAATGCGGGCCAGTGGCGCTGCAGGTAAGGATTCACCTCGGGCAAATGAAAGCCAATCTGATTGCGCGCCCAGCGCTCATGCCAAAACTTGGGATCCATGAATCACCCTGAAAATTCGATCAAATAGTACTAAAACTTATATTAGATTTAGATCAATGATCTGATTGAAGATGGCACCATCTTAACCTCAGGACCGCTCTCATGCTCCCCAGCCTGTTTATCTCTCACGGTTCGCCCATGCTCGCCCTGCAACCGGGCGCCAGCGGTCCGGCCTTGGCGCGGCTGGCGGCCGAGTTACCGCGCCCCAAGGCAATTGTTGTGGTGTCGGCGCACTGGGAAAGCCAGGGCCTGTTGGTCAGCGGCAGTCCGGCTCCAGAAACCTGGCACGACTTCGGCGGCTTCCCCGCGGAGCTGTTTGCCGTGCAATACCCGGCGCCCGGCCAACCGCAGCTGGCAGTACAAATTGTCAACTTGCTCCAGAAGGATGGTTTGGATGTGATGATCGACACCAAACGTCCATTCGACCATGGCGCCTGGGTGCCGCTGTCTCTGATGTACCCCGATGCCGATATCCCGGTGCTGCAAGTCTCGCTGCCCAGCCGCCTCGGCCCTGCCCTGCAAACCCGAGTTGGCCATGCGCTCGCCAGCCTGCGCGAGCAAGGCGTGCTGCTGATCGGCTCCGGCAGCATTACCCATAACCTTGGCGAGCTGGATTGGCACGCCGGGCCGGAAAGTATTGAACCCTGGGCTCGGGACTTTCGCGATTGGGTTGTGGAGAAGCTTGCAGCCGGTGATGAAGCCGCATTGCACGACTATCGTCGCCAGGCACCCAATGCAGTACGCAGTCATCCCAGCGATGAGCATTTGTTGCCGTTGTACTTTGCACGGGGCGCAGGCGGGCAATTCAGCGTTGCTCACCAAGGCTTCACCATGGGGGCGCTGGGAATGGATATCTATCGATTTGGCTAGCTCAAACTTCAGGCATAAAAAATCCCCGAACCAGTCGGGGATTTTTTATGTTCGATCAATCAGCTCAAGAGCGGATCAATCTTCGCGATAGCGACGCAGCTTGAGCTGCTTGCCGGCAACACGAGTGTCCTTCAGCTTGGTCAGCAGTTTTTCCAGACCATCTTCCGGCAGCTCCACCAGGGAGAAGCTGTCACGCACCTGGATGCGACCGATAGCTTCACGTGCCAGGCCACCCTCATTGAGGATAGCGCCCAGCAGGTTCTTGGCGGCGATACCATCACGCGCACCCAGCGCGGTACGGCAGCGAGCACGGCCTTCAGCCAATGGAACCGGAGCACGACGCTCACGATCACCACGGTCCGGACGATCACCGGTACGCTCTGGACGATCACCGCGCGGAGCGTTGTTCGGTACCAGTGGACGATCTTTCTCGATGGCAGCCAGGGTCAGTGCTTGACCGTTGGTAGCCTTGCGCAGCAGGGCTGCAGCCAGGGCACGTGGGGTGCAACCGATATCGGCAGTCAGGCGGTCCAGCAGATCACCGTGGGTCGATTCAGCGTCAGCCACCAGCGGCGACAGGCTGTTGGTCAGCTTCTTGATGCGAGCATCGAGAACGGCCTGGGCATCCGGCAGGCGGACTTCGGCAACTTTCTGACCAGTAACACGCTCGATCACTTGCAGCATGCGACGCTCACGCGGAGTCACCAACAGCAGTGCACGACCTTCGCGACCGGCACGGCCAGTACGGCCGATACGGTGAACGTAGGATTCCGGATCGTACGGCATGTCAACGTTGAACACGTGAGTGATGCGCGGAACGTCCAGGCCACGAGCGGCAACGTCGGTCGCCACAACGATGTCCAGACGACCATCCTTGAGGGATTCGATCACGCGCTCACGTTGGTTCTGGGCAATGTCACCGTTCAGCGCAGCGGCTTTGTAGCCTTTGGCTTCCAGGGCACTGGCCAGGTCCAGGGTCGCTTGCTTGGTACGCACGAACATGATCAGGGCATCGAAGTCTTCGACTTCCAGCAGGCTCAATACAGCCGAGGTCTTCTGGTCAGCGTGAACCAACAGGTGAGCCTGTTCGATCGCGGTAACGGTCTGAGTCTTGGTCTGGATCTTCACGTGTTGCGGATCGCGCAGATGGCGTTCGGCAATGGCACGGATCGACTGCGGCAGGGTAGCCGAGAACAATACGGTCTGACGGGTCGCTGGCAGAGCCTTGAAGATGACTTCCAGGTCGTCCATGAAGCCCAGCTTGAGCATTTCGTCAGCTTCGTCGAGAACCAGATGGTTCACGGTCGACAGGACTTTTTCGTCGCGACGCAGGTGGTCGCACAGACGGCCCGGAGTGGCGACAACGATCTGTGCGCCGTTACGGATTGCTTTCAGTTGTGGGCCCATAGGCGCGCCGCCGTAAACGGCCACAACGGTTACGCCCGGCATTTGCTTGGCGTAAGTTTCGAAAGCAGTTGCTACTTGCAGCGCCAACTCACGGGTTGGCGCCAGGATCAGGGCTTGCGGCTCGCGCTTGGCAGGATCGATGCAATGCAGGATCGGCAGGGCGAACGCAGCGGTTTTACCCGTACCGGTTTGCGCCTGGCCAATCATGTCGTGGCCGGCCATGATGATCGGGATCGATTGATGCTGAATAGCCGAAGGTTCTTCGTAGCCAGTCGCAATGACGGCTGCAAGGATATTCGGGTTAAGATTAAAAGCGGCGAAGCCGCCGGTTTCCTGGGTCATGGGTCTGCCTCTAAGTGCATCCGCAAAGACCCATGCTCCAAAGCTGCGCATGCCGTGTTGAGACTCAAGAGTCGCCCTGGCTGCTTTGTCGGCGGGGATTTGCGAAAACGAATGAATGAAAAAGATTCGTCAAGGAAGAGTCCGCTGTGCGGACGAGCAGCCGAAGCTGACTTCGGGGAATTGCGCTACCTAAACGCGGCCCGGTTAAAGGCCGGCGCGCACTATACCGGAAATACCTGAAAAAGGGAGCTTTTTTTATCGAAAAAACCAGTTGAACTGCTCTGTGTCACAGGCTTTGCGGATCCTTGCAGTAGCGTCTATTTTTCAAAGACCCGGCCCTGTTGGTCATGACGCTTAAACGGTTCACTTTTCGCAGCGGGCCCTTTGGTCCGAAACTACCCTTCGCGCCCGAGGACTCCCCCATGAATCAAGCCAGCAGCAGCCGCGTCAGCCGTGAACAGCAGGGTCACGTCCTGCTTCTGGGCCTGGATCGCGTGGCCAAGCGCAATGCCTTCGACCTCGACCTGCTGAACGAACTGAGCCTGGCCTATGGCGAATTTGATCGTAACGATGAGGCGCGAGTAGCCATCGTCTTCGGCCACGGCGACCACTTCACTGCCGGCCTGGACCTGGCCAATGTCGCCCACGCCATGGCACAGGGCTGGCAACCGCCGTTGGGCGGTTGCGACCCGTGGGGTGTATTCGCCGGGCCAAGGGTCAGCAAACCGGTGATTGTCGCCGCCCAGGGTTATTGCCTGACCATTGGCATCGAATTGATGCTGGCAGCGGATATCAACCTGTGCGCCAGCAATACCCGCTTTGCGCAGATGGAAGTGCAACGTGGGATCTTTCCTTTTGGTGGCGCGACGCTGCGCTTCCATCAAATCGCCGGCTGGGGCAATGCCATGCGCTGGCTGCTTACCGGCGATGAATTCGATGCCCATGAAGCGCTGCGTCTGGGCCTGGTGCAGGAAGTCATGGCCAGCGAAGACCTGTTACCCAGGGCGCTGGAGCTGGCCAATCGCATCGCACGGCAAGCGCCGCTGGGGGTGCAGGCCACCTTGATGTCGGCGCGCCAGGCCCGCATCGAGGGTGAAGCGGCCGCTGCTACCGGGTTGCCGGTGCTGGTGGAGAAACTGCTTAACAGTGAAGACGCCAAGGAAGGTGTTCGAGCGATGATCGAAAAGCGACCTGGGGTGTTCAAAGGCTGTTGATGACTGACACAAGTGCCCAACCTCAGGTCGCCGGCCGAATCGCCTTGATCAACGATTGCAACGAATACCCCAGTCGCGGCGCCAGCGCTTCGGCGCGGGCAGCCAGTGCATCCCGGTCCAGCTCCTGATCCAGGTCCGCCGGCACGATCAGGATCACATTGCCCTCCTTCACCGGCAGCTCCCAGTAGTGCCGGTGATAAAGCCCGCGCAGCAAAGCGGCGCCCAGCGGCTTGCCGTCATCGGTGGCCCACTGGTTGATGATCAGCCAGCCACCAGGGTTGAGGTGCTTCTGGCAGTTTTCCAGGAAGGTCCAGGCCAGATGCCCGACACCCGGACCGAGGTCGGTATACAAGTCGACGAAAATCAAGTCCGCCGGCTCTGCGGTTTCCAGCAATTGCAGAGCGTCGCCCACACGGATATATAACCGCGGATCGTCATCCAGGCCCAGAAACTCGATGGCCAGGCGCGGTACATCTGGACGCAGCTCAATGGCTTCGACATCTTCCAGCGGCAGGAACTTGAGGCACGCCTGAGTCAGGGTTCCGGCACCAAGCCCGAGGAACAACGCACTTTCCGGCTGTTCATGACACAGCGCACCGACAAGCATGGCGCGGGTGTAGTCGTACTCCAGCCAGCTGGGGTCAGCAGTGAACACACAACTCTGCTCAATGGCGTCACCAAATTCAAGAAAGCGGTAATCGGCCACTTCCAATACACGGATCATGCCAAAGTCATCATGGACTTCGGCCAGCAGGCGCTCAACGCGCTCCTCAGTCATCTCATCTCCTAACGGCTACCAGGCAACAACCTGGGCACCGGATCAATCCAGCCGCCCGAGCCCAAGCGGGAAAGGCGCGATTGTCCGCGAACCGGCGCCAGCAGGTCACGCACTAATTGCTGATAACATGGCAACCCGACCGTAAATCACTCGAGTTCATGATGAGCCAACCCTGGAGCCCCGATAGCTGGCGCGCCCTGCCGATCCAGCAACAACCCCGCTACCCTGACGCTGCGCACTTGCTGCAGGTCGAGCAAAGCCTTGCCAGCTATCCGCCGCTGGTGTTCGCTGGTGAAGCCCGTGAGTTACGCCGTCAGTTTGCCGAGGTTACCCAGGGTCGAGCCTTCCTGCTGCAGGGCGGCGATTGCGCCGAGAGCTTTGCCGAGTTCTCGGCGGCGAAAATCCGCGACACGTTTAAAGTGCTGCTGCAGATGGCCATTGTCATGACCTTCGCCGCCGGCTGCCCAGTGGTGAAAGTCGGGCGCATGGCCGGTCAGTTTGCCAAGCCGCGCTCGGCCAACGATGAAACCATCGACGGCGTCACGCTGCCGGCCTACCGTGGCGATATCGTCAACGGTATTGGCTTCGATAAAAAAAGCCGCGTGCCGGACCCGGATCGCCTGTTGCAGTCCTACCATCAGTCCACCGCCACCCTGAACCTACTGCGAGCCTTTGCCCAGGGCGGCTTTGCCGACCTGCACCAGGTGCATAAGTGGAACCTGGACTTCATCGCCAATTCAGCCCTGGCCGAGAAGTACAGCCAGTTGGCCAACCGCATCGATGAAACACTGGCCTTCATGCGTGCCTGCGGCATGGACAGTTCGCCGCAATTGCGCGAGACCAGTTTTTTCACCGCCCACGAAGCGTTGCTGCTCAACTACGAGCAAGCATTTGTCCGTCGCGACAGCCTGACCAACGATTACTACGACTGTTCGGCCCATATGCTATGGATCGGCGATCGCACCCGCCAACTCGACGGCGCCCATGTCGAATTCCTGCGCGGAGTGAACAACCCGATCGGAGTCAAGGTCGGCCCGAGCATGAACCCGGACGACCTGATTCGCCTGATCGACATCCTCAACCCGGACAACGACCCCGGCCGCCTGAACCTGATTGCGCGCATGGGTGCCAACAAGGTAGGCGATCACCTGCCCAACTTGATCCGCGCCGTGCAGCGCGAAGGCAAGCAAGTGCTGTGGAGTAGCGATCCAATGCATGGCAACACCATCAAGGCCAGCAGCGGCTACAAGACCCGGGATTTTGCGCAGATCCTCAGTGAGGTGAAGGAGTTCTTCCAGGTCCATGAAGCCGAAGGGACTTACGCCGGCGGGATTCATATCGAGATGACCGGGCAGAATGTCACCGAGTGCATCGGCGGGGCGCGGCCGATTACGGAAGATGGTTTGTCGGACCGCTACCACACCCATTGCGACCCACGGATGAATGCCGATCAGTCGCTGGAGTTGGCGTTTTTGATTGCCGAAACATTGAAGCAAGTGAAAAGGTAAGGTTTTTTTGTTGCCTGATTAGGCACCTACACATCTCTTGAAGTTGCTGATAGCTGGGGGGGGTAGGCTCGGTTCTACGGGGCGATTGAGTACATATCCGTTATTTTGGTCAGGGCGGCTTAGGGTTACGCCCTTACGGCGTGTCACTTTTGAAAAGAGCCCAAAAGTAACCAAAAGGCTCTTGCCCCACCACTTGGTGCCTCGCTTAGGCTCGGCATGCCTTCACTCCGGCATTGCTCCGTGGGCCGCCGCGATGGGCCATCCTTGGCCCAGCGCGGCTAAACCGGCGTCCTGCCGGTTTACCCACGGATCAATGCCTGCGTTCAGCCATCGTGGTTAACGGGGCGCCTTAGATCAAGATCAAGATCAAAAGCACGGCGGCCTAGTAGCCGACCTGAGTGGTGAGAAGCAAGAGCGGATTCACTGCCCACTGTAGGAGCGAGCTTGCTCGCGATGGTCGTTAACGATGACGTGGGCTTCCTGGATGAACGCGGCGCCCTCAGGTTCTTCGCGAGCGCCGCCCGGAGCAAACTCGCTCCAGTAGATCCACTTTTGCTTTTCCCCACTCAACCGGCATCCTTGCCGGTTGAGCCGCTGCGCAACACCTGCGTTCGGCCTCTGGTTAACGGGCGGGTAGCCAGATCAAAAGCCAGCGCCTATCCGCTTTTCTGTAGCAGCAAGCTTGCTCGCGAAGAACCTGAGGGCGCTGCGGTGATTCAGGAAGCCAGCGTCATCGTTAACGACCATCGCGAGCAAGCTCGCTCCTACAGTGGGCAGTAGATCCTCTTTTGCTTTTCACCACTCAGGTCGGCTACCAGGCCCCGCTTATCACAGCAACCCTAAAGCCCCCATCGCTACCCGCAACCGCGCCGCACTGGCCCGCGGGCAATTAAGCTGAACCTGCTCAAGCCCAAGCCAGTCGGCCATCTGCCGTAGATTCAGCGCCAGGGCCAACATCCCGTCCTCGTCCAGCCCCGGTTCCTCTTCGTGTACGGCATGCACCGCCAATCGCCCGGCAGCACGTTCGGCCCGCAGGTCGACACGGGCGGCGATCCGTTCGTTGTGCAAAAACGGCAGCACGTAATAACCGTAGACCCGCTTGTCTTGCGGGGTATAGATCTCCAGCCGGTAACGGAAATCGAACAACCGCTCGGTCCGGCTGCGCTCCCAGATCAATGAATCAAAAGGCGAGAGCAGCGCACTGGCCAGCACCTTGCGCGGAACTTTCGGCTCAGGCAGGCAATAGGCTGACTGCTTCCAACCCTGAACCTGGCACGAAACCAACTGGCCCTCCTCGACCAACTCCGCCAAGCGCCCACGGCTATCGGCGGGCTCCAGTCGAAAGTAGTCCCGCAGATCCTTCTCTGTGCCAACGCCCAACGCCGTAGCCGCGTGCAGCAACAAGCCCCGCTGCGCCTCGGCCTCGCTCAAGGGCGTTTGCTGGAGAATCGCGGCGGGGATCACCCGTTCCGGCAAATCATAGAGCCGTTCAAAACCCCGACGTCCGGCGACCGTCACCAGGCCGGCGGCAAACAGCCATTCCAGGGCATGCTTTTCATCGCTCCAGTCCCACCAGGGCCCAGCACGCTCCTCGCGGGTCGACAAACTGCCCGCGCCCAAGGCACCCCGCTGCTCGACGATGCCCAGCACCCGGCGAATGGTGTCCTGTTGCTCACGACCAAAGCGCGCCATCTGATGATAAATACCTTGCCCTTGAGACGCGCGCTGCATGCGCCAGCGCATCAACGGATACAGTGCCATCGGCAGCAACGACGCCTCATGCCCCCAATACTCAAACAACGAACGCCGCCGCCCCTGGCTCCAGGCAGCTTGTTCAAGAATCAGCGGGGAATAACTCCCAAGGCGGGAAAACAGCGGCAGGTAATGGGAGCGCACCACAGCGTTAACCGAATCAATCTGCAGCACACCCAAACGGTCAATCAGGCGATTGACCTGCGCAGCCTTGATCAGCGCCGGCGGCTGGCGCCCGGAAAAACCTTGGGCGGCCAGCGCCAGACGCCGCGCCTGCTTGAGGGAAAAGGACAGTTCTGCGGGCATGGGCATCTCCTTGTAGGCTCGCAAACTACCTTACTGAACCCTGGGTTGTGTAGGGGTATTGAAGTCATTTTCGCAGCGGGTCTTCCCAGAAACGCCGGTGACTTTCCATCTCGACGTCGGCTCGATTAAGGCCGATGTCCTTGAGTGCGTCATCGCTCATGCTCGCCAGCAACTGGCGTTCGCGATGCAGCGCCTGCCAACGGGAAAATCGCTGAAACAGCCTGAAAAAAGGACGTTTCACCATCAACACAAAACCTTTTTGACCTTTCATCATCTTGCCCTCCAGTGGGGATGACTGAAGTCTGTGCCTGACGGTATGATCAATCCAACGAATGTTTCTTATGCAATACATCTCGGAGATTGATCAATTGTCCAACTACCCGAGCATCGACACTGAAGTCCTGCGCACCTTCGTCGCCATCGCCGATCAGGGCGGTTTCACTCGCGCGGGCGAGCAGGTCAACCGCACCCAGTCGGCGGTGAGTATGCAGATGAAGCGCCTGGAAGAGGACGTGCTGCAGCGCAAGCTGTTCGAGCGCGATGGTCGCCAGGTCAGGTTGACACCGGAGGGGCAGGTTCTACTGGGCTATGCGCGCAGGATACTGAAGTTGCACAGCGAGGTTTTTAACACCTTGCGCGAGCCGCATATGGTCGGGCTGGTACGCATCGGCACACCCGATGACTACGTGATGCGTTTTTTGCCGGGCATCCTCAAGCGTTTTTCCAAGGCTTACCCGCTGATCCAGATTGAAATGCATTGCGAGTCATCGCCGATACTGATGCAGCGCCGAGACCTGGACCTGACCGTTATCAGCCGCGAGCCGGGTAATGAAGTCGGCGAATTGCTTCGACATGAACCCATGGTCTGGGTCGCCGCACCCTGCTTCTGCACGGACGAACACGCCGCGCTGCCCTTGGCCATTTCCGGCATGGACAGCTTCTGCACCCAGTGGGCGCGCGCCGCGCTGGATGCCAATGGCCGGGAGTATCGCTTGGCGTATCACAGCTCAAACGGTGCCGCGATCCTGGCGGTGGTGGGCGCAGGCCTGGCGGTGACGGTCACCATGGAAAGCCTGGTGACCGAAGACCTGCGGATATTGGGCGCAGCCGAAGGCTTCCCGCCGCTGCCATCCGTCAATCTGCGGCTGCTACGCAATTCGCGCACCACCTCGCCCATCACCGAATGTCTCGCCGAGTACATCATCGAAGGCTTTAAACTTTAAAGGTGAGCATCACCGCGCACACCACCAGAAAGCCGCAGAACAGCCCGCGCAGCAGGCGTTCCGGCAAGGCATGGGCGACTTTCACGCCCCAACTGATGCTAAGCAGCCCACCGATGGCAAGCGGCATGCCGATCATCCAGTCCACTTCGTGGTGCCAGGCGTAGGTCACCAGGGTCACGCTGGTGCTAGGCAGCGCCAATGCCAGGGACAGGCCTTGGGCGACCACTTGGGTGGTGCCGAAAATACTGGTCAGCACTGGCGTGGCAACCACCGCGCCGCCCACGCCGAACAAGCCACCCATCGACCCCGACGCCGCCCCCAGCACCCCCAGCCACGGCCAGGAGTAGCGCATCTGTGCCGACGGCGGTGCATTGCGGGTGAACATGCGCAACAGGTTATAAGCCGACAGCGCCACCAGAAATACAATAAAACCAATGCGCATCACACCGGCATCAATGCCCACGGCCCAAATCGACCCCAGCCAGGCGAAGCAAAACCCCATCAGCCCCAGCGGCAGCGCGTGGCGCAGTTCGATGCGGTTGCGTTGGTGATAGCGCCACAACGCCAGCATTACATTGGGCACTACCATCACCAGGGCCGTACCTTGGGCGATTTGTTGATCAAGGCCAAACAACACGCCCAACACCGGGATGGCAATCAGCCCGCCGCCGATGCCAAACAAACCGCCGACAGTGCCCAACGCCACACCCAGTACCACATACATCGCCAAATCAAGCACGCCGCCTACTCCACATTCCCGATGTCTTGCATGCTACGCAGTTCGCTCTGGCGGGGAAACGCACAGCAACGCACAATGGCTGTGCCAACTTCGCATAAGCAGCATGTTTATCTGGCGCGTTACCAGCCAAGTGCCAGCGGTGCACTCCGCCCTGTTGCAAGCCTCTGAAGAACTCAAGCAACACCTGAACAGATACAAAACGCGACCACAAAAAAACCCGACTCATGGTCGGGTTTTTTTTGGTGTCACGGGTCAGGCAAGGATTAAACCTTGGCCCGGCCCTTGTACGAACCACCTTCACGGGTATCGATTTCGATCCAGTCGCCGATTTCTACGAAATCTGCAACGCTCAGCTCGGTACCGTTTTTCAGTTTGGCAGGCTTCATCACCTTGCCCGAAGTATCGCCGCGAGCGGAACCTTCGGTGTAGTCAACCTGACGCACGATGGTGGTCGGCAGCTCTACGGAAACCAGGCGCTCTTCGAAGAAGATCGCTTCGCAGACGTCGGTCATGCCTTCTTCCACGAATGGCAGAACGGCTTCGATGTCTTCAGCGTTCAGCTCGTACATGGTGTAGTCGCTGGTGTCCATGAACGTGTAGGTGTCGCCGCTGATGAAGGACAGGGTCGCTTCTTTGCGGTCGAGGATCACGTCTTCCAGTTTGTCATCGGCGCTGTAGACGATTTCGGTCTTGTAACCGGTCAGCAGGTTTTTCAACTTGGTCTTCATGATCGCGCTGTTACGACCGGACTTGGTGAATTCAGCTTTCTGAACCAGCCAAGGGTCGTTTTCGAGCTTGATGACGGTACCGGGTTTAAGCTCTTTACCAGTTTTCATTGCGAATATCCGAAATTTGGATGGGATTTACAAAATTCAAGGTCGCGTATCATATCCAATTTACATAAAACTGTACCAGTGCCGTCGCAAGATCTGCCTGCAAGCCTTGTTCCAGACACCACTGTTCGGCATGAACGGTCACTTCCGGCCAGTGTTCAAGCAACATTTTCCAGCTTTTGGTCATATCGCCATCAGCGTTCCACGCCTGCCAAAGGTCAACCAGCGCGACTTTCGCGGCCGGCGACAAGCCCTCGGTGTACAGCGTCAGGAAAGCATCGAGCTTGTCCAGATGGATATCTTCATCCTGGCGGTAGATATGCCACAGCAAAGGACGCCCGGCCCATTGCGCCCGCACGAAGGAGTCTTCGCCGCGTACGGCATTGAAGTCACAGCACCACAGCAGTTGATCGTATTGATCCTGTGGCACGAATGGCAGCACCTGAACCGTCAGAGCGCCGCGCTGGTGCACCGCCCCCACCGCCAGGCTATCCACGCCCAACCAGCGCTGCACATCGCCGAGAATTCGCCCTTGCGGCACCAACAGATGGGTCGCTCGCCCATCGGCTGCCAACACGTCCAGCCAACTGGCCAGCCCGGCATTTTCATAGGCAAACAGCGACATCAGCCGCGCACCCGGCACCGGAAAAACCCCGAGCGCCTGCAGAAACTGTTGCCGGGCCTGCGGGTCGTTTTGAAAGGCCCGACGCCGCTCCAGCAATCCGGCCTCACGCAGCAAACCGCCTGTCTGCGGACGAAACCCCGGGAAGAAGAAGTACTTTTGCACGCCCTTGAACTTCACTGACGGCAGGCCGTGACAACCAACCACCCAGGCCTCGGCGCTCAAGTAATCCAGGTTCATCCACAGCGGTATGTTCTCGCGCTCGGCCATGGCATCCATATAGTCAGCCGGCAACTGACAGGCGAAGGCGGCTATGACCACGTCTGCCGCATCGGTCGCTTGCCAGTCTGCTGACCAATGGCGCACCTCGACACCTTCGCGCCATTGCTGATCCAACTGCACATCAATCTGAGGACACATGCGCTCGAATGCCCGCAGGTCGTCCACCCACAAACGCACTACGCAAGCATGCTCCGCCACCAATTGCCGGGCCAGGCGCCAAGTCACACCGATGTCGCCGTAGTTATCGACGACACTGCAAAAAATATCCCAGCGGGCTTTCATTCCGGGCTCCAACGCTCAAAGGCTCGATTGTCCGCATAAATGCTGCAATGCAGAAGGGTTGATAGCGATTATTCTGCAAGAGGGCTGTGCGACAATCCGCAGCTTGCCGCAAACGCCTGCCAGGAGGCCGCCATGTCAGACCGCCCGCTATCACCGTTCAAACTCAGTGTCGCCATTGCCCTGGGCCTGTGGCTGGGGTTTATCGCCATTGCATTGAGCACTTGGCTGGCCTCGCATTATCTGTTCGAACAATCCCTGGCGCCCGTCGCCCAGGCTGTGCAGCAGTTAGGTAAACCCGCGGTGGTTGCACCAGAGCCACCTAACCGAATGTTCGAGCAGTATCAGGACAACCTGCGCAAGCAGGAACAACAGCAGGTCCTGGACCAGGCGCGTAACAACCCGCGTAACCTGTCCAACCCCAAATGCCAGTTCTGGCTGCAACAGGACCAGAATGCCCCCAGCGACAAAAGCCGAGCCAATGTCCTGCAATTTTGCGACTGATGATCAAGCAGACCCATGAACAAATACGCCGTCCACCAGCTGATCCTGGAAAAACTCATCGTCGACCTCGACGTCGCCCAACGCGCCGCGCAAACCGCCTACGAAACTGCGACCCACGAGGAAAATATCGCGGAAAACAAATACGACACTCTGGGGCTGGAAGCTTCTTATCTGGCGGCCGGCCAAGCCAAGCGTGTCGAGGAAATCAAGCAGGCGCTGACCTTGTGCCAGAACCTGAACCTGCGCCCCTACGATGATCAACGGGGGATTGAAGTGGGCGCGCTACTCGGCCTGGAGGACGACAACGGTCGCCAGCAATGGCTGTTTATTGGGCCGGATGCGGCGGGCTTGAAGGTTTATGTGGTGGGGCAGTTGGTGACCGTCATCACCCCACGCTCCCCCCTGGGCAAAAGCCTGCTGGGCAAGTTCGAGGGGGACGAGGTGGAGATTCTGGTGGCGGGCGCTCGGCAACAGTTTGCTGTTACCGAGGTTAAGTGAGCCGATCAGTGAACCGGTAGTTCAACGCCGTCGAACAAGTCTTCCAGTTCCTGCTTGTTATGGCACTGGATGGCCTTGGCCATGACTTCACGGGTCAGGTGCGGTGCGAACTTCTCAATGAAATCGCACATGAAGCCCCGCAGGAAAGTGCCACGACGGAAGCCGATCTTGGTCACGCTGGATTCGAACAAATCGCTGGCATCCAACACCACCAGGTCGCTGTCGAGCTTGGTATCGACCGCCATCTTGGCGACGATGCCGACACCCAGGCCCAGGCGCACGTAGGTTTTGATCACGTCGGCGTCGGCGGCAGTGAACACCACTTTCGGCGTCAGGCCGCGATGACTGAAGGCTTCGTCGAGCTTGGAGCGACCGGTAAAACCGAACACATAGGTAACGATCGGGTATTCAGCCAGGGCTTCGAGGGTCAGCTTCGGCAGCTTGGCCAATGGGTGACCGTGCGGAACCACGACGCAGCGGTTCCAGCGGTAGCACGGCATCATCACCAGGTCACCGAACAGCTCCAGGGCTTCGGTAGCAATGGCAAAATCGACGGTACCGTCGGCGGCCATCTCGGCGATCTGCATCGGCGAGCCCTGGTGCATATGCAAGGCCACGTCCGGGTACTGCTTGATAAAACTGCTGATCACCGGTGGTAGCGCATAACGTGCCTGAGTGTGCGTGGTGGCAATCGACAGGGTGCCTTTTTTCTCGTTGGAGAACTCCTGGGCGATCTGCTTGATGCTTTCAACCTTGCGCAGGATTTCGCCAGCGGTGTTGATGATGCGCTCACCGGCCGGGGTGACGCGGGTCAGGTGTTTACCGCTGCGCGCGAAGACTTCGACGCCCAGCTCGTCTTCGAGCAGGCGGATCTGCTTGCTGATACCCGGTTGCGAGGTGTAGAGGCTTTGAGCCGTGGCGGAAACGTTGAGGTCGTGGTGCGCCACTTCCCAGATGTAGCGCAGTTGCTGAAGCTTCATATGTATCCCTCAAAGCAGATAGACGCCACGGGTATCAGCGACGGTATATAACTATATTAAAGGTTAGACGGATAAATCTAGAACTTTTTGTCGTTTTCTACCAATCACATGTCATCCCTGCGTCGACGTTGCAACAACGGCACCAAATACACCGGCACCTGGGACAGCTGCAACACTCGTGCAGCGGTTCGTCCCAGCGGCGTCGCCACCCCGGCGCCTTGGCTATGACTACCTACGATCAACAAATCCACGGAGAGTTTCTGCGCCTGGTCGAGAATCACCTGCGAGGGGTCGCCCTGAATTACCCGCACCGACTGGATCAACTTGAGGTCCTGCTCGCCCTCCCCAACCTCCTCGCGAAAACTGTCCAGCACCCGCTGCTCGATATTGGCCATCACGGTGCTCAGCCCCTGGCTCTGCCATTCACTCAGGGCCTGCTCATCAAGGTAACTTTGCAAGACGGATTCGGCGAACAGCCCAAGGGGCTCAACCACATGAATCACGTACAGCTCGGCCTTGAACGTTCGCGCCAGCGCCAGCGCATGTTGCATCACATAGGGCGCATACAGGCCAAGGTCAGTGGCATACAACATCGAGCGAATCATAGAACCTCCTGGAGTGCCAGGATGGCGAATATTGATTGAGCTTAGCAGCGCCTTTGCGAGTTAGGAGGCTTGCTCACTCAACCTGGATTTTCAGCTCGTTGCTGATGCCATGGGGTACATGTCCGGTGGCCACCACTTCCCGGGCTTTCTCGCAATGACCGGCCTGATCGTCGAAAAACACATCGGCGGCGAAGGCTTCAAGAAAGGCCGATTTTTCCAGGCCGCCGAGAAACAGCGACTCGTCCAGGCGGATGTCCCACTCGCGCAAGGTACGGATCACCCGCTCGTGGGAAGGTGCCGAGCGGGCGGTCACCAGCGCCGTACGGATCGGACAGGACTCGTCAGGAAACTCACGTTGCAACAGGTTGAGCGCTGCCAGGAAACCCTTGAAGGGACCGCCACGCAGCGGCTCGCGTGCCGACTCCCGCTCGCTGGCCTGGAACGCCTCCAGGCCACCTGACTGGTAGATACGTTCCGACTCGTCGGAAAACAGTACGGCATCGCCGTCGAAGGCAATTCGCAATTCAGCGCTGGATGCCCGACGGGCGCCACCAGAAAGAATCGTCGCCGCAGCAAACCCGGCATCCAGGGCACTGCGTACGTCTTCAGCGTGGGTGGAGAGAAACAAATGGCAACCAAACGCTGCCAAATAAGGATAAGGACTACGCCCTCCTACAAACGCAGCGCGGGAAATATCCAGCCCGTAATGCTGGATCGAATTGAACACCCGCAAACCGGTATCGGCACTGTTGCGTGATACCAGCACCACTTCGACCCGCGCCCGTCCAAGACTGGCGTTGAGGCTCAGCAGTTTCTTGACCAGCGGGTAGGCATCACCCGGTTCAAGGATTTCCTCCTCATGGTCAATCTGGTACTTGCGGTAGGCCTCGACGCCTTGCGCCAGGTAGACCTTGTGGCTTTCGCTCAGGTCGAATAACGCCCGCGAAGAGATCGCCAATACGAGTTTTTCGCCCATACCCTTTGCCATGTTCTTTTCCCCGCTCAGCCGTTGCGTCGATCGATAAAACTCAAGGCCTGATACAGCGCCTGCATCCGTGGCAACTCACAACCTGCAGCCCTGGCGGCGGCCAATGGCCGGGCGTAGATGGCCGCCAGTTCCAGCGGGCGCTTGTGCAGGTGATCGTGATACATGCTCGGCCAGTAATCGGCCAGGCTCTCGGTCATCTGGAACATCTGCTCGGCATAGCTCGGCGCAATCTCATGACCGCACGCCCGGGCGCCCTGCACCACCTCAGCCATCAATGCCTGGATCATTGCACGGCTCGCCTCATCAGCCATCAACTCTGCGGTCCCCGCACCGAGCAATACCGAAAGACCGTTATAGGGCACATTCCACACCAGTTTATGCCAGCGCGCCTGATGCAGATTGGCCATGGCCTGGGATTCAATGCCCGCCCGGTGAAACAACGCGGCGCCTTCTTCGACAATCGCTTGCCGGCGGGTCTCATCGTTCGCGGCACTACCACTGTGATAGCCAAGATTGACCCGGCCCATCGCCTGATGCTCGACGATGCCAGGTGCTGAGCGATGCACGCAGATGTAACAAAGGCCACCCAACAGATGCAGCGAATCCGGCAGGTGTTCGCGCAAGCTGTCCTCGACGTCCAGACCATTTTGCAGCAACACCACCTTGGCGCCCGGCGCCGCCACTTGGGCGATGGTCGGTGCCAATTCGACATTACCGGTGGTTTTGGTCCCCACCAACAGCCAGTCGCAAGGCGGCATATCGGCCGCACGGGCGTAAGCCTGGACCGGGTTGAGGCTCAACGCCCCATGGACCGCACTATTAAGTTTGAGGCCTCGCTCACTCACCGCCGGGAACTCGCTGCGCAACAGAAAGTGCACATCGAATCCGGCGCGCGCCAGCATCAAGCCGTAAAAGCCACCGATGGCGCCGGTGCCGATAATGCCGATTCGCGGCGCCTGGTCTGCAGCACTCATCATGGCAACTCCTCTGGTTTTCGCGTGAGCGCCTGCTCCACGCCATGAGTAAGGTCGCTGGCGGTCAGGCGCGCCTGTAAGGTTCCGTGGAATTGACCGTCGCACACTACAAACAGTGCCGGCAAATGAAAGATCTGGTAACGCTCGACGGCCCCACCGTTATGGCCGGCATCAACCCAGCACACTCTGTCTACCGGCAAGGCCCAGCCTGGCAACTGCTGACGCGCCCAACGGCAGCTGGAACAACCGACGCTGGTAAACACCAGCAATGACGTGCCCGGTAGCCCCAACAACTGCTGGTCGATATCCAGATCGGTCAATTCAAGTGCTTTCACTCTATCTCTACCACTGCCATAAACTGGACAGCAGACTATCAGGCCGGGCGACAGCGCGCGCAATTGCCCATTGTCGAGCAGGCTTGTTACGCGCTAAGGTTCGGCTCCCCGCTGCATCTAAATCATGCTGTGCTCCGCCGCACGGGGATCGCTGGCGGCCGGCACCCGTGACCCTGACGAGTAACACGATGGCTGATTTACCGATCAACGACCTAAACGTCGAATCCAACGAGACCCTGATCACACCTGATCAGCTCAAGCGCGAAATCCCTTTGAGCGATGCTGCCCTGCACACCGTCACCAAGGGTCGCGAAGTCATTCGTGACATTCTTGACGGCACTGACCACCGCCTGTTCGTGGTGATCGGGCCCTGCTCGATCCACGATCTCAAGGCTGCTCACGAGTACGCAGAGCGTCTGAAAGTGCTGGCTGCAGAAGTGTCCGACACCTTGTATCTGGTAATGCGCGTCTATTTCGAGAAGCCGCGTACCACCGTGGGCTGGAAAGGCTTGATCAACGACCCGTACCTGGACGACTCGTTCAAGATCCAGGACGGCCTGCACATCGGCCGCAAGTTGCTGCTGGAGCTGGCAGAAATGGGGCTGCCGACCGCGACCGAGGCCCTGGACCCGATTTCCCCGCAGTACCTGCAAGACCTGATCAGTTGGTCGGCGATTGGTGCGCGCACCACCGAATCCCAGACCCACCGGGAAATGGCCTCCGGTTTGTCTTCGGCCGTGGGCTTCAAGAACGGCACTGATGGCGGCCTGACCGTGGCGATCAACGCCCTGCAGTCGGTTTCCAGCCCGCACCGTTTCCTGGGGATCAACCAGGAAGGTGGCGTTTCCATCGTCACCACCAAAGGCAACGCCTACGGTCACGTGGTGCTGCGCGGCGGCAACGGCAAGCCCAACTATGATTCGGTCAGCGTGGCCCTGTGCGAACAGGCGCTCAACAAGGCGAAGATCAAGCCGAACATCATGGTCGACTGCAGCCACGCCAACTCCAACAAGGACCCGGCCCTGCAACCGCTGGTGATGGAGAACGTCGCCAACCAGATCCTCGAAGGCAACCAGTCGATTATCGGCCTGATGGTCGAGAGTCACCTGAACTGGGGCTGCCAGGCGATTCCCAAGGATTTGGCCGACCTGCAATACGGCGTGTCGGTCACCGATGCCTGCATCGACTGGGCTGCCACCGAGACCACCCTGCGCAGCATGCACGCCAAGCTCAAGGACGTATTGCCCAAGCGCAAACGCACCTGAACCCACACTGCGCACACAAAAACGCCGGGCTAAGCCCGGCGTTTTTTATGGGTCTCTACTGCTCAGAGCTTCGCAGCATGGCGCTGGTGGCGCTCCATGTAGCGTTCAACATAAGAGCAGGATGGGATCACCGTGTAACCCATACTCTCGGCGTACTGCAGCGCCTGTTCGGTGAGCGCAGCGGCTATGCCGCGCCCCCGCAGGGCGTTGGGCACGAACGTCCGATAGATATCCAGGGTCTGCTTCCCGAGATCCATATAGGTCAGGTAAGCACGATGACCGTCCACATTGGTCTCGAACTGATGACCTGTCTGGTCATGGTGGATGGACAACGCCTCGCTCATCACTACTCCTCGCGGGTCTTGGTTTATGACCCTTACCTTACCGATGTTTTTCCGGCGAAGGAACATCTACGCCACCCCGTGCCAGGTTTCGACAACGAGAAAAGCCCTACAGCGCTCATAACCAGCACGTAGGAATAGTAGGCACCAATCCCGAAATTGCTCAAGGCGCACTCGTCATCCCCCGTCGCTGGCAGACATAGAAAGGGCCGATCGAGCATCCTTGGGTCGATGGCCTGAACATTGCCGGCAATTGAAGCTTGAGACGAACAGCCTCTCTTAAAGTCACCTCAACATGCACAAAAGATACCTGTCGGCGAAAATACAATCTGAAAAATAGTGTCAACACCAATATATAATTTGACTTCTCTTTACACCGCTTAACACGTGCCAGCCGGTGCTTTGCGCCTGGATCCAATTTTGCGCAGAACCACGAAAACTGGATGTTTTTTATACAAACTCGCTAAAGATTAGCCAAAATAGATTCGGCACAAGAATTTTTTTTGCTTCTTGCGCTACGTCAGTTTACTTACTACAAGTAATGGGTAGTATGTATGCCGGCTATTAGCTCACTCTGAGAAAGTAGCCATTTAATAGAAAGTCCTTGAAGGGGAACACGATGAACAACGTTCTGAAATTCTCTGCTCTGGCTCTGGTCGCAGTTATGGCTACCGGTTGCAGCAGCGTCTCCAAAGAAACCGAAGCTCGTCTGACTGCAACTGAAGACGCAGCAGCTCGCTCCCAGGCTCGTGCAGACGAAGCATATCGTAAAGCTGATGAAGCTCTGGCTGCTGCTCAAAAAGCACAACAGACTGCTGACGAAGCTAACGAGCGCGCTCTGCGCATGCTTGAGAAAGCAAGCCGCAAGTAATAATCCCTCGGGGTTATTATCAAGCCGATCCATTTTTGGATCGGCTTTTTATTGCCCGGGATCCGACTCCGAATCCCGGACAATAAAAAACCCGCTACAGCGCAACGCCGTAACGGGTCCTGGCTACTTCAACTACTGCTGCAGATCGATCGGCGCGCTCGAAACCATCGGCGCATCACCCGGCACCCCGATTTCTACCGGTAAGCCGTCTTCGGCCGCGACCACATCACGCACCTCATCCCAATTGACCCGCAGGTTCTTCGACAGGTCTTCACGCTTGAGCAAGGCATTGATCACCGCTGTGTGCTTGTCCACCACCGACGGCGTGCCATCGTCGTTCAGTGGCGTATGAGCTTCCAGGTAAACCTTGCCACCGCTCATGCCGAACTTGTAGGCGTCGTTGATAATCCGCACGGACGTGCCCACTGGCACCATGCCCGCCATTTGCAGCACATTTTTGTTGAACATGCGAAAGCAACCGTGGCTGGTACGGGTACCGATGCCGAACTTCGCGTTGGAGCCGTGAATCAGATAGCCCGGCGTGCCCAGGGTGAACTTGAACGGCCCCAGAGGGTTGTTCGGGCCTGCTGGCACCACGTTGGGCAGCGGATCACCGTTGGCAGCGTGCTCAGCCTTGATCGAAGCCGGCGGCGTCCAGGTCGGGTTCGGGGTCTTGGCGATGATGCTGGTGTGAGCGATCGGCGAGCCCCAACCTTCGCGACCAATCCCCAGGGGAAAGGTGTAAACGACGCTCTGACCCTTGGGGTAGTAGTACAACCGGTACTCGGCCAGGTTGATCACAATCCCTTCACGGGGCCCCGGCGGCAAAATGAAACGGGTTGGCAGAACGATCTCGGTTCCCGCCCCCGGTAACCAGGCATCAACACCAGGGTTGGCCGCGACCATCTCTGAATAACCCAGGTCATAGGTGGTGCCCAGGTCGGCAAAGGTGTCTTCGTACTTGGCCTTGATCACCTGGACCTGGCCGACGATGTCTTCACCCGGTAGTGGCAAGGGCAACTGCAAGGCTGCAACAGGACCGGCGGCACAGAGTGCAGCGAGAGACAGGCAGCGAGTGACGGCAGGGAGGTGCGACAACATCCGGAAAATCCTTCGCAGATCGACGGGTAATAAAAAATTGATTGTACACGGGAGCCTCGCGGGCACCCACAGTCAAAGCTCGAAGCGCAGCTCGGGCCAGATCGGCGGCGTACCACGTTTTTGCGATTCTAGAATCGCCCGGCACAAGGGGCACAGGCGTTGATCCTGAAAAATCGTGCGATCCACTGCCGACCAGCGCGGTTGGGCAGGCAGCAACGTACCGCAGAGAGTGCGATCGATCGAGCCGCCCAACTCCAACTGACGCGGCACCAGGTGCACCCTGGCTTCCTGGCAGGCGAACAGGTCCAACTGTTCGTCAGGCTCGATCAGTTGGTAGGCAAACAGGGACCAGGCAGGACGCGACGACATCGGGGGCACCAAATCGGGGGGCGCCACCTTAGCCGAAAGACCGCCACTAGAAAAGCGTCATAGCAGCGGTTTTAGCGTCGGCCAGACATTTTCCAGCAACTTGCCCTGGGCACTGACCGCCGGGTGCAGTCCGTCGGCTTGCATCAGGTCGGGATGACCACCGATTCCTTCGAGGAAAAACGGCACCAGCGGGACCTTTTTCTCTTCAGCCAACTTGCCGTAAACCTCGGCGAAAGACTCGGTATAACGCTTTCCATAATTGGGCGGCAACTGCATGCCCAACAGCAGCACCTTGGCACCACTGTCCCTGGACTGGTCGATCATCGAAGCAAGATTTTGTTGCAATTGCGTTGGCAACTGACCACGCAGGCCATCGTTGCCCCCCAGCTCAAGGATCACCAGGTCCGGCTTATGCTCTGCAAGCGCCGCGGGTAGCCGCGCCAGGCCTCCGGCACTGGTGTCACCGCTGATGGACGCATTGACCACCTTGTCGTCGAAACCTTCGCTCTTGAGCCGCTGCTCCAACAACGCGACCCACCCTTTGCTGGTATCCAGGCCGAAACCGGCACTGATACTATCGCCAACGATCAGGACTGTACCCGCCGCTGCGTTCTGGGCCATGCACATCAAGGCCAGGCCAGCACTCAAAAACCACATTCGCATCGGACTCTCCATGGGCGCAAGCATTCTCACTGCGCGGAACCTTAGCAAAGTGGTTCCCAGCGCGGAAGGTGAACTGACCATCCTGCACGAACTGAGCCTGGAACTGAACAAGGGCGATAGCCTGGCTATCGTCGGCAGCTCCGGTTCCGGCAAATCCACTCTCCTGGGCCTACTGGCCGGCCTTGACCTGCCCAGCAGTGGCGAAGTCACGCTTGCCGGGCTTGCCCTGAGCACCCTGGACGAAGACCAGCGCGCACGCATCAGGGCTGAACACGTTGGCTTTGTGTTCCAGTCGTTCCAATTGCTGGACAGCCTCAACGCCCTGGAAAACGTCATGCTGCCTCTGGAACTGGACGGCCGCAAAGATGCCCGCGAACGCGCCAGGCACCTGCTGGAGCGCGTCGGCCTGGGCCAGCGCCTGACCCACTCCCCGCGCCAGCTCTCCGGTGGCGAGCAACAGCGGGTCGCCATTGCCCGGGCTTTCGCCGCCGAACCGGACGTGCTGTTTGCCGACGAACCCACCGGCAACCTCGATAGCCACACCGGCGAGCGCATCAGCGACCTGCTGTTCGAACTCAATAAAGAGAACGGCACAACCCTGGTGCTGGTGACCCACGACGAGCGCCTGGCCCATCGCTGCCGACGCCTGATCCGCCTTGAAGCCGGCCTGATGGTCGCCCCCCTGGAGCCTTGATGGCACGTTTGCCGCTGTTGCGCCTGATCAGCCTTGCCCTACGCCAATTGCTGCGCGATGCCCGTGCCGGCGAATTGCGCGTGTTGTTCTTTGCCCTGCTGGTGGCCGTAGCCGCCAGCACCGCCATCGGTTACTTCGGTGCACGCCTCAACGGTGCGATGCTGTTACGCGCCACTGAATTCCTTGGCGCCGACCTGGTACTCGAAGGCAGCTCCCCGGCCCGCCCGGAGCAGATCAGAAGCGGAACCGAATTGGGTCTGGCACATGCCAGGGTCGTGGAGTTTTCCAGCGTCATCGCCACCGATAACAGCATCCAGCTGTCAAGCATCAAGGCGGTCAACGAGCAATACCCGCTACGCGGTGAGCTTAAAAGCGCCGCCGAACCCTTCGCCGAGCAAATACCCGGCGGCGGGCCTAAGCCCGGAGAAGCCTGGGTCGAGGCGCGCCTGCTGACGGCGCTGGACATGAAGATTGGCGACAGCATCGACGTCGGCATGAAGACCCTGCGCATGGCCCGCGTGCTGACCTACGAACCAGATCGCGCCGGCAACCTGTACAGCCTCACACCACGGGTGATGATCAACCTGGCCGACCTTGAAGCCACCGGCGTGGTACAGCCTGGCAGCCGCGTCAGCTACCGTGAGCTATGGCGTGCGCCGCAAGCCAGCACTGCCCTGCAAACCTACCGCGACCTGATCAGCCCAGGTCTCGCTGCCAACCAGCGCCTGCAGGACGCACGGGATGGCAACCAGCAAATCGGCGGTGCCCTGGGCAAGGCCGAACGCTACCTGAACATGGCCAGCCTGGTGGCAGTGTTGCTGTCCGGCGTGGCGGTGGCACTTTCAGCAAATCGCTTTGCCAGTCGACGCTTTGATGCCAGCGCCCTGCTGCGCTGCCTCGGCTTGTCGCGACGGGAAACGATGCTGCTGTTCAGCCTGCAACTGACCGTACTGGGGTTGCTGGCCAGCCTTAGCGGTGCCCTGCTCGGCTGGCTGGCGCAATTGGGATTGTTTTATCTGTTGCACGACCTGCTGCCGGCAGACGTTCCGCCGGGCGGGCTGTTGCCAGCCATTGCCGGGATCGGCACCGGGCTCGTAGCCCTCGCCGGTTTCGCCCTGCCGCCCCTGGCCGCGCTGGGTCGCGTGCCGCCGCTGCGAGTGTTGCGCCGCGATTTACTGCCTATCCCGTCCAGCACCTGGATGGTCTATGGCGCCGCGCTGTTCGCCCTGGGCCTGATCATGTGGCGCTTGAGCCTGGATCTGGTACTGACCTTCGCCCTGCTTGGCGGCGGCGTCATTGCGGCATTGGTTCTGGGTTGCCTGCTTCTGCTGCTGTTGCAAAGCCTGCGACGGTTGCTGGCCCGCGCGTCTCTGCCCTGGCGCCTGGGACTGGGCCAGTTGTTGCGCCACCCACTGGCGGCAGCGGGACAATCCCTGGCCTTCGGCCTGATCCTGCTGTCCATGGGTTTGATCGCGCTGCTGCGAGGGGAGCTGCTGGACACCTGGCAGAACCAGTTGCCCAAGGACGCACCCAACTACTTTGCCCTGAACATCCTGCCCGCCGACAAGGAAGCCTTCGGCGCTCGCCTGCTGGAATTACAGGCGCAGTCGGCGCCGTTGTACCCGGTGGTGCCGGGACGGCTGATCAGCATCAATGGCGAACCGGTGCAGCAAATTGTCAGCAAGGACTCCAGTGGCGATCGCGCGGTGCAGCGCGACCTGAGCCTGACCTGGGCCGCGGACTTGCCACCGGGCAACAGCCTGACGTCGGGCTCATGGTGGTCAAGCCAACCCACCGATGAGATTCCAGGTGTCTCGGTGGAAACCAAGGTCGCCGAAAGCCTGAAGCTCAAGCTTAATGACCACCTGGTCTTCACCATCGGCGGGGAAAACCGTGAAGCCCGCGTCACCAGTCTGCGGGAGATCAACTGGGACAACTTCCAGCCTAACTTCTTCATGATCTTCCAGCCGGGAACCTTGAAAGACCTGCCGGCCACCTACCTGACCAGCTTCTATCTGGCTCCAGGCCATGACCAGCAGATCGTCGACCTGTCCCGGGCTTTCCCGGCAGTGACCATCCTGCAGGTCGAAGCCTTGCTCGCGCAGTTGCGCAGTATTCTGGCCCAAGTCACGCTAGCGGTGGAGTACGTGTTGCTGTTTGTACTGGCGGCGGGCATGGCGGTGTTGTTCTCCGGCCTGCAAGCCACGCTGGATGAACGTATCCGCCAAGGCGCGCTGCTGCGTGCCCTGGGGGCGGAGCGCAAGTTGCTGGTCAAGGCCCGGCGTATCGAATTCGGCCTGCTGGGCGCGGTCAGCGGCCTGTTGGCGGCGCTGGGGACGGAACTGGTGACCCTGGTGTTGTACCGCTATGCCTTCGACCTGGCTTGGCAACCTCACCCCTGGTTGCTGGTGCTGCCGGTCATCGGGGCCGTGCTGATTGGTGGTGCCGGAGTATTCGGTACACGCCGGGCGTTGAATGCCAGCCCATTGACGGTGTTGCGCGAAGGCTAAAACGTCGATGGCCCGCCCTCCTTCCAGAGAGCGGGCCATCAATGCCTACTTCACGTACTCGATACCAGTGATCCACCAGCACACTTCACCGCCCGGGGTCTGCACGATAGCCTCATCGCCCACCTCCTTGCGCAGTAGCGCCCTGGCCATGGGCGAGTCGATGGAGATGTAGTCCATGCGCTCATAAATTTCGTCGTAGCCGACAATGCGAAAGCGCTTGGTCTCGCCCTGCTCATTCTCGATATCGACCCAGGCGCCAAAAAATACTTTGCCCTCCTGCTCGGGCATGTACTCAACCACACGCATGTCTTCCAGGCGTTTGCGCAGGTAGCGCACACGGCGATCAATCTCGCGCAGCAGTTTCTTGTTGTACTGGTAATCGGCGTTCTCGCTTCTGTCCCCCAGCGAGGCTGCCCAGGTCACTTTACGGGTAGTGTCAGGACGCTTTTCTCGCCACAGGTAATCAAGCTCTTTCTTCAGCGCTTCATGACCTTCTTTGGTAATCAGCTTGGTACTCAAAAGCTTCGCATCCCCAGGAAATTTCCACATGTTCAGACAGCTGTCGCATCAGACATACGGCGATGGCTGGCTGACTCCAGTTGATAGGGATCGATGATAAATGAACGGGGGAAAGTAGCCAGACCTGATGACGACACCCCTCAGAAAAAGCCCCCATCAGACGGCTTCTGGATGCCCCGGCACGCCCTTATCCAGGGGTTGATCAGCCTCAGCCACAGGTTCCAGGGCTTCGTCCAGACGATGAAACACGTCCCTGAGACTGTCCCGCAAGACTGATAAATGCGCCAATCCGGTCGCCAGTTGCTCCGCTTTTTTGTGAGTCGCCACATCATCGGTCTGCAACCGGGCCGCAAGGCTATCCAGATGATGGGCCAATTCGTCCAGGCGACGCTGCTCGGTCTGTTGCGCCTGCGCCCCATGGGCCAGGTGTTCTTCACGGGCATTCAAGGTCTGGGTCAACTGCTCAAGCGCTTTTTCCTGCAGGAGTACGGCGAGTTTCTGTTGCGTCAACTCCTGAGCCACACGGGCAAGATTGGTCAGCGTACTGTCTACTTCAAACAGCGATGGCGGGGCCTGCGGGGTTGGCGGCACCTCCTCAGTTGGCAGCGTCGGTGCGGGGACGATCATGGGAGCCTGCACTACCGCCGGCAATGCGGGTTCAGGGCGGCTCGGAGTCTTTGGTGGAGACACCACTTTCGAAGAGAAACGAATAGAGGGGACGATCAGTTCTGTGCTTTCGATAGCAGGCAAACCGGTCACTGAAGTTCCCAGAGCGATGACCTTCATCACCAGCGCCTTCTTGATCATCAGCGAGTGGTGATCCTCTGGCCGGGCAGGTGGCAGTTTGCTGCCCTTCAGATCAATGAAATGGTAAGGCACCTGAGCCTCTGCCGCGTTCCCGGTTTTAATGCCGGATGCCGCCAGGGTGAGGATTTGCTTGAGTACGTGCATCGCCACTTGCAGATCCTCCCAGGAATCAATGCTTCCAAGAAAATACCGCTCCGACTTTTTGCGCAACGCCGCGATGTACACCCGAGAACTTCCGGGCTCCATTTCTTCATCCAGGCTATAGGCAAGATAGTTTGAGGACGTCTGCGGTACAGCGAAACCACAGAGCAATGCACCATTAATCGGGGTGTCATGACCAGAGTGTTCAAGAACAAGAGTACGTAGAAGCATCATGAAATAGGGCTCCGTTACGGTAAAACTTCCTATACGTGCTAGATAAAAAACTGACAGCCATACAAACGCCAATAACAAGGCAATTGTTTCAGCGCATGATCGAGTCACATGTAGGACTTACCTTATTCAACCTCTTTGGCATTTCCAAGACCGTCTATTGAACGTACCATTTTTTAACAAACAAATACCTGGCATCACCTGATCAAGACTTTTCAATTTTTTACTTTTCGACAATTCACAACTGCCCCCACCCAGGTTAATCGAGGCTTCGTCAATGCAGCGATTTTTGCCAAACTTATTCAGTAGAAAAGCTTAATGATCAAGATAACAAACCTAACAAAACACCTTGGCAGAAAAGCCGTCATCAGTGACTTTTCATTCTGCGCCAAAGGCCAGGAATGTGTAGGACTATTTGGAAACGATGGTGCTGGCAAAACAACTCTAATCAAATTATTGGCTGGCTCAATCCAGCCCTGTTCCGGCCATATAAAAATACTGGACGTGGATATTGGAACGCATCCTCTCCAGGTAAAAAAAATAATTGGCTATCAACCAGCGTCCACGGTCAGCCATAGCACCATGACAGTGAAAGGGTTCCTCAACTTCATTGCTGAAGTTCGCGGATTCCGTGGCATGGAAAAACGCAAGATGGTTGACCGAGCCGTCGCCCGACTGGAGCTTTGGCGAACACTTAAATGCCCGATTGAAACACTGTCCATAGGGTTGAAACGCAAAGTGGCCATTGCCCAGGCCATTGTGCATGACCCCAAACTGCTATTACTGGATGAACCTACAGAGGGCCTCGACGCTTATCAAAAAAACAAGGTCAGGATGCTCATCAAGTCGTTAACCAATGAGATGAGTGTGATCGTTGCCTCTCGCAACCCCGAAGAGCTGTCCAGCATCTGCAACCGCGCGCTGGTCATTGCTGGCGGCCGTTTGCTGACAGACATTCCCCTGCCCGAACTGCAGCGCAGTTCCCGCTACTACCAGGCAGTCACACTTGCAGCTGAAACCCCGCTGGACCTGCTGGCACTGGCGGTACTGCCTGGCGTAGCCGGTATCGAAGAGGACCGGTATACGCCTGGCTGCGTGACGGTACTGGCGATGCCGGGCCAAATAATTTACCCCCATGTCAGCGCGCTGATTGCCAATCGTCGCTGGAAAATCGACTCGTTGAGTCTGGAGTCTGGACGCCTGAATGACGTCGTTCAACAACTAAGCCAGGAGGCGTTAAAGTGAGACTTCTACCCGTAATGCTCAAGCGTCAACTCGCCAGTTACTTTTCCACACCGGCAACTTATTTCAGCATTTCAGCTTTCTTGACAGGCAATGCAGCACTCGGCTTCTATTCAGAAAACTTTCTTGATCAGCGAGTGACGGATCTGCATGTTTTTTTTAAGCTTCACTCTTGGCTATACTTATTCCTGATTCCCTTTCTCGCCACACACCTTTGGTCAGATGAACGCAATGAAAACGCCATTGCTTTTATGAATACACTGCCGGTGACGGCCTTCGAGTTGGTTGCAGGCAAGTTTTTCGCCGCGTGGCTGGTTTCTGGGCTGGCCTTGTTATTGACCTTCCCGACAGTGATCACCATCAACTATCTAGGCACGGCGGACAATCTGGTTATCGCATCCCAGTACCTGGGTAGCTGGTTATTGGCTGGCGGTTACCTTTCGGCTGGTTGTTTTATTTGTGTACTGACACGTCACCGGCTTGTTATTTTCACCGTCACCATGGGTTTATTGATCACCGCCAGCGCTTTATCTTCGGTGCTGGACGCCCTGGATCATCACACACCTGCCTGGATCATCGAAAGTTTGATTTCCCTGAACCCGCCGGCACGCTTTAGCACCATCGACAACGGCCTTATGACCTTGCATGACATGTTGTATTTCGCAAGTATGATCTTCGCTTTTCTCACCGCAACAAGCGTCACTTTAAATTTTAGAAAAGGTTGAGGAAGGAAAACCTTAATGCGCAACTCCATAAGCTTTAGCGTGACAATAATTGTCATACCCTTACTTTTTCTCGCCTTCAATCTGGTGTGGGCACTGAAACTTCCCAACCTGCGGCTGGATTTTTCAGAGCAAAAAATCCATAGCCTGTCCGACGCTACGAACACCCTGCTCACCTCGCTTGAGAGCCCCATGGATCTCTACTTTTTCAACTCAAGCAAACATCCCCAGAAAAGTGAAGCCTTGAAAAACCATGCCCAACGCGTTGCGATACTGCTCAGGGAGTATGAAAAGGTAGCGAATGGCAAGATCAACCTGCACCTGATTGACCCGGCCCCCTTCTCCGAAGATGAATACAAGGCCGGGTTATTTGGCTTGGACAGTACACAAGGGTTTTTCGGCTTGATCGGCACCAGCGCGGACCATGGCACGCAAAGAATCGATTTTTTCAATCCTGAACAGGAGGCCTTTCTGGAGTATGAAATCAGCCATCTGATTCATAAAGTCGCTCACCCGCAACAGCCCGTGATTGGACTGATCTCCGGGCTGCCCATGGATGGCAGTCGGGATGAACGTGGCAAGGCAACCACACCGCCCTGGCAACTGCTGCAAGAAATCCGTCGGCAGTTCAAGCTCATGAGTCTGGGCCATGAAACCCGGCATATTCCTGAGCACGTCAACACCTTGATGCTGGTTCAACCCTCTCGACTGCCCGAGCAAACCCTGTTTGCGATTGATCAATTCGTGCTGGGAGGAGGCAAGCTGATGATGTTTATCGATCCATCCAGCGACCTGGACTCGAACGTCGAACCCCCGGCTTTATCTTCCAGCCTGCAAGGGTTGCTGGCGGCATGGGGCGTGCAGATGCCTGCGAATAAAGTGTTGGCCGACAGTCTCTACGCAACGCCAGCCGTTCTTGTTAGTGGGCAACTTCCCGTTCGCCACCCTGCGGCGCTTACCCTGCCCCGGGAGGCGTTGGCGCAGAGCGATGTCAGCGCCTGGAAACTGGACAATGTGACCGTATTGAGCAGTGGCGCTCTTATGCCACTGAAAAAAAGCCGTACCTCCTTCACCCCATTGCTCCAGAGCTCCGGGCAAGCCGCTCTGTTTGAAATTGAGCACTTCGCCGTGCATGGTGCGTTTGATTCAGTGCTCAGCGAGGCGGCCGCCCGTGGTCAACGCCACGTAATAGCGGCCCGTATCCAGGGGCCGGCGTATTCTGCGTTCCCTGACGGCTTCGACGGGCAGAAAGCCCAGTTGCAGAAAGCCACCGATATCCATGTAGTGGTAGTTGCCGACACCGATCTACTCAGTGATCGCGTATGGGCATCGGCACAAAACAGCAATGGGCACCAAGCGCCTCGCTCAGGTAACGCGACGTTTATCTTGAATACTCTGGATCAATTGTCCAGCCCCGGCACGCTGATGGAAATTCGTCCTCGTACAGGTAGTCGAGAGCCACTGCAGTTGTTGGGGAGATTACGCAGGGATGCCGCACGGTCTTACCAGGAAAAGGCCGCGTTCCTGGAACAACGCCTGGAGCAAACGGAAAAGGAATGGCAATCCCTGAACAACCCATTGCCGTCATGGGGCACCCAGCCCGTCAACACCCATTCGTTGCTACAAGCACTCAACAAGGAGCGCCTGCGTTTGCCCAGGGAGCTTCATGCGCTGAAAGTAGAGGCCTACAGGAAGGTCAACACCCTGGAACGAAACGTGAAGCTGCTCAATATCATTGCAGTGCCGCTGATGCTGAGTCTGATTGGACTGGGGATTTTCATGTCTCGTCGGCGTATTCAGCATCCACCTTCAGCAGCGTTTTACTGATCGTTGGCAGTTTTCGCGTGGTGTCAGGCAAGGGCCGATTAACGTCGCGTGATCAGTCCTTGCCGTGCAATACGAGTCAAGTGGCGGATAACCTCGACAGCATCGGCCGCGCAGGGAGCCTGAATCACCGCCAGGTCAAAGCTGTTGGTGGCAAAGCGGGCAAGTGACTCGCCGTCCTCGACAAACTGGATCAAAAAAGCCGAAGGCCGGCCGGTGCGACGGGGCCAGCCATCCAGATAGCGCAATAGCGTCGGCTGGTGCTTACCACCCAAGAGGATTTTCGGGTTGCGCTGAGTCAGGCCCGCAGTGATCGGGGCCAAGCGTAAAAGAGGGTGAGGTGCATTCATTGTGTCGTGTCTCTGCCTCAAAAGTCTGCAGGCAGGTGGGAGGCAACACCGAACCAGCGCTTTAGCGGTATTTCGAAACCTGGATCAGGTTTCTGTCGGGACTGTATTGAGTCACCTGTGGCGCCCCGCAATTAGCTGTTTAAATCGGCGCATGGGCAACATCCTAGAGAAGCCGATGGGGAGGTGTCAAGAATCCCGATCAACGAAAAGGCCCGCACGGGGCGGGCCTTTGGGGGAACTTGCAGCTTAATCAGTTAGCGATGGCGCGGTCGGCAGACAATTTGCCAGCACCTTCGAGCAGCACCGCAACAGTACCGCCCAACAGCGCCAGGGCGAACTCGTAGCCATTGTTGGCCATGAACAAACCGTTATGGATATGCACCGAGAAGATCGCCACCAGCGAGACGATGGTAAGGCCCAACGCCGCCGGGCGAGCCAGGAGGCCGATGATCAGTGCCAAGCCTGCGAAGAACTCAGTACCGCCCGACAACAGCGCCATCAAGGTACCTGGCGCCAGGCCGATGCTTTCCATCCACTGCGCCGTACCGGCCAGGCCGCCACCGCCAAACCAGCCGAAGAGCTTTTGCGAACCGTGGGCGGCGAAGATGATGCCGACAAAAATCCGCAGAACCGTCAGACCGTAGCCGGCGCGAGTGGACAGAACGCTTTTGATCAATGGGCTCATGCTGGGAATCCTTTTCAATGTAGGGTGGGTTGGTCGCTATATTAATCAGTTTAAACAATGATAAAAGCCGAAATATTGCCTTATTAATATCTAATTTATCGATTACTTGCGTGAGGCGATCTTCGCCGTTGGCGGTTCGAGGGAGTCCCGCTCCCGATCGAACGCCAAGTAGTACTTGTTAACGCTATTAACATAGCTGACACCGCCCATTCCTACCTGCTCCATGGCAATGCGCTCAACCTGGAAGAACCACTGGTTCGGGTTCAAGCCTCGGCGCCGCGCCTCGGCACGCATACCCTGTACCCGCTCCGGCCCCATGTTATAGGCCGCCAGGACGAAGGCCATGCGCTCACGCTCATTGAGCTTGGGGCTGGCAAAAAACTTGCGGCGGATCATCGCCAGGTAGCGCGCGCCCGCCTGCACATTGTTGTCCAGCGTCTGGATATTGTTGACCCCCACCCGCTGGGCCGCCGACGGAGTGATCTGCATCAGGCCAGTGGGGCCGCTGCCGCTTTTAGCGCCTGGATTAAGGGACGATTCCTTGAAGGCCAGCGCCGCCAGGTTCAGCCAGTCCATGCCCTGCTCGCGAGCGTGTTTTTGCAGAACCGGGCGCAGCTTCTCCAGACGCTGGCGATCAGCCCGCGCCAATGGGTAACGCACTTGATAAAGGCGCCGGTAGATGCGCTGGAACGCCACATCCTGATCGGACGGAGTCTTGTAGGTTTTTAGGAAGCGGTCGATGCTCGCCCGCAGCATCGAGGCGTCCTGCCGTACGAACCAGTACTCCTCGCCCGGCTCGCTGATTGCTACTTGCCGATCGAAACGCAGTTTGGGCAGGATTTTCGACCAACGCTCGGCAATCGGCTTCTCGACGATAGTCAGGTGAAAGATACCGGCCTGGACCATCTCCAGCACGTCCTCCACCGCAAGGCTGGGATCAACCCACTCCACCTTGACCGGCGGCAGCTTGCGCAGTGCCAGCTTCTGGTTGATCTGGTTCACCGCCTCACCTGCCGCGCTGCCGGTGGTCAGGGCCAGGGTTCGGCCGGACAACTGCTCCAATCGGGTAAACCGTCGCTCGCCCTTGATCCCCACCAGCCACAGCGGCACGTCGCTGACAATCGGCTCGCTGGTGCTGATCTTGTGCGCTGCGGTGGCGTCCAGTAGTTCGCCGGGCGCCACCAGGTCACCCTCGCCACGGGCCAGCGCGCCCAATAGTTGATCCTTGGCTTTGGGAATGATCTTGAGGTTGATTTCCTGACCGTCACGGGCGTGGCCGTTGAGGTATTGCTCAAAGGCCCGCAGGCGATGGTATTCGACACCAATGGGCTGGCCCTGGACTTCGCCGGAGCTGTTGCGGCTCTGGTTGACCAGCACCCGCAAGGTTCGACTGCTGCGAATCTCGGCCAGATCACGAACCTTGCTCGGTTTGGTCACTTCCAGCGGCCCGTCCAGACGCGCAACCGCCGCCGGGGGCAGCAGTAACGTCAGGCACAGCATGAGCAACACCGAGGGTCGGATCATCCGCTCTCCGCAAAGGATACTGCCCATTGCGTCGCGAAATACGAAGCGTTGGGGGACAGAAACAGAGCGCTGTGAGCGCAGGCTTTGGACGCAAGGGTGGCATAGTAGCAGGCACTCGGCCAACCACAGCGCCACTCACGACATTCAAAGACAGCTTTAACTCGTTGTAGTTCTTGGCTTTTCTTATAAATCTACAGCTCTGATATGCTTTCCGGCCGCAGGCGGAGATAGCACCATGCAACTCATTGATATTGGCGTCAACCTGACCAACCCAAGTTTCGACGACAAGCACCAGGCGGTACTCGACCGCGCCTACGCCGCCGGGGTGAGCCAACTGGTCCTCACCGGCACCAGCATCGAAGGCAGTGAGCAGGCCCTGGAATTGTGCCAACGGCTGGATGAAAGCGGCCAACGGTTGTTTGCCACCGCCGGCATTCACCCCCACAGCGCCAGCGATTGGAACGCCGATAGCGCGCAACAATTGCGCGGGTTGCTCAAGGAAAGTAGCGTGCGTGCCGTCGGCGAATGCGGGCTGGATTTCAACCGGGACCTCTCGCCACGCGCCCTGCAGGAAAAAGTCCTCGAAGAGCACCTGGCCCTGGCTGTAGAGCTGAAATTGCCAGTATTTCTTCACGAGCGGGACGCTAGCCAGCGCCTGCTGGAAATCCTGCGGGACTACCGCGATCACCTGACTGCGGCGGTGGTGCACTGTTTCACCGGAGAACAGCGGGCCTTGTTCAGCTACCTCGACCTGGACCTGCATATTGGCATCACCGGCTGGATCTGCGATGAGCGCCGTGGGACGCACCTTCATCCTCTTGTCAGGGAAATCCCAAGGGGTCGCCTGATGCTGGAAAGCGATGCGCCCTACCTGCTGCCGCGCACGCTGCGGCCCAAGCCGAAAAACGGCCGTAACGAGCCGGCCTATCTGCCGGAAGTCTTGCGTGAGGTCGCCTTGCATCGGGAAGAAAGTGTGGAAGACCTGGCCCAACACAGCACCGCCTGCGCCAGGGACTTTTTCGGATTGCCTGTTATTGACTTGCCTGTGCCGAATTGACGCGACGTCATTGGCGCGGCCCATTGACCCATATCAAAACCCTTTCACTGAATAGCGGCATAATACTGGCACCTTGCCTATGCTATTTCCGCTATCAGAGAAAACCTTCCATGGGTGCCTGGCTTAGCAATATATCGTTGAAGTACAAATTCTGGGCCGTCAATGCCGTCGCTTTCATCACCACCCTGCTGCTGGTGTTGTACGCAGTGCAATTGGAGCAACAGGCACGCAGCCACGCCTCCCAGGCCTCGGCCCAGGCTCAAGGACGATTGTTCAGCGCCTGGCCCGCCGGGCAAACGCTGCCCAAGGGCGAACACTGGCTGACCTATCGCCGTGGCCACATCCCGGAATTGGCGGACCAGAATCTTTCAGCCCTGAGCACGGCCAGCGGTTGGGTCGAGTTCAGCCATATGCCGCTGTTCGGCGACAACTCATTGATAGGCGCCGAAGTGGTCGCTCGTCCGGACGGCCAGCAAGTGGCCGTGCTGGCCTATGGACCCAGCCTGAGCCAGGTGTTCACCGAGCGTTTCGCCAGCTATGCGGTGGCGGTAATGATCCTGATGCTGGCGATGCTCTGCGCCTCGCAGTTGTTGATCCGCTTTCTACTCAGCCACCTCAACACCTTGAAAGACGTGATGCTGCACGTGGAAAAAACCGGCGACCTCTCGACCCGCGTGCCCTTGGCCTGCAAGGACGAGGTCGGGCAAATGGCGAGTGCCTTTAACGCCATGCAGGCGGGCTATCAACGGGTGGTCAACACCGTGGCGTACACCGCCAAGCAGTTGGACGACGGCGCCGCGCGCCTGGCCAGCAGCATGAATGACGTTCGTCACGGTATGCTTGGCCAGCAAAGCGAAACCGACCAGGCCGCTACGGCGATCAATCAAATGACCGCCACCGTGTATCACATCGCCCAGCACGCCGGTGCTACCCGCGACTTGTCCCAGGCCGCCGACACCCTCGCCGGCAGCGGCCAGGAAGTGGTGAGCCGTGTACAAAAGTCGATTGCCGGACTCTCCACAGGCGTACAGCAGACCGCCGAGACGATCCAGAAGCTGGCCGAAGACAGTCAGAAAATCAATGCAGTGGTCGGCGTGATCCACAGCATCGCCGAACAGACCAACCTGCTGGCCCTCAACGCCGCCATCGAAGCCGCCCGTGCCGGGGAAATGGGCCGAGGCTTTGCCGTGGTCGCCGACGAGGTGCGCAGCCTCGCCAAGCGGGTGCAAAGTTCCACCGATGAAATCACCCGCATGGTCTCGGACTTGCAGGCCGGGACTCGGGACGCGGTGGACTTTATGCAGGAAAGCTCGTTCAAGGCCGATGATTGTGTGCAACAAGCTCAGGAAGCTGGCGTTGCGCTCGCGCAAATCACCAGGGCCGTGGCGCAAATGCGCGAGAGCAACACCCAGATCGCCGTCGCCGCCGAACAGCAAAGCCACGTCGCCGAAGAGATGAATCGGGCGATAGTGGGTATCCGTGATGTCACCGAAAACACCGTGCAACAGACGCTGGATTCAGCGACTACCAGTAATAAGCTGGCGACATTGGCCGGGGAATTGAACAAGGCGATTGGGCAGTTGAAGCTGTAACAGTTTTCAAGGTTGGCGAAGCTATAACCCTCATAGCCAGCCTTGATTCGCCCAAGCCCCCCGCCCGACCTAAACTCTGTTCAAGTTGTTTCAACGGACAGAGGATTCACCATCATGGGTAAACGTCATCCCAATCTCCCCGCCTGGCAATGGCGCGCCTACCCGCAAAACCACCAGCACCCGACCAATCTGGTATTGCACCTGATTGCCGTACCGCTGTTCATCATCGGTTTTCTGCTGATTGTGTCTGGGGTGTTCAGCCTGAGCCTCGCCAGTTTTGCCATCGGCGTGGTCGGCGTGCTGGCCGGCCTGGCACTGCAACGTCATGGCCACAGCCTGGAAGCCCAGGCCTGGCGTCAGCGCCACCGGCATTAACTGGACTTCAGGCGAACACCACCACGGTCTGGCGGCTCAGCGCGATCAACTGACCCTGCGGGCTCCACAGCGCGGCCGCGGCATGACCATAGCCGTCGCGGGCGTGTTCGATCTCAACGTGGTACTGGCACCAGTCCAGGGTGCTGACTTGCTGCAGCGGCTGGATAAACTCGATGGTCCACGTCAAGGTGCTGCCCGGCGCCGGCCTGCTCAGGTGCGGCAACAAGGCTGGCGGCCAGGCATCCACCAGCGCCAGGATATGCGCCTCGGTCAGCGGCTCCTCTTTCACATCCCCACGCAAGCGCACCCAGCCGCCCATGTCGCGGGACTTATTGCCGGTGAACGGCAAGCCGCCGACACTCCAACGCATTGCCAGATGACGCATGAACTCGGGTGTCACGCCTTTAATATAGGGCAACTCCTGGCATTCATCCCAGTGTTTGAAGGTGGGTGCAGGCTCGGCCACCACACTAATCTGCGACTCCCGCGAGGCGCCGAAGCTGGCCTGCACCAGGGTCATCACTTCACCGTTTTGCACAACGCGGCCCTGCAACTGGCTGACCGCCTTGCCTTCACGCAGCACTTCGACTTCATAACGTGCGGATACATCCGGTGCCACAGGACCGACAAAGGTAATGGCCAACGATCGCAGCGGACGATCATCTGGCACACGAGCGCGCAAGGCTTGGTATTGCAAGGCGGCGACCAGTCCGCCAAAGGTGGCGCGGCCCTGGGCCCATTCGGCAGGGATCGACACATCCAAGGGATTATGGCGGACGGCGTCAAGCAAATCACTAAAGCGCATGGCAACCTCAATCGACAGAAAAACGATTGAGGGATCTTAACCACCCAAGCTGCGCGGTACAGCACTTATTACGGCCAAAAACCCGGACAGATAAGCCGCGGACTAAGCCTTGCTCGAGAAACAGTCCGCACTCAGCTTATCCAACACCCGATCCGCGTGCCCTTCGGCCTCGGCCATAGTCCGGTGCCAAACCGCAACACAGGGCTGCAAATCTGCCTGGTGTTCGGCTTGGGCCAGCCACTGCCAACAGTCATGCCAATCACCCAATGCCCCTTGGGCGGACTTGAGGTGGGACATCGCCTTCGCAGGCAATTTGCCCAGTTGCGGGTACGCCTCGGCTGCATAGCGCACGCGCTTGATCAAAAGGCGCAGGCGATGGCGATCGTGGCTGGGGTCGTGTAATGCCTCGTCCAGTTTCTGCCATTGCTTGGCCAGGCGTTTTTCGATACGAGGGCGCAGGCCCTTGAGCAATTTCTGGCGCTGGGAAGCGCGGATAAAGCGAGGGAATGCATCAATGATCAACAGCAGCTGCGCCAGTTCCGGGCCTTGGGCCACCTGACGATAAGCCGCCGGCTGTTGACGGGTGCGTCGGTCGGCCGCCTCGTGATGGCCGTGGAGGTGAAGATAGGCCGCCAACACCTCACGGTCCCGCAACGGTGTAGTCAGTTGGCCGATGCCGCTGGCGGCAGCTTCGAGTTGTTCAACACCGGGCAACCCGCGTAACGGCCGCAACAGACTGCGCAGGCGCCGCACCGTGGTGCGCAGATCATGCAGCGCTTCATCGTCAGTGACATTAGCAAGGCGAGCCTGGCAGCTCAGCAACCCCACTTCCAGGCCAATGACCTGAGCGACTAACTGATCTACCAAGGCTGACATCCTTTGCTCTCCTCAACGATAAAAGTCCCTGTTTGCACAAAGCTACTATCGCAGCCTCGCGTCACTCGACAGCTGCTACAAGTCAACGCCCGGCACGAGACTCACGAATATAGAAACGGGCTTTCTCGGCTTTGTTGGAGCAACCTTCGAACGCTTCAAATTGTTGCTGGGTCTTGGCGCCGGTCAGCAGGGACAGGGCCTTGGAGTAACTGATAGTGCCAGCAAAGCCTTCGGCCTTGGCCAGGTCAAGCTCGTGCCAGGCAGCGTCCAACTGCGTAGCGCAGCTATCACGATAGGCCGTCTTTCCCGCACAACCAGCCAACGCCAGTACGATCACAGGCAAACACATCCAGGCTTTCATCAATGACACCTCAAGAAAAGAAAAACAGTCGTGGGATGTAGACGGTATCTACATCAAAAAGTGCCTCATCGCACAGCCTGAAATGCACAATGCCAATTGCCAGAGCATACCCGAGCAAACTGCTCAGTTTACAAAAATAATAGCGCCAGTCAGCTAGGATTGAAGCAACCCCCACGATAGGTGCATTGTGGGTACCTGTTTTGCGAAGGAACGAGTCATGAAGAAACGTGTTGCATTGGTCCTGGGCTCCGGCGGCGCACGGGGCTACGCCCATATCGGGGTGATCGAAGAGATCGAAAAGCGCGGCTATGACATCGCCTGTATCGCCGGCTGCTCCATGGGCGCCGTGGTCGGCGGAATCTATGCCGCAGGCAAACTCAAGGACTATCGAAACTGGATCGAAAGCCTCGATTATCTCGATGTACTGCGCCTGGTGGATGTCAGCTTTCGCCTGGGGGCGATACGCGGCGAGAAGGTCTTCGGGCAGATCCGCAAGATCGTCGGCGAGATCAATATCGAAGACCTGCGCATTCCCTACACCGCCGTGGCCACCGACCTGACTAACCAGCAGGAAATCTGGTTCCAGGAAGGTTGCCTACATCAGGCCATGCGCGCATCGGCAGCGATTCCCAGCCTGTTCACGCCCGTGATGCAGGGCAACCGCATGCTGGTGGACGGTGGCCTGCTGAACCCGCTGCCCATCGTGCCCGTGGTGTCGAGCCATTGCGACCTGATCATCGCGGTCAACCTTAACTCCACCAACCAGAAGCACTACCGGTTGCCGGTGATCCAGCGCCCGCCCGCTTTCAAAAGCCGGTTCGATAACCTGGTGCGGTCGCTGGGTTCGCACTTGCCGTTTCGCCGCAAGCAGGCCGAACAGTTGTTGCTGCTGGAACAGGAAGCCCTGCTGGCCCAGGCCGCCGACATCAATCCGTGGCTGGACTCCGCCGAACCTGAAGCCCAACAACCGGCCGCAGCCCCGGAAATGGCCGGTGCGCCAAAGTCCGCCACGGGTTCGTTCATCATCGACAACGTAGGACCCGCATCGCTGCTGGATTTGATCAACCAGAGTTTCGAGGTGATGCAGACCTCATTGGCGCAGTACAAGATCGCCGGCTACCCGCCGGATATCCTGATCAACGTGCCCAAGCGGGTGTGCCGGTTTTTCGAGTTCTATAAGGCGCCGGAGCTGATCGAACTGGGCCGGCAAATTGCCAGTGATACCTTGGACCGGTATGAAAGTGAGCAGCACTGAGATTTGCTGCTACGAGAAAAAGGTACAGGCAACAGGAATCTATCAGGTCTCAGGGTTCAATAACCGATACCCCACTCCGGCCTCGGTCACGATAAACCTCGGCTGGGTGGGATCATCCGCCAGCTTCTGCCGCAGATGCCCGACCACAATCCGCAGGTAGTGACTGTCTTCGGTATGGGTTGGCCCCCAGATGTCCTTGAGCAATTGCTGTTGCGTGATGACCCGCCCTGGATGACGCGCCAGTTGCGCCAGCACCGCATACTCTTTACGGGTCAGCGCCACCTCGGCACCGTCCAGCAATACCCGGCGATAGGCAAGGTCCACGGTCAACGGGCCAAAATTCAGCGCCGCTTCCTGAGCCTCCCCCCCCGGAGCCTGGCGTAACAGAGCCCGCACCCGCGCCAGAAACTCCTGGATGCCAAAAGGCTTGGTCACATAGTCATTGGCGCCATTGTCCAACGCCTCGACCTTCTGCCCTTCACTGGCGCGAACCGACAGCACCAGCACCGGCACCGTCGACCACTCGCGAAACTCGCGCAGCACTTGCTGGCCGTCCATGTCTGGCAGGCCAAGGTCCAGCACCAGCAGGTCCGGCTTGCTCAACGCCGCCTGGGCCAGTCCTTCATTGCCGGTGCCGGCTTCAATCACTTTATAGCCCTGAGAAGCCAGGCTGATGCGCAAAAATTTGCGGATCTGCGGTTCGTCGTCAATGACCAAAATCGTCGCAGTCTGGCTCATGGTGTCCAATCAAAATCCGTTTATAGAAGAGAGTAGCGTACCTGGGTTCAAGGTTCACTTTCCAGGCCGGGTTGAGTCTGCAATGGCAGGAACAGGGTGATGCACGTGCCCTGCCCTTCGATGCCCTCAGCCACGCTGATATGCCCGCCGTGGGCACCGACCATGCCCAGGCAGATCGCCAGGCCAAGCCCGGTTCCCTGCCCGCCGCGATCACCCCTTGCGGCGGTGTAGAACATGTCGAAAATCTTCGCACGCTCATCCTCGGGAATCCCTGGGCCTTCGTCGCTGACGGAGAAAAACAATTCCTTTTCAACAACACCCGCGCGCAGTTGCAGACGCCCATGAGGAGGGGAAAAGCGCGCGGCGTTTTCCAGCACATTGACCAGCGCCTGCTCAATCAAGGCAGCGTGTACATACAGTAACGGCAACTCGACTGGCACGTCGGTGGTCACCTGCAACGGCGCCAGCACCGCCCGCAACCGGCCCAGGGAACTGCCGACGATATCGCCGGGCGACACCCAATCGCGCGCCAGCTTCAAGGCGCCGTGGCCGAGGCGGGTCATGTCCAGCAGGTTCTGGATGTAACGGTCCAGGCGTTCGGCTTCATCGCGGGTGCCTTCCAGCAGTTCCCGGCGATCTTCCAGGGGAATGGCTTCGCCAAGAGCCAGCAGGCTGTCGATGCTGCCGCGCATGGAGGTCAGTGGTGTGCGTAAATCATGGGACACCGACGCCAGCAAAGCGCTGCGCAGCTGCTCGGTTTCACCATGCAAGCGGGCCGCTTCCAGCTCCTGGGCCAACTGCGCACGGGCCAACGCCTGGGCCAGCGGTTGGCTCAAGGCGATGAGCAAACGACGACGCTGACCGCTCAGTTCCAGGCCGGCTTTCGGGCTGACACCGAGCAAGCCCAAAGGGCCCTCTTCGCCGGACAACGGCCACCACCACCAACGACCAAATGGCAAGGTACCGGTGCCCATCCCCGCTGGCTGATCGTGTTGCCAGGCCCAGTCGGCGGCGGCGCGCTCGGCCTCGGTAAAGGTGATCGGGCCACCGGTCTCGATCTTCCAGTCGCCCTGCCCATCGCGATTGACCAGGCACAATTGCAAGTCGCTCGAGCCTTCCAGGTGATGGGCCGCCGCACTGATCACCGCCTGGCGATCGGTGGCAGCGGTGAGTTTGCGCGACAAATCCAACAGTTCGCTGGTTTCTTCCTGGGTTTCGCGCAGCGCCTGCAATTGCCGACGCTGGCGCGCAGCCAGGTTGCCGGTCAACGCCGCCATCAGCAGGAAGAACAACAGGGTCAGCACGTCTTCTTCACGCTGGATAGCGAAGGAGAAATTCGGCGGAATAAACAAGAAGTCATAGGTCAAGAACGACAGCGCCGCACAGGCCAGCGCCGGGCCAAGACTGCTGCGCACCGCTACCAGCAGCACGGCGGCGAGGAACACCAGAGAGATGTTGGGCAACGGCAAGACGCTGGACACCGCCCAGGCCAACCCGGTGGCCAGTACCGTCGCCAGCAGTGCCAGGAGGTAGTCGAACCACACCAGCCCACGCACATCGGGCAAGCGTGGCGGGGCCGGTGCTTCATCGCTGTCGAGGACGTTGATTTCCAGGCCCCGCGCGTTACGCAACAACCGCGCCGCCAGCCCGCCACCGAACAGCGTGCGCTGCCAGCGTGGTCGCGACTGCCCCACCAGCACCAGGCTGGCACGGCGCTCGGCGGCATGCTGGATCAAGGTCTTGGCCACTTCGCCTGCGCGTAGCAACACCACCTCGCCGCCAAGCCGTTCGGCCAGTTGCTGGGCGTTTTGCAGATGCAGGCGTGATCGCTCATCCTGTACACGGCCGTTGTCGACATGCACCAGGCTCCAGGGCAGATGCCGACGCTGGGCTACGCGGCTGGCGTGGCGTACCAGGCGCTCGGCGTGGGCATCGCCATCGACACCCACCAGCAAGCGCCCGCGCACGGCGGGCGCAGCCTGGCCCAGTTGTCGATAACCCTGGGCCAGATCGTCATCGACGTGGGCGGCGGCGGTTTGCATCGCCAACTCGCGCAGAGCCATGAGGTTAGTCTGGGTAAAAAACGCATCGATGGCCGCACGGGCCTGTTCCGGCACGTAGACTTTGCCGTCCCGCAGACGCTCCAGCAGCTCGCGGGATGGCAGGTCGATCAGCAGCAGTTCATCGGCTTCCTGCAACACCCAGTCGGGCAGGGTTTCGCGCACCTGCACGCCGGTGATGCCGCGCACCTGATCGTTGAGGCTTTCCAGGTGCTGGACGTTGACCGTGGTGAAGACGTTGATACCAGCTGCGAGCAGTTCCTGGATGTCTTGCCAGCGCTTTTCGTGGCGGCTGCCAGGGGCGTTGCTGTGGGCCAGTTCGTCCACCAGTACCAGCTTGGGCTTGGCGGCGAGCAGACCGTCAAGGTCCATTTCCTCCAGCATCACGCCTCGGTACTCGGAGCGTAGCAAAGGCTGCTGCGGCAAACCGCTGAGCAAGGCTTCAGTCTCAGCTCGGCCGTGGGTTTCCACTATCCCGGCGATCAGCCTTACACCTTGGCGCAATTGAGTGTGTGCAGCCTGAAGCATGGCGTAGGTCTTGCCCACACCTGGGGCGGCACCGAGGAAGACTTTGAGCCGGCCACGGCCGTCCCGGGGCAGATCGGCTAACAGGGCATCGGCACGGCCGGAGTCGCTCATGCGCAGGGTTTCCTTCTGGTGTTTATGTAGAGTTTTTCAGACTGTCATCGCGGGCAAGCCCGGCTCCCACATTTGATCTGCTGTGAACCTCAACTCTGCGTTCAACATAGATCAGTGTGGGAGCCGGGCTTGCCCGCGATTGGCGGTGCCTACTGCTTATAACGCTTGCAGGGCCATGTTCAGCTCCAGCACATTCACTACTGGCGGCCCTACCAGCGGCTGCTCAATGTGAGCAGCCATCAAGCGCTCCAGTGTGGCCACCGGCAGATTGCGTGCGGCGGCGACCCGCGCCAGTTGATAGGCAATCGCTTGCGGTGGCAAGTGTGGATCAAGACCGCTGCCGGAGGTAGTCAGCAGCGCCAGTGGCACCGGCCCCTGGCTTGAGACGAGCAATTTATTGGCATCGTCAAACACCCGCGTGGCCAGTGCCGGGTTACTTGGCCCCAGGTTGCTGGCGCCGCTGGCCACGGTAGCAAAGGCACCGGCGGACGGCCGTGGGTGGAACCAGTCGTCGCCGGTGAAGTCCTGGGCAATCAGGCTGGAGCCGCGCACCTTGCCGTCGGCATCGCGTATCAGGCTGCCATTGGCCTGGTCAGGGAAGGCGACTTGCGCCACGCCAGTGACAACCAGGGGGTAAGCCACGCCGGTAATCAGGGTCATCAACACCAGCAGGCTCAGGGCCGGGCGGATCATGTTGGACATTTCATATTCCTCAATTCGTTGAACAAAACGGCGTTGTGGTGAGAGGCTTTTTCGGAGAGGAGATACCCCCTCTCGGCACAACAAGTCCCCTCACAACAGGGCTTAAACCAAGTGCAACGCCGTCAACAGCATGTCGATCGCCTTGATCCCCACGAACGGCACCAGAAGCCCGCCGACGCCATAGATCAACAGGTTGCGACGCAGCAACGCCGCCGCACTCGCCGCCTGCACCCGCACACCGCGCAGGGCCAGCGGGATCAGCACGACAATAATCAGCGCGTTAAACACGATGGCCGAGAGGATCGCGCTCTGCGGGCTGCTCAGGTGCATCACGTTGAGCACGCCCAGTTGCGGGTAGATCGAGGCGAACAGCGCCGGCAGGATGGCGAAGTACTTGGCCACGTCGTTAGCGATGGAAAAGGTCGTCAGCGCGCCACGGGTCACCAGCAATTCCTTGCCGATCTGCACCACGTCCAGCAGCTTGGTCGGGTCGCTGTCGAGGTCGACCATGTTCGCCGCCTCGCGGGCCGCTTGTGTGCCGTCGTTCATGGCCATGCCGACGTCAGCCTGGGCCAGCGCCGGGGCGTCGTTGGCGCCGTCGCCGCACATGGCGACCAGGCGGCCGTCGTTCTGTTCATGGCGAATGCGCGCCAGCTTTTTCTCCGGTGTGGCTTCGGCCAGTACGTCATCGACACCCGCCTCGGCGGCAATCGCAGCAGCGGTCAACGGGTTGTCACCGGTCACCATTACCGTGCGAATCCCCAGCTTGCGCAGCTCGGCGAAACGCTCGCGAATGCCAGGCTTGACCACGTCCTTGAGGTGAATCGCCCCCAACAACTTGCCATCGGCGCACACCAGCAACGGCGTGCCGCCGCTCTGGGCGATCTTGTCGATTTCACGGGACAGCGCCGGCAGCAGGTCGCTACGTTGCAGACCGATAAAGGCCAGCAGCGAATCCACCGCGCCCTTGCGGTACACGCGCCCTTGATAGTCGACACCAGACAAGCGCGTTTCGGCACTGAACGGCACGCTAGTCAGTTCTTCGCTCGACGGTTCGGCTTGCGGGTGCAGGGCTCGCAGGTACTCGACAATGGACTTGCCTTCGGCGGTGTCGTCAGCCAGGGACGCCAGCAGTGCGCCTTCGGCCAGTTCCTTGCCGCTGACACCTGGGGCCGCATACACGGCAGTGCAACGACGATTACCGAAGGTGATGGTGCCGGTCTTGTCCAGCAACAGCACATGCACGTCCCCCGCAGCCTCTACGGCGCGACCAGACTTGGCGATCACATTCAGGCGCACCAGGCGGTCCATGCCGGCAATGCCGATGGCCGACAGCAGGCCACCAATGGTGGTAGGAATCAACGTCACCAACAGTGCGACCAGGAACACCAGCGGCAGGCTGCCATTGGCGAAGTGGGCAAACGGTTGCAGGGTCACTACCACCAGCAGGAAGATCAGGGTCAGGCCGATCAGCAGAATGTCCAACGCCACTTCGTTGGGGGTTTTCTGGCGCTTGGCGCCTTCTACCAGGGCGATCATGCGGTCCAGCGTCGACTCACCGGGGTTGGCGGTGATGCGGATCATCAGCCAGTCCGAAACCAGACGGGTGTTACCGGTGACGGCCGAACGGTCGCCGCCGGATTCGCGGATCACTGGCGCAGATTCACCGGTGATGGCCGCTTCGTTGACCGCAGCAATCCCTTCGATGACTTCGCCGTCACCAGGGATCATTTCCCCGGCGGCAACACGCACCACATCACCTTTGCGCAGGCTGGTAGCCGGGACGACCTTGAAGCTGCCGTCGGCCTCCTTACGCCGCGCACTGAGGCCTTCGCTGCCAGCCTTGAGGCTGTCGGCGCGGGCCTTGCCGCGACCTTCAGCCAAGGCTTCGGCGAAGTTGGCGAACAGCACGGTGAACCACAGCCACACGGCGATTTGCACGGCGACAAAGGTCGGCACAGCGACGTCTGGTATGAAGCACAGGACGGTGGTGAGAATCGCGGTCAGTTCGACCACCAGCATCACCGGCGAGCGCTTCAGTTGGCGCGGGTCCAGCTTGACGAAGGCCTGGATCAGCGCCGGGCGCCACAGGGCCGACATCGCGGTTTTTGTAGGCTCCGGGGCTTTCACCGGGGCAGCATTTTTGGCAGGCATATTCATTTCCATATCCCCTTAGAAGCCCATACTCAAGTGTTCAGCAATCGGACCCAGCGCCAGCGTCGGCAGGAAGGTCAAGCCGCCCACCAGCAAAATGGTCACGGTCAACAGGGTCACGAACAGCGGGCCATGGGTCGGGAAGCTGTTCTGGCCAATCGGTGCACTCTTCTTCATCGCCAGGCTGCCGGCCAAGGCCAGTACCGGGAGGATGTAGCCGAAGCGGCCGATCAACATGCCCAGACCCAGCATCAGGTTGTGGAACGGGGTGTTGGCACCGAAACCACCAAACGCCGACCCGTTGTTGGCACCGGCCGAGGTGTAGGCATAGAGCAACTGACTGAAACCATGGGGGCCAGGATTACTGACGGCCGCCGCAGGGCCAGGCAGGCTGGCGGCGATGGCGCTGAGCACCAGTACGCCTACCGGCATCACCAGCAAGGTCACCACCAGCAGTTGCACTTCCTTGGCCTGGAGTTTCTTGCCCAGGTATTCCGGGGTGCGGCCAATCATCAATCCGGCGAGAAACACCGCAATCAGTACGTTGAGCAACATGCCGTACATGCCGGCACCGACACCGCCGAAGATCACTTCGCCGACCATCATGTTGACCAGCGCTACCATTCCGCTCAGCGGACTAAGGCTGTCTTGCATGCCGTTGACCGAACCGTTGGATGCAGCGGTGGTGGTCACTGACCACAACACAGTGCCGGTGGTGCCGAAACGCGATTCCTTGCCTTCCAGCGGCGCGGTCTGTTCGACGGCGGCGTTGTTCAGGGTTGGGTTGGGTTGGTATTCAGACCACAGCGACACCGAGCCGCCAATCAGGAACAACGCCAGCATGCAAGCGAGGATCGCCCGGCTCTGACGCAGGTCTTTCACGTAGTGACCGAAAGTGAACACCAGGGCCGCCGGAATCAGAATGATCGAGGCCACTTCAAACAGGTTGGCCCACGCGGTCGGGTCCTCAAACGGATGCGCTGAGTTGACCCCGAAGAAACCGCCGCCGTTGGTGCCCAATTGCTTGATGGCAATCTGGCTAGCTGCTGGCCCGAGCGGGATCACTTGATCCACGCCTTGCATCGTCACCGCGCCAACGTAGTGGGCGAAGGTTTGCGGCACACCCTGCCAGACCAGGAACAACGCCAGCACCAGGCACAACGGCAACAGGCCGTAGAGGGTGGCGCGGGTCATGTCGACCCAGAAGTTGCCCAGGGTAGTAGCCGATTTGCGACCGATGCCACGGCACAACGCAACCAACACGGCCAGGCCGGTGGCGGCACTGACGAAGTTCTGCACGGTGAGCCCGGCCATCTGGCTGAGGTAGCTCAGGGACGCTTCACCGCTGTAGGACTGCCAGTTGGTGTTGGTCATGAAACTGACCGCGGTGTTGAAGGCCAACGTCCATTCCTGACCCGGCAATTTCTGCGGGTTAAGAGGCAGGTAGTCCTGGAACAGCAGGATCGAGAACAACAGCACGAAACCCGCAAGGTTGAAGGCAAGCAAAGCCAGGGCGTATTTCTGCCAGCTCTGCTCGGCCTGCGCATCGACGCCTGCGATGCGATAACACACGCGCTCCACCGGGCCGAAAACCGGGGTCAGCCAGGTTCGCTGGCCTTCCATCACCTTGTAGTAGAACCGCCCCAGAAATGGCGCCGGAACCAGTACCACGGCAAAGAAGGCGATGATCAGCCAATAGTCATAACTGTACATAGCCGCTCCTAGTTCCGATCCGCGCGTAACAGCGCAACCAGCAGATAAATGAACAGCGCCACGGCCAATAGCAGTGACACCCCGTCCAGAACGCTCATGGAAGTTTCTCCGTTGTACGGCGATTGCCGAGTGTGGGGGTATTGTCCGCAGGAGCACCGTAAAGGAACGAGAGCGAGGGTATGGGCAGGGCGTAAAGAACGCGTAAAGAGTGGGGTTGTGCGCAGGTTACAGGGGGCTTTGGGGGTTAGTGGGGGCTGATCAACTGTGGGAGCAAAGGCTGGGCTGGGTACATATCCGTTGCTGCGGTAACGGCGGCTTGGGGTTACGCCCTTACGGCGTGTCACTTTGAAAAGCCCAAAGTAACCAAAGGCTCTTGCCCCACCACTCGGTGCCTCGCTGTGGCTCGGCATGCCTTCACTCCGGCATTGCTCCGTGGGCCGCCGCGATGGGCCATCCTTGGCCCAGCGCGGCTAAACCGGCGTCCTGCCGGTTTACCCACGGATCAATGCCTGCGTTCAGCCATCGTGGTTAACGGGGCGCCTTAGATCAAGATCAAGATCAAAAGCAAGAGCACGGCGGCCTGGTAGCCGACCTGAGTGGTGAGAAGCAAGAGCGTATCTACTGCCACTGTAGGAGCGAGCTTGCTCGCGAAAAACGTTAACGATGACGCGGGCATCCTGAATCACCACCGCACCCTCAGGTTCTTCACGAGCAAGAACTAGGCATCCCCCTCGCGCCTACAAAAAAACAGATTGACGCTGGCCCTTGATCTGCTTTTGATCTATCTGAAGCGAACATAGCCCCCATCTGTAGGAGCGAGCTTGCTCGCGATGGTCGTTAACGATAACGCGGGCATCCTGAGTCACCACGGCACCCCCAGATTTTCGCGAGCAAGAACTAGGCGTCCCCCTCAAGAGATGTGTAGATACCCATGTCGCAATGGCGCCAGACCAGGCACCAACGCCCTGATCTGGTGCGCCACAGAAAATATTCAAACGCCAAACCATCCTCCCGGCGACAGTTCAGCGACTTTACGACACTGATTTGCAGGCTGGCATGGCCGCTGCAATGCCTTGAAACATTCCAAACCGTTCAGGGAGCAGCACAATGAACACACAACTCAAACCAACCCTAGGCACCTTGCACTTATGGGGCATCGCCGTCGGGCTGGTGATTTCCGGGGAATATTTCGGCTGGAGCTATGGCTGGGGCGTGGCGGGTACGCTGGGCTTCCTGGTGACCTCGTTGATGGTCGCCACCATGTACACCTGCTTTATCTTCAGCTTCACTGAACTGACTACCGCGATCCCTCATGCGGGTGGACCCTTTGCCTACAGCCGCCGAGCCTTCGGCGAGAAAGGCGGCCTGATCGCCGGGTTGGCGACACTGATCGAATTCGTCTTCGCCCCGCCGGCCATCGCCCTGGCCATCGGCGCCTACTTGAACGTGCAGTTCCCGGCGCTGGACCCCAAACACGCGGCCGTCGGTGCCTACATTGTGTTCATGGGTTTGAACATTCTCGGCGTCAAACTGGCCGCGACCTTTGAACTGGTAGTCTGCGTCCTCGCCGTGGCTGAGTTGTTGGTGTTCATGGGCGTGGTCGCCCCCGCCTTCAGCTTCAGCAACTTCGCTCTCAACGGCTGGGCCGGCTCCGACACCTTCGGTGCACCAGCGATTGCCGGGATGTTTGCCGCAATCCCGTTCGCCATCTGGTTTTTCCTCGCCATCGAAGGCGCCGCCATGGCCGCCGAAGAAGCGAAAGATCCAAAACGCACCATTCCCAAAGCCTATATCAGCGGCATCCTGACCCTGGTGATCCTGGCCATGGGCGTCATGTTCTTTGCCGGCGGCGTGGGCGACTGGCGCACCCTGTCGAACATCAACGACCCACTGCCCCAGGCGATGAAAACCGTGGTCGGTGAAAGCTCCGGCTGGTTGCACATGCTGGTGTGGATTGGCTTGTTCGGCCTGGTGGCCAGCTTCCACGGGATCATCCTCGGCTACTCGCGCCAGTTCTTTGCCCTGGCCCGCGCCGGTTACCTGCCGTCCTTCCTCGCCAAACTGTCGCGCTTTCAGACACCGCATCGGGCAATCATCGCCGGTGGCGTGGTTGGTATCGCTGCCATCTACAGCGACGGCCTGATCAACCTGGGCGGCATGACCCTCACTGCAGCGATGATCACCATGGCGGTGTTCGGCGCCATCGTCATGTACATCATGAGCATGCTCAGCCTGTTCAAGCTGCGCAAAACCGAACCGCTGCTGGAACGCACCTTCAGCGCGCCGGGTTACCCGATCGTGCCGGGCATCGCCCTGGTGTTGGCGCTGGTGTGCCTGGTGGCCATGGCCTGGTTCAACACCCTGATCGGCCTGGTCTTCCTGGGCTTTATGGCGGTGGGTTTTGTCTACTTCCAACTCACGGCACAAGATCGTGCCGATGCACCGGCAGACGCAATGTTGACCGGGCTCTAAACCTGCAGGGCAGAACGGGCCTACAATGGAACCACTGACAAAGCCCGTTACTCAAAGCTGTTATTGCCGTGGGAAATCTTCCCCACTGCAGTCGGCCTCAAGGAGAGCCTTATGCCCTGGTATGCCTGGTTGATTATGGCGGTCGCTATCGGTTCGATCGTCGGTGGTTTGATGATGCTGCGAGACAGCGCCCACACAGTGGAACTGACCGACGAACAACGCAAACGCGTGGCCGAGCGCAACGCGCAAGCGGATGCCAAGGACGCGCAGGACCGCTAGCCTTTTGCGGGAGGGCTACTGCTCCCAATCCGCCTTGGCAATCTGCAAACCGTGCTGCCCTTTATAGGCGGCACGTTCCGGCTGGCTCCAGCCTTGAAGCAGCTCATCTTCCAGGCGGTAAATCTCAACGCCTAACGGACGACACACAGTCAGTGGGTCTTGCGCATCGGGGCCCCACATCGGCAACGACAGATCCCCTCCCGGACACGTCGACAGCGCACACAACAAATCAATCTCGGCAAAAAACTCCAGATAGTCGCCCTTCTGCGCCGGGCAAGCCTTCATGAAATACATGTCGTCGTGATTCAGGCCAGTGCACTGAAAGATATTCAGCACGTCATGCACATCGAACTCCGTCAGGCCGTGGGGTAACACCGCCCGCGTCAGGTTCGAATGGCAATGGTGATGGAAGTCCTCACCGGTGAGCATCTTGTTCACATAAGGGTCGCAGCGGGTGCCGAGCAAATCGTGCAAGCGCCCGCCATGCTCATCAATGCCATAACCGGCCAGGCTGTCATCAGTGATGGTCACCAGCGGCCTTAGGAACGGCAGATTCGACCACAACCGGTCATGGACACTGACATGAGCGCCCTGCAACTGACGAGTGCGCGCCGCCCACAGACGTTCGCGAGGGTCGTTGGCGTTCCACACGTTGAAATCCCCCACCTGCGGCCCGACCGGAGTGGTCACGCGAAACACATGACCGGCAGGCACCTTCCACGCCCTCCCCGTCCGGATCGGCACCTCGAACTGCTCAATCAGCGTGCGCTGACCAGCAGCGTCACGAATCCGCTCATAAAATGCCTTGTCGACCTGCAAGGCCGAGCCTTTACTGACCTGGTAAGCGGCGGGATAGTCTTTGTACATTGGGCAAATCCTCGATCAGGGGTGGGCAAACAGGGCCAACGACAGGCGTTCCGAATCATCCAGGTACAGGCTCATCGCCTCCCCCGCCGCCAGTTTGTTGCCTCGGACCAATAGCGCGTAAATCTCTCGATCTCGCTCAAGCCAGGGCGACTGGAAACGTTGCTCATCGGGCGCAGCGCAAAACACCAGGCGCAGTTGGGCAATGACCTGGGCAAAGAACTCATCGAACAACGGGCTGCACAACAGGCCGACAATCTGCTGATGGAAAGTCAGACTGTGGGTCGCCACCGCGCGCCAGTCTTCCCTCTCACGGGCCAGGGTGGTGGCGTCGAGGGCGTTGTCCATGCGCTCGGACTGATCGACGCTCAAGGGCTTGCTGCTGGCAATGGCCTGCAACTCCAGGGTGCGACGGACTACAAACAGATCACGCACTTCCCCCATGTCCAATCGCCGGACCATCACCCCTTTGTTTCGCACGTAACGGGTCAGCCCTTCCTGCTCCAAACGATGCAACGCCTCGCGAATGGTGTTGCGCGACGCGCTGTAGGCCTTGACCAGATCGTTCTCAACCAGCGCCATGCCCGGCAACAGCCGACCGCCAATGATGTCCGCGCGCAACTCCCGCGCAATCTGATCCGCCAAGGACAATGTGGTACTCATCGCCACCTCATGATTGTTCAACAATCGTTGTTGTAGCCGTAATCACTATTCATGCCAAGCTCGCCGCCGGTCACCAATGAGTTGCGCAGTTTTGTAAAGAGCCGAGAAGCCGCCGTAAAGCCTGGTTAATATGGGCCACGTTTCGGAGGCCGCTCTAATGCGCTATTCACTCGACCACAAAGCCCAAACCCACCAGCGCATCATTAAAGAGGCCTCGGTACGGTTCCGCCGCGACGGCATCGGTGCCACCGGCCTGCAACCGCTGATGAAAGCGCTGAACCTGACCCACGGCGGGTTCTATGCGCACTTCAAGTCCAAGGACGAATTGGTGGAAAAGGCCTTGCAAGCGGCAGGCGAAGAACTCGACGCCCATTGCGAGATGTTGTTCAGCCAGGAACAACCACTGGAAGCGTTCATCGACAGCTACCTTTCCGAATGGCACCAGACGTCGCCAGATAAAGGTTGCCCATTACCCACCATGTCTTCAGAACTGGGGCAACGCGGGCAAAACAGCGCCACCACCGATGCAGTGCTTGGCGCGAGGCTCACGCAAATTGAAGCTGCGTTGGGCAGCACGAATGCTGATGAGCAAGGCTTGATGATGATGTCGACACTGGTGGGGGCGCTGGTGTTGGCGCGTAGCGTCGAGAGTGAGGCGTTGGCGGCGCGGATTCTGGAGGTGGTGCGTGGGAATCTGAAAGTGCAGGCGAATGCAGAAATCACAGGCAGAAAGAAGGCCGGTCAATGACCGGCCTCTTGGCTTGGCTGCTGCGCGTTATTTGATTTCCAGCCTGTCGCGATTCTTCTCCAGAAGCGACTTGCCGATCCCCTTCACTTCCAGCAACTCGTCCACCGCCGTGAACGGGCCACTGGTTTCACGATAGGCGACAATCGCCTTGGCCTTCGCTGAGCCAATACCGAACAGGTCACGCCTCAGAGTTTCCACATCCGCAGTGTTGAGATTGACCTTGGCAGTGGTTTGCTCGGCCTTGGACATTTGGGAGGCGATGGGGGTGAGAGCCTCGGGTTTGGCTGACGGGGCTGCGCTGACAGCCAGTGAAATGCTGGTGAGGACAGCAAAAACCAGAGATGAAAAACAGGCTTTACGCATATAGAGACACTCCATGACATCAGTGAGAAAAGCAGCTTTTCCGAAGCTGCTTTTCAAACTTAGGTGATGTTTGGGGATAGTCAAAAATGGGGGTGTTGCAGGGTGTGAAATTCATGCAGGACATCACCGATGCATGTGCCCATGCATACCAATACGATGATCACCTTGGCTTTTGCGGCACCGATGCCGAAGCGGTCACGACTGCTGATTCCACGAGCATCCGGCCACCCGCTCCATGGCCATCCGGCCACCCAAAAGGCAGGCAGCAACGCAGGATTAATTCACTACCATCGACCTCTTGTATCGAAGCAGAGAGGTCGTCGTGGAGCGGTTATCCATGCGTAAAATTAAGGAAGTGCTACGTCTCAAGTTCGAGGTCGGCCTGTCTGCTCGCCAGATCGCGGTCAGCTTGCAAGTGGGGCGCGCAACCATCGGTGATTACCTCAATCGTTTTGCTGCCAGCGGGCTGACTTGGCCGTTCGCAGCGAGCGATGCGCAGTTGCAGCAGTGTCTTTACCCACCACCACCCGACCTCCCCAGCGATCAACGGCCGATGCCTGATTGGGCTCATGTCCACGCTGAATTACGCCGCCCCGGTGTAACCCTGGCTTTGCTCTGGCAAGAGTATCGACTCAGCCACCCGCAAGGCTTCCAGTACAGCTGGTTCTGCGAGCACTACCGCCTCTGGGTCGCCAAGGTCGACGGGGCATGCGCCAGGAACACCGTGCTGGTGAAAAGCTGTTTGTCGATTACGCGGGCCAGACCGTGCCGGTCATTGATCGGCAAACCGGCAGATCCGCCAGACGCAGATATTCGTTGCCGTCCTCGGCGCGTCCAGCTACACCTTCGCCGAGGCCACCTGGTCGCAGAAACTACCCGACTGACTGGGCTCGCACGCCCGTTGCTTCGCTTTTCTTGGCGGCACATCGCAGATCCTGGTGCCGGACAACCTGCGCAGCGGCGTCACCAAGGCACATCGCTACGAGCCCGACATCAACCCCAGCTACCGCGATCTGGCCGAGCACTACGGCGTGGCCGTGCTGCCTGCGCGCTCGCGTAAACCCAGGGACAAAGCCAAGGTTGAAGTCGGCGTCCAAGTGGTTGAGCGCTGGATCCTGGCGGTGCTGCGCAACCGCCAGTTCTTCTCGTTGGGCGAACTCAACACAGCAATCGGACTGCTGCTGGATCGCCTCAACCAGAAGCCCTTCAAGAAGCTGCCCGGCTCACGCTGGTCAGCCTTCGAGAGCATCGACCAACCGGCGCTGCAACCGCTGCCGGAACACCCTTACGTCTACGCCGAATGGAAAAAGGTGCGGGTACACATCGACTACCTTATCGTTCGGAATTGAGGGGGGGCTGGCATAAAAGTTGTTGAAGAGAGCGGCCAACCCATCGCGAACTATTCATATTTTCCGATTTTGGTAGAGTCTAGTTATCCCTTGAGTCGAGATCAGTTATACTCTAAGTTAAGAGAGCATAATGTTTTTGCAAGGCGGTATTTTTTTCCGTTAATCAGCGAGCTCCCCATGTATAGAAGTATGCCGCCTGCAAAAGATGCCAACTTACCCGTGACCAAGAAAATTTCGTTGCGGGCTCTGTGTCTGCCGATATACCCGAATATTAAGGTATCTGAGATGGCTCGAATCGTAAATGTTATTAAGGGCGTAGTATGAAAAAAGTACTGGTGGTATCTGATAATTTAGAACTGGTGAGTTTTTTTCAGAATGAACTCCAGCGTGAGCTGAAAGAAACCAATGTTGAGCTTACCTATGCCTACACGATACTGAATAAGGCTGGTGATTTGTTTTTGGACAAAGGAGCTGTCCAGATCGACATGAAGGACTCTTCATGTATAGAAAAAATAATCAATGCGTATGATATAGTTTTGTCTTTGCATTGCAAGCAAATATTTCCTGTTAGTTTGGTTGAGCAGGTTACTTGCATTAATATACATCCGGGGTTGAATCCTTATAATCGCGGCTGGTATCCGCAAGTATTTAGTATTATTAATAAAATGCCGATAGGTGCAACTGTTCACTTAATGGATGCTGACGTTGATAGTGGTCCTGTAATATTCCAAGCAGAGGCGTTTGTGGGGAGTAGCGATACATCCCTGGACGTTTATAATAGGGTGGTGCTTCAGGAAAAGGAACTGCTTTCGGCGCATATTAAAGATATTTTGAATGGGAACTACGTTGCGAAACCAACTACAAGCCCCGGAAACTATAATTCAATTAAGGACTTTAAAGATATCTGCCGACTGGATCTCGAGTCCAGCGCGACTCTTGGCGAGCATATTGATTTACTGCGTGCGTTGACCCATGGGAAGTTTGGTAATGCATACTTTTTTGATGAAAATGGGAATAAGGTTATAGTGCGAATTTCTCTCCAGCATCAATAATGGCTATAGGCTTACTTTCTTAAGGAAGGTCTGAAGTACCCAGCGATTTTTGATGCCCTCGCTGCCTGAGGTTCAAAAAATTCAAGCGGGTCGAAAAATCAGACCTTTTTTGCTCTTAACTCATGATTATTTCCAATAATCGTGCCTTTTCAGGGCCATTGGCCCACATTACAGGCGCACCTCGCCCATACCCATAAACCGTTTTCGCACCATCCACAGGTTCGACAAGGCAAACAATGTCGCCTGCTGCGCGATGTTTTTTTTGCCCGACCACGGAAACGCACTTTCGTATAGCTAAACTGGCGCTTGATCACACGAAACGGATGTTCAACCTTAGCCCACACCTGCGCTTTCGCATACTCAATATTGCGGCGCATACGACCGATCAAACTCTTTTTTCCGTGCTTTTTATAGCTGCTTGGACGGGCGGCAACCGACCAGATCATCTTGCGATTTAGCGTGGAAATCTGAAAGTGCAGGCGAATGCAGAAATCACAAGCAGAAAGAAGGCCGGTCAATGACCGGCATCTTGGCTTGGCTGCTGCGCGTTATTTGATTTCCAGCCTGTCGCGATTCTTCTCCAGAAGCGACTTGCCGATCCCTTTCACTTCCAGCAACTCGTCCACCGCCGTGAACGGTAAGCGATCCACCGTGCCCACATTTAAATCCGCTAGTTGAAGCCTGAAGCTGTGCTCCCGATCTCTTTCAGGAGCCAGCAACCATGATGCGTCCCGAC
>NZ_JBUZRB010000009.1:0-148804 GCF_055407105.1 Pseudomonas sp. C321 | reverse complement strand
GTTAATAGGGTCAAACAACACGACCTTATCAACTCCTTCTGGGCTTCGGTGAACTGAAGCAACTCGCTATCGAAACCTACATAACTCTTTGTTTACCAATGAGTTTTTCGTTTCGACTGCGCCGGAAGTGGGGCGAATTATAGACTTCCAGAATCTGCCGTCAAGGGTTAATTACGCTTTTGTTGCAGAAGGTGCTTTTTTCGCTATAAGCCGTGGAATCCGGCGCATTACCGGCGGTACCCGCAGCACCAGGAGCAGTGCACCTATAGATGCATAGATAGCCCACTCCTTCAGGTCAGCACGAACGATCCACAACATATGCAGCAGACCAAGCCCGAGAATCACGTAAACCAAACGATGCAGCTTCTTCCAGCGCGCACCCAACCGACGCTGGCTATAGCGGTTTGACGTTACCGCCAGCACCAAGAGACAAAGGAAGCCCAAGGCACCCACAATAATATAGGGCCGCTTGCGCAGCTCTACACCCAGTTGTGACCAGTCAAGCCCCAGGATAAAGACGCTGTAGGCAGCCAGATGCAAAACAACATAGGCAAAGCACCACAACCCTAACTGCCGGCGCACACCGATCCACCCCGCCCAACCGCTGAGTTTGTGCAGTGGCGTCATGCTCAGGGTTATCAGCAACAGCACCAAAGTACCAAGCCCCAGCCTGTCCACCAGCACTTTCCCTGGATCAGGCCCAAGGGCGAAGCTCCAAGCCTCATACAACCAGAGCAACGGCCATACGGCCACAGCTATAAAGACGCCGAGGCGCCAGATCGGGTATCGCATCAATAGTTCTTCCGCAAATCGAGACCCGTATATAAAGAGGCGACTTCATCGGCGTAGCCATTGAACATTTGCGTCTCGCGCACATTGGGACTGAACAGGCCGCTCGGCAAACGTCGCTCCCGCGCCTGGGTCCAGCGCGGATGATCGACGGTAGGGTTCACGTTCGCGTAAAAACCATACTCATCTGCAGCGATGCTTTGCCACGTGGTTTTCGGCTGCTCACTGACCAGACTGATTCGCACAATGGATTTGACGCTCTTGAAGCCGTACTTCCACGGCACTACCAGACGCAAGGGTGCGCCGTTCTGATTAGGCAACTCACGGCCGTACATACCCACCGCCAGGATTGCCAAAGGATTCATCGCCTCATCAAGACGCAACCCTTCTACATAAGGCCAGTCAATCAGAGCAAAATTGGAGCGCTGCCCCGGCATACTCTTGGGGTCCTGCAGGGTTTCAAAACGGATGTACTTGGCCTTGGAAGTAGGCTCGACCTGCTTGAGCAACGCAGAAATCGGAAAGCCAATCCATGGAATCACCATCGACCACGCCTCAACACAGCGCAGACGATAGATACGCTCCTCCAACTGATAGGGCTTCATGAAGTCTTCCAGGGCATAGCGCCCAGGCTTTGCGACTTCACCATCGATAACCACACTCCACGGCTCGGTCTTGAGGGACCCCGCATTGGTTGCCGGATCGCCCTTGTCAGTACCGAACTCATAGAAGTTGTTGTAGTGCGTCGCGTCCTTGAATGGCGTGATCGTCTCGTCCTTGACGGTAACCGCCTGCCACTTGGTACTTGGCAGTTTGTCGGCAAACCAGCCTGGCGCCTTGCCTGGCTCGACGCCCGCATAACGGGCAGCGTCATCAGCACTGGCCCAGCGCGGCAGGCTACTGGTAGCCATGCCAGCAAGCGCACCACCGAGCAAGCTGCGGCGAGAGAAATAGAGGGATTCGGGAGTGACTTCCGACTCTTGGCAATCGGACGGTTGGGGCAACTTGATTAACATGGCAACTCCGCAGCTTTGGAGGACTGATGCACCAATAGACTGCGGAGTATGGGGGAAATTACATTAAGGCAACGTTTTACGCCTACGAAGATCGAGCAAATACTGCACCGGGCCGGAAGCAGCATAGGCAAGGAACACCAGCAACAGTATCCGCGGCGGATCACTGAAGACCACCGCGAATACCAACACCACCGCAAGGATCGCCACGAAGGGCACGCGCCCCTTGAGATCGAGTTCCTTGAAGCTGTTGTACTTGATATTACTGACCATCAGCATACCGGCAGCAGCCACCATCAACGCGACCAGGAACGACATCTTCGACCCCTGGATGCCATAGTCACTGAATGCCCAGACGATACCGGCAACCACACCCGCTGCAGCCGGACTGGCCAGGCCGATGAAGTAACGCTTGTCGGCCGTGCCCACCTGGGTATTGAAACGCGCCAGACGTAACGCCGCGCCCGCAACATAAATGAACGCCACCATCCAACCAACCTTACCCATATCACCCAGGGCCCAGGCAAACGCCAGCAACGCCGGCGCAACACCAAAGGCGACCATGTCGGAAAGCGAGTCATACTCGGCACCGAATGCACTCTGGGTGTTGGTCATCCGCGCCACACGACCATCCAGACCATCGAGGACCATGGCCACGAAGATCGCTATCGCAGCAAAGCCAAAGTACTTGCTGGCACTGACCGTATCACCGGCCGCAAGAGCGCTCTGGGCACTCATGGAATTGATAATGGAATAGAAGCCAGCGAACAGGTTCGCAGTAGTGAACAGATTAGGCAGAAGATAGATACCACGGTGCCGGACTTTACGGCCTTCAGCGTCATGCCCTTCTTCGACATGCTCATCGATCGGTAGCAGGCTTTCGGCGTCAGAAGCCTGGTTTGGCTCTTCGAGACGTTCGCTCATGGACTTTACCTTGCAACGGTTTGAAAAATTTCGACAGAAACTTGCGGCGAGTGTTCACCCGCAAACGATGCAGCTTTATACCAGAACCTGCCCCCAAACGAAAAAACGCGGCCTAGGCCGCGTTTTTCCTTGATACGTACGACTTAGTTCTTGGCTTTGTCGACGATCTTGTTGGCACCGATCCACGGCATCATGGAGCGCAGTTGCTCGCCGATGATTTCGATACCGTGAGCGGCGTTGTTACGGCGCTTGGCGGTCATCGAAGGGTAGCCGGTTGCGCCTTCGCTGATGAACATTTTGGCGTATTCGCCGTCCTGAATACGTTTCAGGGCGTTGCGCATAGCCTGACGGGATTCAGCGTTGATCACTTCCGGGCCAGTCACGTACTCGCCGTATTCAGCGTTGTTGGAGATCGAGTAGTTCATGTTGGCGATACCGCCTTCGTACATGAGGTCAACGATCAGCTTCAGTTCGTGCAGGCATTCAAAATAGGCCATTTCTGGCGCGTAACCAGCTTCAACCAAAGTTTCGAAACCGGCTTTAACCAGCTCAACGGTACCGCCGCACAGAACGGCTTGTTCGCCGAACAGGTCGGTTTCAGTCTCGTCCTTGAAGGTGGTTTCGATGATGCCGGTACGACCGCCACCGACGCCAGCAGCGTAAGACAGTGCAACGTTCTTGGCATTGCCCGAGGCGTCCTGGTAAATCGCGATCAGGTCAGGAATACCGCCGCCCTTGACGAACTCGGTACGCACGGTGTGGCCCGGCGCTTTCGGCGCGATCATGATCACGTCGAGGTCGGCGCGTGGCACAACCTGGTTGTAGTGGATCGCGAAGCCGTGGGAGAAGGCCAGGGTGGCGCCCTTCTTGATGTTCGGCTCAACTTCGGTCTTGTACAGCGAGGACTGGAACTCATCCGGGGTCAGGATCATGACCACGTCGGCAGCAGCAACAGCAGAAGCCACGTCGGTAACTTTCAGGCCGTGAGCTTCGGCCTTGGCCACAGTGGCCGAGCCTTTGCGCAGACCAACAGTCACATCGACGCCGGAGTCTTTCAGGTTGCAGGCTTGAGCGTGACCCTGGGAGCCGTAGCCGATGATGGCGACTTTTTTGCCCTGGATGATCGACAGGTCACAATCTTTATCGTAATAAACTTTCATGAGGTTCCTCTATATATCCAGGCCGTTAAGGCCATTCGCTAATTTTGGTTAGATGCTGAGTACTTTGTCGCCACGGGCGATCCCGGTGACGCCACTGCGTACAGTTTCCAGAATCGAGGCCGTCCCGATCGACTGGATGAAGCTGTCCAGCTTGTCGCTTGTACCGGTCAATTGAACGGTATAAACGCTGGCGCTCACATCGACGATCTGCCCGCGATAGATGTCGGTAGTGCGCTTGATCTCGGCACGTTGAGCGCCCGTAGCCTTAACCTTAACCAGCATCAGCTCGCGCTCGATGTGGGCACTTTCCGACAAGTCGACCAGCTTGACCACTTCGATCAGTTTGTTGAGGTTCTTGGTGATCTGCTCGATCACCTCATCATGGCCAACAGTAGTCAACGTCAGGCGCGACAGGGTTGGGTCTTCGGTCGGCGCCACAGTCAGGCTTTCGATGTTGTAGTTGCGTTGTGAAAACAGGCCGACCACACGAGACAGAGCGCCCGGTTCGTTCTCCAGAAGCAGGGAGATAATATGCCGCATGATTAGGTACGCTCCGTTTTGTTCAGCCACATGTCGCGCATAGAGCCGTCTTTGATCTGCATCGGGTAGACGTGCTCACTGGTGTCGACCTGAATATCGATGAACACCAGGCGATCCTTCAGGGCGAACGCCTCTTCCATCTTCGGCTTCAAATCCTTCAAATCGGTGATGCGCATGCCAACATGGCCATAGGCTTCAACCAGTTTGACGAAGTCAGGCAGAGACTCCATGTAGGAGTGGGAGTGTCGGCTGCCGTAGCTCATGTCCTGCCACTGGCGAACCATGCCCAGCACGCCGTTGTTCAAGCAAATGATCTTCACCGGCAGGCCATATTGCAGGCATGTGGACAGCTCCTGGATGTTCATCTGGATGCTGCCCTCGCCGGTGACGCAAGCGACGTCGGCATCAGGGAAGCTCAGCTTCACACCCATGGCAGCAGGGAAACCAAAGCCCATCGTGCCCAGGCCACCAGAGTTGATCCAGCGGTTAGGCTTGTCGAACCGGTAGTACTGCGCCGCGAACATCTGGTGCTGACCTACGTCGGAGGTGACATAGGCATCGCCCTTGGTCACTTCGCACAGGGTTTCGATCACGGTCTGAGGCTTGATGATGCTGCCGTCGCCCTTGTCGTAAGGGAACAGGCCGCGGTCACCGCGCCACTCGTCGATCTGTTTCCACCAACTGGCGACGGAATCCTTGTTCGGCGTTTCGCCGATGTCCTTGAGTGCCGCGACCATTTCGGTCAGCACGCTTTCCACAGGACCAACGATAGGCACATCAGCCTTGATGGTCTTGGAGATAGACGCCGGGTCGATGTCGATGTGGATGATCTTGGCATTCGGGCAGAACTTGCTCGCACCATTGATTACCCTGTCATCGAACCGTGCACCAACCGCAAGGATCACGTCGGCATGGTGCATGGTCAGGTTGGCGGTGTAGCTGCCGTGCATGCCGAGCATGCCGACGAACTGCCGATCCGAACCAGGGTATGAGCCCAAGCCCATCAGTGTATTGGTCACCGGCAGGTTGAGCATCTTCGCCAGTTCAGTCAGCGGTGCGGAACCGCCTCCCAGGATCACCCCTCCACCCGCGTAAAGCACCGGACGCTTGGCCGCCAGGAGCATTTCTGCCGCCTTGCGAATTTGCCCCGAGTGCCCACGAACGGCTGGGCTGTAGGAACGCAGCTTGGCCTTTTTCGGGAAGATGTATTCGAATTTTTCCGCCGGGTTGGTCATGTCTTTCGGGATATCAACCACCACGGGGCCCGGGCGACCGGATTGAGCGAGGTAGAACGCCTTTTTCATGACTTCCGGGATTTCCGAAGCATGCTTGATCATGAAGCTGTGCTTCACGATCGGCCGGGAGATACCGATCATGTCGGTTTCCTGGAATGCATCGGTACCGACCATGGTGCTCGCCACCTGGCCGGAAATGATCACCATCGGAATGGAGTCCATATAAGCAGTCGCGATGCCGGTGATGGCATTGGTCGCGCCAGGGCCAGACGTCACCAGTACCACGCCGGCTTTACCGGTGGCACGGGCATAACCATCAGCCATATGGGTTGCGGCCTGTTCGTGACGAACCAGGATGTGGGTGACAGCCGGTTCCTTGAACAGTGCGTCGTAGACATGCAGCAGAGCACCACCTGGGTACCCGTAGATATAGTCGACGCCTTCGTCACGCAAAAAGCGGACGAGCATCTCACCGCCAGATAAAAGCTCCACGTTGTTCACCTCTAAAACGCCAGAATACCGTCCGTTAAAAACCGACGGGTCTTAATAGGTTTACTTCTCAGCAGAGCATGAGCGACGGTGGTCGCCGACTACGTCAGCACTGACTGAGCAAGTATTGGGATCGTCCCAAGTGTTGCGGGACTTTCCCACCCAGCGCGAGGTAACGCGTTGCGGGTGTAACAGGTCGGCGCGGATATACGCCTCATGATCTGCTGAGTGGGTCTGCTTTTGGCAGTCCCTCTACAGCGGACTTTGGATTCTTCTGTTTCAGCCCCTTCAAGTCAAGCAATAATTGCGCTTTTTTCCAACTAAGCGCATGAGAACGTAGAAGAAAGGGGTTTGAGAAGGGATAAAACTCGCCTGAATGTCGTCAAGCGGTAGAAATGTGCGCAAGGCTGCCGGAAAACCCGGCAGTCAGGCAATTAACGAGCGTCGACGATCAATTGGTCGAACTTTTTCAGCGCAGCCCGCAGGCCAAGGCTTTCTCGCGGCCGGGTGGCGTAGACCATCTCAGCCATCTCCATAATTCCCGAAGCATTGGGCAGCGGCAGGTCCTGTTCAAGGATTTGCTTCATCCTTGCAAGGAAAATCCATTGCAGCCACTGATGGAAATCCAGGGTATCGACCGAAAAGGGCTCAACACTGCTTAAGGCCTGCGCACCCGGAGACACCTCGTCCCACCAGCCCTGCAATCGTAACTCACGCTCGATCATCAACAACTGTTCGGCAATCGCCGGAAAACGTGCATCCATCAGAGACTGACCTTGGCCTTTTGCCGAGCCTGAGCGGCACCGGCAGCGTCACCCTGCTTCTCACGAGCCTGGGCAATCAAGCCCCACAGGCTTGCCTGCAGGTCAGGTCGACCGTTGGCCAACGTCAGGCCACGGCGTGCAAACTGCTCGGCTTGCGGCGCATCGCCCTGGGCCATGCGCACTTGTGCCAGGCGATACAGCACTTGCGGTTCGCGCGGTGCCACGCGCTGGGCGCGCTCAAGACTGGAGGATGCGCCGTTCAAGTCGCCACCGGCCTGCTGTTGCTGCGCGGTGGTGAGCAAAGCCAGCACCGGGCCGTCCAATTGCTCGTCGGCCGACAGGCCACCGGCATTGGCGGACGGAATCCCGCTCGGTGTCGAGGGCATGTTGTAGGTGCCCTGGTTGATCGGCGCTGATTGAATCGGTGCAGAGTCAACTGGCCCAGGAGTGATCGGCCCTGGTGTAAACGGCTCGGCACTGATGGGTGCCGATGTAGTCGCGCCGCCACCTGGAACCATCACCACCACGCCAGAATCTTGTGGCACCGCTTGAGTTGTCGCCTGTGTAGGGCGCGTGGTCACGGTTTGACGGAAGCCGCCATTGGCCGAGATCCGATCATTGTTTGAAACAGCTGAACCGGAATCCACCACCGGAATAGAACCGCGCTGCACACTGGCGCAACCATTGAGCAAAGCCAGAGCTGTAATAGCTGGAATCCACCACTTGTTCACTTGAAATCCTCTTTGCTTAATTCATCCAGCCCTTGACCCAATCCATGACCGAATCAGCGTCCGCGGGAACACCGCCACCGCACGCTGCGCCGGCTGGCGGTTCGCTGCCGCGAATATACGGCATCTGTACCGCACCCGGACAGTTGGCATCGGAGCCTTGACCAGTATGGGGATCGATCCAGGCCTGGACGATATTGTCGGGCTGCGGCATGTTCAGTGGTAACGGGTCAGCCTTGCGCATGAAACTGGTCCAGACCTGCAATGCACCGGTGGCACCGGTGAACGGGGTCTTGCCATTGTCATCGCGGCCCAGCCAGACCACGGCGAGCAAGTCTTGGCTGAAACCGGCGAACCAGCTGTCCCGGGAATCGTTACTGGTACCTGTCTTGCCGGCCAGGGTCAGGTTGGCAGGCAGCGAGCTGTACACCGAACGCCCTGTACCTTCACGCATTACCCGCTGCATGGCGTTCTGGACCAGATAGATGGAAGCAGGATCAAAGCGCTGCTGAATCTGGAACGGATAGCGTTTGAGCGGTTCACCTTCAGCGGTCAAGACGCTACGAATCCCGCGCATTGGCGTATTGAAACCACCGTTGGCGAGGGTCTGGTACATGGTCGCCACTTCCATCGGACTCAGGCCACCGGCACCGAGCAACATGGACGGGAATGCCGGAAACTCCCGGCTGACACCCAGTCGTGCAAGCGTCTTGAGGACGTTCGGCACACCAAGCTCAAGGCCAAGACGCGCAGTCGACAAGTTGTAGGAATGCGCCAGGCCCTGATACAGGAACACCGTACCGTGGGAACGCCGATCATAATTCTGCGGCTTCCAGACTTGACCATCGGCGCCCTTGACCGAAAAAGCCTCGTCGGACAGCCAACTGGTCAGTGTGTACTTGCTCGGTTTTTCCAACGCGGTCAGGTATACCGCCGGCTTGATTAAAGAGCCAATCGGTCGCACGGCATCCAGCGCGCGGTTGAACCCCGCGAAACTGGCCTGGCGACTGCCGATCATGGCCTGGACCTCACCGGTTTCCGGATTGGTCACCACCATGGCCGCTTCCACCTCATCGGAGCCTTTACGCCCGGCCAGACGCTTGAAGGTGTCGGTGACGGACGCTTCGGCCTTCATCTGCAAGATAGGGTCGAAACTGGTAAAGATCCGCAGACCCTCTTCGGTCAAGTCTTCGTCGCGATAGTCTTCACGCAACTGGCGCTTGACCAGATCGATGAAGCCTGGGAACGAGCTGTCCGCCAGCTTGCCGCGAGTGGTCACACCCAGTGGCATTTTCTTTGCGGCGGCGACCTGCTCAGCTGTGGCGACGCCTTGCTGCTCAAGCACGTCGAGTACCAGATTGCGCCGTTCCATTGCCCGCTCAGGATTACGGCGCGGGTTGTAATAGGACGGCCCCTTGACCATGCCCACCAGCAAAGCAACTTGATGCAACTTCAGCTCGGACAACGGTTGACCAAAGAAGAACTGGCTGGCCAGACCGAAGCCATGCACGGCACGCTGCCCATCCTGTCCGACAAACACTTCATTGAGGTACGCCTCCAGAATCTCGCGTTTGTCGTAATGCAACTCAAGCAGCATCGCCATCATGGCTTCAGTGAGCTTACGGCTCAGGCTGCGCTCGCTGGTCAGGTAGAAGTTCTTGACCAATTGTTGCGTCAGGGTGCTGCCGCCCTGGGTCATCTTGCCGCCCGAGGTATTGACCCATATGGCACGTGCAATCGACTTGGGCGAAACACCCCAGTGACTGTAAAAGTCCCGATCTTCCACTGCGACCAGGGTTTCCAGCAGATAAGGAGGCACCTGGTCAATCTTGATGAGGATGCGATCTTCAAGGTTTTTCGGGTAAATCCCACCAATCAGCAACGGCTCCAGGCGCACCACCGGCAGCTTTTCGCCACTGAGGGCCGAAAGCTGCGCGACATAGTCGCCCGAGAAACGCACACGAACCGGCTGCGCCTTTTCAAGGCCTTCATAGAATTGGAAGCCACGGGTGTTCAAGTCCACAGTATTGCCGCTGACCGCCGCCGCACCAGGGCCATTGGCCACGCTTTCGCGCCGGTAGCCCAGGGCATCGAGTTCGGTGAGGAAGTCGTCCTTGCTAAGCTTCTGGCCGGTGAACAATTCCAGCGGGCGCGCGTAGACCTTCGCTGGAATGGTCCAGCGCTTGCCTGAGAACTTCTCCTGAACCACGGCATCAAGGTAGACCGCGAAGCCTGCAATCACTACAAGACCGACCAGGCCGAGCTTGATGGCCCAGCCCAGCCAGGGGCGCAGGCCGCTGGAAGGAGGTTTTTTACGGGAACGGGGAGATCGGGTACGAGTCATGGCGGCGGATTATACGCACTTTATTGATGATCAACATGAGCCGGGCAGCGGTTTGCACGACCGGCTTGAGCAGCCATAATGCCCCCCATTAATTTTTCCAGACTCTGAAGGATCGCCCGTGAGCCAGTCCCTGATTGCTGCCCTGCAAAACCCGGCCCTGTTTCCACATCCGGTAGACGAGTTTCAAGTCATCGAAACCCATATTTCCTGGGTCCTGCTCACCGGCCCCTACGCCTATAAAATGAAAAAACCGGTGAATTTCGGCTTTCTCGACTTCACCCAGTTGGACGCTCGCGGCCACTTCTGCAACGAAGAACTACGCCTCAACCAGCGCCTGACGGAAGATCTGTATCTTGAAGTTTTGCCAATCACCGGCAGCATTGAGGCACCACAACTCAACGGTGAAGGCCCGGTCATCGAATATGTTCTGAAGATGCGTCAGTTCCCGCAAAGCCAGTTGCTCAGCACCCTGCAAGCCAACGGCGAATTGACCACCGCGCACATCGACGAGATGGCCGAGCAAATCGCGCACTTCCATCTGAATGCACCCAAGGTTCCACAAGCTCATTCGGCCGGCACCCCGCAAGACGTGATGGCGCCTGTGCGGCAGAACTTCGAACAAATCCGCCCGTTCCTGAGCGACAAGGCCGACCTGCTGCAACTCGAAGCCCTTCAAGCCTGGGCCGAAAGCAGCTTCGAGCGCCTCAAGCCGCTGTTCGAACAACGCAAGCTCGATGGCTTCATTCGTGAATGCCACGGTGATATTCACTTGGGCAACGTGACCATGATTGACGGTCATGTGGTGATCTTCGATTGCATCGAATTCAATGAACCGTTTCGCTTCACAGACGTTTATGCCGACACTGGCTTCCTGGCCATGGACCTCGAAGACCGTGGTCTAAAATCCCTGGCCCGGCGCTTTATCAGCCAATACCTGGAATTGACCGGCGACTATCAAGGCCTGGAACTGCTGAACTTCTATAAAGCCTACCGCGCCCTGGTCCGAGCCAAGATTGCCCTGTTCAGCATGCCGGCCGAAGCCGACCCGGTGCAGCGTGCGACCACACTGCGCCAGTACCGCAACTACGCGAACCTGGCAGAAAGCTACAGCACCATCCCATCGCGTTTCCTGGCGATTACCCACGGCGTATCGGCCACCGGAAAAAGCCATGTAGCGATGCGCCTGGTGGAAGCGCTGGGTGCCGTTCGCCTGCGCTCGGACGTAGAGCGCAAGCGCCTGTTTGGCGAGCAAAAGGTCGAAAATACGCCGCAAGCCGGAATTTACGCAGCAGACGCCAGCGCCGCCACCTACGCGCAACTCAACACCATCGCCAACACAGTGCTGCGCGCCGGTTTTCCGGTGGTGCTGGATGCCACCTACCTCAAGCGTGATCAGCGCGATGCTGCCGCCAAAGTTGCCGAGGCCACCGGTGCGCCGTTCCTGATCCTCGACTGCAACGCACCGCAAGCCGTTATCGCCAATTGGCTGGCAAAGCGCCAGGCAGACAAGAACGACCCGTCCGACGCCACGTTGACCATCATCGAAGAGCAGCAGGCTTCCCGTGACCCGCTCAGCACCGAGGAAGTGCTGCTGAGCAAGCGGGTCGAGACCAATGAAAGCGGGACACTGGACGCGTTGGTAGCGCATATTCGTCAGCGTCTGCCGGGGCTGTAAGAAAAATTTCTCGGTCGTGGAGCCTCATCGGCTAACGACCGAGCAGCAGTGGCACTATAATGGCGTCATAAATCCAACAGGAGACGCCGTTGTGAGCCAGCCGAAGCTTCTTGATTCCCCGCTTTACGCGCTGCTGCATAAAGATGATATCCACGGCTTCAACCAGGAACGCCCGAAGGACGGCACCGTCGACATGCGCGGCGGCGACTTTCGTGGGCTGGACCTGCGCCACCTGAGCGCCGAGGGTGTCGATTTTACCGACGCCTATTTCCGCTCCGCCGATTTGCGCGGCCTGGACTTGCGCGATTGCTCACTGGAGGGCGCCAGCCTCGCCCATGCGCAGATCTCGGGCACTTACTTCCCTCCGGAACTGACCGCTGACGAGATACTCATGTCAGTCAATTTCGGCACTCGCCTGCGCTACCGCATCAAGTAATGCAGCTACATCGCCGCTCGGTTACGCGCAACGCGGGCCGGGCTCTCTTCATCTGCCTGCCGTCAAATTTCCAGCGTCAGCCTTAGAAGCTTTTGCGTCGTTTCCGAGCAAAGAACTACGCTTTTCCTACTGAGCGCTACACTCCTTTCAGGCTTGCCTGGTCACGATACCCACCGCACCATTCGGCCGTCGCAAGGAGGCTTGATGAATGATGAGCTGCAACACCTGAAAAACCTGGGCAAAACGTCGGCGCAGTGGCTGCATGCGGTGGGCATCCACAGTGCTTCGGACCTGCGTCGCCTGGGGGCGGTAGACGCTTACCGGGCGGTACGAACCCGAGGCTTCCGGGCGTCCAAAGTGCTGCTGTATGCCATCGAAGGGGCGCTGATGGATGTGCACTGGAACGATATTCCGGCAGAGCGCAAAGAAGCCTTGAATCGTCAGCTGGAAGCTCTTTTGACACGGCAAAAAAACTGAAACGACCAATTGACCTAATGTTTCCGGGGATTCCAAGCGAGTATTTGAGAAAAGTGAAAAAGACAGCAAAAACAAATGTTGACTCTCAAATGAGAATCGTTATGATTATCGCAACTGGTCGCGAGATCAGCCGATAACTGAAAGACCATTGGTTCGGACTCTCAGATTATCTCCTCATCAGGCTAATCACGGTTATTTGACCCGGCTCTTGCCGGGTCTTTTTTTGCCTGGAGAAAAGCATCCTGAACCGCACTGCTGCTTCAGCGGGCAATGATCAACGGATGCCCGCGCTCGGGATGCGGCTGCACCAATACATCAAGACCAAACACCGCTTTCAGAGGTTCTGGACGCAAGACCTGCGCCGGAGAATCGAGGGCATGCGGACGCCCCTCTTCCAGCAGCAATATGCGGTCACAGTAGCGGGCAGCCAGGTTCAGATCGTGCAGGATCACCAGCACCGCCGCGCCGCGGTCAGCGAAAGTGCGAATCGCTTGCAAGGTAGTGTGCTGGTGCAACGGATCGAGCATCGACGTCGGCTCATCCAGTAACAAGGTCTGCCCCGCCTCGCCCGGCCACAGTTGCGCGAGCACCCGCGCCAGGTGAACACGCTGACGCTCACCGCCGGACAGGGCCAGATAGCTGCGACCACTCAAGTGGCCGATATCAGCAGCATGCAGGGCGGCGCTAATGATTTCATCGTCACGCACCCGACCGGTTTGATGAGGTAGACGACCCATGCCGACGACTTCCTCGACACGAAAAGCAAAGTCCAAAGTAGACGTCTGGGGCAATACCGCCAGACGCTGAGCCCGTTGCGCCCCGCTCCACTCCTTCAATTCGAGCTGGTCCAGCCATACCTGACCCTTATCGGGCTGCAACTCGCCACACAGCGCCCCGAGCAAGGTGCTTTTGCCCGCGCCATTGGGACCTAGCACGCCGAGTACTTCCCCCGGTCTCAGATCCAGAGTCACGTCGGCCAGCACAGTTTTCCTGCCGCGACGGATCTGCAGGTTGTCCACTCGCAGCATCAGGCGCGTCCTCGCAACAACAAATAAAGAAAAAACGGGGCGCCGATAAAGGCGGTAACAATACCGATGGGCAACTCCGCCGGCGCCAGGGCCAGGCGGGCCACCAGATCAGCGAACAACAGCAGGCTCGCGCCCGCCAGCACCGACGCAGGTAGCAAGACGCGATGATCCGGCCCCGCCAGCAGGCGCACCAGATGCGGCACCACCAGGCCGACAAAGCCGATCATCCCCGCCGCCGCCACCGCGGCACCTACACCAAGCGCCGTACAAAACACCAATTCACGCTTAAGGCCCTCGACATCAACTCCCAGGTGATTGGCTTCCGATTCGCCCAGCAACAGGGCATTCAGCGCCTTGGCCCGGCGGGGCAGCCACAGCGCCACACCCGCACTGACCAACAACAACGGCCACAACCGCGAATAGCTGGCACCGTTAAGGCTACCCAGGTTCCAGAAAGTGAGGGTGCGCAGCGTGGCGTCATCTGCCAGGTAGGTAAACAGGCCGACCGCCGAGCCGGCCAGCGCCGTCAGCGCGATACCGGCCAGCAACATCGTGGCAACGTTGGTCTGGCCATTGCGCCGTCCCAGGCGGTAGACCAGTGCAGTCACCCCCAAACCGCCGAGAAACGCGCACAGCGACAGCAAGTACGGCCCCAAGGCATCGGGCAAACCACCAAAGATCGAACCACCGACAATCGCAACCGCCGCCCCCAGCGCCGCACCACTGGAAACCCCCACCAAGCCTGGATCGGCCAATGGGTTGCGAAACAGCCCCTGCATGGCAACGCCCGACAGCGCCAGCACGCCGCCAACCGCCAGCCCCAGCAGGGTGCGCGGCAAGCGGATCTGGCCAAGAATCAACTCCGCCTGCTCCAGGCCCTGCGCCTCAATCGGCACGCCAAGCAAGCGCAATGCCGCCCGCAATGTATCGAGCAACGGCAAGCTGACCGGCCCCAGGGCTAATGACAGCCAGATCGCCAGTACACACAGCAGGCTCAAGCCAATGAACAGCGTCCGCGGTTTAACCAGAGTGGTCATGGGGCGGTTTTAACCTGGGACGGGTAAAAGCCCGCGGACAGTCGCACCAGACTTTTTGGCAGACGTGGGCCCAGCCCCCCCACCAGCAAAGTAGGGTCCAGCTCAAAGACCCGACCGACCTTGGCTGCCGGAGTGGCCGCGAGAATCGGGTTTTCCTTGAACAGCGCCGCGCGCGCTGCGTCACCGCTCAGGGCACGATCCGAGAACACCAGCACCTCGGGACTCATGCCCGCCAAGGACTCGACGGAAAACGGTTTGTAGCCACTGTGGGTGGCCAGGTTACGACCACCCGCTTGTTGCAGCACCCAGTCGGCGGCCGTGTCTTTACCTGCAATCAACGGTTTGCCACCGGCATGCCCCAACACCAACAAGACCCCTGGCGCTTTTTGCGTGGACTGAGCGTGAGCCACCCAGCCTTTTTGCTGCTCAAGCTGCTTTTTATAGACGCCAAACAACTCTGACGCCTTGGCATCGCTACCCAGCAGCTTGCCCAAATGCTGCAAATTGCCCTCAAGCGTCGGCAGGTCAGGCTGAGCCGAAAACATCTCCACCTGCACGCCAGCACTGCGAATCTGCGCCAGCACCGGTGGCGGGCCCATTTCTTCAGTACCGACCAGGATTTGCGGACGCAGACTAAGAATGCCCTCGGCCGATAACTGACGCTGGTAACCGATGCTCGGCAGTGCCTTGAGGGATTCAGGATGCTGGCTGGTGGTATCGACCCCCACCAACTTCGATTCGCCGCCCAGAGCCGTCACCCACTCCGATAACGCACCGCCGGCACTGACCCAGCGTTGCGGCAGTTCAGAGGCTTGAGCCCCGTGGTTGACCAGCAGTCCGACAACAATCGCAATAGCGCTGGCACTCAGGCGCATAAAAGGGTTTCCTTCAAAGGGGTGGACCCACTGAACCACTCAGTCATGTGACAGATCAAGGCTGCCTGGCATCGTACTGAGCACGCAGCTAGCTAACGGGCGAAGCTGGCATTTGATAATTGTTTGCATTTAAACGTCAAGCGCCGGACACACGGGCAAAATCCGGATCGTCCTGCAGCCCTTTACCCGCACCACCTGAGAGTAAATATGAAGTTTCTTTGCCCTTCACACATCCTTACTGAAGCCAGCAGCCGCGGCTTCGATATCGATGGCCACAAGCTATTCGCCGTGCGCAGGGAAGGCATCGCCTACTTCTATGTCAATCGCTGCCCCCATCGTGGTGTGCCGTTGGAATGGCAGCCTGACCATTTTCTCGATCAAAGCGCCAGCCTGATTCAATGCGCGACCCACAGTGCGCTGTTTCTGATCGAGACCGGCGAATGCATCGCCGGCCCCTGTGCGGGTCAAAGCCTAACCTCCCTGCACGGCCGCGAAGACGAACAAGGGTTGTGGGTGCAACTCTAGTCGCTGAGCAGCACGTCCAATCGGCGGTCAATGCAAATTTCCTGCGAGCTAACCCGCACCCCGTACGCCAGGATTTCAACCCCAGCGGCCTTGGCCTCGCGCAACCCGGCAGCGTAACCCGCGTCAATTTCTTCGGCGGGCCGTACCCCGTCGATGCCGGACAGGTTGACGCAATACAACTGCACCGCCCGTACGCCGTCACGGGCCAAATGCGCCAGCTCGCGCAGGTGCTTGGCCCCTCGCTGGGTCACCGCATCAGGAAACGCCGCGACTGACGTTCCGTCAAAGCCCAAAGTGACACTTTTGACTTCGACATACGCCGCGCCCGTGGGGTAATCCAGGCGGAAGTCGATGCGACTGTTTTCCTGACCGTAGGCCACTTCGCGCTTCAAGCCGGTAAAGCCATTGAGCTCGGTAATCACCCCCGCCCGCAACGCCTCCTCCACCAGTTGATTAGCGCGAGCCGTGTTGACACAGGCCAGGCGCCCCTGTGGTGTTTTGCTGATTTCCCAAGTGCCTGGCAGCTTGCGCTTGGGGTCGTTGGACCGGCTGAACCAGACCTGACCGCCTTCAACCATGCAATTGAACATCGAGCCTGTGTTTGGGCAGTGAATGGTCAACAACTCGCCGGTAACGGTTTCGATATCGGCGAGAAAACGTTTGTATCGGCGAATCAGCCGACCCTCTTCGAGGGGAGGATTAAAGCGCATCAGCCTTGCCAGCTCCGTAAGCCACGGGCAATCCGTTCTACAGCTTCCTGTAGCCGATCGAGGTTTTGCGTGTAGGCAAACCGTACATGGTGACCGGCTTGGTAACGGCCAAAATCCAGGCCTGGAGTAAAGGCCACATATTCGGTTTCCAGGAAATGCCGGCAAAACGCGAAGGCATCGCCGCCAAATGCGCTGATATCGGCGTACAAGTAAAAGGCACCTTCGGGCTCGACAGCGATACCAAAACCCAGCTCCCGCAACGCTGGCAGAAGGAAGTCACGGCGACGGCCAAATTCAATACGGCGCTCCTCAAGAATAGTCAGTGTTTCCTCGGTGAAGCAGGCCAAGGCCGCGTACTGGGACATGCTCGGTGCGCTGATGTAGAGGTTCTGCGCCAGCTTCTCCAGCTCACCGACCGCCGCGGGCGGCGCCACCAGCCAGCCCAGGCGCCAGCCGGTCATTCCGAAATACTTTGAAAAACTATTTAGAACAAAGGCCTCATCATCGACTTCCAGCACGCTGGCGGCATCAGTGCCATAGGTCAGCCCGTGATAAATCTCATCCACCACCAAATGCCCGTTGCGCGCCTTGATCGCGTTTGACAGCCCGGCCAATTCGTCGCGCGTCAGGATCGTCCCGGTGGGATTAGCTGGCGAGGCGACCAGTGCGCCGACGCTGTCCTGATCCCAGTGGCGAGCCACCAGATCAGCGGTCAGTTGATAGCGCACCTCCGGCCCGACCGGGACCAGTTGCGCCGCGCCTTCCACCAGACGCAAAAAGTGCCGGTTGCACGGGTAGCCTGGGTCCGCCAGCAGCCAGTGTTTACCGGGGTCCACCAGCAGGCTGCTGGCCAATAGCAGGGCTCCCGAGCCACCCGGCGTAATCAGAATCCGCTCGGGATCGACACTCAGGCCGTAACGTTGCTGATAGAAACCGCTGATGGCTTCGCGCAGCTCAGGCAAACCGCGAGCTGCGGTGTAGCGCGTCTTGCCATTGGCCAGGGCGGCCTGCCCTGCCTTGATGATGGGCTGCGCCGTGGTGAAGTCCGGCTCACCGATTTCCAGATGAATCACATCGTGACCGGCAGCCTGCAACTCATTAGCCCGCGCCAGCAACGCCATGACGTGGAAAGGTTCGATAGCGCGACTGCGGGCACTGTAGGGCTGAGCCATTAGCCTTCCTTAACTGTGAATGCAAACCCCGATTCTACCCAACCGGCGACGCAAAACCTGCTCTATTACCCTGATGTCCGCGCCAGACGGTACGGCAACCGTCTGCAAAACGACTAAAATCCATATTCAAGGCGGTACAAGCCAGCCCTGCTGCGGCTTGCGCCGCTTTTCGGCCGGCACGGGACGTCGCTTCGACAACAGGGAGTAGCGCGCCTCGAAGCGATCTGGTAAGTTCGCCCGCTTGCAGCCGCAGGGCCGGCAGGTGTCGGCGACGTTGCAATCCTGCGCAATGGATTAGAAGAGTGAGAGGCGGTCCATTCATGCCCACCCAAGCAAAGCAACAGAGCATCAGCGGCTTCGAACCCTACGTACAATCGAAGGGTGAGGAGTACATGGGCGAGCCCATGCGTAAGCACTTCACTAAGATTCTGCAGAAGTGGAAACAGGACTTGATGCAGGAGGTCGACCGCACGGTTGACCATATGAAAGACGAAGCGGCCAACTTCCCCGACCCGGCAGATCGTGCCAGCCAGGAAGAAGAGTTCAGCCTTGAACTGCGCGCCCGTGATCGCGAGCGCAAACTGATCAAGAAAATCGACAAGACCTTGCAATTGATCGAAGACGAAGACTACGGCTGGTGCGAATCCTGCGGCGTAGAAATTGGTATCAAGCGTCTGGAAGCGCGTCCTACTGCCGACATGTGCGTGGACTGCAAGACCTTGGCAGAAATCAAGGAAAAACAGGTCGGCAAGTAAACACTGTCGAGCTGAACGAATGGGGCGTGCAAACGCCCCATTTTTGTATCTGCCGTTTACGGCTTTTCCAGTAACATCCACCCCATGACAGCCTCCTCCTATATCGGGCGCTTCGCCCCCACCCCCAGCGGTCACCTGCACTTCGGTTCGCTGGTCGCAGCCCTTGCTTCCTACCTCGACGCCCGCGCAAACAAGGGCCTATGGCTGATGCGCATGGAAGACCTCGACCCGCCTAGGGAAGAGCCCGGCGCCCAAGCGGCCATCCTCACTGCCCTGGAACGCTATGGCTTCGAGTGGGACGGCGAGTTGGTCCGACAAAGCGCACGGCATGATGCCTACGCAGAAGTCGTCAATCGCCTGTTCAACCACGGCCTGGCGTACGCTTGCACCTGCTCGCGCAAACAACTGGAACCTTACAATGGCATTTATCCGGGGCTGTGCCGCAATGCCGGCCATGGCCAGCAAGACGCCGCTATCCGCCTGCGGGCACCGGAGTTGGAATACCACTTTACCGACCGCGTACAAGGCGAATTCCGACAGCACTTGGGCCGGGATGTAGGTGACTTTGTCATCCGCCGCCGAGACGGCCTTTATGCTTACCAATTGGCCGTGGTCCTCGACGATGCCTGGCAGGGTGTCACCGATATCGTGCGGGGCGCCGACTTGCTCGACTCTACACCGCGCCAGTTGTATCTGCAGGAGCTGCTCGGCTTGCCGCAACCGCGTTACCTGCATGTGCCGCTGATCACCCAGCCCGACGGCAACAAGCTGGGCAAATCCTACCGTTCACCGCCCTTGACCAGCGACCAGGCCACGCCTTTGTTGCTCAGAGCGTTGCGCGCCCTTGGCCAACAACCAGGTAATGAACTGGATCACGCCAGCCCACGGGAACTGCTGGATTGGGGCATCCGTCACTGGGACGCCAGCCAAATCCCGCGCACACTCACCTTGGCGCAAGCGCAATTACGTTAAGGGCGCTTGCAGCTTGGCGCCCATCCGTTACCATCGCCGCAGTTTTATTTGTATAGGCGCTCGCACCTACAAAAAAGCCGCTACTTCAACGAGTTTTTCAATCAGAGGCCAGTATGTATATCTATCGATTGGTCCTCCTGCTGGTCGTCGGGATCTATCTGTTTTCCCCCGCCATCATGGATTGGTGGATCGACGCCACGGGTGCCTGGTATCGGCCCTATCTGCTTTGGCTGATCCTGATCGTTGTGACTTTCATCCTGCAGAGCCAAAAAGATGCCGATGAGCTTTAGCCTGACCCAGATGCTGCTGATCAGCGCCGCCTACCTGGCCGCGCTGTTCGGGGTAGCCTGGATCAGTGAGCGCGGAATGATTCCGCGGGCGATCATTCGCCATCCGTTGACCTACACCTTGTCGCTGGGCGTGTATGCCAGTGCCTGGGCGTTTTATGGCACGGTGGGCCTGGCCTATCAGTATGGATACGGCTTTCTGTCCAGCTACCTCGGGGTGTCGGGCGCGTTTTTGCTGGCGCCGGTGCTGCTGTACCCGATTCTAAAAATTACCCGCACCTATCAGCTGTCGTCCCTGGCCGACCTGTTTGCCTTCCGCTTTCGCAGCACTTGGGCCGGGGCGCTGACCACGATTTTCATGCTGATCGGCGTGTTGCCGTTGCTGGCGCTACAAATCCAGGCGGTGGCCGATTCGATTGGCATCCTCACCCGAGAACCCGTGCAATACCGGGTCGCCCTGAGTTTCTGCGCGCTGATCACCCTGTTCACAATTTTTTTCGGTTCACGGCATATTGCCACCCGCGAAAAACACGAAGGCCTGGTGTTTGCGATTGCCTTTGAGTCGGTGATCAAGCTGATCGCCATTGGCGGCGTCGGGCTCTATGCGCTGTACGGCGTATTCGACGGCCCACAGCAGTTGGAAATGTGGCTACTGCAAAACCAGACCGCCCTCGCCGCCTTGCACACTCCGCTGCAAGAAGGCCCGTGGCGCACCTTGCTGCTGGTGTTCTTTGCCTCGGCCATCGTCATGCCCCACATGTACCACATGACGTTTACCGAAAACCTCAACCCGCGCTCATTGGTAAGCGCGAGTTGGGGCTTGCCACTGTTCCTTTTGCTGATGAGCCTGGCGGTGCCGCTGATCCTGTGGGCTGGCCTGAAGCTGGGCGCCACCACCAACCCGGAATACTTCACCCTGGGCATTGGTATCGCGGCCAACAGCAAGTCCTTGGCGCTGCTGGCCTACGTCGGCGGGTTGTCCGCCGCCAGCGGGCTGATCATCGTCACCACCCTGGCGCTATCGGGCATGGCGCTCAATCACCTGGTGCTGCCGCTGTACCAGCCACCCGCTGAAGGCAACATCTACCGCTGGCTGAAGTGGACCCGCCGGGCACTGATCGTCGCGATCATCATGGCCGGTTATGGTTTCTATCTGCTGCTGGGCGCCGAGCAGGACCTGGCCAACCTGGGCATCGTCGCCTTCGTTGCCACTTTGCAGTTTTTGCCAGGCGTGCTGTCGGTGCTGTACTGGCCGACTGCCAATCGTCGCGGCTTTATCGCAGGGCTCCTGGCGGGGATACTGGTGTGGCTGGTGACCATGCTGCTGCCGCTGGTGGGCAATCTGCAAGGCTTCTACATTCCGTTGCTGAACATGATCTACGTGCTGGACGACACCAGTTGGCACATGGCAGCCATTGCCTCGCTGGCGGCCAACGTACTGATGTTCACCCTGATCTCGCTATTCACCAACGCCAGCCCCGAAGAAACCAGCGCTGCCGAAGCCTGTGCGGTAGATAACGTGCGTCGCCCGCAACGCCGGGAACTGCATGCCGCCTCGCCCCAGGAATTCGCCACGCAACTGGCCAAGCCCCTGGGCGCCAAGGCCGCGCAAAAGGAAGTCGAACAGGCCCTGCGCGATCTCTACCTGCCCTTCGACGAGCGCCGGCCGTATGCGCTACGCCGCCTGCGTGACCGCATCGAAGCCAACCTCTCCGGGTTGATGGGCCCCAGCGTGTCCCAGGACATGGTCGAGACTTTCCTGCCCTACAAGGCCGGCGGCGAGAACTACGTCACCGAAGACATCCACTTCATCGAGAGCCGGCTGGAGGACTACCACTCGCGCCTCACCGGCCTTGCCGCCGAACTCGATGCCTTGCGTCGTTACCACCGCCAAACCTTGCAGGAACTGCCCATGGGTGTCTGCTCCCTGGCCAAGGATCAAGAAATCCTGATGTGGAACAAGGCCATGGAAGAACTCACCGGCATCGCTGCCCAGCGTGTGGTGGGCTCGCGCCTGAACACCATTGGCGATCCGTGGAAAGAATTACTTCAAGGCTTCATCAACCTGCCGGATGAGCACTTGCACAAACAGCACCTGACCCTCGACGGCCAGACCCGCTGGCTCAACCTGCACAAAGCGGCAATCGACGAGCCCCTGGCGCCTGGCAACAGCGGTTTGGTGCTGCTGGTGGAAGACCTCACCGAAACCCAGATGCTGGAAGACAAACTGGTGCACTCCGAACGCCTGGCCAGCATCGGGCGCCTGGCAGCCGGCGTAGCCCATGAAATCGGCAATCCGATCACCGGTATCGCCTGCCTTGCGCAAAACCTGCGGGAAGAGCGCGAAGAAGACGACGAAATCACCGAAATCAGCGGGCAAATCCTCGAACAAACCAAGCGTGTCTCGCGCATCGTGCAATCGCTGATGAGCTTTGCCCACGCGGGCGGTCATCAGAATCGCGATGAAGCAGTGTGCCTGGCCGAAGTCGCCCAAGATGCCATTGGGCTGCTGGCCTTGAACCGGCGCAATTTCGAAGTACAGTTCTTTAACCTGTGCGACCCGGAACATTGGGTCGATGGTGACCCGCAACGCTTGGCCCAGGTGCTAATCAACCTGCTGTCCAACGCCCGCGACGCATCGCCGGCCGGCAGCGCGGTACGGGTCAAGAGCGAGGTTTTCGAGCACACAGTCGACCTGATCGTCGAGGACGAAGGCAGCGGCATTCCACAGAACATCATGGACCGATTGTTCGAACCCTTCTTCACTACCAAGGATCCGGGTGAAGGTACCGGTCTGGGCCTTGCACTGGTCTATTCCATCGTTGAAGAGCATTATGGACAAATCACCATCGACAGCCCGGCTGACACCGAAAGCCAACGCGGCACCCGTATTCGGGTGACCTTGCCGCGTCATGTCGAAGCGACGTCCGCTGTGAACTGAGACCGTCGAGAGAACTGAATCAATGCCACACATTTTGATCGTCGAAGACGAAACCATTATCCGCTCTGCCTTGCGTCGCTTGCTTGAACGTAATCAGTACCAGGTCAGCGAAGCCGGCTCGGTGCAGGAAGCCCAAGAGCGTTTCAGCATTCCCACGTTCGACCTGATCGTCAGTGACCTGCGCCTGCCTGGCGCGCCTGGCACCGAACTGATCAAGCTTGGCCAAGGTACCCCGGTACTGATCATGACCAGCTACGCCAGCCTGCGCTCGGCGGTGGACTCGATGAAGATGGGCGCGGTGGACTACATCGCCAAGCCTTTCGATCACGACGAAATGCTCCAGGCCGTGGCCCGTATTCTGCGTGACCGGCAGTCAGTCAGCAGCGCTCCAGCCGAGCGCCCAGCGGGCAAGGCCGTCAACGGCGCCGACAAGCCGGGGGTCGACAACAGTAATGGCGAGATCGGCATTATCGGTTCCTGCCCGCCAATGCAGGACCTGTACAGCAAGATCCGCAAAGTAGCGCCCACCGACTCCAATGTCCTGATCCAGGGCGAGTCCGGCACCGGTAAAGAGCTGGTGGCCCGCGCCCTGCACAACCTGTCCAAGCGCGCCAAGGCACCGATGATCTCTGTGAACTGTGCAGCGATTCCTGAATCCCTGATCGAGTCCGAACTGTTCGGCCACGAAAAAGGCGCCTTTACCGGTGCCAGTGCCGGTCGTGCCGGCCTGGTCGAAGCCGCGGATGGCGGCACGTTGTTCCTCGACGAGATCGGTGAACTGCCTCTGGAAGCCCAGGCACGCCTGCTGCGGGTGCTGCAGGAAGGCGAGATTCGTCGGGTCGGTTCGGTGCAGTCGCAGAAGGTCGATGTACGCCTGATCGCGGCCACTCACCGGGACCTGAAAGGCCTGGCGAAAATCGGACAGTTCCGTGAAGACCTTTACTATCGCCTGCATGTGATCGCGCTCAAGTTGCCAGCCCTGCGCGAGCGTGGCGCCGACGTCAATGAGATTGCAGATGCATTCCTGATACGCCAGAGCGCACGGGTTAACCGCACCGACCTGAAGTTCGCCGCCGATGCCGAGCAGGCGATCAGGCATTACTCCTGGCCCGGTAACGTGCGAGAACTGGAAAACGCGGTGGAACGTGCAGTGATCCTGTCGGAGAGCCCGGAAATTTCCGCCGAACTGCTGGGTATCGATATCGAGCTGAGCGATCTGCACGATGACGACTTCATCGGCCTGGCCCCACAACAGGGCGTCAGTAACACTAGCCATGAGCCGACGGAAGATTTGTCACTGGAAGATTACTTCCAGCACTTTGTCCTTGAGCATCAGGACCATATGACCGAGACCGAGTTGGCCCGCAAGCTGGGTGTAAGCCGCAAATGCCTGTGGGAACGGCGCCAGCGCCTGGGTATTCCACGGCGCAAGACCGGGGTTGCCAGCGAAAGCTGATGCAGCTTCACACCAGGTAACACCCTCAAATGTGAAAAAACTGTTACCTCAGATATTTCACGTAACAAAAGCCGGGGCTTACGGTAACGAAGTCCCGGCTTTTTTTTGCCTGCCAAAAACCCGAAAGCGCCTTTAGCCCCTATTTTGCTGGCCCGCGCAAAAGTTGGCACGCACCCTGCTATATGTTTAGTACAAGAACAATAACAAGCAATGCAAAAGACAATAAAAATAAGACGAATCGACTCACGCATAATAAAAACAACACGGCGGAGGCGCAGCTAACTGATTCTTTTGGAGAGGCGTTGCATTTGGGGCTTGCCCCGCAACCAGGCCGAGAACAACAAAAACTGCCCTAAGGCAGAGCCTGAACTGGTTGGATCATTGATCATCGCAACACAGCGACCAAAGCAATCCGTTTGCTCTTGACTCCCAATTGGGAGTGTCATGAAGGTGAAGCTTCATGGCGAGGGCGATCAACAAAAACAAGAAGCCCGAAATCAATAATAAAAATAGAGTACGCAACTACTTTCTCGGGGAGCTTCGGCTCCCCTTGTAGTTTCTACAATTTGGCTTGCGCGATTGACCGATATCACCACTCTTTTAAGCTTCTGGCTCAAGGCTTGCAGCTTGTTCCTACACCATCCCCTGACTAAATGCTAGAATCCCCGCCCATCATGCGGTCATTCTTCGTTATGGCCGAACATTCCTTCAAACAGTGCATCCCATGCTGAAGAAGTTGTTCCAGTCATTCCGTTCTCCCTTGCGTCGTACGCAACATAAACGCAGCACGCCTGAAGTGCTCAACAGCAGCCAACATTCGCTGCAACGCGCCCAGTTCAGCCGTTATGCGGTGAACATCGTCGAACGCTTGCAGAACGCAGGCTACCAGGCTTACCTGGTGGGCGGCTGTGTGCGCGACATGTTGCTCAACATCACGCCCAAGGATTTCGACGTCGCCACCAGCGCCACGCCGGAGCAAGTGCGTGCCGAGTTTCGCAATGCGCGAATCATCGGTCGGCGCTTCAAGTTGGTGCATATCCACTTTGGTCGCGAAATCATTGAAGTGGCGACCTTCCGTGCCAATCACCCGCAAAACGATGAAGAGGAAGACAGCAACCAGTCTTCCCGCAACGAAAGCGGGCGCATCCTGCGAGACAATGTCTACGGCACCCTGGAAGAGGACGCGCAACGCCGCGACTTCACCATCAATGCCCTTTACTACGATCCGGTCAGCGAGCGCATCCTCGATTACGCCAATGGCGTACACGATATCCGCAACAACCTGCTGCGCCTGATCGGCGACCCGACGCAACGCTACCAGGAAGACCCGGTGCGGATGCTGCGGGCAGTGCGCTTTGCTGCCAAGCTGAACTTCGGCATCGAGAAACACACGGCCGCGCCGATTCGCGAACTTGCGCCAATGCTGCGGGAAATCCCTTCGGCACGCCTGTTCGAAGAGGTACTCAAGCTGTTCCTCTCCGGCTACGCCGCCGACACCTTCGAAATGCTCGTGGACCTGCAGTTGTTCGACCCGCTGTTCCCCGCCAGCGCCGAAGCACTGGAGCACAACCCGACCTACACCCACACGCTGATCAGCGAAGCGTTGATCAACACCGACCTGCGTATCAAACAGAACAAACCGGTAACCCCGGCCTTCCTGTTTGCCGCGCTCCTGTGGCCAGCGCTGCCAGCGCGGGTGATGCGCTTGCAGAACCGTGGCATGCCGCCTATTCCGGCCATACAGGAAGCGGCTCATGAACTGATCGCCGAACAGTGCCAACGCATCGCAATCCCCAAGCGCTTCACCATGCCGATCCGCGAGATCTGGGACATGCAAGAACGCCTGCCACGGCGCAGCGGCAAACGCGCCGACCTGCTGCTCGACAATCCGCGCTTCCGTGCTGGTTACGACTTCCTGCTGCTGCGTGAAAGCGCTGGCGAGCAGACCGACGGCTTGGGGGAATGGTGGACCAACTATCAGGATGCCAACGACAGCGAACGTCGCGAGATGATTCGTGAGCTCAGCAGCAAGGGCGACGGCACCGGCGATGCACCGAAAAAGCGCCGTCGCAGCAGCGGTAGCAAGCGTAAACGCAGTGCTGCCGACACCCCGAGCGCGTCTGGCGAGTAAGTCCGATGAAGCGCGTCTACATCGGAATGGGCAGCAACCTGTCAGCCCCCGAAGAGCAATTGCACAATGCCGTCCAGGCATTGGCGCAATTGCCAAACACCACGCTGGCGGGCGTCTCCGCCTTTTATCAAAGTGATTCGTTACTCCCAGGCCAACCGCGTTATACCAACGCGGTCGCTGCCCTGGACAGCACCCTCGCGCCCATCGAACTGCTCGATGCGTTGCAAGCAATTGAAAACGACCAAGGCCGTGAGCGTCTTGAGCGTTGGGGCCCGCGGACCCTGGACCTGGACATATTGCTGTTCGGCGATTGGCTGATTGATGAGCCGCGCCTCAAGGTGCCGCACTATCAGATGCATTTGCGAGCGTTCGTGCTTTACCCGTTGGCCGAACTGGCGCCAGCCAGCCTGCAATTGGCCGATGGCCGCATCCTCAGCGACCTGCTCGCCGACTGCCCGTTCGTTGGTCTGGAGCGCCTCACTCCTGCTGAATCGCATCAGTAACAGCGGTAACACCCCGATCGTAACAATGCGGTAACACATCCAATTGACTTCCAGAGTCCTCCTCACGACTATAGGCGTCCCGCTGCCGCCAACCCGGCGCTGAAGGGCGCAATCCAGGCCTTATAAGCACTGTTTTTTAAGAAAGTGCGCCTGTATAAACGAAGATTCACGCGCGTTACTCGCTGTTTCCAAGCGCCTGAACGAGGACCCTTTTCATGCCAGACATTACCCTGACCACCTTGCAGAGCCTCAAACTCAAGGGTGAAAAAATCACCATGCTGACCTGCTATGACGCCACCTTCGCCCAGGCTTGCTGCCAGGCCGGAGTCGAGGTGTTACTGGTGGGTGACTCCCTGGGCATGGTCCTACAAGGGAATGACAGCACGCTGCCCGTCACCACCGCCGAGATCGCGTACCACGTCGCCAGCGTCAAACGCGGCAACGAGGGGGCCATGATCATCGCCGACCTGCCGTTCATGGCCTACGCCACGCTTGAGCAAACCTTCAACAACAGCGCCCAACTGATGCAGGCCGGTGCGCACATGGTCAAAGTGGAAGGCGCCGCCTGGCTCGCCGAGTCGATCCGCCTGCTGGCAGAGCGTGGCGTGCCGGTGTGCGCACACATGGGCCTGACGCCGCAGTCGGTCAACATCCTTGGCGGTTACAAGGTCCAGGGCCGCAATGAAGCCCAGGCGCGCCAGATGCGGGCCGATGCCATCGCTTTGGAACAAGCTGGCGCCGCCATGATCGTGCTGGAATGCGTACCCAGTGAATTGGCCGCAGAAATCACCCAGGCGGTGAAGATCCCGGTAATCGGCATTGGTGCAGGCGCCGCCACCGACGGCCAAGTCCTAGTCCTGCATGACATGCTCGGGCTGGCCCTCACCGGTCGCGCGCCGAAGTTTGTGAAAAACTTCATGGCCGGCCAAGACAGCATCCAGGCCGCCTTGAGCGCCTACGTCACCGAAGTCAAAGCCGTCACCTTCCCAGGCACCGAACACGGGTTTTCTGCATGAACACCGTCAAGACCGTGCGCGAACTGCGTGCCGCCGTCGCCCACGCCCGCAGCGCGGGCAAACGTATCGGCTTCGTGCCTACCATGGGTAACCTGCACAGCGGCCATGCAACGCTAGTCAGCAAGGCATGCCAGCAAGCGGACTTCGTGGTGGCGAGCATTTTCGTCAACCCACTGCAATTTGGTGCAGGCGAAGACCTGGACAAATACCCGCGCACCCTGGCGGCGGATCAGGAAAAACTCCTGCAGGCCGGTTGCAACCTGCTGTTTGCACCCACCGTTGAGGAAATGTATCCCGGCGGCACGACCGGCCAGACGCGCGTCAGTGTTGCGCACCTGTCCGAAGGCCTGTGTGGCGCCAGCCGTCCAGGGCACTTCGAAGGCGTGGCAACAGTGGTCAGCAAGCTGTTCAACATGGTCCAGCCTGACCTGGCGATATTTGGCCAGAAGGACTATCAGCAACTGGCGGTCATTCGCGCCATGGTGCATGACCTGAACATGCCGATCCAAATCATCGGCGAACCCACCGTCCGCGCGGACGACGGGCTCGCGCTGTCCTCGCGTAACGGTTATCTCAGCGAAGAACAACGGGCAATCGCCCCAGTGCTCTACCGCAGCCTCAGCCAGATCGCCAAGGCCATTAAAAGCGGTGAGCGTGACTTCGCCAGGTTGCGCGCCGAGCAGGTCCAGCAGATTGAGGCCGCCGGCCTGCGCATGGACTACCTGGAGGTTCGCCAGGGCCAGCACCTTCGCCCGGCAACCGCTGAAGACCGGGATGTGGTGATTCTGGTGGCAGCCTATCTGGGCGCTACCCGGCTCATCGACAACCTGCATCTGAACCTGAACTGACTGACCCGCCGCTTCCCCCCCAAAAGCAGCCCGCCTGTTGCACTGCCTGATGCGCCGGTATAAAAAAGTACCGGCCACAGCGCAGACAAAGCCAAGACAGAATGAGTCGCGAGGTTTACTGTAATCGCCCTGCGTTATTGGTTGGCGTTGACGCAGTAGACCGTAACCCATCGTTTTATACTTCCACGGCATAAAACTGGACGTTCCGGGCTTTCAAATGTCCTAAAGGCAGTCCCAGCAATAAAAAGGAAACCCGCAGCGATGGCGTACTACCGCACTCCCCATGACGTTACCGCTCTGCCCGCCTGGCAAGCGCTCAATCAACACCGCCAAGCCATGCAGGATTTCAGCATGCGCGAAGCCTTTAATGCCGATCCACAGCGCTTTACCCAATTCACCTTGAGCAACTGCGGACTTTTCCTCGATTACTCAAAAAACCTGATCACCAGCCAAACCCGCGACCTGCTGGTGGAGTTGGCCGAGCAAGTCGACCTTCAGGGCGCGATCAAGGCGCTGTTCAACGGCGAGCCAGTCAACTCCTCCGAAGATCGCCCGGCGCTGCACACTGCGCTACGCCGCCCGGTTGGCGACAAGCTGTCGGTCAACGGCGTGAACATCATGCCCGACGTGCATAAAGTGCTGAACCAGATCACTGACCTGGTGGGCCGAATCCACGACGGCCTGTGGCGCGGTTACACCGAGAAGCCAATCACCGACGTGGTCAACATCGGTATCGGTGGCTCGTTCCTCGGCCCGGAGCTGGTATCCGAAGCGCTGTTGTCCTACGCCCATAAAGGTGTGCGCTGCCATTACCTGGCGAATATCGACGGCAGTGAGTTCCACGAGCTGACCATGAAGCTGCGCGCCGAGACCACGCTGTTTATCGTCTCGTCGAAGTCCTTCAACACCCTGGAAACCCTGAAAAACGCCCAGGCCGCTCGCGCCTGGTACCTGGCCCAGGGTGGTTCGGAAGCTGAGTTGTATCGCCACTTCATCGCCGTATCAAGCAACAACGCGGCGGCCGTGGCCTTCGGTATCCGCGAAGAAAACATCTTCCCAATGTGGGACTGGGTCGGCGGCCGTTACTCGCTGTGGTCGGCCATTGGTCTGCCTATCGCCCTGGCCATCGGCATGTCCAACTTCAAGGAACTGCTGTCCGGTGCCTACACCATGGACCAGCACTTCCAGACCGCACCATTCGAGCAGAACATGCCGGTGCTGCTGGGTCTGCTGGGCGTGTGGTATGGCAACTTCTGGGGCGCGCAAAGCCACGCGATCCTGCCGTACGACCACTACCTGCGTAACATCACCAAGCACTTGCAACAGCTGGACATGGAATCCAACGGCAAGAGCGTGCGCCAAGATGGCACGCCGGTTTCCACCGATACCGGCCCGGTCATCTGGGGTGGTGTAGGTTGCAACGGCCAGCACGCCTACCACCAGCTGCTGCACCAAGGCACCCAACTGATCCCGGCCGACTTTATCGTGCCGATTGTCAGCTTCAACCCGGTCTCCGATCATCACCAGTGGCTATACGCCAACTGCCTGTCCCAGAGCCAGGCACTGATGCTCGGCAAGACTCGCAGCGAAGCCGAAGCCGAGCTGCGTGACAAGGGCATGGCCGAAGACGAGGTGCAGAAACTGGCACCGCACAAGGTCATCCCCGGCAACCGTCCAAGTAACACCTTGGTGGTGGAGCGCATCAGCCCTCGTCGCCTGGGCGCGCTGGTGGCCATGTATGAGCACAAAGTGTTCGTGCAGAGCGTCATCTGGGGCATCAACGCCTTCGACCAATGGGGCGTGGAGCTGGGCAAAGAACTGGGTAAAGGCGTCTACAACCGCCTGACCGGCAGCGAAGAAGAGCCGGCCGATGATGCCTCGACCCAAGGGTTGATCAACTACTTCCGCGGTCGCCACCGCGGTTGATGTGAGCCTCAAGAGGCCAACGTCCGTTTGGACGTTGGCCTTGAACCCTCCCTCCACAGGGTGCATCTTTATCTCTTGTCGCAAATAACAAGAATAAGGATCCCTCATGTTCGATATCAGCACGTTCCCCAACGCCGATGCCGTCCGCCGAGCTGCGCAACTCAGTCAAGAGGACTATCAGCGCCTCTACCGCCAATCCATCGAGCAACCCGACACCTTCTGGGCAGAACAGGCCAAGCGCTTTCTCGACTGGATCACACCTTGGCAAAGCGTCCAGCAATCAGACATCAACACCGGCGCCGCCCGCTGGTTTGCCGGTGGTCAACTGAACGTCAGTTACAACTGCATCGACCGTCACCTTGCGCAACGCGCCGATCAGCCGGCCTTCATCTGGGAGGGCGATGATCCGACAAAATCCTCCAAAATCACCTACCGCCAACTTCATCAAAACGTTTGCCGCCTGGCCAACGTCCTGAAAAACCGCGGCGTGAAGAAAGGCGATCGCGTGTGTATCTACATGCCGATGATCCCCGAAGCGGCCTACGCCATGCTGGCCTGTACGCGCATCGGTGCCGTGCACTCGGTGGTGTTTGGTGGTTTTTCCCCGGACGCCCTGCGCGACCGTATTCTCGACGCCGACTGCCGCACCGTGATCACTGCCGATGAAGGCGTACGGGGCGGTAAACCAGTGCCGCTGAAACAGAATGTCGACAAGGCCCTGGCCAGTTGCCCCAACGTCAGCACGGTGCTGGTAATTGAGCGTACCGGCGCGGCAGTCAATTGGGTGGAAGGCCGCGACCTCAAGTATCAACAGGCATTGGACGCCGTGAGCGCCGACTGCCCACCCGAACCCATGGACGCTGAGGACCCGCTGTTTATCCTCTACACCTCCGGCAGCACCGGCAAACCCAAGGGCGTATTGCACACCACCGGCGGCTACTTGCTGCAAGCGGCGATGACCTTCAAATACGTGCTCGATTACCGCGACGGCGAGGTGTTCTGGTGTACCGCCGATGTCGGCTGGGTCACCGGCCACAGCTACATCGTCTATGGGCCGCTGGCCAATGGCGCGACCTCGTTGATGTTCGAGGGCATGCCGAGTTATCCGGACAGCTCGCGCTTCTGGCAAGTGATCGACAAACACCAGGTCAATATCTTCTACACTGCTCCCACCGCATTGCGCGCCCTGATGCGCGAAGGCCACGGCCCACTGGAAAATACTTCCCGCGCCAGCCTTCGGTTGTTGGGCAGTGTCGGCGAGCCGATCAACCCGGAAGCCTGGGACTGGTACTTTAATGCGGTCGGCGAACAACGCTGCCCGATTGTCGATACCTGGTGGCAGACTGAGACCGGCGGCATCATGCTCAGCCCGCTGGTCAGCGCCCAACGCATCAAGCCGGGGTGTGCGACCCAGCCGATGTTCGGCGTGCTACCGGTGCTACTCGACGAGCAAGGCAAGGAAATCAGCGGTGCTGGCAGCGGCATTCTCGCAATCAAGTCCAGTTGGCCAGGGCAGATCCGCAGCATCTATGGCGATCCGCAACGGATGATCGACACCTACTTCAAGCCCTATCCCGGTTACTACTTCACCGGCGACGGTGCGCGACGGGACGAGGACGGTGACTATTGGATCACCGGGCGCATTGATGACGTGATCAACGTATCGGGCCACCGCATCGGTACCGCTGAGGTGGAAAGCGCCCTGGTGCTGCATGACAAGGTGGCCGAGGCGGCGGTGGTAGGTTATCCCCATGACCTCAAGGGCCAGGGCATTTATGCGTTTGTCACGCCGATGAATGGCGTCGAGCCCAGCGACGAACTGAAAAAGCATTTGCTGGAACTAGTCAGTAAAGAGATCGGCAGCTTTGCCAAGCCCGAGTTGATCCAGTGGGCGCCGGCCTTGCCGAAAACCCGCTCAGGCAAGATCATGCGGCGCATTCTGCGCAAGATCGCCTGCAACGAACTGGACAGCCTCGGGGATACCTCGACCCTGGCCGATCCCAGCGTGGTCGAGGGCCTGATCGACAAACGCCTGAACCGATAGGAGAACCCGAGTCGCCATGGAATTTTTGCGTAGCCGCATCGAAACCCAGCTGATGAGCCTGACGGGGCTGTCCCTGGGCAATCTGGACCTGGAAAACCCCAAGGGCGATCCAGGCCTGTTCGGCCCGGGCTCAGTGAGCTGGCAGGTCCATGGTGACTTCAGCAGTATGTTGATCGGCGGCATCAGCGCCTTGATGCTGCAGGCGTTGCATCCCCTGGCGCTGGCCGGGGTTTGGGACCATTCAAATTTTCGCGAAGACATGCTCGGGCGTTTGCGGCGCACCTCGCAGTTCATTTCCGGCACCACGTTCGGTTCCCGTCGCGACGCTGAGTGGCTGATCGAAAAGGTGCGCACCATCCACCTGCAAGTGGTCGGCCATGCGCCTGATGGCCGACCCTATGCCGCCAGCGATCCGGAGTTGCTGACTTGGGTGCATGTGGCTGAAGTCAGCAACTTCCTCGCCGCCCATCTGCGTTATCACAACCCGGATTTATCGCCAAGGGATCAGGACCGGTACTACACCGAAATCGCCCTGGTCGCCGAGCAACTGGGGGCTCGTCATGTGCCGCGCTCACGTCAGGAAGTGGCCGACTACCTCGAACGAATTCGACCACAACTGCTGTGTGACGATCGCAGCCGAGAAGTGATGCAGCTGCTGCTCAATGCGCCCGCCCCCAGCACCCTGGCCAAACCCTTTGGCTCGCTGATGATGCAGGCCGGTATTGATCTGCTGCCGGACTGGGCCAGTGACATGCTTGGGCAACAACAAAGCCCGTTGCAACGCCAACTGATCCGCGCAGGTGTCAGGCGTAGTGCGCCGTTGTTGCGCTGGGCAATGCGTAACGGCTCAGTACAAAGAGCCCACAGGCGTATGGGCCTGCTTTAAAAGCATCGCAGACTTGCCCGCGATAACTGCGTCAGCGGCACCACAGAGCTGAGAACTGTTAAACTCCTGCGCCCCCAATCACCCAGCAAGGCGCGCTCCATGTCTTCCCTGAATCAGGCGCTGCGCGCCGCCCTCGATCATCGCCAAGACCTGCTTGTTGAGCTTCACGCGCAAGGCACCGATAGCTATCGCCTGTTTCACGGCAGCCAGGAAGGCGCCGGCGGCCTGACCATTGACCGCTATGGCCCGCAGCTGCTGGTACAAAGCTTTCACCAGTCCTTGGAAAGAGGCGATCTGTTGGAGCTGCACCAAGCCATTAATCAGCACCTGGGCCTGGAACTGCTGCTGGTCTACAACGACCGCTCCCGAGGCAACTCGCGCATCGACCGCGAAGACACGGTCTACTGCGTAGAACCTGCCGCCCTGGAAGACCTGGTCGGCCACGAATGGGGACTCAATTACCGCGTGCGCGGCCGCCATGCCGGGCAAGACCCCCTGCTGTTTCTCGACCTGCGCAACACCCGCGGTTGGGTCAAGGATCACAGTGCCGGCAAAAGCGTACTGAACCTGTTCGCTTACACCTGCGGCGTGGGCCTGAGCGCAGCGGCCGGTGGCGCCCGTGAAGTGTGCAACCTGGATTTCGCCGAGAGCAACCTCGCGGTCGGTCGCGAAAACGGTCAGCTCAACCCGCAACTGCCGGCCATGGAGTTTGTGCAATCGGACTACTTCCCGGCAATCCGCCAGTTGGCTGGCCTGCCGATCACTCAGCGGCGCGGCCAGAAGCTACCGAGTTATCCACGCCTGGAGCAACGCCAATACGACCTGGTGTTACTCGACCCGCCAGCCTGGGCCAAAAGCGCCTTCGGCACCGTCGACCTGCTGCGTGACTATCAAAGCCTGCTCAAGCCGGCGCTGCTGGCGACGGCCGATAGTGGCGTGCTGATCTGCTGCAACAACCTGGCAAAAGTCAGCATGGATGACTGGCGTGAGCAGGTACTGCGTTGCGCTGAAAAAGCCGGGCGTACGGTCCGCGACTGGAAAATCATGACCCCGGGCGCGGACTTTCCCTCACAAGACCAGCAGCCACCGCTAAAGACCCTGATCCTGCAACTGTAGGACTTGTCCAAAAAGTATCCGCCTACAGTAATAAAGGCGCTGTTCTTCGGAACCGTAAACCCGTGCCATACTCCAAGGCACTCCTAATCGACGTAGATGGCGCCTCACATGCCCAAAGGATTGATACGCGCCGCTGGCGCCTTGCTGACCGCCCTTGCACTCTACAGCTTGCTGGGCTTCCTGATTCTGCCCGGTATTGCCCTTCGCGTAGCCAACCAACAGTTGGCCAATTACGCCACGGTGCCAGCGCGCATCGAGCGGATCGAGCTCAACCCGTTCAGCCTTGAATTAACCCTCTGGGGCCTGAAAATCGGCGACCCGGGCAAAGAGCAGGTGGGCTTTGAACGCCTGTATGCCAATCTGCAGATCGACAGTCTCTGGATGCGCGCCCTGCACTTGGCGGACGTACAACTGGATAAGCCGAAGACCGAACTGCTGTTCGACAAGTCCGGCACACTCAACCTCGCGCAGTTGTTCAAACTGCCTGCCAGTGAGCCCACCCCAGCCGACCCAGACAGTAAACCGTTCCCGCTGCGCATCGAGCGCATCAAGCTGGCCGACGGCTACGTACACTTCCAGGATTTGCGCCCCAGCGAACCCATTGAATTTCTCTACGACAAACTCGACTTCGAGCTGAAAAACCTCAGCACGCTGCCCGACGACAATGCCGATATGACCTTGGTCGCGGCCGGCCCCGAGGGCGGTCAGATCGACTGGAGCGGTAATTTCAGCCTGGTGCCGATTGCGTCCGAGGGCAAGCTCAAGGTCACCGATGGCAAGATGAAGGTCTGGTGGCCGTATGTGCGTGACGCGCTGCCGCTGGTCCTCGAAGACGGCTTGCTCAACCTCAGCACCGACTACAAGCTGAACCTGGCCAAGGAAACCGAGCTGAACCTGACCAACACGTCCGTAAGCATCGCGCCCTTTGCCATCAAGGCACCGGATGGTCGGCCACTGGTGCGCCTGGAGCGCCTGGACGTCAGCGAAACGACGGTGGACCTGGCCAAGCAGCAAGTGATCGTCGGCAAGATCCGCAGCAACAAACTCGAAACCTGGGCCACCCTTGAAGCCGACGGTCAATTGGACTGGCAGAAGCTGTTCGCCAGCCAGCCGAGCAAGCCTCAAGCAGCACCTGAGCCCGTGACTGCACCCGCCACCGCCGACTCGCCCAAGCCTCCCGCGGCACCCAGCAAACCCTGGCAAGTGCTGCTCAAGGACGTCCAACTGCGCAACTATCAGGTGCATTTGGCTGACCGCCAGGCTAAACCGGCGGTAGCGCTGGAGCTGGGTCCACTGAATGTCGACTTGCAGAATTTCGACAGCCTCAATCAGAGCCCTTTTACCCTCAAGCTCGACACTGGCGTGGGTAAACAAGGCAAGATCCAGGCAACCGGCCAGGTCAACCTGAACCCGGTCAGCGCCAAGTTGAAAGTGGACACCAAGGACATCGACCTGCGGGTCGCCCAGTCCTATATCAGCCCGTTCATTCGCCTGGAGCTGCGCAGCGGCATGCTCGGCAGCAATCTCGACGTAAACCTGAAGAGCACCGAGCCCCTTGCATTCCAGATCACCGGTCGCGCGCAGGTTGATCAGTTGCACACCTTGGACACTCTCAAGACTCGCGACTTCCTCAAGTGGCAGCGCCTGGTGGTGGAAGGCCTCAACTACCAGCACGGGGACAGCCTCTCGATCGACAAGGTCAACCTGCTGCAGCCCTATGCACGCTTCATGATCAACGACGACCGCACCACTAACGTCGATGACCTGCTCATTCCGCAGCCGGCCGACAGTGGCGCGAAGCCGGCGGCTAAATCCACAACAGGCAATCAAAAGCCCCTGGGCATTCACATTGGCCAAATTGCGATCAATGACGGTTCAGCCAACTTTGCCGACTTCAGCCTGACCCCGAACTTCGCCACCGCCATTCAGCAACTCAACGGTCAGATCGGCACCATCGACAGTCGTCAGGCCAAGCCCGCCAGCGTCGACATCAAGGGTAAGGTCGACCGCTATGCGCCTGTCACCATCAAGGGTAGCGTCAACCCGTTTGACCCGATGGCGGCGCTGGATATCGCCACCAGCTTCAAACGCGTCGAACTGACCACCCTGACGCCGTACTCGGGCAAATTCGCCGGGTTCCGTATCCGTAAAGGTCGACTCAACCTGGACCTGCACTACATCATCACCAATGGCCAACTGAAGGCGCAGAACAAGGTAGTGGTGGAACAATTGCAGTTAGGCGAAAAGGTCGACAGTGCAGACGCCGTAGACCTGCCGATTCGCCTGGCAATTGCCCTGCTCAAGGACACTGACGGCAAAATTTCCATTGAGTTGCCGGTTACCGGAGACCTGAACAACCCGCAATTCAGCGTGATGCCGATTGTCTGGCAGACCCTGCGCAACTTGGTGCTGCGTGCAGCCCAAGCGCCATTCAAGTTTATCGGTGGGCTGATTACCGGTGGCGGTTCAGAAGACCTGGGCACTGTGTCGTTCGCAGCCGGCTCCAGCGACCTGAGCAAGGACTCCGAATCGGCGCTGAACACCTTGGCCAAGGCGCTCAAGGAACGCCCAGCCCTGCGCCTGGAGATTGAAGGCACGGCCGCTGCCAGCAGTGACGGGCCTTTGTTGGCCGCACAACGGCTGGAGCGGGAATACCAGTACAACTACTACAAGATACTCCAGCGCCGTGGCGATAAAGTCCCGGCCCAGGCGTCGCTGATTGAAGTACCCGAAAGCGAAAAAGCGCCGCTCCTGGAAGGCATCTATCGCACTCGTCTGAAACAGCAGCCGCCAGCTGAGTGGAAAGACCTGAGCCGTGATGAACGTACCGCGAAGTTGCGGGACGGTTTGATCAAATTCTGGAGCGCAAGCGACGTGCTGCTACGCCAACTGGGCCAGGACCGCGCCAGCAGCATCAAGGACTTCCTGGTGGACAAAGGGCAACTGGAAGACGACCGGGTTTACTTTATCGATGCCAACCTGGGGCAAGCGGAGAAGGATGGTCGGGTGATTACCCAAATGCATCTGGATGCCGAGTAACCCCAACGACGACCCGGGCACCCCCATAGCCGTCAAGCATTAGCGAGGCTGCGTGTCAGGGCGACTCGGGGTAGGGGGCCGACCTGATGGAGGTGGTGCGGCCGTCGTAGCCTCGCTGGAGCTCGACTACTGCTACGGCTTATTCCCTCTCCCACATAGAACAGGCCCCGGCACAAGTGCCGGGGCCTGTAATGACCACATCCGTGTGGTCGGTCGCATGAACCTGTGAGGTGCATTGAGCAGATATCTAACTGAGCAGATATCTAACTCGCTCGCCGCCGCCTTCGCCTAGTCCAGACGATTTGTTGAGCGTTACTCTGCTTTCAGGCCGTCGGCCGAAACAGCTTTAACGCCTTTGATCTTCTTGGTGATGTTCACCGCAGTAGTTTTCTGCGCTTCAGTCACAGCGACGGTCGAAGACAGGGAAACTACACCTTTGTTGGTTTCGACTTTGATGTCGGTGCCAGGAATGCCTTTCTCGGTGACCAGATCACTTTTCACTTTGGTGGTGATCCAGGTGTCGGAGGTCGCTTCCTTGGCCTTGGTCACTTCACCGGCAGCTACAACCATAGGCGCCTGGGAAGTTTGAGCGAAAGCCACGTTGGCCATGGTCAGGGTCAGAGCGGTGGCAGTTGCAGCAGCGATAGCGAACTTCTTCATACGAGTAACTCCTGTTTTATAAAAAGTCTGCAGCGTGTAAACGCTGATGCTGCAGGGTTACCAGTACTATTGCAGGCGCTGTGCCAAGTTTTTATCACAATAAAAAACCTTAAAAATCAGCATGTTATAAAAATAATGATTTTCGAAATCGTGCAATTTGCATGAAGCCAATTGTAGCTGCATGCAAGTTGCGGTTTTTGAGTTTGGCTAAACAGCTGATTTCATGGCACTTTCCTGCAGACATGAAAAAGGGACTCCGAAGAGTCCCTTTTCAGCGTACAGCTACGGGGTGATTAAACGCCCGACGCCTTGGCTGCTGCAACGTCCTTGATGGACAGCTTGATACGACCGCGGTTGTCCACGTCCAGTACCAGCACTTCCACTTCCTGGCCTTCTTTCAGAATGTCGGTCACTTTCTCAACGCGAGCATCGCTCAGCATGGAGATGTGAACCAGACCGTCCTTGCCCGGCAGGATGTTGACGAATGCGCCGAAGTCGACGATGCGCTCAACCTTACCAACGTAGATCTTGCCGATCTCGGCTTCGGCAGTGATGCCAAGAACGCGCTGACGCGCGGCTTCTGCGGCTTCCTTGGTTTCGCCGAAGATCTTGATCGAGCCGTCGTCTTCGATGTCGATCGAAGCCTTGGTCTCTTCACAGATCGCACGAATAGTCGCGCCGCCTTTACCGATGACATCACGGATTTTGTCGGTGTCGATTTTCATCGCGATCATGGTCGGAGCATTTTCCGACAGCTCGGTACGGGACTGAGCAATGATCTGGTTCATCTGACCGAGGATGTTCAGGCGCGCTTCCAGGGCTTGGCCCAGAGCGATTTCCATGATTTCTTCGGTGATGCCTTTGATCTTGATGTCCATCTGCAGCGCGGTAACACCTTTGGCGGTACCGGCTACCTTGAAGTCCATGTCGCCCAAGTGGTCTTCGTCACCCAGGATGTCGGTCAGGACGGCGAATTTCTCGCCTTCTTTAACCAGACCCATGGCGATACCGGCAACTGGGGCCTTCATTGGCACACCAGCGTCCATCAGAGCCAGGGAAGCACCGCAGACCGAAGCCATGGAGCTGGAACCGTTGGACTCGGTGATTTCCGATACGACGCGGATGGTGTACGGGAACACGTCAGCAGCAGGCAACATGGCCTGAACCGAGCGACGAGCCAGACGGCCGTGACCGATTTCGCGACGACCAGCACCGCCCATACGACCACACTCGCCCACCGAGAACGGAGGGAAGTTGTAGTGCAGCATGAAGGGGTCTTTTTTCTCGCCTTCCAGGGTGTCCAGCAGCTGTGCGTCACGGGCAGTACCCAGAGTCGCGACTACCAGAGCCTGAGTTTCGCCACGGGTGAACAGAGCCGAGCCGTGGGTTTTAGGCAGAACACCGACTTCGATGTTCAGCGGACGTACGGTCTTGGTGTCGCGGCCGTCGATACGTGGCTTGCCATTAACGATGTTTTCGCGAACGGTGCGGTATTCGATTTCACCGAAAGCGGCTTTGACTTCGCTGGAGGTCGGCTGACCTTCTTCACCGGACAGCTTGGCAACAACCTGATCTTTCAGCTCGCCTAGGCGAGCGTAACGGTCGGCCTTGATGGTGATGGTGTAAGCCTGGGAGATCGCGTCGCCGAACTCGGAACGGATAGCGCCCAGCAGAGCAGTGGCTTCTGGCTTTGGAGCCCAGGTCCAGGTTGGCTTGGCTGCTTCGGCGGCCAGTTCTTTGATGGCGTTGATCACCACCTGGAACTCGTCGTGAGCAAACAGTACCGCGCCCAGCATCTGGTCTTCGGTCAGCTCTTTGGCTTCCGATTCAACCATCAGAACGGCTTCCGACGTACCGGCAACGACCATGTCCAGGCTCGAAGCTTTCAGTTGTTCGTAAGTCGGGTTCAGCAGGTAGCCAGTGCTTTCGTGGAATGCAACGCGGGCACAGCCGATAGGACCATCAAAAGGAATACCGGAGATTGCCAGTGCAGCCGAAGTACCGATCATCGCAGCGATGTCCGGATCAATTTTTTTGCTGGTAGAAACGACGGTGCAGACAACCTGCACTTCGTTCATGAAGCCTTCTGGGAACAGCGGACGGATCGGACGGTCGATCAGTCGGGAAGTCAGGGTTTCTTTCTCGGAAGGACGGCCTTCACGCTTGAAGAAACCGCCAGGGATCTTACCGGCAGCGTAAGTCTTTTCCTGGTAGTGGACAGACAGAGGGAAGAAGCCCTTGCCTGGATCGGCTTGCTTGGCACCAACAACGGTCACCAATACGCTGACGTCGTCGTCAACGGTGACCAGCACTGCGCCGGAGGCCTGACGGGCGATACGGCCTGTCTCGAGGGTAACGGTCGACTGACCGAACTGGAATTTTTTGATTACCGGGTTCACGGTGTCCTACCTTCTTTGTGGCTCTTGGGGAACTTGTCTTCTTGCGAAATTCTTGGGCAATGTCGGGAGTCGGCCCAACGCCTGTCCAGGGTAAAACGTGTATCCAGATAAAACTTGAGGCTGGGAGCCTGCCATGGGCCAGCGGGAATCCCACTGACACACGACAGACAGCCAACCTCTAGCGCAATCGCTGATTAGCGACGCAGACCCAGGCGACCGATCAGAGCCTGGTAACGGCCCAGATCTTTACCTTTCAGGTAATCCAGCAGCTTACGACGCTGGTTTACCATACGGATCAGACCACGACGGGAGTGGTGATCTTTACCGTTGGCCTTGAAGTGACCTTGCAGTTTGTTGATGTTGTGGGTCAGCAGTGCAACTTGCACTTCTGGCGAACCAGTGTCACCAACAGCTTGCTGGTAGTCAGCTACGATTTGAGCTTTTTCTTGAACGTCGAGAGCCATGAGGCAATCCTTTTATCAGGAAACCATCCAAGGGACAGTTTCAACAGGCCAGGGACAAATCCCTGTATCTAAAAATGAGTAGTGACCGTGCCTGCTAACAGCCACCCTCGTTCCAGTTTGTATAAAAGCTGCTGCGCTTTTACCTCAAACTGGTTCCGGTCATTCTGACCGAATCAGTCGACGCGGCGCGATTCGCCCGTCTTCGCTCACTTCACCGATACCGATAAAGCGACCGTTATGATCCTGTACCCGCACCATGCCGAACTTCGGGGCATCCGGGGCGCGTACCGGTTGGCCGTTAAGCCAATAGAACGCGCTGTGCTCCGAGAAGTGCAGCAATGGCCAATCCAGCAAACCGCTGTCCGATGGCATCAGGAAGCGATCAACCGCCTCGTTGCCGCCTTCGGCATGTACGGCTTCCAGCTCTTCCAGCGTGACCGTCTGGGCCAAGGTGAAAGGGCCTGCCTGGGTCCGTCGCAGTTCTGCAACGTATGCGCCACAGCCTAATTGCTCACCAATATCTTCCACCAGGGTACGGATATAGGTGCCTTTGCTGCAGTCCACCGCCAACCGGGCAGTGTCGCCTTCGCAGGCGAGCAATTCCAAGCGCGCAATAGTAACAGAACGCGGTTCGCGCTCCACCACTTCCCCAGCACGCGCCAGCTTGTAAAGGGGTTGGCCATCACGCTTGAGCGCCGAGTACATCGGCGGTATCTGACTGATTTTCCCACGAAAAGCGGGCAAAGCAGCTTCAATATCAGCACGACCAACGGTCACGTCACGAACCCGCAAAACATCACCTTCGGCGTCTGCCGTGGTGGTCGTCTTGCCCAGTTGCGCCAGGGTTTCGTAACCCTTATCGGAATCAAGCAGGTATTGCGAAAACTTGGTGGCCTCGCCAAAGCACAATGGCAGCACGCCAGTGGCCAGGGGATCGAGACTACCGGTGTGCCCTGCCTTCTCGGCATTGAGCAGCCAGCGCACTTTCTGCAAGGCAGCATTGGAGGTAAAGCCAATGGGCTTATCGAGCAGAATGATGCCGCTGACGTTACGACGGATACGTTTGACCTGAGCCACCGATTACTCCTTGGCGTCTTCAGGTGTGGCCGATTCCGGGCGCTGGCTGTCTTCAGCCACGGCCCGCTCTATCAGTGCCGACAAGTGCGCGCCACGCACGACGCTTTCGTCGTAGTGGAAGTGCAACTGAGGGACGCTGCGCAGCTTCATCTCACGCGCCAACTGCATGCGCAGGAAGCCTGCGGCGGAGTTCAGCACCTTGATGCTTTGCGCGATATCTTCGGCGTTGTCCTGACCCATCACAGTGATGAAAATCTTGGCGTGACCCACATCGCGGCTGACTTCAACGGCGGTGATGGTGACCAGGCCTACACGTGGGTCCTTAACTTCACGACGGATCAGCTGTGCCAGCTCACGCTGCATCTGATCGCCGATACGTTGGGTACGGCTGTATTCTTTTGCCATGTCTTGTTACCTGTTACTGCCACACGGTGAAACCCATGGGGTCTGAAAGCGGCAAACGCCCGGCCTGACAAAAGCCAGACCGGGCGTTGCGTTTAGAGTCCGGACGCTGCGCCGGGCACTTGCGTGCCGCGGCCCATCGTGGCCCTTGAAGTGCGCGAGTTAGAGGCTGCGAGCAACCTGAACCTTCTCGAAGACTTCGATCTTGTCACCGGCCTTGACGTCGTTGTAGCTCTTGACGCCGATACCGCATTCCATGCCGGCACGTACTTCAGAAGCGTCATCCTTGAAGCGGCGCAGGGATTCCAGCTCGCCTTCGAAGATAACGATGTCTTCACGCAGTACACGGATTGGACGGTTACGGTGCACAACACCTTCGAGCACCATGCAACCGGCGATCGCGCCAAACTTCGGCGAACGGAACACGTCGCGGACTTCAGCGATACCCAGGATGTTCTCCCGGACGTCACTGCCAAGCATGCCGGTAAGGGCCTTCTTGACGTCTTCGATGATGTCGTAGATGACGTTGTAGTAACGCATATCCAGGCCTTCCTGCTCGACGATCTTCCGTGCGCCAGCATCGGCACGCACGTTGAAGCCAAACAGTACAGCGTTGGAGGCCAGTGCCAGGTTAGCGTCGGATTCGGTGATACCACCGACACCGCCACCGACAACACGCACTTGCACTTCGTCGTTACCCAGGCCATTCAAGGCGCCGTTCAACGCTTCGAGGGAACCACGGACGTCAGATTTGAGGACGATGTTAAGCGTCTTCTTCTCTTCCTGGCCCATGTTCTCGAAGATGTTTTCCAGCTTGCCGGCGTGAGCACGGGCCAGCTTGACTTCGCGGAACTTGCCTTGACGGAACAGAGCCACTTCACGGGCTTTCTTCTCGTCTGACAGTACGCTCATCTCGTCGCCAGCGTCCGGGGTACCGTCCAGGCCGAGGATCTCGACAGGGATGGAAGGACCGGCTTCCTTGATAGACTTGCCGTTCTCGTCGAGCATGGCACGTACACGGCCATAGTTCGAACCGACCAGGACCATGTCGCCTTGGCGCAGGGTACCGTCTTGAACCAGAACGGTTGCAACCGGGCCACGACCTTTGTCGAGACGCGATTCAACCACAACACCACGACCTGGGGCCGAAGGGGTTGCTTTCAGTTCGAGAACTTCAGCTTGCAGCAGGACCGCTTCCAGCAGCTCGTCTACACCGGTACCGACTTTCGCCGAGACCGAAACGAACGGCGTATCACCGCCCCACTCTTCGGAAGTCACGCCGTGAACCGACAGTTCGCTACGGATGCGATCAAGATCGGCGCCCGGCTTGTCGATTTTGTTCACTGCGACAACCAATGGAACACCAGCGGCCTTGGCGTGCTGGACAGCTTCAATGGTCTGCGGCATTACGCCGTCGTCCGCTGCAACTACCAGGATCACGATGTCAGTCGCCTTGGCACCACGGGCACGCATGGCGGTAAACGCGGCGTGACCTGGGGTATCGAGGAAGGTGACCATGCCGCGGTCGGTTTCAACGTGGTACGCACCGATGTGCTGGGTGATACCGCCGGCTTCGCCTGCAGCTACCTTGGCACGACGGATATAGTCGAGCAGCGAGGTCTTACCGTGGTCAACGTGGCCCATTACGGTCACAACTGGCGCGCGGGAGAAGGTCTCGCCTTCAAACTTCAGGGACTCGGCCAGGGAATCTTCCAGGGCGGTGTCGCTGACGAGGGTCACTTTGTGGCCCAGCTCTTCAGCAACCAGTTGGGCAGTTTCCTGATCCAGTACCTGGTTGATGGTCGCTGGAGTACCCAGTTTGAACATGAACTTGATGATTTCAGCTGCCTTGACCGACATCTGTTGAGCGAGGTCGCCCACAGTGATGGTCTCGCCGATCTTCACTTCACGCACGACAGGGCCGGTTGGGCTCTGGAAACCGTGGGCGTTGCGTTTCTTCAGCTTGGCTTTGCCGCGACCACCACGACGGAAGCTGTCGCTTTCTTCGTCGGTAGTACGTGGAGCAACCCGCGGCGTTGGCGCCTTCTCTTTGACCGAAGCACGATGTGGAGCGTTTTTGCGCTCACCATCACCACTGCCACGACGATTGTTATCGTCGGCACGTGGTTTGTCCGGACGACGAGGTTCGTCGCGCTTACGAGCGTCAGCTGCAGGGGCTGGTGCTGTGGCAACCGGAGCGGCCTCACGCACAGCCTCTACAGGTGCAGCAGGTGCCGCAACTGCATCAGTACCAGCCGGCTGGCGACGCGCTTCTTCTTCGGCGCGACGCTTGGTTTCTTCTTCAGCCTTCTGACGAGCAGTATTTTCTACTGCGCGACGTTCTTCCAGTTCACGTTTGCGCTCGGCTTCGATTTCTTCCGGGCTGCGCTGTACGAAGACTTTCTTCTTGCGTACTTCAACGCTGATGCTCTTGCTACCAGCAACACGCAAGGTGCTGGTGGTTTTGCGCTGCAATGTAATCTTGCGCGGTTCTTCCACTTTCGCCTTGTGGCTGCTCTTCAAGTGAGTCAGCAAAGACTGCTTCTCACTATCGCTCACACCTTCATCGGCGGCGGTGTGCGGCAGACCTGCCTCACGCATCTGCTGCAACAGGCGCTCTACCGGTGTTTTGACCTCATCGGCCAGTTGTTTCACCGTGACTTGCGTCATGCACTTCTCTCCTCAGGCCGCGCCTAATTACTCGAACCAATGGGCTCGGGCGGCCATGATCAACTTGCCGGCACGATCATCGTCAATGCCGTCGATGTCGAGCAGGTCGTCAATAGACTGCTCGGCCAGGTCTTCGCGGGTAATTACGCCGCGCACCGCCAGTTCCATCGCCAAATCCTTGTCCATACCCTCAAGCGAGAGCAGGTCTTCGGCCGGATGGGCGTCTGCCAGCTTTTCCTCAGTAGCGATGGCTTTAGTCAACAAACGATCCTTGGCCCGAGCGCGAAGCTCGTTGACAGTATCTTCGTCAAAGCCGTCGATGTTGAGCATTTCTTCCAACGGTACGTAGGCAATCTCTTCCAGGCTGGTGAAGCCTTCATCTACCAGCACCTGTGCCAGGTCTTCGTCGACTTCCAGCTCGTCGATGAAGTTGCGCAGGATGTCACCGGTTTCTGCTTGCTGCTTAGCCTGGATGTCCGATTCGGTCATCACGTTCAGGGTCCAGCCGGTCAACTGGCTGGCCAAACGTACGTTCTGACCACCGCGACCGATGGCCTGAGCCAGATTGTCTGCGCCAACGGCGATGTCCATTGCATGGGCATCTTCGTCAACGATAATTGCCGCGACTTCGGCCGGTGACATGGCGTTGATCACGAACTGCGCCGGGTTATCGTCCCACAGCACGATGTCCACACGCTCACCGCCCAATTCGCCCGACACTGCCTGGACGCGCGAACCGCGCATACCAATGCAAGCGCCTTGCGGGTCGATGCGTTTGTCCTTGGAGCGGACCGCGATCTTGGCGCGCGAACCCGGATCGCGGGACGCAGCCATGACTTCGATCAGGCCTTCGGCAATTTCCGGCACTTCAATGCGGAACAACTCAATCAGCATTTCCGGCGCGGTACGCGACAGGATCAACTGAGGGCCGCGGTTTTCAGTGCGGATTTCCTTGAGCAGCGCGCGCAAACGCACGCCAACCCGGAAAGTTTCGCGAGAAATGATGTCTTCACGGGCCAGCAACGCTTCGGCGTTGTTACCCAGATCGACAATCACATTGTCGCGGGTCACTTTTTTCACGGTGCCGGAGATGATTTCCCCCAGGCGCTCGCGATAGGCGTCAACGACTTGAGCACGCTCGGCTTCGCGAACCTTTTGCACGATGACCTGCTTGGCGGTCTGTGCAGCGATGCGGCCGAACTCGATGGAGTCGATCTTTTCTTCAACGACATCGCCAACGTTGGCACCAGGATGCGTTTCAGCAACCTTGCTTGGCCAGGTTTCGATAGCCGGATCATCAAGATCAGCTTCTTCAACGACCGTCCAGCGACGGAAAGTCTCATAGGCACCGGTGTGGCGATTGATTTCCACACGCAGATCAACTTCGTCCTCAAAACGCTTTTTGGTAGCGGTGGCCAGGGCCAGCTCCAGCGCTTCAAAAATCACGTTTGCCGGTACGCCCTTTTCATTGGATACCGACTCAACAACCAGCAGTACTTCTTTGCTCATCGTACGCCTCGCCTTTCGCAAGCCATTGGATCCGCGGGATCCGCGTCTCAGTCAAAACTGGGAATAATGTTGGCCTTGTCGATCATATCGATCGGCAACAGGAACTCATGGTCTTCTACCTGCACCACGATGTCCTGCTCTTCTACACCGCGCAGAAGGCCCTGAAAGTTGCGGCGCCCTTCAAAAGGGGAACGCAACTTGATCTTCACTTGTTCACCGGCAAATTTTGCAAACTGCTCAATAGTGAACAGTGGGCGTTCCATGCCAGGCGAGGAAACTTCAAGGGTGTATTCAACGGCGATTGGATCTTCAACATCCAGGACACCACTGATCTGACGGCTGACAATGGCACAATCGTCCACCAGCACGCCGCCCTCTTTATCGATATAAACACGCAACATTGAGTGACGACCCTGAGCCGAAAACTCAATACCCCAGCATTCATAGCCTAGGGCCACGATCACCGGGGCCAACAAGGCCTGCAACTCTTCTAGCTTGCTCGACACCTGAACCCCCTAGTGCATGTATGTGCATGCTATGCAAAATAAAAAAAATGGGCGAAACGCCCATCCTTGAAACGCCGTCGAACAGCGGCGTTGAAAGTGTCCAGCTAACAAAAAGCCCCTTAAAAGGGGCTCCGCTAAAACTGGTTGCGGGGGCCGGATTTGAACCGACGACCTTCGGGTTATGAGCCCGACGAGCTACCAGACTGCTCCACCCCGCGACAAAGCTGGGGCGGAAGTATACGACCGATCCCTTACAGGGTCAATGTAACCTTCCACCTACAAGAAAGCCCGCAACAGCGGGCTCTCCTGACAATTGGTACCGAGAAGGGGACTCGAACCCCTACACCCTATGGGCACAACCACCTCAAGGTTGCGTGTCTACCAATTCCACCACCTCGGCAATACAACATTTACAGCGTGTAACCCTTCTTACTTTTGCTCTTGAGCTGGAGGCACGTCAGTCGCTGGGGTAGCCGACTTTTGCTCTTGAAGCACCGGTACATCATCAGAAGCCGGTTTTGCTTTTGGAACTTCCAACACTGCTGGGTTTGGCAAACCTACTTGAGTCAGCACATGAGCTTTCTCTTTAGCAAAGTAACCTAACCCCAAGCTGGTTATGAAGAAACCGGCGGCAAGTATAGCAGTAAACTTACTAAGAAAGGTAGAGGAACCTTGGCTTCCGAACACAGTATTTGAAGCACCTGCCCCGAAAGACGCACCAGCGTCCGCACCTTTACCCTGCTGCAGCAATACCAGAGCAACAACGCCCAGTGCACCCAACAGATGAAAAACGACTACGACTGTTTCCAGCATTTTCTCAGTTTCCCGCGGCGCGACAAATCGCACCGAACTCATCTGCATTCAGGGAGGCTCCACCAATGAGCCCCCCATCGATATCCGGCATGCCGAACAGTTCGACCGCATTGGCCGCCTTCACGCTGCCGCCGTATAGAAGCCGCACACCTCGTGCGACCTCAGAATTCTCTGCCGCCAACTGCGCGCGGATGGCTGCGTGCACATCCTGCGCCTGTTGCGGCGAAGCAGTCAGCCCGGTACCAATGGCCCAGACCGGCTCGTAAGCAATTACTGCACTTGCAAAGGCACCGACCCCCAGCTCCTCAATGATACTGCCCAGCTGACGCCCGACAACCTCAAGAGTTTTCCCGGATTCACGCTGCTCAAGGGTCTCCCCTATGCACAGCACCGGAATCAAGCCACAAGCCTGTGCCGCTGCGAACTTGCGATTAAGTGTCCCATCACGCTCGCCCATAATCTGACGACGCTCGGAGTGCCCAACAAGCACCAGGGAACAACCCGCATCAACCAGTTGACTAGGCGCAATCTCACCAGTCAACGCACCCTGCATGGATTCCACCGCAGAGTTCTGCGCGCCGACCTGAATCGACTTGCCTTTCAAGCCATCAATCACTTGATTGATATACAAGCAAGGCGGGAATACCGCGACATCAACACCGCTAGGCAAGGCCAAATGACGAAGGCCGTTGATCAGCTCAGCGACACTGGCGCGGGTACCGTGCATTTTCCAGTTACCAGCTACCATAGTGCGACGCATGCTGTACCCCGTCGGTCAAAGTGGGCGCAGATGTTACCCAACCACACCATCACTGGCAAGCCGAATTCAGGCGCAAACTTCAGTTACCAGTTTTGCCAGCTCTTCGGCATAGCCACGAACCTGGCTTTCATCCTCACCTTCGACCATCACCCGGACCAAAGGCTCGGTGCCAGACTTGCGCAACAAGACCCGACCACGACCTGCCATGGCCGCAGTAACGCGCTCGCAGGCCTCCTTGACGGCCGGATGCTCGACAGGATTATCACCGCCCGCAAAACGGACGTTAAGCAGCACTTGCGGGCACTTGCGCAGCGCCTGGCGCGCCTGAGCGAGGCTTTCTTCGCGACGTCGCAATGCCAGCAGCACTTGCAGCGCCGCAATGATCGCATCGCCGGTAGTGGTGTGCTGGAAACACACTATATGCCCGGAGTTTTCCCCACCCACCTGCCAGTTACGCTCCAGCAGGTCAGCGATCACGTAACGGTCACCAACATTGGCGCGCACAAACGGAATACCCAGATCTGCCAGCGCCAACTCCAGCCCCAGATTACTCATCAAGGTACCGACAACGCCGCCCTGGAGCTTATTACGCTCATGCAAGTCGCGAGCGATGATAAACAACAGGTCATCACCGTCGACAATGGCGCCAGTGTGATCGACCATCAATACTCGATCACCATCACCATCGAAAGCGATACCCAGGTCGGCGTGCTCGGCCAATACTGCCGCCTGCAACTGCCCCATATGGGTCGAGCCACAGTTGTCGTTGATGTTCAAGCCGTTAGGCTGAGCCGACAGCACCGTCACGTGCGCGCCAAGCTCCTTGAATACACTGGGAGCCACCTTGTAAGTCGCACCATGAGCGCAGTCGATGACGATTTTCAGGCCAGCAAAATTGGTACTGCTCGGTACGCTGCTTTTGCAAAACTCGATGTAACGGCCAGAGGCGTCGTTAATCCGCGAGACCTTGCCCAATTTGCTCGACTCGACGACGGTCATCGGCGCATCCAACAGCTCTTCGATCATATGCTCGATCTCGTCCGGCAGCTTGGTGCCCTGGCCCGAGAAGAACTTGATGCCATTGTCGTCATGGGGATTGTGCGAGGCACTGATCACGATACCGGCTTCAGCGTGAAAGGTACGCGTCAGGTAAGCGATCGCCGGCGTAGGCATGGGCCCCAGCAGCATCACATCGGCCCCAGCGGCGGACAGGCCCGCCTCCAGCGCGGACTCAAACATGTAACCCGAGATCCGCGTGTCCTTGCCCACCAGGATGCGGCACGCACCCATGCTGCGGAACGCCATCCCGGCGGCCCAGCCGAGCTTGAGCATGAAATCCGGAGTAATCGGAAACTCACCAACCCGACCGCGAATGCCATCGGTGCCAAAGTATTTTTTAGTCATAAGTGCTCCATCATTCTTATTCGGCTGATTCAACCGCTGCAATCATCCGCACCACATCTACCGTCTCGGCTACGTCATGCACACGCAAGATACGCGCACCCTTGACTACGGCAAGCGCCGCGAGAGCCAGGCCGCCATGCAGCCGCTCTCCTACCGGACGATTCAACGCCAGACCTATCATGCTCTTGCGCGAAACCCCAACCAACAGGGGGCGACCAAGGGCATGCAGGGATTCCATATGCTTGAACAGACTTAAGTTGTGTTGCAGTGTTTTGGCAAAACCAAACCCCGGATCGAGAATAATCCGCTCAGGGGCGATCCCGGCTGCGGCGCATTGGGCAATACGCTCGGCAAGAAACTCAGCCACTTCCCCGACAAGGTTGTCGTAATGCGGGTCGTCCTGCATGGTCCCCGGCTCATCGCGCATGTGCATGAGGCACACCGGCAGCCCAGTCGCAGCGGCCGCATCAAGGGCACCATCACGCTGCAAGGACCTTACATCATTGATCAACCCTGCCCCCAACCTCGCTGTTTCGCGCATGACGGCCGGCGTCGACGTATCCACCGAAATGATCACGTCCAACTCGCGATGAATGCGCTCAACAATCGGCGCGACGCGCTCCAATTCCTCCAAGGGAGAAACTGCACGGGCGCCGGGACGAGTTGACTCACCACCAACATCAATCAGAGTGGCACCCGCAGCAACCATCGCCTCGGCATGACGCAATGCCGCATCAAGCTGACTAAAGCGACCACCGTCGGAGAACGAGTCGGGAGTTACATTGAGAATGCCCATGACATGCGTATGGGACAAATCAAGAACCCGACTGCCGCAAGGCAACCGGGTTGAGGACAACACAGAAGTCATTTCAAACCTTAATGATCAGCAGCCGGGCCGCCGATCGGGGTTTCAGGGCGTTCGTCCTGTACAACCGGCGGTGTACCCGAAGTGCCCGAACCACCCTCCCAATCGCGAGGCTCGCGAGGAGTGCGACCAGCCATGATATCGTCGATCTGCTCGGCATCGATGGTCTCGTACTTCATCAAGGCATCAGCCATGGCGTCGAGCTTGTCCCGGTTATCCGTAAGGATCTGCTTGGCCGTACCATAGCATTGGTCAATGATACTGCGCACTTCGGAGTCGATCAGCTTGGCGGTCTCACCGGAGAAACTTGCACCTTGACCGCCACCACCACGACCCATGAACACTTCGCCTTCATCCTCGGCATACATCAAGGGACCAAGCTTTTCCGAAAGACCCCATTTGGTCACCATGTTCCGCGCAATCTGGCTGGCGCGCATGATGTCGTTGGAGGCACCCGTGGTGACACCGTCGAAGCCCAAGGTCATCTCTTCAGCAATCCGGCCGCCATACAGCGAACATATCTGGCTGATCAAGGCACGCTTGGAGAGGCTGTAGCGATCCTCTTCCGGCAGGAACATGGTGACACCCAGCGCCCGACCGCGAGGAATGATCGATACCTTGTAAACCGGGTCATGCTCAGGCACAACGCGCCCCACAATGGCGTGACCAGCTTCGTGATAAGCGGTGTTGCGCTTCTCTTTCTCAGACATGACCATGGATTTGCGCTCGGCGCCCATCATGATCTTGTCTTTCGCCAACTCGAACTCTTTCATTTCAACAACGCGCTTGCCGGTACGTGCGGCAAACAACGACGCCTCGTTCACCAGGTTGGCCAAGTCAGCGCCGGAGAAGCCTGGGGTACCACGGGCAATTACGGCCGGAGCCACGTCGTCGCCCATCGGCACTTTGCGCATGTGCACTTTCAGAATTTGTTCGCGACCACGGATATCTGGCAGACCAACTACGACTTGACGGTCGAAACGACCTGGACGCAGCAACGCCGGGTCAAGTACGTCAGGACGGTTGGTAGCCGCGATAACGATGATGCCGTCATTCATTTCAAAGCCGTCCATCTCAACCAGCAACTGGTTAAGGGTCTGCTCACGCTCATCATGACCGCCGCCCATGCCGGCGCCACGATGGCGACCAACGGCGTCGATTTCATCGATGAAGATGATGCACGGAGCGTGCTTCTTGGCCTGTTCGAACATGTCACGAACACGGCTGGCGCCAACACCGACAAACATCTCGACGAAGTCAGAACCGGAAATGGTGAAGAAAGGTACTTTGGCTTCACCAGCAATGGCCTTGGCCAACAGGGTTTTACCCGTACCTGGAGGGCCCACCATCAGCACGCCGCGAGGAATACGGCCGCCCAGGCGCTGGAACTTGCCCGGATCACGCAGGAACTCAACCAGCTCGCCCACTTCTTCCTTGGCTTCGTCACAACCAGCAACATCACCCAAGGTGGTCTTCACCTGATCTTCGGAGAGCAGGCGCGCCTTGCTCTTGCCGAAGCTCATCGGCCCGCCCTTGCCTCCCGCACCACCTTGCATCTGGCGCATGAAGAACATGAACACGGCGATAATCACCAGGATCGGGAAGCTGGCCACCAGGAGCTGGGTCCAGATGCTTTGCTGTTCAGGCTGTTTGCCTTCAACGACTACGTGGTTATCCACCAGGTCGCCGATCAGGCCATTGTCCTGGATTGCCGGACGAATGGTCTTGAAGCTGTCGCCATCGCTGCGCTTGCCGGTAATCACGTAGCCATCAACCGCTACGCGCTCGACCTTGCCATCCTTAACTTGCTGGATGAAGTCGGAATAGTTGAGGGTCTGCGGCTCGTTAGGGCTGGAGAAGTTGTTCATCACCGTCACCAGGACAGCCGCGATGATCAACCACAGGATCAGATTCTTTGCCATATCGTTCAATTAACTACCCTCTGAAGCAAGCTCCGCTACTGGCGCGTGCTTCGCATGATATTCATCGGCCTAACTTACTACATTACCGACAACTCTGGCAGGCGCCGTCTGTAACCCTTTGTGAAACTTTGACTACACAATATTCGTAAAGCTTCGTGACGAAAGCGATATAAAAAAACCTATCGACTCCCTTCAATCTCTCAAAAACGCTCATCGCTGGCAGCGCCTTCAATGCCACGGAAACCGCGACCCAGCAAATACTGCTCGCGGGACCTGCCCCGTGAAGAGTCAGGCTTGCGCGTCTGCACCTTATCGAACAGCTTGCGGATGTTTTTGTGGTATTCGTCGAAGCCTTCACCCTGGAAGACCTTGACCAGAAAATCACCACCAGGACGCAAAACCCGACCAGCCAGGTCCAATGCCAACTCGCAAAGGAACATCGCTCGCGGCATATCCACGGCTGGTAATCCACTCATATTGGGGGCCATATCGGAAATCACAAGGTCTACCTGCGATTTTCCAACGGCTTCGAGAATCTGCGCCAGCACGGCGTCCTGGGTAAAGTCACCATGGACGAAGGTCACATCCGGGATGCTGTCCATTTCCAGAATATCGGAAGCGATCAAACGACCCTGCCCACCAATCAGACGACTGGTCACCTGGGACCAGCCACCGGGGGCTGCGCCAAGATCGATAACGCTCATGCCAGGGCGGATCAACTTGTCCTTTTCCTGGATCTCCAGCAGCTTGTAACTGGCCCGGGAACGGTAGCCATCCTTTTGCGCCATTTTGACGTAAGGGTCGTTGAAATGCTCTTGCAGCCACTTAAGGCTAGTTTTGGAACGGGCCACGGGCCACCTCAAAAATAAACGGGTCGTGATTAACTGGGCGGTCCCGGACTCGCTCGGGTAAACTGGCCGCCGCTTTTTACAAGATCAGACACAGGGGTCAGATTATGCCGCTCACTCAAGAGCAGAAGAAACAGTACAAATCCATTGGCCACCATCTGAAACCAGTTTTGACTGTGGCTGACAACGGTTTGACTGAAGGTGTGTTAACCGAACTTGAACGCGCATTGGGCGATCACGAACTAATCAAGATCAAGGTCAGCATCCTTGATCGCGAGGCGCGCCTGGCGGCCATTGCAGAACTCTGCAAGGCCGGCAAAGCGGACCTGGTTCAGGTCATCGGCAAAATGGCACTGTTGTATCGCAGGAACTTCAGCGCCAACAAGCAACTGTCGAACGTCCATCGTTTCAAATGATACAAGGGTTAAGGGCGCGCTTCGCGCGCCCTGCCGCTCCACCCCGGCGCCGGTTGCACAACCAGCACCAAGCCGGAGAACCCTAGCACAAGATAGCTGAACAGCTGCCAGCGCAACGCTTCCGGCAGAAACATGCGCACCAAGCAATACATTGCGCACGCATACAACGCCATCAACAGCAGTTGCCCGCGAATATCCCGCCACAAACTCCCCAAGCCTTCGGCCTCGATCAGCACCAGCGCCTGAAGCGTCACGCACGCCGCTGCAAAACCCACCAGCAGCGCACTCAATAATCCGCCGACCTCATCAATCAGCAACGGCGCCAGACCAATCAGGCCCAACACCGGTAAGACACCAATATGCAACAGCCACAGGCCGCCGACCCAGAGCATCTGGGCCAACTGCCAGAGCATGGCGCCCGCACGTAGCGGGCGCCGCCTCTCAGATGTGACGAACTTCGACAATCTCGTACTCGATCACGCCACCAGGCGTCTTGACGGCCACCACATCACCCTCTTCCTTGGCAATCAAGGCGCGGGCCAGTGGCGAACCGACGGAGATCTTGCCGAGTTTGAAGTCAGCCTCGTCCTCACCCACGATGTGGTAGGTCACGCGCTCATCAGTCTCGACGTTGGCGATTTCCACGGTCGTACCAAAAATCACCTTGCCGGTGCGCGGGATGGTCGTGACATCAATGATCACCGCGTTCTGCATGCGGCCTTCGATGTCACGGATCCGAGCCTCGACCATACCTTGCTGCTCACGAGCGGCGTGGTATTCGGCGTTTTCCTTCAGGTCACCCAATTCGCGGGCGGTCCCGATGTCCTGACTCAGCTTCGGACGGACAACCTTGGTCAGATGAGCGTGTTCTTCTTCCAGGGCCTTGGCGCCCTGGACTGTCATTGGGTACTTGATCATGCCTTCAATCCTGCGTGTAGATCCTGCAAGCGGCGCACAGTCTTTTCTGGACCAAACTTGAGCGCTTCACAGATAGCTTCGCCAGCAGCAATAGTGGTGGTGCAATAGATTTTGTGCTGCAAGGCGTTACGACGAATGGAGTAGGAGTCCGCAATCGACTGGCGACCTTCGGTGGTGTTGATGATCAGAGTGACTTCGTCATTCTTGATCATGTCGACCACGTGTGGACGGCCTTCAGTCACCTTGTTCACGCGACGCACTTTCAGGCCTGCCGCCTCGATCAGCTTGGCAGTCCCGGCAGTAGCCACGATTTCAAAGCCCAAGTTGATCAGATCACGGGCCACGCCTGCAACCAGCGGCTTGTCATCATCACGCACGCTGATGAAGGCAGTACCGCCGATCGGCAGCACTTCGCTGGCGCCCATCTGGGCCTTGGCGAACGCTTCACCGAAGGTGTCGCCCACACCCATCACTTCACCGGTGGACTTCATCTCTGGGCCCAGGATCGGGTCCACGCCAGGGAATTTGGCGAATGGGAACACCGCCTCTTTCACACTGTAGAAGTTCGGAATGATTTCCTTGGTGAAGCCGATTTCCTTCAAGGTCTTACCGGCCATCACACGTGCGGCAATCATTGCCAGGGAAACACCGATGCACTTGGAAACAAACGGCACAGTACGGGAAGCACGCGGGTTGACTTCGATGACGTAGATGTCTTCGCCTTGCAGCGCCAACTGTACGTTCATCAGGCCGACCACACCCAGCTCCAGGGCCATTTTCTTAACCTGTTCGCGCATCTCGTCCTGGATGTGCGCTGGCAGCGAATACGGCGGCAGCGAGCAAGCGGAGTCACCCGAGTGAACACCCGCTTGTTCGATGTGCTGCATGATCGCGCCGATCACTACGTCGGTACCGTCGCAGACCGCATCCACGTCCATTTCGATGGCGCAGTTGAGGAAGTGGTCCAGCAGCACCGGGCTGTCGTTGGAGACTTTCACCGCATCGCGCAGGTAACGCTTGAGTTCTTCTTCCTCGTAGACGATTTCCATCGCCCGGCCGCCCAGTACGTAGGAGGGACGCACCACCAGTGGGTAACCGATCTTGCTGGCTGCACGGATGGCTTCGTCTTCGCTGCGTACGGTGGAGTTTGGCGGTTGACGCAAGTTCAGGCGCTCGACCATCTGCTGAAAGCGCTCACGGTCTTCGGCACGGTCAATGGCGTCAGGGCTGGTACCGATGATCGGTACGCCGGCCTCTTCCAGGGCACGAGCCAATTTCAGCGGAGTTTGGCCGCCGTACTGGACGATCACGCCTTTTGGCTTCTCTACACGAACGATTTCCAGCACGTCTTCCAGGGTCACTGGTTCGAAGTACAGGCGATCCGAGGTGTCGTAGTCAGTGGAAACGGTTTCCGGGTTGCAGTTGACCATGATGGTCTCGTAACCATCTGCGCGCAGGGCCAGTGCCGCGTGTACGCAGCAGTAATCGAACTCGATGCCCTGACCGATACGGTTGGGACCACCGCCAAGGATCATGATCTTGTCGCGGCCCGACGGTGCAGCTTCGCACTCTTCCTCGTACGTCGAGTAGAGATAAGCGGTGTCGGTGGCAAACTCGGCGGCGCAGGTGTCAACGCGCTTGTAGACCGGGTACACCTCAAGCTTGTGACGGTGGCGACGCAGGCTTTTCTCGGTGACACCCAGCAGCTTGGCCAGGCGCATATCGGAGAAGCCCTTGCGCTTGAGCTTGTACATCATGTCGCGGTCGATGCTGGCCAGACCCAGGGTCTTGACCTTCTCTTCGTCCTTGATCAGGTCTTCGATCTGTACCAGGAACCATGGGTCGATCATGTTCATGCCGAAGATCTCTTCGACGGTCATGCCGGCGCGGAAGGCGTCAGCCACGTACCAGATACGCTCGGCGCCCGGCACGGTCAGCTCGCGCTTGAGCACGCTCATGCTTTCCGGATTGCTCAGGTCGAGCTTCTCGTCCAGGCCGCAAACGCCCACTTCCAGGCCGCGCAGGGCTTTCTGCAGGGATTCCTGGAAGGTCCGACCGATGGCCATGACTTCACCCACCGACTTCATCTGGGTGGTCAGGCGAGCGTCGGCTTTCGGGAATTTTTCGAAGGCAAAGCGCGGTAGCTTGGTCACGACATAGTCGATGGACGGCTCAAAGGACGCCGGGGTCTTGCCGCCGGTGATGTCGTTCGACAGCTCGTCCAGGGTATAACCCACAGCCAGCTTGGCCGCGATCTTGGCAATCGGGAAGCCAGTGGCCTTCGAAGCCAGGGCCGAAGAACGCGAAACACGCGGGTTCATCTCGATCACGACCATACGGCCGGTGTTCGGGCAGATACCGAATTGAACGTTGGAGCCACCAGTTTCCACGCCGATCTCGCGCAGTACCGCCAGGGAGGCGTTACGCAGGATCTGGTATTCCTTGTCGGTCAGGGTTTGTGCAGGAGCCACGGTGATCGAATCACCAGTGTGCACACCCATCGGGTCAAAGTTTTCAATGGAGCAAACGATGATGCAGTTGTCCTTTTTGTCGCGGACAACCTCCATCTCGTATTCTTTCCAGCCGATCAAGGATTCGTCGATCAGCAGCTCTTTGGTCGGCGACAGGTCCAGACCACGAGCGCAGATTTCTTCGAACTCTTCACGGTTGTAAGCGATACCGCCACCGGTACCGCCCATGGTGAAGGACGGACGAATGATGCACGGGAAGCCAAGCTTCTCGAGGACCACATTGGCCTCTTCCATGTTGTGGGCGATACCCGAGCGCGGGCAATCAAGGCCGATGGACTTCATCGCCTTGTCGAAACGCGAACGGTCTTCAGCCTTGTCGATGGTGTCGGCATTGGCACCGATCATCTCTACGCCGAACTTTTCCAGAACGCCTTCGCGCTCCAGGTCCAGGGCGCAGTTCAGTGCAGTCTGGCCGCCCATGGTTGGCAGCAGTGCGTCTGGACGCTCTTTTTCGATAATCTTGGCAACGGTCTGCCACTTGATCGGCTCGATATAGGTGGCGTCGGCCATGTCCGGATCGGTCATGATGGTGGCTGGGTTGGAGTTCACCAGGATGACGCGGTAACCCTCCTCGCGCAGGGCTTTACAGGCCTGGGCGCCGGAGTAGTCGAATTCGCAGGCCTGGCCGATCACGATCGGGCCAGCGCCGAGAATCAGGATGCTTTTTATGTCTGTACGTTTTGGCATGGGTTTGTCACTCAAATCCGCAGGTCAGTCGGCAAGCCGTCTTGAACAATCCTTGAAGAGCCTGAGGGGGCCGCCGGTTTCCCGTGCCACCCTCAGGCCACTCACTTAGCGTCGCTTGGCCATCTCATTGATGAAACGGTCGAACAGCGGCGCTACGTCGTTCGGGCCCGGGCTTGCTTCAGGGTGGCCCTGGAAGCTGAACGCGCTCTTGTCTGTGCGTTCGATACCTTGCAGGGAGCCGTCGAACAGCGACTTGTGAATCGCCCGGACGTTGCCCGGCAAGGTCGCTTCATCCACCGCAAAACCGTGGTTCTGGCTGGTGATCATGACGACGCCGGTATCCAGGTCCTGCACCGGGTGGTTGGCACCGTGATGGCCGTGCCCCATTTTTAGGGTCTTGGCACCGGAGGCCAGGGCCAACAGCTGGTGACCCAGGCAAATGCCGAATACCGGAATCTCGGTCTCCAACACGTCCTTAATGGCCTGAATCGCGTAGTCGCAAGGCTCCGGGTCACCCGGGCCGTTGGACAGGAACACACCGTCCGGCTGCAAGGCCAGTACGTCGCTGGCCGGGGTTTGCGCCGGCACCACGGTCACGCGGCAACCGCGCTCGACCAGCATGCGCAAGATGTTGTGCTTGATACCGTAGTCGTAAGCCACTACGTGATACGGCAGCTCGGAGGCTTCGATGGTGGCATGGCTGTCGGTCTTCAAGTCCCAGACAGTGGAGCGCCACTCGTACTTTTCCTTGGTACTGACAACTTTCGCCAGGTCCATGCCTTTCAGGCCAGGGAAACCTTGCGCCGCGGCAATCGCTGCTGCTTCGGAAATATTGTCACCGGCCATGATGCAGCCGCTCTGCGAGCCCTTTTCACGCAGGATGCGTGTCAGGCGACGCGTATCAATACCTGCGATCGCCACTACGTTGTTGGCTTTCAGGTAATCGGACAGGGACATCGTGCTACGCCAGTTGCTCGCAACCAGTGGCAGGTCACGAATCACCAGACCGGCCGACCAGACACGATCAGACTCGGCATCTTGCGGCGTAGTGCCGGTATTACCGATGTGCGGATAGGTCAGGGTAACGATCTGTTGGGCGTAGGAAGGATCGGTAAGGATTTCCTGATAGCCGGTCATGGCGGTGTTGAACACCACCTCTCCAACGGTCTGACCGTCGGCTCCAATGGCTTCGCCGCGAAAAATGCTGCCATCAGCAAGGGCGAGTATGGCTGGCTTAGTCAAGAAGACCTCCCGTAAATAAAGCCTGAAAGGGCGATCGCAGGTTGCAAAAAAGCGGAGTGACGTATGGACACGTCACCCCGCTTCTTCACTGAATTATTCTGCGCGCTTTTAGTGGACACACTAAAGCTGTAGCTTACAGAAAAAGGCTTTTTTGGTCCACCGCTAATGAGCCTTAAAGGCAGGGGAATGCGACAGGACGTCGCTTAGCGGGTAAAAACAGAGCCCTAGGTTAATGCCTGAGCCCTGTTTTAGCTACTGCTTAACGCAGTTCAAGCACATCTTGCATGTCGTACAGGCCAGGCTCACGACCGTCCAGCCACAACGCCGCACGCACCGCACCCTTGGCGAAAGTCATACGACTGGAAGCCTTGTGCGTGATCTCAAGGCGCTCACCCTCTGCCGCGAACAACACCGTGTGATCACCCACCACATCACCGCCGCGAACGGTAGCAAAGCCGATGGTTTCACGATCGCGCACGCCGGTATGGCCTTCGCGGCCATACACCGCCACTTTCGACAGATCACGGCCAAGCGCATCGGCGATCACTTCACCCATGCGCATCGCCGTACCCGACGGCGCATCGACCTTGTGCCGGTGATGAGCTTCGATAATTTCGATGTCCGCATCATCACCCAACACACGAGCTGCCATGTCGAGCAACTTCAGCGACAGATTGACACCAACACTGAAGTTGGCAGCAAACACAATCGGGATATCCTTACCCGCAGCAACCAACAGCTGCTTTTGCTCGGCATTCAAGCCGGTGGTGCCAATGACCATGGCCTTGCCCGCCTTGCGGCAGAACGCCAGGTTTTTCAGCATCACCTCTGGAAGCGTGAAATCGATCAACACATCGAACTCATCAATAACCTTTTCCAGGCTACCGGACAACGACACACCGATCCTGCCCAGCGATGCCAACTCACCGGCATCGGCGCCGATCAGTGTGCTGCCCGGCCGAACGATCGCCGCCGTCAGACCCGACAGAGGCGAGCGCTGCTGCACCGCCTCAACCAGGTTCTTGCCCATGCGTCCGGCCGCGCCCATCACAGCTATACGTCGCATACTCACGTCCTTACAGGTCGCCGAAGAAGCGCTTCACGCCTTCGAACCAGCCAGCAGTCTTGGGCGAATGAGTGTCATCGCCCGCCAGGGAACTGCGCAACTCTTCCAGCAGCTCGCGCTGACGACGACCCAGGTTAACCGGCGTCTCTACCGCCACACGACACATCAAGTCGCCAGCACCACCACCGCGCACCGGCGCAACGCCTTTGCCACGGATACGGAACTGCTTGCCGGTCTGCGTACCCTCGGGAATCTTGAGTTTGACCCGACCATCCAGCGTCGGAATCTCCAACTCACCACCCAGAGCCGCATCGACGAAGCTGATCGGCACTTCACAAAACAGATGTTTACCGTCGCGCTGGAAGATAGCGTGCTCGCGCACATTGATCACCACGTACAGGTCGCCCGCCGGACCACCTTGAGCGCCCGCCTCACCCTCACCCGACAGGCGAATGCGGTCACCAGTATCAACACCCGATGGCACTTTCACCGAAAGGGTCTTGTACTCTTCGACACGGCCTTCACCGTGGCAGGAGTCGCACGGATCGGAAATGATCTTGCCCTGGCCATGGCAGCGCGGGCAGGTTTGCTGCACCGAGAAGAAGCCTTGCTGCATGCGTACCTGACCGATACCACCACAGGTCGGGCAAGTGATCGGCGAGGAGCCTTTCTTGGCGCCCGCCCCGTCGCACGGCTTGCAGTTGACCAGTGTCGGCACACGGATATTGACGCTGGTGCCACGCACTGCTTCTTCGAGGTTCAGCTCAAGGGTGTAGCGCAGGTCGCTACCACGCTGGGCACCGCCACGCTGACCGCCACGACCACCACCAAAGAAGTCACTGAACACGTCGCCAAAAATATCGGAGAAGTTCTGGCCGCCAAAACCGGCACCGCCGCCACCCATGCTTGGATCAACACCAGCGTGGCCATACTGATCGTAGGCCGCCCGCTTGTTTGGATCACACAGGCACTCGTAGGCCTCGTTGGCCTCTTTGAACAAGTCTTCGGATTCTTTGTTATCCGGATTACGGTCCGGGTGGTGCTTCATCGCCAGGCGACGGTAAGCCTTTTTCAGGTCCGCCTCGCTGGAACCGCGCTCCACACCCAACACTATGTAATAGTCACGCTTTGCCATAAGTCTTTGCACTCTTAAGGACGTTCGGCAAACCCCTCCTGAGCCTCGCCAAACTCGTTGAGCCCCAATACAGGCCCGGACCCAACTCACGTCAATTCAACGATCCTGGTCTTAAATGTTTTCAGCCAGGAACCCGGCCAAAAAAGCGGCGACTGTCGCTCGGAAAGCAGGAGCATCCCCGATCACACCGCCAGCATCCGAACGCTGTCGCATGCTGTAAAAATTCGCGTGCCCCAGACACGCCAACGCGGGAGCAAGCTCCCGCGCGGCGACATCCTACCAGTCACCGCCTGAAAGCGGTCAACCGGCCGACCAACTTACTGCTTACTTGTTTTCTTTGACTTCTTCGAACTCGGCATCGACAACATCGTCGTGCTTGGCTTCAGGCTCTGCTTGCTGCCCAGCGCCATCAGCCGGCTGGCCTTGCTCGGCATACATCTTCTGAGCCACTGGCGCGGAGACCTTCGACAGCTCCTCAACCTTGGCTTCGATAGCAGCCTTGTCGTCGCCTTTTACGGCGGCTTCCAGGGCAACTACAGCAGCTTCGATCGCAGTTTTCTCTTCGCCAGTCACTTTGTCGCCAGCGTCAGCGACCATTTTGCGAGTCGAGTGAACCAGTGCATCACCCTGGTTACGGGCAGCTGCCAACTCTTCGAACTTGCGATCTTCCTCGGCGTTGGTTTCAGCATCGCGAATCATCTGCTGAATTTCTTCCTCGGACAGACCGGAGTTGGCCTTGATCACGATCGACTGAGTCTTGCCGGTGGCCTTGTCTTTGGCGCCTACGTGCAGAATGCCGTTGGCGTCGATGTCGAAGGTCACTTCAATTTGTGGCACACCACGTGGTGCTGGTGGAATCTCGGCCAGGTCGAACTTGCCCAGGGACTTGTTCTGACCAGCTTGCTTACGCTCACCTTGCAGCACGTGAATGGTCACGGCGCCTTGGTTGTCGTCGGCAGTCGAGAACACTTGCGATTTCTTGGTAGGAATCGTGGTGTTTTTCTCGATCAGCGCAGTCATCACGCCGCCCATGGTTTCGATACCCAGGGTCAACGGGCTTACGTCCAGCAGCAGAACGTCTTTCACGTCGCCGGCCAATACCGCACCCTGGATGGCAGCACCCATGGCAACCGCTTCGTCCGGGTTGACGTCTTTACGCGCTTCTTTACCGAAGAACTCGGTCACCAGCTTCTGAACCAGTGGCATACGGGTCTGACCGCCGACCAGGATCACATCGTCGATCTTGCCAACGTCGATACCCGAGTCTTTCAGAGCAATGCGGCAAGGCTCGATGGTGCGTTGAACCAGGTCTTCAACCAGCGATTCCAGCTTGGCGCGGGAAATCTTCACGTTCAAGTGCTTAGGACCGGTGGCGTCTGCAGTGATGTACGGCAGGTTCACGTCAGTCTGCAGGCTCGAAGACAGTTCGATCTTGGCCTTCTCAGCAGCTTCCTTCAGGCGCTGCATCGCCAGCGGGTCACCCTTGAGGTTCATGCCGCTTTCTTTCTTGAATTCGTCAACGAGGTAGTCGATCAGACGAATGTCGAAGTCTTCACCACCCAGGAACGTGTCACCGTTGGTGGCCAACACTTCGAACTGGTGCTCGCCATCAACTTCAGCGATTTCGATCACGGAAACGTCGAAAGTACCGCCACCCAGGTCGTAAACGATCACAGTGTGGTCGCCCCGAGCCTTGTCCATGCCGTAAGCCAGAGCGGCTGCGGTTGGTTCGTTGATGATACGTTTTACGTCCAGGCCAGCAATACGGCCAGCATCTTTGGTCGCCTGACGCTGACTGTCGTTGAAGTAGGCCGGAACGGTAATGACCGCTTCAGTCACGGCTTCACCGAGGTAGTCTTCGGCGGTCTTCTTCATCTTTTTCAAGATTTCAGCCGAGATTTGTGGCGGCGACATTTTCTGGCCGTTTACTTCAACCCAGGCGTCACCGTTGTCAGCCTTGGCGATTTTGTAAGGGACCATCTTGATGTCTTTCTGTACGACTTCTTCGTCGAACTTACGACCGATCAGACGCTTCACCGCGTACAGGGTGTTATGCGGATTGGTCACAGCCTGACGCTTGGCGGACTGGCCCACCAGGATTTCGCCGTCGCTGGCATAAGCCACGATGGACGGAGTGGTGCGCGCGCCTTCGGCGTTTTCAATAACTTTGGATACGCCGTTTTCCAGCACGGAGACGCAGGAGTTGGTAGTCCCCAGGTCGATACCGATAATTTTGCCCATGATTTACTCTCCCGAAACTTTGGATTTGGTTGCCGCAGCAGTGGTGGCTAACTGCGGTAGCACTTAAACGCTTGACTTATAAATGGGGGCCTTGCGGCTAATTTCAAGCTTGCTCATCAATCGAAGGTGCGACCGGTGCAGGAGCCTTGCTCACCACCACCATCGCCGGACGCAACAAACGACCGTTGAGCTGATAACCCTTCTGAAACACCTTCAATACGCTGTTGGGCTCAACATCCGCGCTTTCCTGCATCGCCATTGCCTGGTGGTGCTCAGCGTTGAACGGCTCACCGCCTTGCGGATCGATAGCTTCCAGCTGATAACGCTTCAGGGTGTCCTGGAACATTTTCAGGGTCAGTTCGATCCCTTCGCGCATGGGGCGGATGTTTTCGTCGTCCGGATTGGACAACTCCAGGCCACGCTCCAGGCTGTCGATGATCGGCAACAGATCCCCGGCAAATTTTTCCAGAGCAAACTTGTGGGCTTTTTCTACATCCTGCTCAGCGCGACGGCGGACGTTCTGCAGATCGGCAGCAACACGCAAAGCCTGATCCTGAGCGCCTGCCAGTTGCTCTTCGAGCACTTGCACACGAGCCGCCAGGTCTTCACCCGATGCTTGCGAGGCCTGGTTGGCGTCTAGATTTTGCGTATCCAGCGTCTGTTCGTCAGCCATAGATTTCTCCTTTCAAAATCGTGCGCGAACTCGACTCGCGCTTCTGTTCCGGTATATGGGGCCACAATTTTCAGGTTCAAGGGCACCGATGTCTTTGACATGTATTGGATCAACTTCCCCGACTCATTCCTTGGTGCACTAAAAAACACCTATCACCAAGCGAATCGAGCTAAGCGGCAGGATTGTCAGCCCAGAACAAAACACTGTATAAATAACCATACCTTAAGCTTGGGAGCGGCCGTCATGCTGGTGCACCTGTCTGTACACAACTACGCCATCGTTGAACACCTGGATCTTGAACTGGATCGCGGGATGAGCGTAATCACAGGCGAAACCGGCGCCGGCAAGTCGATCATGCTTGATGCCCTGGGTCTCACCCTGGGCGATCGCGCCGACAGCGGCGTGGTTCGCCCAGGCGCCGACAAAGCCGACATTCTCGCGACCTTTGACCTGGCGGATATCCCGGAAGCCGGCGCCTGGCTTGCCGAACGCGATCTTGATAGCGATGGCCCATGCATCCTGCGCCGCGTGATCACCGCCGAAGGGCGCTCGCGCGGCTATATAAACGGCACGCCCTGCCCTCTTGGCGACTTGAAAGCCCTGGGCGAGCTGCTGATTGACATCCACAGCCAGCATGAACACCAGTCCCTGCTGAAAACCGACACCCACCGCCGCCTTCTCGACGAATACGCCGGCGCAACCGACCTTGCGCGCCAGGTGCAATTGGCCGCACAGCGCTGGCGCCAGACCCGCCAGGAGCTGGAACGCCTCTCCAACTCCGGCGACGAGCAGCGCGCCCGCCACCAATTGCTCAGCTATCAGCTCGAAGAACTGGAAAGCCTGGGGCTGGGCGAAACAGAGTTGGAGCAACTGGAGCAAGAGCACAAGAACCTGACCAATGCCGAAACCCTGCTGGGTATTTGCCGACAAGTGGTCGAGCAGTGCAGCGAGAGCGATTCCGGAAATGTGCTTAACGCACTGACCGCCAGCCTCAATCGCCTGTCGAGCGTGAACAACTCCTCCGGCTCGCTGAATGAAGCAACGACCCTGCTGACCAGCGCGCAGATTCAGGTGGAAGAGGCCGTGGGCGAGCTGAACCGGTTCCTTGACCATTTCGACGCCGACCCAGCGCGCCTGCAAGAGATAGAAGAGCGCCTGGACACTATCTACACACTGGCGCGCAAGCATCGAATCCAGCCAACCGAAGTGGCGACCATGCAGCAGAAGCTGCTGGATGAAATCGAAACACTAAATGCCAACGATGAATCCATCGAACGGCTGGCGGACGAACTGGCCTCCTTCGCGCGTCATTATCAAGAGAAGGCCCGTGAACTGAGCGATCTGCGGCATCAGGAGGCCACCGGCCTGGCCTGCGCGGTGGAGCAGGAGATTCAACGCCTGGGCATGCCTGGCGGGCGCTTCACCATTGAACTGCACGCCAATACCAGTAATGAATTGCTGCCCAATGGCCTGGAGCAGGTGGAGCTACTGGTTAGCGCAAACCCTGGCCAACCGTTGAAAGCGCTGGCAAAGGTCGCATCCGGTGGCGAGCTATCGCGGATCAGCCTGGCGATCCAGGTCATTACCGCCCAGACCTCACGAGTTCCGACACTGGTATTCGACGAGGTGGACGTAGGGATCGGCGGGCCTACAGCCGAGATTGTCGGCCAACTTCTGCGCCGGCTGGGTGATCGCGGGCAAGTATTGACCGTTACCCACTTGCCACAGGTGGCTGCGCAAGGGCATCAACACCTGTTTGTACATAAGGTGCGGGGCAGCGACGCAACCCATACCGCCGTGTCCAAGCTGAACAAGACCGAGCGGGTGGAAGAGGTGGCGCGCATGCTCGGCGGTATCGACCTGACCAAGGAGTCCCTGGCCCACGCGAAAAAAATGGTCGTGACAGCAAAGGCCTGAGCCAAGCCTTACAGACCATTTCCCTTCCGACACAAAGCACGAAGGCGACCCTAAGGTCGCCTTCGATCGTTTCGCAGAGCGAATCTGCGTAGATTTCTTACTTTTTCTTACGGATGTACAGAACCAAATTGTGATCCACCAATTCGACTCCGTGCGCCTCGGCGATAGCATTCTGGAGCTTCTCGATTTCCGGGCTGACGAATTCGACAACTTCGCCAGTTTCCACATCGACCATATGGTCGTGGTGGCCGCTGTCAGCCAATTCGAATACTGCATGACCGCCGTCGAAATTATGACGAACTACCAGCCCTGCGGCTTCAAACTGGGTCAGTACACGGTAAACCGTGGCCAGGCCGACATCCTCGTTAGACTCCATGAGCGCCTTGTAAACATCCTCGGCACTCATGTGGCGCTGCTCAGCAGAATCGAGCATTTGTAGAATTTTGACCCGTGGCAGGGTCACTTTAAGGCCGGCTTTACGAAGTTCGCTATTTTCAACCATGGTCAGCTTTCTCGCGGATGCTGCTTCGCAGCTTCTCTTAATACGGGTATGATCGGCGTTTACGTTGTCCCAGCCAAGATAGTGGAAGTCGCCCACCGATGCAAAACACCAAGCTCTTGCTAACCAGTTTCACCTTTGTGGGACTGCTCGCACTCGCCGGTTGTTCATTCCCCGGGGTTTACAAAATCGACATCCAGCAGGGCAATGTCGTCACGCAGGACATGATAGACCAGTTACGCCCGGGAATGACCCGACGGCAAGTACGGTTTATTATGGGCAATCCCCTGCTGACTGACACATTCCATGCCGATCGCTGGGATTATCTCTATAGCCTGCAGCCTGGAGGCGGGGAACGCCAACAGGAGCGCGTCAGTGTCATCTTCAATGGCAATGACCAGCTCAGCAGCCTGTCCGGTGACTTCATGCCCGGCGTAAGCCGCGATGAAGCCCTGCTGGGCAAGGACAGCGGCACCAACGTCACTGCGCCTGCGCAGAATGGCGAACAGCCAAAGTCCGAGGTGCCAGCCAAGCCAGGCTCCTTGCTGGATAAAATCCAGAAAGACGTCGACGGTGTGCAAACTGTTCCGGTGCCGACTCCAGAACCTTTGGATTCCAGCCCGCAGTAAGTTTAAACGCCCAACAAAAAGCCCGGCATGCCGGGCTTTTTGTTGCCTGTGGTTTCACAAATCACCGATTCTGCTGCTTCGCGCTGGCGGCCTTGGCCGCACGCAACCGGCGAACTTCTTTCGGATCAGCCATCAAAGGCCGATATATCTCAATGCGATCCCCGGCTTGCACAGTACGAATATCAGCGTCGACTACGACTTTCCCAAAGATCCCCAATGGACAGCCCGCCAGATCCAGTTCAGGAAACTGCGCTGCAATCCTCGACTCCAGTACTGCTGCCCTCACACTCGTGCCCGATGCAACCGCCAGCACCAACAACACCTGACGATCCACCGCGGCGTAGACCACCTCAATTTCGATCAATGACTCAACCATGCAATTGCTTGGCCCGCTGGCAGAAAGCATCCACCAACGTGTTCGCAGCCTGATTGAACAGCGGCCCGAGCGTAGCTCGCACGATAGGACCGGCATAATCGAACGCCAGGTCCAGGCTGATCTTGCAGGCTTTCTCCCCCAAGGGCTTGAACACCCAGACGCCATGCAACTGGCTGAACGGCCCTTCCTCCAGGTTCATCTCGATGGAGTGGCCAGGCACCAACGTATTACGTGTAACAAAATGCTGACTGAGCCCGCTCTTTGCCACTGCCAGACTGGCACGCATGTGTTCATCGCTGCTCTCCAGCACCTCGGCGGACGAACACCAGGGCAGGAATTCCGGGTAACGCGCCACATCGTTGACCAGGTCATAGAGCGCTTGCGCCGGATAGGGCAACAGGGCCGAGCGTTGAATATGCGTCGTCATGTGAGCGTTATTTCCACAGCTGAGCGGCAAACATCGCGAAAGAACTACATGATTCGCGAAAGAAAGAAATCTAAAGAAGAGCGTGTATTGTCCGGGATTCAGCCAACACGCTCAAGCACGCAGGTTGACCGTAGCCGACACGCTCGCAACTCCCTATAATGCCGCCCCTATGGCTAAACAAAAGAAACACCCCACAGGGACCATCGCGCAAAATAAAAAGGCGCGACACGATTACTTCATCGAGCATCGGTTCGAAGCTGGTCTGGTCCTGGCCGGCTGGGAAGTAAAGAGTCTGCGTGCCAGCAAGCTACAGCTGGTCGACAGTTATGTGCTGCTCAAGGATGGCGAAGCGTGGCTGCTCGGCAGCCATATCACGCCGCTGACCGCTGCCAGCACCCACGTCATCGCCGACCCGGTACGCACCCGCAAGCTATTGCTCAATGCCCGCGAACTGGAGAAGCTGGCCGCCGCCGTGCAACAAAAGGGTTACGCGTGCATCTGTCTGTCGTGGTACTGGAGCAAGCACTTGGTCAAGTGCGAAATCGCTCTGGGCAAGGGCAAGAAGGAATACGACAAGCGTGACACCGAGCGCGAGCGCGATTCCGACCGAGAATTGCAGCGTGCCGTACGTAACAAGGGCAAGGAAGATTAATCTTTCGCTCTAAATATGTGGCGCGATTGAAAAGATCGCAGCCAGCGGCCGCTCCTGAAAGAGCTACCGCAGGCTGCGATTTTTTGCATTAAGCAATCACATCCCTTTGCGCCGCTCCGCCCGAGCCATGCGCTGAACCTCCTGACGCACTTCCTCCAACACTTCCTGCACATACAGCAGGTGACGCGTGGAGACTTCCCGCGCCTGCTCGGCTCTCCCCTCGATAATTGCGAGGTACAAATCCCGGTGCTGACTGATCAGCATGTCCCGGGTTTCTGTGCGCTGCTGGTACATGCCGCCAATGTTAGTGACCACGTTGCGCTTGAGCAGGTCGAACAGGCCGCGAATGGTGTGCAGCAGCACTGCGTTGTGACTGGCCTCGGCGATGGCCAGGTGAAACCTGGCATCCGCTGCCCCCTCTTCCGCCCGGCTCACTTCATCAACCCGCGTGTAGCAATCCTGCAATGCGTCAAAGGCGGCGGTCAGCCGCTCGCGGTCTACTTCGGTGGCGCGCTGTGCGGCGTAATAGGCGCAAGACGCTTCGAGGGTCTGGCGAAACTCCAGCAGATCACGCTGGGCTTCCGGGTTATTTTCCAGCAGGTACAGCAGCGGATCACTGAAGGTTGAGCCCAGGGTTTCAACCACATAGTTGCCACCGCCCTGGCGACTGACCAACAAACCTTTGGCGGACAGTTTCTGAATTGCCTCACGCAACGACGGGCGTGACACGCCGAACTGCTCGGCCAGTGCGCGCTCGGCCGGCAAGCGCTCGCCCGACTTCAACGTGCCCTCAAGGATCATCCCCTCAAGCTGCTCGACAATATCGTCAGACAAACGGCGCTGACGCACCTGATCAAACCCCATAACTCACTCTCCACCATCCCGACCAAGTCGCCGGGCCCTCTATTCTGGCCTATTGCCGCGCTGCCGGCACCTATCAGAGCCCCTTTGATTTAGCCGCCCAGATCATTTGCCCGCCAGCATTCGACCAAAGTTTCACAAGCGACAAATTGACACATCGCCCCCAAGGCTTTTAACCTAGCCAACAGCGGTTGTAAATTGGTATTACCAATTAACCAAATCGGCTGCACAGTGCATGACCAACAACAATTAGGGGCCACCCCATATGCAAACCTGGCAACAGCTCTACAGTCCACTCGGCAACCTCGGCTTGTCCGCATTGGCCGCCGTTATTCCCATCGTATTTTTCTTCCTGGCCCTGGCCGTGTTTCGCCTTAAAGGCCACGTCGCGGGCAGCATCACATTGGCGCTGTCGATCCTGGTGGCGATCTTCGCCTTCCAGATGCCGGTAGACATGGCGCTCGCCGCTGCTGGCTATGGATTTGCCTACGGCCTATGGCCGATCGCCTGGATCATTGTCGCCGCCGTATTCCTCTACAAACTGACGGTCAAGAGCGGCCAGTTCGAAGTTATCCGCAGCTCCGTGCTGTCGATTACCGACGACCAGCGCCTGCAAGTGCTGCTGATTGGCTTCTGCTTCGGCGCATTCCTCGAAGGTGCAGCCGGTTTCGGTGCACCGGTAGCGATTACCGCCGCACTGTTGGTAGGACTGGGCTTCAACCCCCTGTACGCCGCCGGCCTGTGCCTGATTGCCAACACCGCGCCCGTGGCCTTCGGCGCGCTGGGTATCCCGATCATCGTTGCCGGCCAGGTGACGGGCATCGACGCCTTCAAGATTGGCGCCATGACCGGTCGCCAATTGCCGCTGCTGTCGCTGTTCGTGCCATTCTGGCTAGTGTTCATGATGGACGGCCTACGCGGCGTCAAAGAAACCTGGCCGGCAGCGCTGGTGGCGGGCTTGAGCTTCGCCATCACCCAATACTTCACCTCTAACTTCATCGGCCCGGAACTGCCGGACATCACCTCGGCCCTGGCCAGCCTGATTTCCCTGACCCTGTTCCTGAAAGTCTGGCAACCCAAGCGCACCGCAGGCGCACAAATTGCCGGGGCAACTTCCAGCGCAGCCGTCACTGCCCGCGTCGGTGGTTTCGGCCAACCTCGCACTTCCGTGGCTTCGCCCTACAGCCTTGGGGAAATTTTCAAAGCCTGGTCACCGTTCCTGATTCTGACGGTACTGGTCACCATCTGGACCCTCAAACCGTTCAAGGCGATGTTCGCTGCTGGTGGCTCGATGTACAGTTGGGTCTTCAATTTCGCGATCCCACACCTGGACCAACTGGTGGTCAAGGTTGCCCCGATCGTCACGAACCCGACCGCCATTCCTGCAGTGTTCAAACTGGACCCTATTTCCGCCACCGGCACGGCTATTTTCTTCTCGGCACTGATCTCTATGGCAGTGCTGAAAATCGACTTCAAAACTGGTCTGACCACTTTTAAAGAGACCCTCTACGAGTTGCGTTGGCCAATCCTGTCCATCGGCATGGTGCTGGCGTTCGCGTTCGTTACCAACTACTCCGGCATGTCGTCGACTATGGCCCTGGTCCTGGCCGGTACCGGCGCAGCATTTCCCTTCTTCTCGCCATTCCTCGGTTGGCTGGGGGTATTCCTGACCGGTTCCGACACGTCGTCCAACGCCCTGTTCAGCTCCCTGCAAGCCACCACCGCCCACCAGATTGGTGTCAGCGACACCCTGCTGGTCGCGGCAAATACCAGCGGCGGCGTGACCGGCAAGATGATTTCCCCACAATCGATCGCCGTGGCTTGCGCAGCAACAGGCTTGGTGGGCAAAGAGTCCGACCTGTTCCGCTTCACCCTCAAGCACAGCCTGTTTTTCGCCACGATTGTCGGGCTGATCACCTTGGCCCAGGCCTACTGGCTCACCGGCATGCTGGTGCACTAAGCCGTGCAGGGATTAGGGTAAGAACCGACGCCGGTCAGCGATTCCGGCGTCAGCTATTCACAACCCGGTCTGTAAGGCCGCCGAGCAATCAGCGGCCAACACGGACGGATAACCGGGACCACCCGGAGAATGCGCCTGATGAGCGAGCTTTTTTACAATGCCGTGCCTAATGCCACCCGTGTCGCGCCGCCCTTGGCCGAACCGCGCCAGTACCCCGGCGTAAAACCTCAACAGGTCTACCTGTTCGGTACCTGCGTAGTGGACCTGTTTTATCCCGAAGCCGGGATGGACGCGATTCACCTGCTGGAGCGCGAAGGCATTCGCGTCAACTACCCCCAGGGACAAAGCTGCTGCGGGCAACCGGCCTACACCTCGGGTTACACCGAACAGGCCCGACAAGTGGCACGCTCGCAACTGGCACTGTTTGCCGATGACTACCCGGTGGTGGTGCCTTCAGGCTCCTGCGCGGGCATGTTGCGCGAGCACTATGCCGACCTGTTCAAGGATGAGCCCGAAACGCTCAAACAGGTGCAGGCCCTCGCCGCTCGCACCTACGAGTTGGCGGAGTTCCTGCTGTTCGTGTGCAAGGTCCAGCTCAAGGACAGCGGTGCGCCAGTCAAGGTGGCGCTGCATACCTCTTGCTCGGCACGCCGGGAAATGAACACCCACCTGCATGGCCGTGAACTGCTGGCGCAACTGAACAACGTCGAGCGGGTCGACCACAGCCACGAAAGCGAATGCTGCGGTTTCGGCGGGACGTTCAGCGTGCGCATGCCGGATATTTCCGGGGCGATGGTCGCCGACAAGACCCGAGCCCTGAAAGAATCCGGCGCCCACCAAGTATTGAGCGCCGATTGCGGCTGCCTGATGAACATCAATGGCTCCCTGGAGAAACAGCAGGCTGCATTGCGCGGTCAGCACCTGGCCAGCTTTCTCTGGCAGCGAACCGGGGGTGCACAATGAACACCGCCACGCTGATCCCCACCGTCGACGTGTCGGAAGATTTCCGCTCCCGCGCCCATCAAGCCTTGGGTGACGCACAACTGCGAAACAACTTTCGCAGCGCGATGGACTCGCTGATGACCAAACGGGCAGCGTCTTTTAGCGATGCCCACGAACGTGAACACCTGCGAGCCCTGGGCAATGCTGTGCGTGCCCGGGCGCTGTCCAAATTGCCTGACCTGCTGGAGCAGCTTGAACAGAACCTGACCCGCAACGGCGTCAAGGTGCACTGGGCGCAAACAGTCGAAGAGGCCAACGCCATCGTGCTGTCGATCATCCGCGAGCGCGAAGCCATACAGGTGATCAAGGGCAAATCCATGGTCAGTGAAGAGATGGACATGAACCACGTCCTCGCCGCCCAGGGTATTGAATGCCTGGAGTCGGACATGGGCGAGTTCATTGTTCAACTGGACCACGAGAAGCCTTCCCACATCATCATGCCGGCCATTCACAAGAACGCCGGCCAGGTCGCGTCGCTGTTCCACGAAAAATTGGGCGTGGAGTACACCAAGGACGTCGATCAACTGATCCAGATTGGTCGTAAAGTCTTGCGGCAAAAATTCTTCGAAGCCGACATTGGCGTCTCCGGTGTCAACTTCGCCGTGGCCGAAACCGGCACCCTGCTGCTGGTGGAAAACGAAGGCAACGGGCGCATGTCGACCACCGTGCCGCCAGTGCATATTGCCGTCACTGGCATCGAAAAGGTCGTCGAAAACCTGCGAGATGTGGTGCCGCTGTTGTCGTTGCTGACCCGCTCGGCCCTTGGCCAGCCGATCACCACCTACGTCAACATGATCTCCGGCCCGCGCAAGGCCGATGAATTGGACGGCCCCGAGCAAGTGCATCTGGTACTGCTGGACAACGGCCGCAGCCAGGCCTTTGCCGACAGCGAACTGCGCCAGACCCTCAACTGCATCCGCTGCGGCGCCTGTATGAATCACTGCCCGGTGTACACGCGAATCGGCGGCCATGCCTACGGCGAGGTGTACCCAGGCCCTATCGGAAAAATCATCACCCCACATATGGTCGGCCTGGCGAAAGTCCCCGATCATCCCAGTGCTTCGTCGTTGTGCGGCGCCTGCGGTGAAGTGTGCCCGGTAAAAATACCAATCCCTGCGCTGCTGCGTCGCCTGCGGGAAGAGAACGTCAAAGCCCCCGACAGCCCTCATCAGGTGATGCGCGGCCAAGGCAGCAAGTACTCGCGCAAGGAACGTTTTATCTGGAACGCCTGGGCCCGACTCAATAGTTCACCGACGCTGTACCGGCTGTTTGCCTTCTGCGCCACCCGTCTGCGCGCCCTGGCGCCGAACAACCTCGGGCCGTGGACGCAAAACCACAGTGCGCCGAAACCCGCCGCACGCTCACTGCATGACCTGGCCCGCGAGCATCTGGCCAAACAGGGAGGTCGCTGATGAGCGCCAAGCACAACATCCTCGCCAAATTGCGCCATAGTCTGACGGGCACCACGCCGGTGCCTGACAACTTCGACGAAGCCCTGGTGACTGAGATCTACACCTACACTGCCGAGCAACGTATCCCGCAACTGCGCAAGCTGATGGAAGCGGTACACACTGAAATCCACCTGACGTCTGGTGCCGGCTGGCCAACGTTGCTGGCGCAACTGCTGCAAGACCGAACATTGCCCAGCCTGCTGATCGCCCCAACCACGCCCCACGGCCGGTGTGTTACCGAACACTGGGCGAACAATCCGCATCTGCCGGTGCTAAAAGCCTACAACCGTCCGGTAGAAGAGTGGAAAGCCGAGCTGTTCAATGACACCCCAGCCAGTCTTACAACAACCCTGGGCGCTATCGCCGCAACCGGTAGCTTGATTCTCTGGCCAACGCGGGAAGAGCCGCGCCTGATGAGCCTGGTGCCGCCGGTGCATTTCGCCCTGCTCAAGGCCAGTGAAATTTACGATAATTTCTATCAGGTCCAGCAGCAATTCGCCTGGGCCCAAGGCATGCCCACCAACGCCCTGCTGGTGTCCGGTCCGTCGAAGACCGCCGACATCGAACAGGTGCTGGCCTACGGTGCCCACGGCCCGAAAGACTTGGTGGTATTGATCCTGGAGGACCAATGAGTCTGCCCGCAGCGTTCCTTGATGATGTCGCACGGCTGATCCCGAAAGATCGGCGCTTCGACGATGCGCTTTCCACTCTGGCATTCGGCACCGACGCCAGCTTTTACCGACTGATCCCACAGCTGGTCATCCGCGTCGAGTCGGAAGAGGAAGTCGTCGACCTGCTGCAACTGGCCCAGCGCGACCGCGTACCAGTGACCTTTCGCGCCGCTGGCACCAGCCTTTCCGGTCAGGCCATCAGCGATTCAGTATTGATCGTGCTCGGCGACAACTGGAACGGTCGCGAGATTCGCGGCCAAGGCACGCAAATCCGCCTGCAACCTGGGGTAATCGGCGCCCAGGCCAACGCCTGGCTGGCACCGTTCGGACGCAAGATAGGCCCTGACCCGGCGTCGATCAACGCCTGCAAGATCGGCGGCATCGTCGCCAACAACGCCAGCGGCATGTGCTGCGGTACGGCGCAGAACACCTACCACACACTGGCCGGAATCCGCCTGGTGCTGGCCGATGGCAGCCGCCTCGACACCGAAGATAGGGCCAGCGTCTCGGCATTCCGTGAGCAGCACGGTGACCTGCTTGAACGCCTGGCGACCCTGGGCCGCGAGACCCGGGCCAATGCTGAATTGGCCGCAAAAATTCGCCACAAATACCGTCTGAAAAATACCACCGGCCTGTCACTCAACGCGTTAGTGGACTTCGACGAACCACTGGATATCCTCAGCCATCTGCTGGTGGGCTCCGAGGGCACCCTGGGTTTTATCAGCGCAGTGACTTACGAAACGGTCATCGACCACCCGAACAAAGCCTCGGCGCTGATCGTATTCCCAGACGTGGAAACTTGCTGCAACGCAGTAACGGTGCTGAAAACCCAGCCGGTTTCAGCAGTCGAACTGCTGGACCGTCGCAGCATGCGTTCGGTGCAGGACAAACCCGGCATGCCGGCTTTCGTACAGCAACTGTCGGAAAACGCTTGCGCGCTATTGATCGAATCCCGCGCGGCATCGTCCTCGCTGCTCCATGAACAACTGGCGCTGATCATGGCATCCCTGGCCGGTTTCCCGGTGGAGAAGCAAGTCGACTTCACTGAAGACCCGCTGGAAAACGCCCGCCTCTGGGCCATCCGAAAAGATACCTTCCCTGCCGTCGGTGCCGTACGCAAAACCGGCACCACCGTGATCATCGAAGACGTCACCTTCCCAGTGGAACAACTGGCTATCGGCGTAAACCGCCTGATCGAGTTGTTCGACAAACATCACTACGACGAAGCCATCCTTTTCGGACACGCTTTGGAAGGCAATCTGCACTTTGTCTTCACCCAAGGCTTCAACAGTGCCGAAGAAGTCACACGCTACCAGGCGTTCATGGACGACGTGGCACAATTGGTGGCGGTGGAGTTCGGCGGCTCCCTGAAGGCCGAACACGGCACTGGCCGCAATATGGCACCCTTCGTCGAGCTGGAATGGGGCAGCGATGCTTATCAACTGATGTGGCAACTCAAGCGCCTGCTCGACCCCAACGGCATTCTCAACCCGGACGTGGTGCTCAGCGAAGACCCGCAAATCCACCTGAAAAACCTCAAGCCTCTGCCGGCTGCCGACGAGTTGGTGGATAAGTGCATCGAGTGCGGTTTTTGCGAACCGGTATGCCCGTCGAAAGGCCTGACCTTGAGCCCGCGCCAGCGCATTGTGATCTGGCGCGATATCCAGGCGAAAAAACGCGCAGGCATCGACACCACCGAACTTGAAGAGGCTTACCGCTATCAGGGCATCGACACCTGCGCCGCCACCGGGCTTTGCGCTCAACGCTGCCCCGTAGGCATCAATACCGGTGACCTGGTGAAAAAGCTGCGCAGCCGTGACGCTGACCACACGAAAACAGCGGAGTGGCTGGCGACGCATTTTGCAACAGTATTGCAAGGCGCACGCTTTACCCTTCACGTGGCCAACGGTGCGCGGATGTTACTGGGCGCGCCACGCCTGGCAAAACTTTCCGCCACGGTGACCAAGCTGTCCAAGGGGCAAATTCCCCAATGGACCAGCGCCATGCCGCAGCCGGAAAAGGCCATTCGTTTCAGTCCGACCGTCAACGATGAACGGCCACGAGTGGTTTACCTGGCGGCTTGCGTATCCCGAACCATGGGGCCGGCAGCGAGTGACAAGGAACAGATGTCGCTGTACGACAAAACCCGTGGTCTGCTGGAAAAGGCCGGTTATCAAGTAGTCTTCCCGGACAATCAGGACAGCCTCTGCTGCGGCCAGCCTTTCGCGTCCAAAGGCTACGCCGAGCAAGCCGAGCACAAGCGCCAGGAACTGATCGGCGCCCTGCTTCACGCCAGCCGTGGCGGCCTTGACCCGATTTATTGCGACACCAGCCCTTGCACCCTGCGCCTGGTTCAAGACTTGGGCGAAACGCGCCTGGACCTCTACGACCCGGTGCGCTTCATCCGCACACACTTGATGGACCGCCTCGACTTCACGCCTCAGGACGCGCCCATCGCCGTGCATGTCACCTGCAGCACCCAACATCTGGGCGAAAGCCAGGCCTTGATCGACCTGGCCCGGCGATGCAGCAAAAACGTAGTGATCCCCGAAGGCATTCACTGCTGCGGTTTTGCCGGTGACAAGGGTTTCACCACACCCGAGCTGAACGCTCACTCACTGCGATCCCTGAAAGAGGCGGTGCAATATTGCAGCGAGGGCATCTCCACCAGCCGTACCTGCGAGATCGGCCTGAGCCAGCATGGCGGGATTGATTATCACGGGTTGGTGTACCTGGTGGATCGTGTCACTCAGGCGCGAACTCACTAATCCGGCAATAAAACAGAACCCCTGCGCGCCCGCGTAGTCATCTGCATAGGCCTCGACGAACGAGGCTCATCAGTGACCTCGCTGGCTGCACGGGAAATCCGGCGGCATCGAGCCCTCTTTGCACAAGGAGATACCCATGAAGCGTTCCGCTCTTGCTGGTTTGTTCGTTACCGCTGCAATGCTGGCTTCCCCGGTGTTTGCAGCCGGTACAACCGATGACCTGTGCCAGATCAATCTGGACAAAATCAACAACGGGAAAGCGTTGCTCGCCACTGACACCAGCGGCAAAAGCGGCGAAATTGATACGGCCGTCTCCCAAGCCAAAGCCGCCCATGCAGCGGGGGACGACAAGAGATGTATCGAGATCACCTCCAAGGCCCTGCAAGATCTGCAGGACAGCGACAAAGGCGGCAAGTAATTCGCCAACCGCTCAAGGCCAACCTTCGGGTTGGCCTTCTGTGACCGTTTGACGTACACTGCGCAGGCTTGTCGCTCATTAAGAAACACCGAGCAACAAGCACGGGGCCGTTTAGGATTCGACGCTGGTTGCGAACCTTTAGGTGCATGCCGAGTTGGTAACAGAACTCGTAAATCCACTGTTGCAACTTTCTATAGTTGCCAATGACGAAACCTACGGGGAATACGCTCTCGCTGCGTAAGCAGCCTTAGCCCTTCCCTCCTGGTACCTTCGGGTCCAGCAATCATCAGGGGATGTCTGTAAACCCAAAGTGATTGTCATATAGAACAGAATCGCCGTGCAGTACGTTGTGGACGAAGCGGCTAAAACTTACACAACTCGCCCAATGCACCCTGCCCGTCGGGCGGCTGAGGGTTAACTCAATAGACACGGCTACGCATGTAGTACCGACAGCAGAGTACTGGCGGACGGGGGTTCAAATCCCCCCGGCTCCACCAAATAAGCTATACAAATCAGGCACTTAGCGTTTATCGCAAGTGCCTTTTTTGTGCCTGATTGGGCTGTTTTGGCTCGGTTATGCCGACTTAATGACAGCTTCCATATCTACTTGGCAAGCCAATCCCGCCTCACATCCTCACGACTTTTTTCAGTCGCTTTTATGTTGCGAAATAGCGTCCCAGCTGGCTGGAGAGCGTATTAAATGGGTGTCTGCTTACACACAGAGACCCAGACATGCCGACACATACCCACAGATCAGCCACACCTCTCTACAGCGCTGCTTTGACCCTCAGCCTTGATCTGCTCAAAGAGTGTTTTGGCGCTCCTGCGGTTGTGCTTTGCCCGAAACGAATCGGCCTTGAGCGCCTGTTCCAGGGGCTCGTGAAATGGACTGAGTTTGTTGAAGCCTGTGCACCGCTGGTACGCCGGCTGAGTTGCTTCGGGTGCTCTGACCCATTTTCGGATGGTGTTTCTCGACAGCCCGGTACTCTTGGCTATCTGATGCAGCGAGAGCTTGTCGCGGAAGTACATCCGCAGGATTTTTCCCAACATTTCCATGCTGATCACCCTGTGTTCTCCTGCTCGAGAAAGTGAGCAGAAGCAGTTGAACACCTGGGTCAGTTTTCGGTCAGCGGCAACAGCGTACAACGTCCTTGAGGAAAAATGGAATGAGGCGGCAAAAGAACTCTTGGAAGTCGGCGGGAAGCTCTACGCGGCGGCGCGCCTGATCGACCGTGATGCAGTGTCGCTTCATAAGCTGGAAATTCCTGAGCAGGGAGAGAACTTCGGCAGCTGGCAGTTCCGTGATCTGGCTAATCGAGTGGACCTACACCCTATGCGAGAACTTCTTTCGATGTAAGGAATGGACAAAATTTACACCAAATAAAAAGCCGACAAAAAGTCGGCTTTTTATATCCACCCCAAATACCACAACGAAATTGCAGTGACCGCCCAGACTTAACGGCGCATACATAAAACTTAAAAACCTGGATTATACGAGTTAAAAACCATACTTACGTTTCCGATTCAAAAATGCGGGCTCTGTCCCTTCAAGAACCTCTATCACTCTCGCCCTTATTTGAGGCGATTCTATAGCCCCACTAACATAAGAAAAATTCTTACTAACCTTATCGCAAGTCGCACACACAATCTGCTCTGCATCACAAACCACCGCGAGGTTCGGATTATGCGTAACCATAATAATTTGACGCTTCTTTTTTGCAGACTTGATACACTCAACCAGAACTTTAAATATTGTTTGATTATCCAAATTCTCTTCTGGCTGATCGATAACTAAAGGAACATCATCTTTATCGACCATCAAATAGAAGACCAATAGCAATAACCCCCGCTCTCCCGGTGACAACTGGCTTATCTCTTGCTCATCATAAGTTAGTGAATAGTGAGGTTTGAGATATGAAAGCCCAAACAAATAGTCATACAACTCCACCGGACGATCTTTATACTCTTTACGCAACTGCTCTGGAATAGAAAGCTCTTGAGAATCATCCGCATCTATACGGCGATCAAAGTGGAGAAGATCATCTATTCGCTCGACAAAACTCTCAACAGAAGTGACGATTAGAAAGTCCGTCTCTTTGATTGTACGCCGAACAATTATTCCGCTCTCATCTACCCCACTAAAACTACCTCGAGCTTGTCGATTAATGCGTCCCAGAAACGCATCTTGAAAGCCATCCTCAACAATCTGTACATCAAAATCCAGCGGAAGTGGCATTTCCATTTGAGCCGTAGACTGTACGAAGCTCTGCACAGGCTGATACAAAACTTTATACTCATCGACTACTTTTTCTATCTGTTCGTATATCTGACGCGTTATTTTAATTCGTGTGATTTTCAGCTTGTCCCGCTTATTTGGCAAATCATCCAACGATGATATCTGAAACTCAAACCAAGCGATCGAACCGTTTCTTTCTTTATCTCCAATCAACTCAGCTTGGGCACGCACCCAATTAGCAACCTGCTCGCGATAAACCAAAAACAAACGTTCTTTCTCCCCCAATTTACTCTTTAAACTAACTATCTCAGATTCATACTTTTTCCTCCGAGAAAGCAATCCTTCCTCCCCTCCTTCCGTAAGTAACACTTCCTGAGCATTTAATATTTTTCGGAACGCTTGCCCCTCTCGCTCGACTGGCTCCAAATTAACAGTAAGGGAAACCAAGTCTGATGCTTTTAACTCAGTTTCAGCATCTGAAAGCATGACATCTAAATCAGTCATAAAGCTAGCATGAGCTTTTTCGTGGTTACGAACAGCCTGAAAAATGCGCGTCATGTGCGCCAACCCTTTGTTAGCGTCAGTTTTTAGACTTCTAGCTGCCTCTTCCTCTGCTTGAATATTCGCTAGATGAAGATCTAAATCGCTCAATTGCGCAGTTGCCGCCTCTGCTTCATATTTCGCGGCATCAGATTCTTGTGGATTCTCAACAAGCGCCGGTCGCGCGCCTTCTAGCGCCGCTAACTCTCGTTTCTTTTCGTGCAGTTGCGAAATAAGACTTTGACGAGATGCCGGAGATAGCCTCTCCTCAATGGAGACTATTTCAGAGTTAATCTTAGACAACGTCTCTTGCAATAATTTACGCTCATCCTCTAGCTCAGAAACTTTAAACCCCAACAAATCATCCAGTGAATCAAAACCTATCCGTTGGTCCTCCGGAACATGTGTATATATGATTTTCCGAAGCTCGCCATCAAACGTAGAAGACCCACCCCCGGCGAGCTCATTACAAAGAGTCTCAAGATAGCTCTGAGGTAAATATTTCACTCGTTCAACGCTGGAGAACTCAGGATCTTCTCCTAAGTTTCTTTTTGACTCACTACCATCATGCCAGCGCAACACGGCATTGAACTGTGATGCGAGTTTATTCCTAGGATCTCGAAATCGACCCTCATTCAAAAACGAAAAACTTTTATGATTCCGGCTATCCCCAACCAATGCAATAATATCCGCCAGAGCACTTTTACCACTACCCTTATTACCAATAATTGCTATTAGATCATTATTCAATCCTATATCAACATCAAACCAATCATCCACAACTGTGGAGTCGATTTTTTTCTTGATTGAAATAGACGATACATATTTCGTTCGATTTCTCGCCACGAGCAAACTTTTTTCTGGAATATCACCAACAAAAACTCGTTCATCAAATTCATTTACAGCCTGTACTAGCCCCTGAAATGTCGGATCTGCCTTTATCCACGTAAAGCACTGCCCTATACGATCCTTATCGTCCGACGTACTCAGTGCGTGAGCATCAGAGCAATCAAGTAATTTGGCGTTAACATTTGACTCAATAAGCTTTTTCCTAGCCTTATTGTAAGCCTCTGGATTTGCAGACGCGGTAAACACAATATCGACTTTATTAATAACATTTCGCTTTTCGGCAATGGACTGATCAGTCCACTTCATATTATCCCACTCGCACTTACCTACAGCTAAAAGATAGTGGCCTGCGAGGTCATGACGATCCAGTGCCTTCAGTACAGAGTCTAAACTGACACAGAGATTATTGAAGCCCTCTTGCAAAGAAGAAGAATAGTTGGCTCGTTGATCTGCAGGCGCAGCATCGATTATCATCTCGCCGAGCCGCACTAAGCTTTCTGGAGTGATAACAGCTTGCCACCTACCATTAAAACCTTCACTTTCAGGAATCAACTGATAGCTTTGCACTAACGCGCTGAGAAACTGCTGCCGAATTACTTCTGGAGGAAGTTGATCAAAAATCACATGGAGATTTATTCTATTCCAGTCAGATTTTGAATAGCTACCATCTGCTGCCTTCTTTACTGTCCCAGCAAATTTATCGAGCCGAAGCTCCAAAACAGGAAGTACAAGATCGATATTACTCAGACGACCCGCCTCCTTATACTTTAAAACCCTGGCATAACCCTCCACAAATATATAGTCATTTATACCAATAACTTTAAACTCTGGAGGCAAGTTTTCCAAATCAGAAATAAACGCTTCCCAAGCTTGCTCTTCTTCGCCAGGATAATTATGAACAATTGAAGAGGGCGTGTGTACGTGCAGATCCCATTTTCTCCAGGTGGAGCCTACTTGACTCATATCCATTTTCAACGTCCTTATCTGAACTCTCTGAAGAGGGCCTGGCAAATTTGCCAGCTTGAAGCACCAATTTTAGAACCGATCTAAAAACTTTCTTTACTGAGGTTAGCTTGAATATCTTCGCGCGTTGCATCAACCTCATATCTTTTCGAGATCTGCATTAGCATTTCTGCGACGTAAGTATGAGTCAACTGTACTCGCTCAGCCTGGTCTTTATAGTATGTTGCCAAATCTCGCTCCTGACCTCCCCCATCCCAAGGAGATCGACAAGTGACACCCCGATTATTCATTGTTCCAACACAGAATCCGAGACGCATATGCTCCATTTCAGGTATATCCAACACCTCTCTCACCAAACCGAGAGGTCGAGTTCCATCCTCATTAGCTGGAGCATGTGCAAAAATCTGCCCCAAAGTTTGATCACACATAGTCAATCGGTCGGCGTTGCCACATAACTCTCGCGCTACGCGAATGAATTCATTGAAAGCGTTCCCGTTAATACTTCCATCACTATTTGTTCCTGGGAGTCGCTTGCATGAGTGCAAAATGCTAAACGCACGCTGCGCAGCGGACTTAGTACTTTCAGTAACGGAATTTTCGCGCTCTCCGTGTTCAGGCTTGCACATCAGACAAATTAACTCGCTGAAAAATTTAGGTTCGGACATCACTCCTTCGTACAAGGCTGCAGCTTTAGTCTCACTGCCATATCTGAGAAGTGGAAATAACCCGAACTCGAGCTGCATTAGAGGCAGCCGGTCAATTTTTTCAGAAGCCTCCAGCTTTTCCAAGATTCGAGTAAGGTGCCAAGCCATAATCTGTGGACCTGCCCCCTCCTCTCCGCTTGCTAGTTTTTGAAGTATCATAAATAGCAGAACTGGTGAAACCTTCTCAATCGAAGATTGACAATATTGGAGCGCTGCACGTGGGCGCTTCGAATTTAATAGACGGCCTATTACATACTCTAGATCTGCGTCCTTATCTCGCTGATAAATATGAACACCCTCCCAGTAGAATTCAGATACATCTGGGGCGCAACCGCTTAACAAATGCCAAACATGCTGCCTAGGTGATACTAGCATTAAAAAATTGGCAATTTTTTTGGATGACCAATTCTCCTGCTTACCAAGAACAACCACTGCTTCAACAATCTCGCTACTGCGTTCAACTGGAGTCGAGCCCAAGACCCCTTTAATAAAAATAGCGAAGGGCGTGTTTTCAGTAAAGTCTCCACCTTTCATAGCGAGCCAAGTAGGCCAGTCTTCACTATTGAAGTCGATGTGAGCAAGAACCTCCCCAACCACTCCAGGCTCAACACATTCTTCAATCAATCTTTCAATACCGTCGATACCACTATCTTTAATAATCTCATTTACGGCTGCCAATCTAATATCAGCTCTAGCCTTGCTAACGCCCTCTAAATCGTCATGATTGTCTTTAGCAGGAAGTTCCAGCCAGTGACTACTGAACAGCCAGCGATGACGGTAAATCAGATCGTACGGTTCCAGCCGCTCGCACAACGAAAACAAAGGTTTCAGCCACTCATCCAACTCATCTGCTGGGCCATCATCGTAGTTACAGTGCCAATGAATTATCTTACGGAGTGCACCAATTAGATTCTCCTTCTCCTGATCACCACTTGTAGAATTGGTAAATTCTTCAAATAACGGTAGCACTCGCGAAATTTCATCTCGATATCTAAATATTGTTTCTTCCAGCAAACAAACAATTCGAGAAGGGTTTCCTTGACTAAGCTCGATCAGCTTCTCGGAGGCTATAGTCTGCATTTCGTAAAGTTCAGCATGTGTGATGTCACGTCCCGCGCCAGCATCGTCTTCCCGCCACCTTGGTCGATGCGCCGGGGTAGCAAACTGTTGACCACCAGATACGAGTTTTTTCAGGACGTTAAATGCAGCTTCAGGATCCTTACTGATCAACAGATCCAGCACTTTAATACGTTCGGAACAACTAGCCGCGGTTTGAGGAAACCACGCACGAAATAAACCGAATAGGCTCTCGCTAGGCTTGTTCCCCCAATTACCGTTCATAGGAACGTGGCTTAACTGAGCGAGTATGAGAGCGACAGGGGCGAGCCTTCTTGGAGACCAGCCCAAGCACTCTAATGCCCAAAGCAAACCGGAATGCCAACACCGTGCCGATATCCCCGTAGTGCTGGATTCGGTGATAAGCGCAGTCACCGGCGCATCGGGCATCCGTAGACTGCTTTGCAAGACGCGAATAAAATCATCTGGCGCGGCCTCTGCTAGCGTGGGTAAATAGCTTGCTAAAGATAGCCATCTCCGCCAATCAGCCCCATCCAGCAACTCATGGACAAGCCTAGCTACCCGTTCTTCGATATTGAGTGCCTGGAAACCTACTTGCTCTGGTCCACGCACTGCTAGCTTCACAAGCGAATCGCAAACCGATTCAAAGAGCAATCCAGAGTACGGATGGACCTTGCCGTGTATTTGAGCCATCCACCGGTCTTCGTCTGGCAGATCTAACTGTGGATCATGTGCTGAAAGCATTTCCAGAGCGATGGAGAAAAATCGCTCTAGTTGTGCACTAGTAATCCGGTCACCACATTGATTTAGTAGTTCTAATGGTGACTTGGCTTTCCAGATTGTCCCTATATTCAACAACGGTGCATCGTCTAATCGAACAAGTTGACGTAAGTCGTATTCAACTTCTTCGTAGGAGCGAGCAGCGATCCGCGCTACTACATGTCGATCCGCTTCTTTGTCCGCATTCCATGCACCCAATAGGCAAATGAGAGGAAGGCTGGCTGCATGAGGCGTGTCCAGCCACGCTGGACGCTGTACTGCAGGATTTTTAGCTCTCTCGCGACGAAGTACAGTCCAGGAACGACCAGTGCTTAAGGCATAGCGCTTGGCATCAGACTCTTCCATTCCGATGTCAATCAATGCTTTCTCAAACTCGTAAATGTTTGGCCGCTCTAAAATAAACTCATTCCCAGTCGGTTTACCGGCCAGATCGCCTGTCGCGTGGGGCACGATTACTTGCAGGTCCTCGCGCAGAACTAGATTTGAGGCGATTTCAGTTCGAGCCACAATCGCAATCCGTAGTTGAGGGTTCGCGTCCACATATCTCCACCCCTGAGATTCGGTCACTACCAACGCTTGATGCTGTAGGTCCCCAGTTGCCATGACTACCGCTACCGCGAAGGCTGTCGCCTCCTCCACGCTATCAGCGCGTATTACTAGGGGATTGATGGGGCCAGACGCGGCATTGACGGACTGAATTTTTTCACCTAACGCGCTTAACACTAGGGATCTGTCCATGAAGAGAGCGCTGGGAGTGATGGTAGGGCTGCACTGTCGTGCCCAAGAACTCCAATAGCGAGAGAGACTAATGACACCCAAGCCACTCAAGCCCAAATCCTCGGCGAGCTGCAGAGCTATTGAAGGACTTTGCTCCAGCCACTGCTCCAAATCGTCCGCATCATAAGCTCGGACGTCAGCCCACTCGCCCTTACGGCGCTGCTCTTCAATCCAACTGGATTTTTTTTGCCAGCGCCGGGGAGTAACAAATACAAACGTGCATTTCGAGCGTTCTTCCTTACTAACCTGCTCAACCCGCTTTTGATAGTCGCCGCTAGCCTTCCCGAGTACGTTCTGGTCGCAGCCGATTTCCCAGAGCGATGCTCCAGAGGGCACCCAGGCGGTCCCCCCTTCACTGAAAAGAACACCGTCCCATCCTGGTACGTAGGTTGAATCGCCGGCAGGGAATGAAATCTGTCGTGTAGCTCCCGGTTCATAACAAAGCCGCCTAACCCATCGGGGCAAATCGGATTGTGCTTCCTTCGCATGGGTGTTTGCCCAATTGACTATATGGGAGGCTGTTACTCGCATCATTCACTCCTTAAATGTGGGCGCTACTGGCTGCAAACGGAGGATTTACCCACAGACACTTGACCTTATGCACACAGGTAATAACAACCAATGAGCCCGAATAGGCCTGCTCTATGGAGATTAACAGCCCCCCAATCCCCTCAGCCACAAGCAATCTGGTTGTCGAGGATTGATTAATGACCCAGCAAATACAATCTCCGCAAGAAAGGCTGCGCATTGCAGTAGTCATAGCCGAAACCCCTCCGATGTAACACTACTGCCCAGATATTAAGTCGGTGTAGCGGACGCAAAAAAATGGCTGAACATAAAATCTCTTTTATTTTCAATACGTTGTCTACAAAGATACACCTGTAACACTTGTTTCACAGGAAACAAATGACTTCTCCTTAAGCCCCCCTAGAACCCCATGCGAGGGTAACCATCAGCGCGAGAACCGAGTTGTCTCCTTCCTTCGGAGTTTCTACCGGCCTCGACTAGCCAACATTGGTAACGGGCAGATTAAAGTTCTGGGGCCCCAGAGGAATACCCCTCGACACGGGGCGAGTAACCCGCCCGATCTTGTTAGCGGAAAGGTGCCCAGCTTAGTGAACAGGTGAACTTGGTGAACTGCGGTTCACCTGTGCATCTGCCCTATAGCTTTGGAGGTGGTCGGGGACCCTGGGCAATTGCGATTGGTACGGGGCAGAAAAACCGCGCGTTCGTGTTAGCGGGTGGATTTTTGAAGTTGGTTGACAGGTTGACTCGGTTGACGAACGCCATGCGTGCGTTATCAGCAACACAAAAGGATATCTTTACCAGCACGGTAACGATGACCTTTTTTCTTCAAGATCCTTTCAATTTCAACGTTGAAATTTCAGTAAGCTGGGAAGCCTATCGCTACCACGATGTCGCGGGTTTCCGACCCCGTGTGCAGCCGAAAACGTCAGGCCCCCCCGCTGTTTCTGCGCTCTGAAAACCTAATGTTCTCAGTGGGCCTAGCCGGCGATGCATCGATCTAGGTATGGTTCCATCTCGTTAAAATAAGCAGGGATGCGCTGTGTTCTGGAAGAAAGATAAATCGATCCGTGTGGAGTTAGTGACCCCCATCACCCTCGTAGCCCAAAATCCTCTAGTGACACCGCCGGCCAAAACTGCCCCCGAGCGAACACCCGAACTGAAGGGGTCTGAAACCAACATTGACTTGGCATTTAAGCTCATCAACTACGCGGGCCTTGGCCTTCAAGCGGCGCTCGTGGTGTATGGCTACTCTCTTCTAGTTGGCTACTACAATGGCTTTGGTATCGATACCAACGAAATTGCCCTGAGTACACCTAGCCTGCTTCTCTACGGCTACATCAGCCTGTTCTCTGGCGCTCTGGCCGCAGCGAGCTACGTCCCAATCATCGGCCCAGGTATTCTCGCCTTTTGCTTCATCGCAGTAGCGGCGGCTTTTGTAAGTCTTGTGGGCAATAATGCAAGAGTAGATACCGTTATCGGCCTAGCATGCTGGATTGGTTTCCTGATTTTCATGGCCTTTTTTGCCCCATCGATGGGTGTCCAACAGGGCATAAAAATGAGCACGGCTTAAGTGAAGGGCTTTACTCCTCAGGAGCTTAGTAAGGGCCTAGACAAGCAACACTCTCTCACCACTGATAAGGGCGCGAAACTGACAGGCACGCTTATATTGGCTGACGGCAAGAGCACATTTCTTCTGATAGAAAGAACCGTGTACAAAGTAGACAGCGCTAGCGGTCGTGTACTGCGGGAGACCCTACTGTCTACTAAGCCAGACCTGATTCCCTCGTCAAAGCATGAAATCCGGAAAAATGAGAATTCAGGGGAAGTGCAATGAGCTATACCGCCGAAACCTTCAATGTGATGATCGCGTCTCCAGGCGATGTTGCATCCGAGCGAGCAATTGTTCGTGACGTCATCTACGAGTGGAATGCGGTCAACTCAAACTCCAGGAAGATTGTCCTACTCCCTATTGGATGGGAGTCGCATTCATCTCCCGAGATGGGTGCCCCTCCCCAAGCCATTATCAACAAACAAATCGTTGAAAATTGCGACCTGCTTGTAGGGGTATTCTGGACGAGAATTGGTACTGCAACTGATGGCTATGCGAGCGGCACCGTTGAGGAACTGGAAAGGCATATCGAGTCCGGTAAACCCGCAATGCTTTATTTTTCCTCTCAGCCTGTGGCCATGGATATGGTCGACTTGGAGCAGGTTGCAAGCGTTAAAAAATTCAAAGCTGATTGTCAACGTAGGGGGTTGTACGAAAGCTACGACAATCATGCTGACTTTAGAACGAAGCTCTACCGCCACCTGCAATTGAAGGTGAATCAACATCCCCTATTTAACAAAGCGCAAAGCCAACAGGTTACAGAAGTCGTTGAGTCCAAAACGGAGATTCCCGAGCTAACGGTTGAAGCCCGGGTTTTGCTGAAGGAAGCGAGTCAGGATCTGCATGGAAGCATCATGTACATCCGTCACCTGAACGGCACCAACGTGCAGACAAATGGCAAGAATTTTGTCGGTAGTGGAGATAGGCGAGAAATTGCAAAGTGGGAGCATGCCCTCGAAGATTTACGCACGAAAGGATTGGTCGTTGCACGAGGTGCAAAAGGAGAGATGAACGAGCTTACAAATCTGGGCTTTCAGATCGCTGACATGATCGAGCTTTAACCCTAATTAAGATTAGGAGAAGGGAGCGTGTATCCCGTGCTGTATCCCCAGAAATCAGCCCCTAGGTGCGGACCAATAGAAATGGGGATAAACAAGTCGAGTTCAAACGACCCCGGCCCACCACTTCAACGAAAAAAGACGTCCTAGGACGTCTTTTTTTGTGCCTGGAACTCAGTAAATATGGGGGCTTTCAGCGCCATTGGTTGGCGCTCCGCAGAAGCTTCTTGAGTTCCAGCGATTTTGGTATTCCAAATGCTATTCCCTGCCTTCCGGGGCTAGTTTTTGGAATGCCAAAAGGTGTCATGGAGTACTTCTCATATACGCTCAAACCACCTGCCTCTCAGACCGTCAGCTCGGCCTAGGCAAATTTTCGGTCTTGCTGACCAACAAAATGCTGGCAGATTTTACGTAGCCGCGCAGACTGCAAAACGGAGCATGCGTTTTCACACAATCTGGACCCATAGCGGCCCATCGCATGAGGCAGAAAACGGGGGGGGATTTAGTTTTAGATGTGCTTTTTAGTAAAAAATTTGCACTATTAAAAAAGGAAGCTGGACACTATTTCCAGTTTCCTTTTTATAATTTCACATGCGATCTCGCATTAACCGCCGGCACTAATAAGTACCCATGGCGGTTTCTGCGTTGACAAATAAATGTCTGTTATGCGTTTGGAGGCGTGCCTTCCGCGTGTGACAAAACTGCTTCGATTTGGATCAAAGCATCTTGAAGCAAAGCTGATACACCCACTGTCCTTCGTGCAGGAATACCGCCTGGGAAGAATGTTGTGTAAACCTCATCTACAGCGTCAATATCTTCGATATTTTTGAGGAAGATATTTATCTTAACCACATCACCCATAACGTGATTGATACTTTCCACAATTGCCTTGATGTTTTTCAAGCACTGACCAGCCTGCTCTTTTACACCACCGCCAACCACTTCACCCGTTTTTGGGTCTACAGGCAATTGAGCTGAGAGGTGGTTGTAATGAGAAAAAGCTACCGTTTGTGTAGATAGAGCGCTTTTTGGTGCGTCTTCTGTATTGTTTGCCCTGATGACGAGGCCATGTCTATCTTCAACAATTTGCGGTGGTGTGCCATCGCCGTGTGACACAACTACTTCGATTTGTACCAAAGCATCCATAGGCAAAGCTGAAACTGCAATTGCCGTCCGTGCAGGAACATAGGCTACGGTCCTAGCGATAGCTGAGTCTGGGAAAAATGTTGTGTAAACTTCGTTTACAGCTTCAATATCCGAGAGATCTTTAAGGTAAATATTTACTTTAACAATATCATCAAAAGGAACGTCGATACTTTCTAAAATTGCCTTGACATTCTTCAGGCACTGACCGACCTGCTCTTTCACACCACCCGCTACCAATTTCCCAGATTTTGGGTCGATAGGTAATTGGGCTGAAAGGTTATTATAATGAGAGAACGCTACAGTTTGCGTAGACAGAGAGCTTACTGGTGCGTTTTCCGTATTTTTTGTAGTCTTTACTAGATCGCCTGCCTGTGGCGCGTTTGGAATTGTACCCTCGCCGTTCGACACAAGTGCTTCAACTTGCACCAAGGCATCCATAGGTAGGGCGGCAACTGCGACGGTCGTCAGTACAGGAACATAGCCAGAAAAAAATGTTGCATACACTTTATTTACAGCGTCAACATCTGAAATATTCTTAAGAAATATGCTGACTTTAACAATATCATCCATAACATGGTCGATACTTTCTAGAATTGCCTTGATATTTTCAAAGCATTGCCCTGCCTGCTCTTTTACACCACCAGCTACCAATTTCCCAGATTTTGGGTCGATCGGCAATTGAGCTGACAGGTTGTTATAATGAGAGAACGCTACAGTTTGTGAATATGGACCTATACTTCTTGCAGCATTTTTCGTATTTCTTGCCAATACTGCGTTATAGCCACTCATAATAATACTCCGCTTTTTTCTGGGACTTCGTGGATTGCGTGGCAAATTGGGTTGCTTGGCAAACACGGACAATATAAACCTGAATACGCTCACAAATATGACAAGGATCAAGTCTCTGACTAGTTATGTCTTCCGTTAGCCGTATAGATCCGGACGTGCGCAATTACCGCACCCGGCTACTGCATTGAGTTCTAACGCCGAGGCTAGTTATGGGATAAGGATATATATGTAGCTCGTGCGGATAGGAAATGAACAACCTGGCTAGCGCAGCCATGCGCTCCCGGTTCAGTCGGTGTCGCTGGCTGATCGGCTGACCGCGTTGTTGCTCCAGCACTTGATCGTGGTTTCCGGCGCGAACTAAACCACCGCTCCGAACAACGCCCCCACCAACGCTGTAATGCCCATGGCCAGGGCGCCCCAAAGCGTCACGCGCCAGGCGCCGATCATGACCCTGGCGCCCCCGGCCTTGGCGGCGATGGCCCCCAGCCCCCCGAGAAACACCAGCGACATACCACAAATCCACGGCACAACACTCTGCGTTGGCGCGATGAAAATCACCGCCAACGGCAAGGCTGCGCCAACCACAAAACTGGCGGCCGAGGCAAGAGCGGCCTGTAGCGGTTTGGCGGTGAGCGCTTCGCTGATACCCAGTTCGTCCCGGGCGTGGGAGCCGAGGGCGTCATGGGCCATCAATTGGTCGGCAACCTGATGCGCCAGTTCGGGTGATACACCGCGATGCCTGTAGATATTGGCCAGTTCGGTGTGTTCGGCCTTTGGGTCGCTCGCCAGTTCGGCCCGCTCCCGGGACAGGTCCGCCCGTTCGGTATCCGCCTGAGAATGCACGGAGACGTATTCGCCCGCCGCCATGGACATGGCACCCGCCACCAACCCCGCCATCCCGGTGACCAGCAGGGTTGAGTGAGTGGCGTTGGCGGCAGCGACGCCAATCAACAGACTGGCGGTGGAGACGATTCCGTCGTTGGCCCCCAGGACGGCGGCGCGAAGCCAGCCGATACGATCACTGCGGTGAGACTCGGTATGTCTGTGCATGAATTTCATGGTTTAACGTGACTCACTGTCATTGTGCGGATAAGACCGTTTGTAAAAACGTTCGCTCGGCAAGGGGACTCAGCGCGTTTCAATCTGCGCCTGCAATTGGCCACCGACAATGGATATTTCCTTGAACTGTTTACCGTCGCGCAGCACGAACAACGCGTCCATCTCGCGCGCCTGCGCCAGGCGTGGGCCTTCGATTTCGCCCAGCACCATCAGCGCCGTGGCCCAAGCATCGGCGAGCATGCACGAGGCCGCCACCACGGTGACGGCCGCGAGAAGGTTGCACAACGGTGCGCTGGTGGCCGGGTTTATGGTGTGGGCATAGGACTGCCCCCTCACATCGACCCAGTGTCGGTAGTCCCCGGACGTGGCGATGGCGGCATCACTGAGTTCCATCACACCCATGACTTCCCGCACGCCCCGACAGGGTTTTTCAATGGCCACGACCCAGGGCTGAGCATCAGGTTTGACGCCACGGGCGCGCATCTCGCCGTCGATGCCAACCAGGTAGCAGGCGATGCCAAAGCCCTCCAGGCAGCGGGCCAGTTCATCGACGCCAAACCCCTTGGCGATGCCATTCAAGTCAAGGTTGAGCGGCGCACGTTTACGCACTTGATTGCGTTGCGGGTCAACCACCAGCGCTGCGCTGGCGGACAGCCTGGTTCGCGATGGCATCGTACCGAGCGCCGGCTCCGTGACTGATTGTTCGCCGGGACCGAACCCCCAGGCGGCCACCAGATCACCGACGGCGATGTCGAAGGCTCCGCTCGATTGCTGACTGACCCGCAGCGCGGCGGACAGCACCGTGGTCAGCTCCTTGGGCACAGACAGCCATTGCTGCTCGGGCGCCGTGTTGAGGCGGTTGAGGTCGGAGTCGGGTCTCCAGGTGGACATTTGCTGGTCCACCCGGCCCACGGCACGTGCCAGGCTAAGGCCGATCTCGTCGGTATCGATCCCGACACCGGCATAGAACAGCGCGGTGTAACGGGTGCCCATGGTCTCGCCGTTGAGGCTGTAGCGTTGCACATCAGTAGACATCTTCACGGTAGCGTCCTTGTGCCTTGAGGATCAGCACGCTCAGGTTGAGCGGCGCCAGTACTTCATCCAGGGCTTGCATCACGCCTTTGGCCATCTCGCGACTGCCACACACCAACACTTGGGCGCCTTTTTCAATTAGCCGGCGCAAGGCCAGGGCATCGCTGATCAGCCGGTCTTGCACGTAACTGCGGTCCTGCACCTGGGAAAAAGCTGCGCGCAATACGGTCAGGCGCCGGTCTGCCAGGTAACGGTTAAGCTCCGGTTCGTAGAGAAAATCCGAGGCCGGGTTGCGCCCGCCCCAATACAAGTGCATGGGATGTCGGGCCTTGTTGTTGCGGATAAAACCGGCCAGGGGACCAATGCCGGTACCGGCGCCGATCAGAATCACCGGGTGCGCACCCGACGCCGGACGAAATTGCGGGTTGGGCTGGATAAAGGCTTCGATCGACGCGCCGATGTTCAGGCCATGAAGAAATTCCGAGCACACGCCGCCTTCGTGTTTACGTACGCAGATCTCCAGCACATCGTCTTCTGAGCTGCTGGCCAGCGAGTAAAAACGCGGGACCGGGCTATCCGGAGGAAAAATCCCAACCAGGTCACCGGCCAGAAAGCCCGGCATCTCGTTGGGTGCCTTGAAGCGTAGTACGTGGGTCGGCGCATTCACCTGTTCGCCGTAGACGATGCGCTCCGTCAGCTCCAATTGATGGGTGTGCGGCCGCTGCGGGGCATGGACCAGTAGCAGGTCATGCCCCAGTACTTCGCCCAACGCATGGCCCCAGCGAGCAAACTCCTGAGAGGACTGACGGTTGACGGTTTCCAGCCCCAGCAACGACGAACCACCGGCCTGTAACATGGCGTCCTGCACCTGATGGGCGTACTGACAGAACTGCGCAAACTGCCGGTCACCCAAACCCAGCACGGCAAATGGCAGGCCGGGTTTGAGGCCGACTTTGGTCAGTCGTGCCAGGAACTGCGAGGCCGAGGCCGGTGCGTCGCCGTCGCCGTGGGTCGCGGTAAGGATGAACACGCGCTGAGCGTTGCCGTAGTCGTTGGCGTATTGATTCATCGCCGCGCTATGTACCCGATGTCCGGCCAGGTGCAAGGCTTCATGCAAGGTTTTGGCAAAGCCCCAGGTGCTGTTGTTTTCACTGCCCACCAGAATCACGCTGTCGGCGGATTGGGCGGGGCTGTTGTGGCGGATGTTCGGGCCGGCCTTGCGGCGGCGCCACCACAGCAGAATGCCGGTCACGCTCATCAACGGTACACAGAGGGCGCAGAGCCCGAGCGGCAGACCCAACCACCAAAGACCTTCACCGGTGTGCAACCGGTATATCCATTCGTAAACGTTGTGCATCGAGTCGTGGGTTTGATAGGACAGCAAAGCACCGCTGGCCGGGTCCACGTAGCCATCGCCTTGAGCCGTGCGCAGGGAAAACACGTCCTGCGGATTACCGGGGCTTGGGTAAACCAGTTCGCGCAGGTCATTCAGGTCGGTGGCCTGCAAGGCTTGCAGGTTCGCCACTGGCAAAGCCGAGCCGGCGCTGACGTGGGCGGGGTAGGCCGGTTCACTCTGACTGCCGTCGGAGATCAAGCCGAAGGTAGTGGCCGACATATAGAGCCCGCTCAATGCCGACAGCAGCAGCCCGAGCACTGCCAGGCGCCCGACTTGCGCGTGCCAGCGCTGGTTGAAGGTGCCCTGCAGTGGCCGGAGCAGATTTCGCCAGCCGCCCAGGCGACGGGCCAGCAACAGCGCGCCGGACACCGACAGCATCAACATGAACAGCGCCCCGGCGCCCGACACCCCGTGGCCCGGTGTGCCCAGAAACAGCGAGCGATGCAGGTCTTTCATCCAGCGTGAGAAGGCCGAGGGCTCGTAGGGCGCGAGGCCCTGGCCGGTCAGTGGGTCAACCTTTTCGGCCCCGGCCTGACCGTTCTGGTTGTAGTAGACGATGACCGTGCCGGACGCTGTGCGCTGGATTTGCTCCACGCCCGGGAAGTGGCTGGCAACACGCCCGGCCAACTGGCCAACGTTGAGATGCCCGATAGCGGTGGACGTGCTGTGCAGGCGTTCCAGGGCCGGATCAACGGACAACACCGCACCGCTGATGGCCAACAGCATGACCAACAGGGCAGCGATCAGGCCGGGCAGTGAATGGAACTGGCGAAGCATGTTCAGCCTCCAGAAATGGCAGGTGCTACAGATCGTAAGTAAAGGACTCGACGTAGGTACTGCCGGTCACCGGTTTGCCTGCGCCCTTGGAAGTCAGAGGTACGCTGACATCGGCGCGGGCATCACGCTTGTCCTCGACGGCGCTGTCGATGCGGATCTGATACCCGGCATCGATCAAGGTGTCTGCCAGTTCAACGCTGACTTTGAGGGTGCGCCCGCTGCCGACACTGGCCCCGCTGACCCCGTCAAATTCGCTCGGCTTCATCCCGCTGCCACGAGCCCAGTCGGTCAAGTGCCGGTAGTACTTGGCCTTCTTGCCGGCCACCCACAGGGTTTTCTGGTATTGGCCATTGGCGTCGGTGACGTAGATCGCCAGATACGCATCGTTTGCGCTGTAGTCCTTGAGCTGGGTGGTCAGCGTCACTTCACGGGCCTGGGCCAGGCCCGGCAGGACAATGGCACCGACGAGGCAGGTTGCAGCGATGATTTTTTTCATGGGAGTGTCCTGTTTGAGTGTTGTGGCGAGAGCCTGGACCTGCTGGCTGACAGCAACCTGAAAGGCCTGGAAAAAATCAGTTCTCGGGCGGGGGCGATCACTCAGGGGGACGGCTGACGAGATAATCCCCGGCGTCGCCATCGTCGCGAAAATTGATCTGCAACGTGCGCAGACGCAGAGAGGCCGGCGCGTAGCGAGCTTCGATAGCGTTGCCCTTGCGGTCAGCACCCTTGAGCTTGTAGCAACCGTCGTCGACCTTGATGCGCTGCACGCTCCAGCCGTATTGCTGCTCCACCTGCTGACGCAAGGTTTCGCGCGGTTGCCAGTCGCTGACCGGGTCGCTGCAGTCGTCATCGGCCAGGGCATAACCGCTGAGCAACAAGCTCAACAGCGCGGTACTGGCAATAAAGCCTGTTTTCATGATCTGTCTCCTGCGGGGGGTGGCATCTGAGGCATACCCTAAGGTGCATTCCTGACAACCAACTGAATCTTCAGATTCACGTCAGGTAAGGCAATTAAGGTGTTGCACGACAACCATCACAGGAGGTGCCAGATGCGAGTTTTATTGGTCGAGGATGCACCTGGACTGGGGGAGGCAGTGCGCGAGCAGATCGCCGATGACGGCCATGCCGTGGACTGGGTGCAGCGCCTGGACCATGCGCGCAACAGCGTGCGCACCACGCCTTACGACTTGATCCTGCTTGACCTGATGTTGCCGGACGGTCGCGGGCTGGACTTTTTGCGCCAGCAGCGCTCAGCGGGGGACGTCACCCCGGTGATTATCCTGACCGCCCAGGATCAGATTTCCGATCGTATCGCCGGCCTCAACGCCGGGGCCGACGACTATCTGGTCAAACCGTTCGACCTGTTCGAGCTCTCGGCTCGTGTGGCCGCAGTGGCCCGACGTTACAGCGGCAACCCCAATCCGCAGATCAAACTCGGCGATTTGCAGGTCGATATGAGCGCCCGTACGGTACATCGCTGCGGTGCGACCGTGGACCTGACGTCCCGCGAGTGGGCGCTGTTCGAAGCGTTTGTCCAGCGCCCCAGTGCGCTGCTGTCCAAATCGCAGTTCGAAGAACGCTTGTACGCCTTTGGCGCCGAAATCGAGAGCAACACCATTGAGGTCTACATCAGTCGCCTACGTAAAAAACTGGGGCGCGAGCTGATTGAAACCGTGCGCGGGATGGGTTACCGGTTGATGTCCGCATGAAGTCGTCTTCAAGTCTGCAAAAGCGTCTTGGCCTGGGGTTAACCCTGGGCATGACCTTGCTCTGGCTGGGGGCGACCGTTGGCGCCTGGCTGGTGGTGCAACATGAGTTGAACGAAGCGTTCGACAGCGCACTGGAAGAGACCGCACAACGCATCCTGCCCCTGGCCGTGCTGGAAATCAGCAACCGGGAAGAACCCCGTGAGGCACAGCACGTGGCCACCCTGAAAATGCACAAGGAATATCTGACGTACCTGGTGCGCAATGCCAAGGGTGAGATCCTGATGCAGTCCCACGACGCCAACCCGAAGATTTTCAACAAGCAACCGGCTGAAGGTTTTTCCACCACTAAAAAATACCGTCTGTATGGCGCCAGCGCACTGCGGGAAACGGTGTTTATTGAGATCGCCGAACCCCTTGACCATCGCCGTGAAGCTGCGCGGGAAGCCTTGTTTGCCTTGTTGTTGCCGTTATTGGCGCTGATTCCCATCAGCCTGTTGGGCACTTGGTTGTTTGTGCGCATCAGTCTGCGCAGCGTGTTGGCCTATCGTCGTGCTGTGGAGGCTCGCGGTGTGGGTGATCTGTCGCCAATTAAAGTGGAGCGCCTGCCTGCAGAAATCGATCCATTGGCCGACGCGGTCAACCATTTGCTGGAGCGTTTGCGCAAAGCCTTGGAGGCCGAGCGCAGCTTTACCGCCAATAGTGCCCACGAACTACGCACGCCACTGGCCGCGACGCTAGCGCAGACTCAACGGCTGTGCCAGGAAGCGCCCGAAGGCCCGTTGCGAGTGCGTGCGATGAAGATTGAAAACTCGTTACGGGAGCTGGCGCGGCTCTCGGAAAGGCTTATGCAACTGGCCAAAGCCGAGGGTGGCGGGCTATTGTCCGAATCGCCCCAGGACCTGATACCGTTGCTGGCCCATGTAGTCGATGAGTGGAACCACAGCCGCGGGTACCGGATCGAGTTGCAATTGCCAGCCCAGGTCAGCGTGTACTCGGCCATTGACCCAGACGCCTTCGGCATCCTGTTGCGCAACCTGATCGAGAATGCGCTGAAGTACGGCGCAGCGGAACAACCGATTGTGGTCAGCCTCACCGACCAGGCGTTGCTGAAGGTGGTCAACAGTGGCCCGACGGTGCCTGAGCCGATGTTGCAGCGCTTGACCGAGCGCTTTGTACGGGGCAACAGCGAAGCCAGCGGTTCAGGGTTGGGGTTAGCGATTGTCAAAACCATTGTGCAGGGAGTCAACGCGAGAATGGTATTGGCTTCGCCTGCAACAGGTCGACAGAACGGATTTGAAGTTTGCATCTGGTTACCGCTCGCGTCGACCATCGAAAAGGCTGAGTAAAGTCATCTAAACGCGCACTTTCCTCAGGGCGACTCAATGACGCCAGCAAAATGAGCCCCTCATATCGAGTGACAAAACCAGGGTCGATTCAGTAAACGGCAGCCCGCCGGCTCAACGGAACTCGAAGAGTTCGATGTGCAGGTTGGCTTCCGGAATCTGGATGGCACGCATCAGTTCACGAACCTGAGCCAGTAACCCCTTGGGACCACAGAAACTGACCTGAACCTTGTGGGGTTCGGTCTGGGCTACTGCCTGACGCAGGGTTTCGGCCAACTGATCGACGCCACCGACATTGCCTACGAACTGCACTCCACGTACCTCGGCCATGGCTTGCAACTGTTCGGCGGGCGGGAAGGCCCGCGAGGGGTTGAAGCAATAGACCAAGGTGGCTTTGTCGAAGTCTTGGCCGCCCGGGTCTTGCAACCAGGAAATAAAAGGTGAAATACCCACACCTGCGCCAATCCAGACTTCTCGTTCGGCCTGGGGCTGGCGCTTAAAGCGTCCATAAGGGGCGTAGATATCCGCGAGCATGCCAATTTTGACCTGCTCGCGCAGCTTTTGGGTGTAATCACCCAGGGCCCTGATCACGAACTCAATTTGCCCATTTGCCTCATAGGCGCTGGCAATGGTGAACGGGTGCGGCTCACGCAGACCCTTTTGCTTCATCGCCAGAAAAGCGAACTGCCCGGCCTTGAAGGAAAACCCTTTATGCACGGTTGCCAGTGTCAAATGTAGCGCGCCTTTGTCGCTGGAAACTGCCGTAACTCGGTATTCCCCTGCACGGGCGAGAAATGGATAGAGCATCAGTTTATAGAGTGCTGCCACCACACCCAGCCCGCAGAACAGCATCAACCAAATGCCTGAAGGACTGGCCAGGGTGATGGGTGACTTGAAGCTCAGCCAATGCAAAATTACGATCAGAAACAGCGGGCCGGATAATTTGTGCCACCAGCGCCAAAGGCGGTAAGGGATCTTACGGTTTAAAGCGAGCAGTACAATCAGGCCCAAGGTGACGTAGCTCAATTGGCGTACCAGTCGCGTCCAGTACTTGGGGAGTTCCAGAATAGGTACGCTGTTCCACACGTCCAGGTTAGCCTTGAACACAAAGTGATACGTGGCAAATACCAGAGCCCAAATTCCCAGCCACTTATGCGAATCATAGACCCGGTCCAGGCCGCCAAACAGGTTCTCAACCACACGCCAGCGACTGGCCAACAGGCAGGACGCGGCCATATAAACCAACGCTGTAGTACCGAGGACCAGGCTCAGGGTCGCCGAGGTCAGCCAGGTATCAACAGGGACCTCAATCAACAAAGTAAGGGTGGTGATTAGCAATATACCAACGATACAGTGCCAGCTTTTCAACGTGAATGCTCCGATCATCAATCCGTTGTCATGGGGACTGAAATCTAGCCTTCCGTGGAAGTTTCAGGGGCTTTAGACCTTAGCAGGTTGCTGAAAGGGGAATATGACCTCGGTCATCATCAGCCCAGAGTATCGTCTGAACCACGATATGCGGATGACTTACTATAAGCGTCCGAGCTACGCCGCAATCACCGACCGGCGCCCACCATGGATCAACACATGAACCGCCAGGCCCGCCGCCAGCCCCCAGAACGCGCCGCCCACGCCCAGCAAGGTCACATTGGCTGCCGTTGCCAGGAACGTGATCAACGCTGTCTCACGGGTGCGTGTATCGGCCATCGCATTGGCCAGGCTGGTACCAATGGCCCCCAGCAAGGCGAGGCCCGCCAGCGTGGTGATAAAGGCCCGCGGCAAGACCATGAATAAGGTCGCAAGCGTGACCCCGAAGATGCCGACGGTAACGTAGAGCAGACCGCACACCAGCCCGGCAATGTAGCGCTTGGACGGGTCCTCATGGGCGTCCTTGCCTGTGCAGATGGCTGCTGTGATGGCCGCGACGTTGAAGGCGTGCGCACCGAACGGCGCCATGAGCAGCGAGCCCAGGCCGGTGACGGTGATAATCGGATTGGCACTGGTCTTGAAGCCGTCATTGCGCAGCACCAGCATGCCGGGAATGTATTGCCCGGTCAGGGTGATCACGAACAGTGGCAGCGCCACGCCCAGCAGCGCAGCAATGGAGAACTGCGGCATTTCAAAGACCGGCGCAGCCAGTTGCAGATGAATGCTCTGCAAGTCAATCCGCTCCTGACCGATCAGCATTACCAGGCCGATCAGCAGAATCCCGACCATCGCAAATCGCGAGGTGAAGCGACGCAGCACGGCGTAAGACGCCAACAGCACGATCACCAGCAACGGGTCGACGCTGGCGCCACCAAACGCCGCCACGCCAAATTGCAGCAGGATACCGGCGAGCAAACCAGCAGCGATGCCGCCGGGGATCAGCCGCACCAGGCGTTCGAACGCACCGCACATGCCCAACACGATAAAACCGATGGCGCACATGACGTAAGCGCCGATCACTTCACCGTAGGGGGTAAACGGCATGACGGTTGCCAGAAAGGCGACGCCGGGTGTCGACCAGGCCGTGATGATCGGCTCGCGGTAGCGGTAACTCAACCAGGCCCCAGTCACGCCAACGCCGATGCTCACCGACCAGACCCAGGACGCGGTTTGCGCCGCGCTGAGTTGCGCCAGTTGCGCGGCCTGGAAAACCAGGACAAAGGTTCCAGCGTAATTGACGATCACTGAAATCAGCGCGCTGATGCTGGGGGCGATGATATCGGTGGGGCGCAGTCCGGTGGCTGATCGGCTCATGGGGGCGTTCCTTGCTGATGGGGTTGAGGCGTGCAGGAGAAATGGCTTCACTCCCCTGGCAGTCAGGGCTCAAAGCCTAACAGCCAGCCGGACCGCCCTCTCAGTCCACTTCCCCTTATCCAGCCAGACCGCATTATCAGGATTGGCCCCCGTCGAATGACTAACGGATTGCCTTGGCCAACTGCTGTATAGCCGTCTCGATTTCATTCGGGGTGAGCGCCGCGAACCCCAACAACCATCCTCCCTGGGCAGGCGGCTGGGCATAGAGGCGGCTCAGGCTCGGCAACTGGATGCCCACCCGTGCGGCCTGCCTGATCGTCTCAATCTCCGACCAGCCTTCGGCCAGTACACAAGGCATCTGCAATCCACCCGGAGGCAAGCGGGCCGTGACGATTTCACGCAGATGACGCTGTACGGCTTGCCCCATCGCGTCACGGCGAGCCCCATAGATTTTGCGCATTGCGCGAATGTGGCTGGCGAAGTGACCGCCCTCCATAAAGCGCGCCAACGTCAGTTGCGCGATCTGCGGGGTGTGGCCATCCAGAATGCTGCGGGCGTAAGTCATGGGTTTGACCAGCTCAACGGGCAGCACCATGTACCCCATCCGCAAACCGGGGTACAGGGACTTGCTGAATGTGCCCAGGTAAATCGTTCTCTGGTACGCGTCCAGCCCTTGCACGCAGGCGGTCGGCAAACCTTCATAGTGGAACTGGCTGTCGTAGTCGTCTTCGATAATCCAGCCTTGGCGCTGCTCGGCCCAGGCGGTCAGCTCAAGGCGTCGCTCCAGGGCGAGGGTGGCGCCGGTGGGATACTGGTGTGAAGGCGTGACATAGACGGTATTGGCACCGCTCTTGTCTGCGCGCAGTTGATCCATGCACAAGCCTTTGTCGTCCACCGGGATCGGCACAATCTTGAGCTGAGCCATTTCGAAGGCCTTGCGCGCACCGAAGTAGCCAGGATCTTCCATCAGGATTGGCTGACCGGCGTCCACCAGAACCTGGGCGCACAAGAACAGTGCCTGGCGGGTACTGGACAATACCAGCACCTGGTCCGGCGTCACGCGGGCGCCGCGCTCCAGGTTCAGATAGTCGGCAATGGCCTGGCGCAGTGGTTCGGCGCCTTGTGGGTCGCCGTGCAACAACACGCTCGATCGGCAGTCCTTCAAGGTCTGGCGCTGCAAACGCTCCCAGATATCGACCGGGAAGGTGCGCGTTTCCGGCAGCCCTGTCGCGAAAGCCTTGACCACTTGCTGGTCGCAAACGCCGCCACTGGCGAGGATGTCCGCGCCCCTTGCGCTGAGCGCTGCGCACACACTCACCGGCGTGGATTTACGCCTGCGCACGCCACGCAGGCTCGGCCCGATTTTCTCGGAAACGAAGCTGCCCGAGCCTTCACGCCGGCAGAGGTATCCGTCCAGTTGCAACTGGACGTAGGCAATCTCCACCGTGTCCCGGGACATACCCAATGACCGTGAGAGCGTGCGGGTGGCGGGCAAACGGCAACCAGGCGCAAGCACGCCTTCAAGAATCAATTGGCGCAGTACCCGCTGCACGCGTACGCGCAAATCCAGTGAAGCCAGTTTTGAATCCGCAAGGCGGATCTTGAGCGTATCCAGCTCGAAGTTGTGGGTCATGTACTTTGCCAGGGAAGAAGAAGGCGACGTGCTCAAACCATCCATCTTTGTTCGGCGATGCCGATATGTCCATGAGCAAGATCGGCAGTGCGTTTCGGGACGGCGCAATGGTAGGTATTTCACACGGTTCAAAACCGACCACTTCAGCTCAACCTGGCAGGCCAATCCTGTGCCGGTTGTCTGGGATATGATGGCGACCCGGCGTTTTGCTGAAGATAAACGCACGATTTACCTGGGGCCGGTACATTCCAAGGGAAATGCTTGAGCCATTGGCCGTTGCTACGCCAGGGCTAGCCTTATAAAAACTCCTCACTCATTCACAATTCGTTAAGAATTGCCCTCGTATACTCGCCGATTGCCTGGAACGTTCCCCCGAACGCTCCCCTGCCCCGGTAGCCAGAATCCATGACGCGTCCTGCTCCTCTGCTGCTTCTGCTTGGCTGTCTGTTGTTCTTTTTTGCCCTTGGCAATCACGAGCTGCAAGGCTCGACAGAGGCCCGGGTGGCCGGGATCGCCATGGCCATGCACCTGGATAACGACTGGGTAGTGCCGCGACTGTTTGGTGAGCCCTTCCTGGAAAAACCGCCCTTGAGCCTGTGGCTCGACGCGGGTGCGATTCGCCTGTTTGGCGCCAGTACCTGGGCGGTGCGGCTGGCCTCGGCGTTTGCCGGGTTGTTCAGTGTGATGCTGCTGTACGGCATGCTGCGCAAGTTCGGGAGGCCAAAGACCCTGGCGTTCGTCGCGGCCCTGATGCTGGCAACCATGGCCAGTTACTGGAGCAACGTACGCGGTGTCGGTGAAGACGCATTGCTCAGCCTGGGCGTGACCATGGCGCTGCTGGCGTTTTACCAGGCGACCCGCCCCGAGGCGAAGCAATCATCCGCCATGTGGGGCCTGTTTACCCTGGGAATGGTGATCGCCACCTTGAGCAAAGGCGTACTGGGCCTCGCGATGCCGGGCATCGTGATCTTCGTCTACCTGGCCTGCACCAGCCTGTTGGACAAGCGCCTACGGATCGGCGACTGGCTGCGGCCAGGGCTGTTCACATTATTAGCGTTGGTACCGTTGCTGATCTGGTTGGGCTTTCTGTTTCAACGCGACGGGATGCAGGCGGTCGGTGCGGTGCTGTGGACCAACAGCGTCGGACGCTTCAGTGGCTCGTTTGTCGAAGCCGGGCATTACGAGCCCTTCTACTATTACCTCGTCAAATTGCCCGAGGCGTTCCTGCCGTGGAACATCCTGGTGTACCTGGGGCTGTGGCATTTTCGCAAAAGCCTGGCACGCAATCGTTATCGACTGTTCTTCAGCGTGTGGCTGGTGGCGCAATTCACCCTGCTGACCCTGGCATCGAGCAAGCGTACGGTGTACCTGATGTCACTGACGCCGGCCGCCGCCGTGCTGGCAGCGGAGTACGCTGGCGTACTGCTGGACGGGTTAAAACACCGCGCACGCACATCGAATTTCGCCGAGCGCTTTTATGACCATCGGCGCGGCCTGATCAGCAGCTTCTTTGCCCTGGTGATTGCCAGCTACCTGGTCGCCGCGTTCTGGTTTGCGCCCAAGGCCGATGTGCGCCAATCGTTCGTGCCGCTGGTCAGCCAGATCCAGGCGCTGCAAGCCGAGGGCAAGCAGGTGGTGTTGTATCAACCGAACGAACGAATCGCCGGAGCCACGGTGTTCTATACCCAGGCGTATCTGACCATTGTGCAGTCGGAGCCTGAGCTGCGAACGTTCCTCGCCGCAAAGCCGGGCAACGTGGCGATGCTGGATCGCACCGATCAACTGACGGCGCCGGTGACGGTAGTCAAGGAGATGGCGGTGAACCGGCAGCGTTACTACTTTGTCGAGCAGTGATCAGAGGGAACGCCTACCACAACGCCAAATCGTAAGTCAGATAGACCCGATAGTTATCCCGGTCGCGGGCATAGGTCGAACGGTACGGCGCCTTGCGTAGCCCGGTGCCCACAACGGGCCCACAACCGGGTACATCTGAGCCGGGATTTTGCGTCGCGATTGATCCTGACGATTCTTCCTGCGAGCGCCGCAACCGACCTCTGACCGCCCCTCAAGTGCCCTCTCGGGGCGCTTGCATTTAATGGCCCCCATCCCCACATCATGCCTTCTTGAAAAAACTGTTTCAGCTCTCGCCCTGGCTGCCGATATCTCCTGACTAACTATAGGCTGGGCGAACTCCCAGTAACTGTCGTACACGTAATCTGTTCCAGGAGGAATTAGATGAACCAGTGGTTCGGTAACATCAGCGTCAACCTGAAACTGGGACTGGGCTTCGGCTTGGTACTGGTGCTCACCTCGATCCTGGCCCTCACCGGCTGGACCAGCCTCAGTGGCCTGATTGACCGTAGCAACTGGATGAGCGACATCAACCAGCTCAATGCTTCGCTGACCAAACTGCGCATCGTTCGCCTGCAATACATGCTGGCCAACGGCGACGAAACCGTGGCGCAAAACGTGCAGAACAGCCTCGACGACTTTGTCGCCCAGCAGCAAAAACTGCTGAGCAGTTTCAAGAGCCCGGAAAACCTCAAGCTGCTCAACGAGCAGAAGAGCATCATCACGGCCTACCAGCAATCCCTGAACAAAATGCGCGAGGCCTACCGCACCGGTAACGCTGCTCGCCAAACCATGGGCGACCGGGCCGACGCTGCGGGCGTGCTAATTACCGCCCTGGACCGCAACGTGCGCCAGATGCCGGAAAGCCCTGAACGCTTCGCCGAGTTCGATGCCGTCAACCACGCCAAGGAACAGTTTCAAGTGGCCCGCTATGAAGTACGCGGCTACACCGGCGACACCAACCCAGACACCGAAGCCCGCGCCGCTGCGCAAATTGAGGCTGCAATCAACGGTTCGAAAGGGCTGAGCGCAGTATTCGGCACCAGACAGAAAACCGAGCTCGCCGCACTGGAAACAGCCCTCGGCGCCTACCGCAGCGCGATGCAAACCTACAAGGCTGCCAACGCCAATATCGTCCTCGCCCGCCAGGAGATGACAGTCCAGGGTGCAGGCATTCTCGCCCGCAGCGACGCGTTGTACGACATCCAGCTGGAGCGCCGCGACATGGAAAGCGCCCAGGCCCGCAGCCTGCAACTGATCAGCACCCTATTGGCACTGCTCGTTGGCATCATCGCCGCGCTGATCATCACCCGCCAGATCACCCGCCCACTGCGCGAGACCCTGGCCGTGGTAGAGCGCATCGCCTCCGGCGACCTGAGCCATAACATTGCAGTCACTCGCAGCGATGAGCTGGGCGTGCTGCAACAAGGCATCCAGCGCATGGGCACCACTTTGCGCGAATTGATCACGGGTATCCGCGACGGCGTGACCCAGATCGCCAGCGCCGCCGAAGAGCTGTCGGCCGTGACCGAACAGACCAGCGCCGGGGTCAACAGCCAGAAGATCGAGACCGATCAAGTAGCCACCGCCATGCACGAGATGACTGCCACCGTGCAGGAAGTCGCGCGCAATGCCGAACAAGCTTCCCAGGCTGCCTCGGATGCCGACAGCCAGGCGCGCGAAGGCGACAAAGTGGTAGCCGAGGCCATCACCCAGATCGAACGCCTGGCTGCCGAAGTGGCTCGCTCCACCGACGCCATGGCGCACCTGCAACAAGAGAGCAACAAAATCGGCAGCGTGATGGACGTGATCAAGGCCGTGGCCGAACAGACCAACCTGCTGGCCCTCAACGCAGCCATCGAAGCTGCCCGTGCCGGTGAAGCCGGTCGCGGTTTTGCCGTGGTCGCCGACGAAGTACGTGGCCTGGCCCAGCGCACGCAAAAATCCACCGAAGAAATCGAAGGCCTGGTAGCCGGTTTGCAGAACGGCACCCAGCAAGTGGCCACTGTGATGAACAACAGCCGCAACCTTACCGACAGCAGCGTCGAGCTGACCCGCAAGGCCGGTGTGTCACTGGAAAACATCACCCGGACGGTGTCGAATATCCAGTCGATGAACCAGCAGATCGCCGCCGCTGCCGAACAGCAAACCGCTGTGGCTGAAGAGATCAGCCGCAGCATCGTCAACGTGCGTGATGTGTCGGAACAGACCGCAGCGGCCAGTGATGAGACGGCCAAGTCCAGCGTGGAACTGGCGCGATTGGGCGGGCAGTTGCAGCAGATGGTTAGTCACTTTCGGGTGTAGCACGCTCAACTCTGGCGAGGGGCTTGCCCCCTCGCCACAGAGTATGCGTCAGCCTTAAATTTCTTCGACAAACACCAACCGATTACCGGATGGGTCACGGATGGTCATCTCCCGCGTCTCCCAAGGCGTCTCTTCAATTTCTGGCTTGGCATAACGGTAGTCCTTGGCCAGCAATTGCTGCTGATACGCCTCCAGCCCCTGCGCCTGAATCCGCACCCCGACACCCGGCGAACCATCGCCATGGTGCTCGGACAAGTGCAACACGCAATCTCCCAGCGACACTTGCAGGTACAGCGGAAAATTCGCTTCGAAACGGTGTTGCCAGTCGATCTTGAAACCGAGGAAATCGACGTAGAACTCAACGGCCCTGGCCTCGTCGAAGATTCGCAGGATAGGGGTAACTTTTCCTAAGTGCATAGCGCTGACTCCCTGTTAAGAGCAGCCACTATAGAGCAGCAAACCCCAAGCGCAAATCCCCGCTACGCGCCAAAAACCGCCCCGGACGCTGCCCGTTTGCCTGCCCGTCGCTGTAGCTCAACACGCCGTTGACCCACACCCCGTCAATCCCCTGCGCCGCGCGTTGAGGCTCCTTGAAGTCCGCTACGTCGCGCACCCGTAACGGGTCAAATAACACCAAATCCGCCCAATGCCCTTCGCGAACCTCACCGCGCCCGATCAGGCCAAACCGCGCTGCCGACAACCCGGTCATTTTGTGTACGGCGGTATGTAGCGGGAACAAACCCAGATCACGACTGAAATGCCCGAGTACCCGTGGAAACGCCCCCCACAAGCGCGGATGGGGAAACGGATCTTCCGGCAAGCCATCCGAGCCAATCATCGACAACGGATGAGCGAGGATGCGCTGCACGTCCGTCTCGTCCATCCCGTAATACACCGCCCCCGCCGGTTGCAGGCGCCGTGCGGCTTCCATCAGCGGCACCGCCCAGTCGGCTGCGATGTCCTGTAAATCGCGCCCACCCATATCCGGGTGCGGCGTCGACCACGTGATGGTGATGCGAAAGGCATCGGTGACTTGCTTGAGGTCCAGGGTCGAAGAACTGGCGGCATAGGGATAACAATCGCAGCCCACCGGATGGGTCTTCGCCGCCTGTTCCAGGGACGCCAACAACAGCGGGCTGCGCCCCCAATTGCCGGCACCGGCGCATTTGAGATGGGAGATGATCACCGGCACCTTGGCGTGGCGGCCAATCAGAAACGCCTCGTCCAGCGCCTCCAGCACCGGTTCGAATTCACTGCGCAAATGGGTGGTGTACACCGCGCCGAACGCGGTCAGTTCTTCACTCAATTGCAGCACTTCGTCGGTCTCGGCGCTGAAGGCGCTGGCGTAGGCCAGGCCTGTGGATAAGCCGAGGGCGCCGGCCTCCAGGCTTTCCTGCAACTGTTCACGCATCGCGGCGATTTCAGTGGGCGTGGCGGTGCGATGCAGGTCATCCATATGGTTGCTGCGCAGCGCCGTATGACCGATCAACGCGGCGACGTTGACGGCCGGGTGGGCGTTTTCCAGCGCTGCGCGGTAGTCGGCAAAACGCGGGTAGACGAACGCGTCGCGCTTGCCCAGCAGGTTCATCGGGTCTGGCGGATCGCCGCGTAAGTTGACCGGCGATGCGCTGATGCCGCAGTTGCCGACGATCACCGTGGTCACGCCCTGGCTGAGTTTGGGCAGCATCTGTGGCTGGCGGATCACCACCGTGTCGTCGTGGGTGTGGACGTCGATAAACCCCGGCGCCAGCACCCGGCCAGTGGCGTCGATTTCATGCTCGGCATGGGCTGCCGACAAATCGCCGATCTTTTCGATGCGCCCCTCGCGCAGGGCCACATCGGCGACATAACCCGGCGTATTGCTGCCATCAATGATCAGGGCGTTGCGGATCAGCGTGTCGTACTTCATTTCAGTCTCCAAGCGGCAGGCAATCAGCGCCGCCGCGATAATCGTCCAGGGCCAGCTTGATCCGTCGCAGGCGTTCCTGGTTGTCGTCCGGCATGGCCAGGGCCAGCTCGGTGGCGAGCACGTCGATGGCCAACAGCATTCCGTAGCGCGCCGCCGTTGGCTTGTAGATAAAACTGGTTTCCGCCGGTTGCAGCGGTAGCAGCACATCGGCCAACTGCGCCAGCGGTGAATCAGGCAGGGTGATGGCGATAATGTGGGCGCCGTAGTTACGGGCCAGCTCCACCACGCTCAGCAACTCCGGGGTGAGGCCGGTCAGCGAGCAGACGATCAGCGCGTGTTCCGGGCCCAGCGTGGCGGCGGTCACGCGCATCATCACCGGGTCGTGACTGGCTGCAATGGGGTACCCCAGCCGCACCAGGCGTACTTGCAACTCGTCGCTGCACAAGCTCGACGGGCCGCCCATGCCAAACGCATGGATCATCCGCACCTTGCCCAGCAGGCTCACTGCATCGACAAAACAACGTTGATTGAAGCCGGACAAGTGCTGACGCAAGGTCACCTCGATATCGCCGAGGATCTGCCGGTGAAACGCCGACTGTTCGGGTAAGCCCGCCGGGTCGAGAAAGCGGCTGCCGACGCCGCTGGCCTGGGCCAGTTGCAGGCGCAGGTCACGCAAGTCACGGCAACCGACGCTGCGGGCAAACCGCGACAACGTGGCGGTGCTGACCTCAGCCCTTTGGGACAACTCTTCCAGGCTAGCGGACGCGGCAAAGCCGACATCGTCGAGCATCAGCTTGGCGATACGCCCTTCGCCGGCGCTGAAGGAATCCTGGCGGGCGCGGATCTGGTAGAGGATGTCCATCAATTGGGCTCCGAATTACAGAATGATGCTCATAACAAAAGTGACAGGCCGTAAGTCAGACCGAAGGCGACCACCGAAATCAGGGTCTCCAGCACGGTCCAGGTCTTGAAGGTCTGGATCACCGTCATATTGAAGTATTCCTTGACCAGCCAGAAGCCGCCGTCGTTGACGTGGGAAAAGATCACCGAGCCGGCACCGGTGGCCAGTACCAGCAATTCCGGGTGTGGATAACCCAGGCCCATGGCAACGGGAGCCACCACGCCTGAGGCGGTGGTCATGGCCACGGTGGCCGAGCCGGTAGCAATGCGCATCAACGCGGCGAACAACCAGCCCATCACCAGTGGCGACAGGTTGAAAGCATGGGCCAGGCCAAGAATCTCATTGGTGACGCCGGCATCGATAAGAATCCGGTTCAAACCACCGCCCGCCCCCACCAGCAAGGTGATGCTGGCGGTCGGCGCCAGGCATTCGTTGGTGAACTTGAGGATTGATTCGCGACTGAAGCCCTGAGCCAGGCCCAACGTCCAAAAACTCACCAGGGTCGCCACCAGCAGCGCGATCACCGAGTTACCGATAAACAGCAGGAACTGGTTAAAGGCGCTGCCTGGGGTGGAAATCAGGTTGGCCCAGCCACCAATCATCATCAACACCACCGGCAACAGGATGGTGCCCATGGTCAGCGAGAAGCTCGGCAGCCGGGTGCGTGGTTCGCGGTCGATGAACTGACGTTCCAACGGGTTTTCCGCCGGCAGGTGAATGCGCGGCACGATGAACTTGGCGTAGACGGGGCCGGCGATGATCGCCGTCGGGATGCCGATCAAGATCGCATACAGCACGGTTTGCCCGACCGATGCGTTGTAGGCCAGTACCGCCATCATCGCCGCGGGATGGGGCGGAACCAGTGCATGTACCACCGATAAGCCGGCAACCATGGGTAGGCCGACCATCAAAATCGAAACACCCACCCGCCGCGCTACGGTGAAAGCAATCGGCACCAGCAACACAAAACCGACCTCGAAAAACAGCGGCAGCCCAACCAGGAAGGCAATGCACACCATCGCCCAGTGGGCGTTGCGCTCGCCGAAGCGGTCGATCAACGTGCGCGCCACCTGCTCGGCGCCGCCGGACTCGGCCATCATCTTGCCGAGCATGGTGCCCAACGCCACCACTAGAGCGATGTGGCCCAAGGTCTTGCCGACGCCCGCCTCGTAGGAGCCCATGATCGTGTCCGCCGGCATCCCGGCCAGCAGCGCCAGGCCGATGGACACCAGGGTGATGACGATAAACGGGTTGAGCCGGTAGCGTGCGATCAGCACGATCAATGCAATGATGGCGATGGCTGCGTATGCCAATAGCCAAACGCCCGGTGATGCGGCCATGCGGTACTCCTCGGAAAGGGTCACGTCGAATAGGTTGTGAAAGTCATAAATCATTACCAAGGATTATTTTCAATTTTTATGAAAGTAAGTTTCGCCCACAGATAAGCGCTGTCGCTTTGAGATATGCCCAGAGACAAAGAATGAAAATCGAAGGTGCGTTCTTACATGAAGATTGAGAGGGACGCTGGAAACTCAAATGCCGGTGTCAGGTCATAGACAGCGGACCGAATCCTGATCAGGAAAAACCGACAATGAATCGAAAAACCCTGCTTGCCCCCTTCGCCGCCAGCGCCTTGTTGCTGGCCTTGTGCGGCACCGCGTCGGCCGCCGACAGCGCGGCGTTGAAAAAATGTATGGATGGCGCGAATACGACCGCGGACATGGTCAACTGCAACACCAAGGAAGCCAAGGTGCAGGACACGCGCCTGAACACCGCCTACAAGACAGCCATGGCAGCCCAGGAAGGCAATCGCAAACAGAAGCTGCAGGATGTGCAGCGTCTGTGGATCAAATATCGGGATGCCAATTGCGGGTTCGCAGGCTCGGCAACCGGCGGCACCATCGATCAGGTCAACGGTGCCATCTGCCGGCTGGACATGACCCGGACCCGCGCGCAGGAACTGGAAAACCTTGTAGGCCCGTGAAGTGATCAGTCGCTCTAGCTAGTCATGCTGAACGCGGGCACGCTTGAGCAGTTTCTTGCAGCGTTCGGACAAGTGCAGCACCCGTAAATGCTTGCCGGCCTTGGCGTAGCGTTCGCGTAGGGTCATCAGCGCGGCGATGGCCGAATAGTCGACGAAACTCAGGTGGAGACAATCCAGGGTCACCTGTTCCGGGTCGCTCGCCGGGGCGAACTGGTTGAGGAACGGTGTGGTCGAGGCGAAGAACAGCGTGCCGTGCAAGCGATAGAGCTTGCTACCGTCGGCTTCAAGATGCTCGTCGGCGTACAGCTCACGGGCTTGTTGCCAGGCAAAGTTCAGCGCCGCAATCACAATGCCGCACAGCACCGCCGTGGCCAGGTCGGTAAATACCGTGACCACCGTCACCGCAATGATCACCAGCACGTCATTGAGTGGCACCTTGTTGATCACCCGCAAGGAGGCCCAGGCGAAGGTTTGCTGGGACACCACGAACATCACCCCCACCAGCGCCGCCAGTGGAATCCGCTCGATCAACGGTGACAGGAACAAGATAAAGAGAAGGATCATGACCCCGGCAAACACCCCGGAGAAGCGTCCGCGCCCGCCGGAGCTGAGGTTGATCACGGTTTGCCCGATCATCGCGCAGCCGCCCATGCCGCCGAACACGCCAGAGACCATATTCGCCGCGCCCAGGGCCACGCTTTCGCGGTCCGGATAGCCTCGGGTTTCGGTGATTTCGTCGGTAAGGTTGAGGGTCAGCAGGGTTTCCAGCAGGCCGACCATGGCCATCAGGATCGCGTAAGGAGCGATAATCTGCAGGGTTTCCAGGGTCCAGGGAATCTGCGGCAGGGCAAACGTGGGCAGGCCACCGGCGATGTGGGCCATGTCGCCCAGCGTGCGGGTCGGCAGGCCCAGCAGGTACACCGCAAGACCCACGCCAAGAATCGCCACCAACGCCGGCGGTACCGCGCGGGTCAGGCGCGGCAGCAGGTAGACGATGGCCATCGTCGCTGCCACCAACCCCGTCATCACGTACAACGGCGTGCCGCTGAGCCAGGTTTCACCGCTCTTGAAGTGCTCCAACTGCGCCAGCGCAATGATAATTGCCAGGCCATTGACGAAACCGAGCATCACCGGGTACGGCACCATGCGCACCAGCTTGCCCAGGCGCAGCAGGCCAAAGGCGATCATGATCAGTCCGCCCAGCAATACAGTGGCCAGCAAGTACTGCACGCCGTGTTGCACCACCAACGCGACGATCACCACCGCCATCGAACCCGCCGCACCAGAGACCATGCCTGGCCGACCGCCGAACAGCGCGGTCAGGGTACAGATGATAAACGCGCCATAAAGGCCCATCAGCGGGTTGAGGTGCGCCACCAGGGCGAAGGCTATGCACTCGGGCAACAAGGCAAAAGACGTGGTGAGACCGGCCAGGGAGTCGGCACGCAGGCGGGTGAGGTTCATGGGGTTACCGGGGGAATAGCGAAAATAAGACTGAGGATGGTACGCAAATGCAGGGGGTGGGGCCAGGTTTTCAGGGTCAACGAATGACCTGTGGCAAGCGGGCCTGCCATAACAAGCCCGCTCGCCACAAGGTAATGTCAGGTGCTCCATTTCCTTAATTTACCGGCGTTAGGGCTGCCACAAGGTTTAGTGTTTACAGGGACCTATCAAACCATCTCGTTGCGAATCCACTCCACCACGCTGGTACGCTTCGGCACCCAATCCAACAGTTCACGGGCATGTTTGCCACGCACGCGGCTGTTGGAGCCCAGGCCGTAGTTGGCCATTTCATAGCCCCACTCGGCTTCGGCATCGGCCAGTGGCCAATCCTGTGGTTTACCCAGGTTCAGCGCCTCGGCGATGGCGGTAGTCATGTCGACGAAGGCCGCTTCGCTGCTTTCGACAAAGTAGAAGGTGCCGGGGACGTTTTTTTCCAGCGCCAGCAGGTACAGGGCGACCACGTCTTCAATGTGCACGTTGGACCAGATGTTTTGGCCGGTGCCAACATGGCGTACCACGCCGCTTTTGCGCGCCTGTTTCAGCAGACGAGGTAATTGCACGCTGTCGCGCTTGACCCCCAGGCTGTGGCCGTAGATCAAGGTGTTACAGATCACCGCCGAATTCACGCCGTCTTTGGCGGCAGCGAGGATCAGGTTGTCGATAGCCACGCGAGCGGCCTTGTCGGCGGTCGGTTCCGGCAAGTTGTCTTCAAAATAGATGACATCACTGGATTTGCCGCCGGACGCATCGCCAACGATGCTCGAACCGCTGGTGTGCAGGAACGGCTTGTTGGAGCCGCGTAGCGCCTTGATCAGGGTTTCAACGGCGCCGCGATGGTCGCTGCTGGCGGCGTTGATCACGGCATCGGCTTTGCTCGCTTGCTCGGTCAGCAGGGCGCTATCGTCCAAGGTGCCAATCACCGGAGCGATGCCCAGTGCAGTCATTTCTTCAGCCTGTTTGGCGCTGCGCACCAGACCCGTTACGTGGTGGCCGGCCTTGACCAGGCCAGTCGCAATGGAGCCACCGATAAAGCCGGCAGCACCGGTAATAAATACGTTCATGGAAAGCATCTCCTGCATGGCTTTGTGAAAGGCGCTAAGTGTTGGATCGAGTATCAAGGACTTATCCATGCCGAATAAGTCTGTATTGCCCAATTCAATCTTGCGCATGAGTCACGAATCAGTCGGCGTAGCTGGTCAACTTGCCCTGGATAAAGTCCAGGAAACACTGGATGCGCAAGGCCAACTGCGAGTTGCGGTAGTACACCGCGTTGATCGGCTGGCGATAACCGCTGTTGAACTCCGCCAGGATCGGCTGAAGGCGCCCGGCATTGATGTCATCGTTAGTCATGAAGTGCGACAGGCAAGCGATGCCCTGCCCTTCCAACGTCAAGTGGCGCAAGGTTTCACCGCTGGAGGCAGAAATACTCGGCTGGATCTGCCAGCGATCACCGTGCACATGGCGCAGCGGCCAGTGGTTGAGGGTTTCGGTCTGGGTGAAGCCCAGCAGTGTGTGATCGGCCAACTCGGCAACCGTGGTCGGCGTACCGTACTTTTCCAGATACGCGGGGCTGGCGAGGATATGCAGCGGGCTGCAGCCCAGTGAACGGGCGTGCAACGTCGAGTCCGCCAGGGTGCCGATACGGATAGCGATGTCGGTACTCTGTTCCAGCAGGTCGATGATCAGGTCGTTGCTGTTGAGTTCCAGCTGGATGTCCGGGTACAGGCCGCGAAACTCGGCGATGTAGGGCACGATCGCATGCAGCATGAACGGCGAGGCGGCGTTAATTCGCAGCCGCCCGGACGGGGTTTGCTGGCGCGAGGACAGGCGCTCTTCCAGGTCATCCATTTGTTCCAGGATCAGCTTGGCCCGCTCGAAGAAGTATTTGCCCTCTTCGGTCAGGTCCATGCGCCGCGTGGTGCGGTTGATCAGCGTGGTGTCGAGCTTGGCTTCCAGCCGCGACAAGGTGCGGCTGACCGCCGAGGGCGTCTGTCCAACCTGTTCGGCGGCGGCGGAAATCGACCCGCATTCAATCACGCAGACGAAGATCTGTAGCTCATCGGATCGGGCTTTCAACGTGAATCCTCTTTAAGCGGCTGCCTGGATACTAGCCGCATTACCGAGCCAGGTTAAACACCTCAGTCAGATGCTGCTCATAACGCGCCACGTCAGCCTCGATGGCCGGGCGTTTCATCACGTCGACGCAGAGGAAAGTCGGCAAGCTGGTCATGCCAAGAAACTCGTTGGCCTTGTGGAACGGGAAGTACACGGCGTCCACGCCCTTGGCTTCGAAGAAATCGCTGGGGTCGTCGAAGGCTTGCTGCGGTGCGTTCCAGGTCAGCGACAGCATGTATTGCTTGCCCTGCAACAGGCCGCCGCTGCCGTATTTTTGCGAAGCATCGGAGCGGGTCCGGCCATCGCTGGCGTACAGGCTGCCGTGGCCTTCGGTGAACACTTCATCGATGTACTTCTTGACGATCCACGGCGCGCCCATCCACCAGCCGGGCATCTGGTAGATGATCACATCGGCCCAGAGGAACTTGGCCACTTCTTCGGCCAGGTCGTAGCCGGCGTCGATGTGGGTGACTTTGACGTCCATACCGTCACGGTCCAGTACGGCCAGGGCGGCATCATGCAGGGTGTTGTTGTAGCGGCCGTCGGAGTGGGCGAACTTTTTGCCGCCGTTGAGCAACAGGACTTTTTTCACGGGGAGCCTCAAAAGATTAAAAATATTTGGAGGCAGGGTATCGACAAGACCCCTTGGGAATAAGCGTTGGCGGGGCAAAACACATTTGACTGCTCCGCACGAATCGACAGGGGATTGTTGCCTTAGAATTTCCAAACACCTTTTGAGGACTCACCCAGATGACCGAGCAAGCAGGCTTTAGCGCCATCGACATGCTCAGCGCCTCGTCCGCTAGCCACTGATCAGCAGGTGGCTGCCCAGCGCCGCCATGCCGATAAAGAACACCCGTTTGAACAGCACGGCACTGATGCGTTGGCGCACGGCCTGGCCCAGCCACATGCCCAGCAGCGCTGGCACCAGCGCCAGCAGCGAGGCATTGATTTCGCCGCCGCCGAGGCTGCCACGCCAGAACAACCCCGCCGCCAGCGCCAGGGTGGACACGGTGAACGACAGGCCCAGCGCCTGGACCAACTGATCACGGTTCAAGCCCAAGGCTTGCAGATAGGGCACCGCCGGGATCACGAAGACGCCGGTGGCCGAGGTGATTACGCCGGTGAGCACGCCGCACAGCGGACCGAGCCAACGCTCCATCGCCGTGCTCACCTTGAAGTTGGGCAAGAACAGACCGCTCAAGGCGTATACCAGCAACGCCCCGCCCAACGCTCGCACCACCCACGCCCCGCCATCCATACCCAACCACAAACTGCCAAGCCCCGTGCCGAGAAAAATCAGCAGCAGCATCGGCCATAGCCGTTTGATCAGGGCACTCAAATTCCCGCCAAACGCCAGTTGCCAGAGGTTGGTGACGATAGAGGGAATAATCAGCAACCCCGCAGCCTGCGCCGGAAACATAGCCAGGCCGAGCATACCCATGGCAACCGTGGGCAAGCCCAGGCCAATAACGCCCTTGACGGTGCCCGCCAGCAGGAAAGTGCCGATGACCAGCAACGTCAAGGCTGGACCGAGGCTTTGGTAGAACGCCAGGAATGTATTCATCGGCTGATTTTGAAGGGTTGGGTCGAGGTTGGAAATTCGCCATATACTGAGCCAGCCTCTTGCCTGGATAGAGGCTACGGATAAAGGATTTGGCCATGCATTTTGACCTGATCGACCTTCGCCTCTACCTGCACATTCTCGACACCGGCAATATCACCGCCGGCGCCAGCCGCAGCCATTTGTCCCTCGCGGCGGCCAGTGCCCGGGTTCGGGCGATGGAAGCGTCGTTGGGCATCGAGCTCCTTCAGCGTGGCCGCCGCGGTGTGACGCCGACAGCGGCGGGCAAGGCGTTGGCCCAGCATGCCCGGCTGTTGTTGCAGCAAGCCGAGCGCATGCAGCAGGACCTGGCGGAATACGCCAACGGCGTCAAAGGCCAGGTGCGCCTGCTGTGCAACACCACGGCGATCAGCGAATACCTGCCGGAACTGCTGGCGGATTTTTTGCGCGAGCATCCCAACCTCGATATCGACCTGCAGGAACTGCCTAGCCTGCGCATCACCCACGCCTTGCGCCAGGGCGCGGCGGACCTGGGGATTATTTCCGATGCCGTCGACACCCACGGCTTGCAGACCCTGCCCTTTCGCGATGATCCGCTGGTGTTGATCCTGCCTCTGGACCATCCGCTGGCTGAAGGGCCGCCGGTGAGTTTTATCGACAGCCTGCAGCATGACTATGTGGCGCTGGCCGCCGACAGTGCCCTGGCGGTTTATCTGGAAGAACAGGCCTTGCACGCAGGCTTTCGCTTGCAAACACGCATTCGCGCCGAAGGTTTTGACGGGGTGATGCGCATGGTCGCCCGAGGTGCCGGCCTGGGCATCGTGCCGCTCGCGGCGCTGGAGCGTTGGCCCCTGGAACACCGCTTCAAGGCCCAGCCTCTGGATCAGGAATGGGCCTGTCGCAAGTTGCTGTTATGTGCACGCTCGTTCGATCAGTTGCCAGGTTACGCCAAGGCCTTGCTCGACGACTTGTCGCGCCCCTTGCGGAAGAACCCGTAATACACCGCCGACAGAATCAGCAGGAACGGCACACCGAACACCAAGGTCATTTTGAACGCCTCGGTGAAGTAGGTGGTGATCATCACCGCCCCCATCAACACCAATCCCAACAAGGTGCTGTAGGGAAAAAAACGCAGTTGAAACGACAACTTCGCCCCGCCGTGACGCTTGCGGTAGCGGCGGAAAAACAGGTGCGTGAGGAAGATCATGAACCAGGTGAAGATCGCCCCAAACATCGAGATCGCCATCATCAGGGTGAACGAACTTTGCGGGTACACCACGTTAAGCAGTGTGGCCAGGGCGATGCCGGAACTGGACAGCAGCAAGGCATTGAGCGGGATGCCGCTCTTGCTCAAGGCGCCCATGGACTTGGGTGCAAAGCCGGCGCGGGACAGGCTGAACATCATCCGCGTGGTGATGTAGAGCTGGCTGTTCATCGCCGACAGCGCGGCGATCAGGATCACGAAGTTCATCACCCCAGTAGCGCCGGGAATGCCGATGGTCTGCATCACCGTGACGAACGGGCTCTGGGCATGGCCGGCCTGGTTCCACGGCACGATGGCCAGCATCAGCGCCAGGGTCAGCAGGTAGAACACCACCAGGCGCACGATGGTGGCGCGAAAGGCCCTCTTCACCGCCTGTTCCGGGTCTGCCGCTTCGCCCGCCGCCACGGCGATCATCTCAACGCTCAGGTAGCTGAAAATCGACACAATCACGGCGATCCACATGCCGCCCAGACCGTTGGGGAAAAAACCACCGTGGGCGCTGTAGTTCTGTACGCCGTAATCCGGGTTGCCGGAGCCGAACACCACATACACCGCAAGGATGATGAAGCCGACGATGGCGCTGATCTTGATGGTGGAAAACCAGTACTCGAAGGTACCGAAGGCCTTGACGCTGATAGCGTTGAGGACGATCAGCACGCTGGAGAACGAGATGATCCACACCCATTCCGGTACGTTGGCGAACCAGTACTTCATGTACATCGCCACCGCCGTGACCTCGGCGCCCACCGCCAGCACAATCGCCGCCCAGTAGGCGTAGCGCACCAGAAAACCAGCCAGGGGGCTGATGTAAAACTCGGCATAGGCGCCGAAAGAGCCGGAGGTGGAATGGGCCACCGTCATTTCCGCCAGGCACCCCATCAACAGCAGGGTGATCAGCGCGCCGATGGCATAGCTGACCAGCACGCTGGGCCCGGCATAGCCGATGGCGTAGGCGCTGCCCATAAACAGCCCAGTGCCGATGGCGCCACCGATGGCGATCATGCTCATCTGGCCGGAGGTGAGCTGGCGCCGCAGGCCCAGTTCGCGCTTGGTGATTTCAGCAAAGCCTTTGTCTGGCGTGGTCACGTGGCGTGCCCCTTTATTATTGTGATTGCACTGTTTGTTGCTTGCCCTTCGTAGGAGCTGTCGAGAGCTGCCGCTTAAGTGACGCTATGGCGAACCTGGAATTGCGGCTGGTCCCAAGTCTTCTGGTCGAGAATCTCGCCAAGAATTTCCACCGCATCCCAGACTTCGGTGAAGCTGGTATACAGCGGCGTAAAACCAAAGCGCATGATCTGCGGCTCGCGATAATCACCAATCACGCCTCGGGAGATCAAGGCTTGGACGATTGCATAACCTTGCGGGTGCTCGAAGCTGACATGACTGCCGCGCCTGGCATGCTCACGCGGAGTAATCAGGTTCAGTTCGTGGGCAGCGCAGCGGGCTTCTACCTGCTCGATAAACAGATCGGTCAGCACCAGGGATTTTCGGCGCAGGCTGGCCATATCGGTCTGGGCAAAAATCTCCAGGCCACACTCCACCATCGCCAGCGAGGTAATCGGTTGAGTGCCACACAGGTAGCGGGCGATGCCGTTGCTCGGGGCATAGCGCGATTCCATGGCGAACTGCCGGGTATGCCCGAACCACCCCGACAGCGGCTGCATCACCACATCCACCAGCGCCGGATTGACCCACACGAACGCCTGGGAGCCAGGCCCGCCGTTGAGGTATTTGTAGGTGCAGCCGATCGCGTAATCGGCGCCGGCCTGATGCAGGTCGATCGGCACTGCGCCCGCCGAGTGCGCCAGGTCCCAGATCGCCAGGGCACCACACTCATGGCTCAGCGCAGTCAGCGCTTGCATGTCGTGCATGTAGCCGGTCTTGTAGTTGACGTGGGTGAGCATCACCACCGCCGTGTCCTGGTCGATGGCTTGCGGCAGTTCGTCGGGGCTGTTCACCAGACGCAGGGAATAGCCCTGTTGCAGCAGCTCGGCCAGGCCTTCGGCGATGTACAGGTCGGTGGGAAAGTTGCTGGTTTCGCTGATAATGACCTTGCGGTGCGGCGCGCGCTCACGCTGCACGCTCAACGCTGCGCTGAGCACCTTGAACAGGTTGATGGACGTGGTGTCGGTAATCACCACTTCGCCGTCGCGGGCGCCGATCAGCGGGGCCAGGCGATTGCCCAGGCGCTCCGGCAAATCGCGCCAGCCGGCGCTGTTCCAGCTGCGAATCAAACCATTGCCCCATTCCTCGGCAATCACCGCTTGCGCCCGTTCCAATGCCGCCACCGGGCGCGCACCGAGGGAATTGCCGTCGAGGTAGATCACCCCATCCGGCAACGCAAATTGCTTGCGCAAAGGCGCCAACGCGTCCTGGGTATCAAGGGCCAGGCAATGGTTTCTTGTAGTCATGGTCAATCCTGTTGTTATCGATGACGTGTCCTGCACGCTGGAGCAAATAATGAACGAAGCTTTAGAGAATTTTCGTGCAAAGTGGTGGGTAACAGGCTAATTAAGCTGTAGGAAATTCGAATTTAACTCCAAAACACGCGGATTTATTCCAATCATGATTCTCGACGCCACCGACCTGCGCCTCCTGCATTTTCTGCAACAGGATGGCCGTATCAGCAACCAGGAACTGGCGGAGAAAGTCGCCCTGTCGCCGTCCGCCTGCCTGCGCCGTTTGCGCCTGCTGGAAAGCGAGGGAATCATCAGCGGTTATCGTGCGGTGTTGAATGCCGAGCAGTTGGGGATCGAGCTGGAAGCCATCGTCCACCTGTCATTGCGCCAGGATGTGGAGGATTGGCACGAGACGTTTATCAAGAAGGTTCAGGGCTGGCCGGAAGTGGCCAGCGCCTATGTGATCACCGGCGCCAGCAACTATGTGCTGCGGGTGCAGGCGCGCAATCTGAAGCACTTTTCGGACTTCATTGTTAATCACCTGAATCGCACGGCGGGGGTGATGGATATACGCTCGGAGATTGTCTTGCAGAAGATCAAGGATCGGGATGACTTGTTGGACTTGGTAGTGCGCAAATAGCCCCTGCCGACAACGTGCCCTCTGTAGGAGCGAGCTTGCTCGCGAAAAAGGTACATCCACCGCAGCGATGCGCCTGAAATACCTTCGCGAGCAAGCTCGTTCCTACAAAGGGTGTGGGGGTTTAGTCTTCCAGCGCTCGAACCCGCTGCATGCGTTTCTGCTCCACCGGCGCCGCTGCCGGCTGTAACTCAAAGTCAAAATCAATCTGCGCAAACCGCCCTTCTACCCCAAACTCCCGCGCCAGACCCTGGTCATCGCTGAAGCTAATCTCGGCAATCAACTCATCGCGCGTCGCGTAGGCAAAATCATCATGCAGGTACGGATCATCCGACAGGTTGATCTGCGTGGTCAGGTGCCGATAACCCGGCGCCGAAATGAAGAAGTGAATATGCGCCGGCCGCTGGCCATGGCGCCCCAACTGGTCCAGCAACTGCTGCGTAGGACCGCTCGGCGGGCAGCCGTAACCCGACGGCACGATGCTGCGAAAGCGGTAGTTGCCCTGGGCATCGGTCTCGATGCGGCGACGCAAATTGAACTCCGTTTGAGTGCCGTCGAACCACGAATAGGTGCCGCCCGTATTGGCTTGCCACACATCGACAATCGCCCCCGCCAATGGCTTGCCATCGGTGTCACGGACCTGGCCCTGCATGAACAGCGGCACGCCTGGGTCCAGTCCGTCATCCAGTCGCGCCTCAAACTTGGACAGCGGCGCACCAGCGACATACAGCGGGCCTTCGATGGTGCGTGGTGTACCGCCGGACTTGCCGGCTTCTTCGTCCGCTGCATCCATCAACAGGTCCAGGTAATGCTCCAGCCCAAGGCCGGCGGCGAGCAGTCCGGCTTCCTGGTTCTTGCCCAGTTCGTTGAGGTAGTTGACCGCCGTCCAAAACTCTTCCGGGGTCACTTCCAGGTCTTCGATGATGTTTACCGTGTCGCGCAGGATTCGGTAAATCAGCGCCTTGGCCCGTGGGTTGCCGCCGTCATGGTGGTGGCCGCTGGCTTCTTCGAGAAACTGTTGGGCGTGGGCAGTTTGGGACAGTCGGATGGACATGGTGCAATCCTCATCTTGTAATTATTAGTTGGAAAAACAGACTCAGCGATCATCCTCATGGATCGACGACGGATGCCGGCACAGGGCATTCACCTCAATGGCCATGTAGGGATAAAGCGGCAGTTGCATCAATAGGTCGTGCAGTTCTTGCACGCTATCGACATCGAACACGCTGTAGTTGGCGTACAGCCCGGCGATGCGCCACAGGTGGCGCCACTTACCCGCTTGTTGCAGACGCTGGGCCAGGGCTTTTTCCTCGGCCTTGAGGGCGGTGGCACGCTCGGGGTTCATGTCGACAGGCAGGTTCACGGTCATTTTTACGTGGAACAACATGGCAGGTTCCTCTTAGTGTTTATCGCGACGGAAGAACGCCAAGCGCTCCTCATCGATGGCCAGGCCCAGGCCCGGCGCGGTCGAGACATGCAGGTGGAAATCGCGGTACACCAGCGGCTCGCTGAGGATGTCTTCGGTGAGCAGCAGCGGGCCGAACAGCTCGGTGTCCCACGCCAGCTTGTTCAGCGTGAGGAAGGCATGGGCCGAGGCCAGCGTGCCGATGCCACCTTCGAGCATGGTGCCGCCGTACAGGCCGATGCCTGCCGCCTCGGCAATCGCCGCCGTGCGCAACACCGCACGCGGGCCGCCGTTTTTGGCGATCTTCAGGGCAAACACCGAAGCCGCGCCTTCGCGGGCCAGGTTGAAGGCGTCCTCGACACATTCGATAGATTCGTCGGCCATGATCGGCGCCGGGCTCGACAGGTTTAGACGAACCATGCCACTGCGGTTATGGCGCGAGATCGGCTGCTCGATCAGGTCGATGCCGTTGTCCCCCAGCACCTTGCAGGCGCGCAGGGCCACGGCTTCATCCCAGGCCTGGTTGACATCGACCCTGACGCTTGCGCGGTCACCCAGGGCTTTTTTGATGGCGATGACGTGGGCCAGGTCGTGACTGACTTCACCCGCTCCGATCTTCAATTTGAAAATACGGTGGCGGCGCAGATCGAGCATTTTCTCGGCTTCGGCAATATCCTTTTCGGTGTTGCCGCTGGCCAGAGTCCAGGCCACCGGCAAGGCATCGCGCACCCGGCCGCCAAGCAGTTCACTGACCGGTAAGTTCAGGCGTTTGCCGAGGGCATCGAGCAAGGCGCTTTCGATGCCGGACTTGGCAAAGGTATTGCCGCGAATGCTGCGCTCCAGACGCAACATGGCCGCGTTGATGTTGCTGGCGTCCTGGCCGATCAACAGCGGAGCGAAATGTTTGTCGATGTTGGTCTTGATGCTGTCGGGGCTTTCATTGCCGTAGCTCAAGCCACCAATGGTGGTGGCCTCGCCGATGCCTTCGATGCCGTCGGCGCAGCGCACGCGGATGATCACCAGGGTCTGGTTCTGCATCGTGTGCATCGCCAGTTTGTGCGGGCGGATGGTGGGGAGGTCGACAATGATGGTCTCGATCGACTCGATGGTACAAATCGGCATGGTAATACCCACTGGGTTCTTTATAGATTTGGCCCGATTCTGTCCCGCATCTTTAATGGCTTCCAATATAGAATTAGTCTCGAACGATACCCTTAAGGTATGAAAGGAGTCCCAATGGAGCTTCGCCATTTACGTTACTTCCAGGTGCTGGGAGAAACCCTGAACTTCACCCGCGCAGCCGAACGCCTGCACATCGCCCAGCCGCCGTTGAGCCGGCAGATCCAGCAATTGGAGGAAGAGTTGGGTGTGGTGTTGCTGGAACGCGGTCGCCCCCTGCGGCTGACCGAAGCCGGACGGTTTTTCTATGAACACGCCAATGTGTTGCTGGAACAACTGGGCAAGGTCTGCGACAACACCCGGCGTATTGGCCTTGGCGAAAAGACCTGGCTGGGCATCGGTTTTGCGCCGTCGACGCTGTATGGCGTGCTGCCTGATTTGATTCGTCGCCTGCGTAGCCACGATGGGCTGGAGCTGGAGTTGGGATTGTCGGAGATGACCACCCTGCAACAAGTCGAAGCCCTCAAGGCCGGGCGGATTGATGTGGGGTTCGGGCGGATTCGTATCGATGATCCGGCAATTGTGCAGCGGGTGTTGGTGGAGGATCGGTTGGTGGCCGTATTGCCAGCCGGCCACCCGCTGCTGGGCGCCCCGGCGACCCTTGCGCAATTGGCCGAGGAGCCGTTCGTGCTCTACCCCGGCAACCCGCGCCCCAGTTACGCCGACCATGTGCTCGCGCTGTTCGATGCCCATGGCTTGAGCCTCACGGTGGCGCAGTGGACCAATGAATTGCAGACCGCCATCGGCCTGGTGGGTGCCGGTATGGGCGTGACGCTGGTGCCGGCTTCGGTGCAAATGCTGCACCGTGCGGATATCGGCTACACGTCGATTGTGGAGGCCAACGCCACCTCGCCGATCATTCTCAGCCGGCGGGTCAATGACCAGTCGCCGGGGCTCAGTCATTGCCTGCAACTGGTGGAAGAGTTGATCTAGCCACGCATGCGCCGGGCGTCGTTACGTTGCAGGGTTTGGCTGGGAGACTCATCGAACAGCTTGCGGTACTCGGCAGAGAATCGCCCCAAGTGGGTAAAGCCCCAGCCCAGGGCGATTTCAGAAATGGTTCGGGTTGAGCCGTGCTCAAGGATTTCCTGGCGCACGGCACCCAAGCGATATTTCTTCAGATAGGCCATGGGCGACAGGGCGAAGTACTTCCTGAACGCATCGAACAGCTTGAATCGCGACACTCCGGCGGCCGTTTCAAGGTCTTCCAGATGCACCGCCTCCCGGGCGTTGTCGTGGATGTACTGGCGGGCGCGAATTAAATAGTGCGGCAGCTTCACCCCCAGCACGTCCCGCAGCTCTTCGGAATAGTTGTTCGGCTGGGCGAGGATCAGGCCCTTGATCAGCGAGCTTTCCAAATCCCGCGTAAAGGCCGCCTGGTCATACAGTTCGCTGCTGCGTTCCAGCTCCGCGATGAAGTAACGCGCCATGCGCCACCAGGACGCCGAGGCGCCCTCCACCGCGTCCATCACCGACTCGAACTGCAAAGGCGCTTCAATCGGCCGTTGCAACAGGCCTTCCAGGGATTCGCTCATGGCCGCACGAGTGATCACTACTTGCAGCTTGCGGCAGTCGCCAGAGATCGCCAGCACCTGGTGCTCATTGGGCGAGATGATCACGCCTTGGTCGCGGTTGGAACTGAGCCGCTCGCCGTTCTTGCTCAGTTCCTGCTCGCCCACCAGAGGCAGACTGAGGCTGTAGCTGCTGAAGTGCTCGGCGTCTTCGATGTCGATGGTGACGTCGGTGCCGTATTCAATAATCCCCAGCGTCGTGGCGCGGGACTTGAACACATTGGCACTGTGGTGGAAGCGGATGCGCTCCGGCGTCGCCGTCTCCAGCCGGTGCGGCCCGCAAATACCGGACATCCAGCTGCGGGCGCCTTCAAGGTCGAAGCGCTCGATACATATATCGCGTGTATTGCTAGTCATCACGGGCACCCACGGCGGTTGTGGCCTGCGCGCTCTGACGGCGCGTCTTGGCTGAGCTCTCTAGTGGAAGAGAGCAAGTTCTGCGCCACGCCAGCGGCATTGCCACTGGGTGGATAGCAACCGTCGACTATGTGGATAACAAGCAGACTTTTCCGACAATTGCCCTGCAAGACAGTAGCGCATTACGCCACCGCCCTGCACTGCAGTGGGTATTTCTTGCCCAACTATCCGGCCCACCTTCCCCCATTAACCGGATAGCCCGCCGCCCCTTCGCAGCCTCTTAATGGCCTACCCGATTAGCCATTATCAAAAAGGTGCCTCCCATGAGTGGTGCAAGAAGCGTCGAGCAGTGGAAAACGTTTATCGAAGGCTGCCTGGATTTTCGCCCGGTGGACGAAGTGTTCCGCATTGCCCGGGCTATGTTCACCGAGCCGGAACTGTTCGAACTGGAGATGGAACTGATCTTCGAAAAAAACTGGATCTACGCCTGCCACGAAAGCGAATTGGCTAACCACCACGACTTCGTGACGATGCGCGCCGGGCGCCAGCCGATGATCATCACCCGTGACGGCGACGGCCAGCTCAATGCGCTGATCAACGCCTGCCAGCATCGCGGCACCACCCTGACCCGGGTCGGCAAGGGTAACCAGTCGACGTTCACCTGCCCCTTCCACGCCTGGTGCTACAAAAGCGATGGCCGGCTGGTGAAGGTCAAAGCCCCAGGGGAATACCCGGAAGGCTTCGACAAGGCCACCCGCGGGCTGAAAAAAGCGCGGATCGAGAGCTACAAGGGGTTCGTGTTTATCAGCCTGGATGTGAATGGCACCGACAGCCTGGAAGACTTTCTCGGCGACGCCAAAGTGTTCTTTGACATGATGGTCGCCCAGTCCGCCACTGGTGAACTGGAAGTGCTGCCCGGCAAATCTGCCTACACCTACGATGGCAACTGGAAGCTGCAAAACGAAAACGGCCTGGACGGTTACCACGTCAGCACCGTGCACTATAACTACGTGGCCACGGTGCAGCATCGCCAGCAGGTCAACACGGAAAACGGCGCAGGCGTAGGCACCACGCTGGACTACAGCAAGCTCGGCGCCGGCGATGCCAATACCGATGATGGCTGGTTCGCGTTCAACAACGGCCACAGCCTGCTGTTCAGCGACATGCCCAACCCGACGGTGCGCTCCGGCTACGCCACCATCATGCCGCGCCTGGTGGAAGAGCATGGCCAGGACAAGGCCGAGTGGATGATGCATCGCCTGCGCAACCTGAACATCTACCCGAGCCTGTTCTTCCTCGACCAAATCAGCTCGCAGCTGCGGATCATCCGCCCGCTGGCCTGGAACAAGACCGAGATCATCAGCCAGTGCCTGGGAGTGAAGAACGAATCCGACGCCGACCGGGAAAACCGTATTCGCCAGTTTGAAGATTTCTTTAACGTGTCCGGCATGGGCACCCCGGACGACCTGGTGGAATTTCGCGAAGCCCAGCGTGGTTTCCAGGGCCGCCTGGAGCGCTGGAGCGATATCTCCCGTGGCAGCCATCGCTGGGAAAACGGGCCTACCCCCAACAGCGAAACCATCGGTATCCAGCCAGCCATGACCGGCACCGAATTCACCCACGAAGGGCTGTATGTCAACCAGCACCGCAACTGGCAGAAGTTTTTGCTGGACGGTCTCGACCAGCAATCCCTGAAACTGCGTGAGGTGTGATGATGAATGCGCAACTGCAATACCAGATCGAGCAGTTCTTCTACCGCAAATCCGAGCTGTGCGACGCCCAGGACTGGGACGCCTATGTGCAGTTGTTCGACCCGCAGAGCGAATTTCACCTGCCGCAATGGGACTCGGAGCACGTCTACACCCGCGACCCCAAGCGCGAGATGTCGCTGATCTATTACGCCAACCGCTCGGGCCTGGAAGACCGAGTGTTTCGCCTGCGCACCGGCAAGGCGGCGTCTGCCACACCGATGCCGCGCACCTTGCATTTGATCAACAACGTGCGCATTGCCGAGCAGCCAGACGGCGTGCTGGAAGTGCGGTTGAACTGGCACACGTTGTTTTATCGGCTGGCCACCTCGGAGCAGTTCTATGGCCACGCCACCTACAGCCTCAAGCCCCATGGCGACAGTTGGCTGATCACGCGCAAGCATGCGCTGCTGCTCAACGACACCATCAACTCGGTGCTCGATTTCTACCACCTCTAACCCTCAACTGTAGGAGCGAGCTTGCTCGCGAAAAACCCAAGGGCGCCGCATGCATTCAGGATGCCCGCGTCATCGTTAACGTTTTTCGCGAGCAAGCTCGCTCCTACAGGTATTACCCAATCCATGGAGAACGGTGGATGAATCACAAAGTGGCCTTCAGTTTTGCCGACGGCAAGACGTTGTTTTTTCCGGTGGGCGCCAATGAAATCCTGCTGGATGCAGCGTTGCGCAATGGCATCAAGATTCCGCTGGATTGTCGCGAAGGTGTCTGCGGCACCTGCCAGGGTCGCTGCGAGTCTGGCGATTACAGCCAGGACTATGTGGACGAGGAAGCCCTCTCCAGCCTCGACCTGCAGCAACGCAAGATGCTCAGTTGCCAGACTCGGGTCAAATCCGATGCGGCGTTTTATTTCGATTTTGATTCGAGCCTGTGCAATGCGCCGGGACCGCTGCAGGTCCGCAGCACGGTCAGCAACGTGCAACAGGTCTCGGCCAGCACGGCGATCCTGTATCTGCAGCTAGACCAGACATTGGATTTTCTGCCAGGCCAATATGCGCGGCTGTCGATTCCCGGCACGGACAGCCAACGCTCCTATTCCTTCGCCAACCGCCCCGGCAATCAGTTGCAGTTTCTGATCCGCCTGTTGCCCGATGGTGTGATGAGCAATTACATCCGCGAACGCTGCCAGGTCGGCGATGAACTGCTGCTGGAGGCGCCGCTGGGGGCGTTCTATTTAAGGCATGTCACCCAGCCACTGGTGCTGGTAGCCGGTGGCACCGGGTTGTCGGCGCTGCTGGGCATGCTCGATGAGCTAGCCGAACGCGGTTGCGCTCAACCGGTGCATCTCTATTACGGCGTACGCGGTGCCGCCGATTTGTGCGAAGCCGAGCGCATCAACACCTACGCCGAAAAAATCCCAGGTTTCCGCTATACCGAAGTGCTCAGCGACCCGCCGCCCGACTGGGCCGGTAAGCGCGGCTACCTCACCGAGCATTTCGATTTGGCACAATTGCGGGACAGTTCGGCGGATATGTACGTCTGCGGTCCCCCTCCGATGGTCGAATCCATCAAGCAATGGCTGTTGGATCAGGCACTTGATGGCGTTCAGCTGTATTACGAAAAGTTTACCGAGAGTAATATCTGACCCCTCAGCAGGTGTGAGGGGCTGATTCAGCGTGCGATCAACCCTGAAAAAAACAAGTAGAAGGGAATGTTAATGGCGGATGACATGGTTAACCCGGTAGGCCTCAAACGCGGCCTGAAGAACCGGCATATTCAGCTGATTGCCTTGGGTGGGGCGATTGGCACGGGCTTGTTCCTCGGTTCGGCCGGGGTGCTCAAGTCGGCGGGGCCGTCGATGATCCTCGGCTATGCGATAGCCGGGTTCATCGCGTTTCTGATCATGCGCCAGCTGGGCGAGATGATCGTTGAAGAACCGGTAGCGGGCTCCTTCAGCCACTTTGCCCACAAGTACTGGGGCGGCTATCCGGGCTTCCTGGCGGGCTGGAACTACTGGGTACTCTACGTACTGGTGGGCATGGCCGAGCTGACGGCGGTAGGCAAGTACATCCAGTTCTGGTGGCCGGAGATTCCGACCTGGGCCAGCGCGGTGGTGTTCTTTATCGCGGTCAACCTGATCAACACCCTGAACGTGAAGTTCTTCGGCGAGACCGAATTCTGGTTCGCGATCATCAAGGTAGTGGCGATCATCGGCATGATTCTGCTCGGTTGCTACCTGCTGTTCAGCGGCACTGGCGGCCCGCAAGCCTCGGTGAGTAACCTGTGGGACCACGGCGGCTTCTTCCCCAATGGCGGCATGGGGCTGTTGATGTCCATGGCATTCATCATGTTCTCGTTCGGTGGCCTGGAGTTGGTGGGTATTACTGCCGCCGAGGCCAGCGAGCCGCGCAAGGTGATCCCCAAGGCGATTAACCAGGTGGTGTACCGGATCCTGATTTTCTACGTCGGCGCACTGACCGTGCTGCTGTCGTTGTACCCGTGGGATCAACTGCTGCAAACCCTCGGCGCGTCCGGCGATGCCTACAGCGGCAGCCCGTTTGTGCAGATCTTCTCGTTGATCGGCAACGACACCGCCGCGCACATCCTCAACTTCGTGGTGCTGACCGCCGCGCTGTCGGTGTACAACAGCGGCGTGTACTGCAACAGCCGCATGCTCTTCGGCCTGGCCGAACAGGGCGATGCACCCAAGGCGTTCATGAAGCTCAACAAACAAGGCGTGCCATTGCGGGCCCTGGGCATTTCGGCCTTGGTGACGCTGCTGTGCGTGGTGATCAACTACGTCGCACCCCATAACGCGCTGGAGTTGTTGTTCGCGCTGGTGGTTGCCTCGCTGATGATCAACTGGGCGCTGATCAGCCTGACCCACATCAAGTTCCGCAAGGCCATGAGTGAGCAAGGCGTGGTGCCGTCGTTCAAGACCTTCTGGTTCCCGTTCAGCAACTACCTGTGCCTGGCGTTTATGCTGATGATCATCTGCGTGATGCTGGCGATCCCGGGTGTGCGGGCGTCGGTGTATGCGATTCCGGTGTGGGTGGGAATTATCTATGTGGCGTACCGGTTGCGCATGAACAACGCCAAGGCTGTGGCTACGGCGCAATAACCTTCTGAAGGTTGATAAAAAGCCCCGGCATTCGATGAATGCCGGGGCTTTTTGTTGGGCGCAGGTTACAGCGTGGAACGCACCCGCCACAGCTCGGGAAACAGCACAGTGTCGAGCATCTTGCGCAGGTAGCCGACGCCTTCGGTGCCGCCGGTGCCGGGCTGGAAGCCGATGATCCGCTCCACCGTGGTGACGTGGCGAAAGCGCCATTGGCGGAAGGAGTCTTCAAGGTCGATGAATTTTTCGGCCAACTGATACAAGTCCCAATAACGGCTCGGATCGCGATAGACCTCACGCCAAGCCGCCTCCACGGACGCGTCGTGAACCGTGGCCGCCGTCGGATCGCGTTCGGCGCGCTGGGGATCAATCGCCAAGCCGGCCTTGGCCATCAAGTTGATCGCTTCGTCATACAGCGACGGCGTGGCTATCGCCACTTGCAACTCCTGCAACAACTCCGGGCGATGAGCGTGAGGCCGCAACAGCGCCGCACTTTTGTTGCCGAGAATAAATTCGATTTCCCGGTACTGGAACGACTGGAAGCCGGACGACTGGCCCAGGTACGGGCGGATCGACTTGTACTCCGACGGTGTCATGGTCGCCAACACGGCCCAGGCATGCACCAATTGATCGAAGATCCGCGACACCCGCGCCAGCATCTTGAATGCCGGCGGCAACTCGCCCAGGCGCACGTGTTCGCGGGCGGCCTTGAGTTCGTGGAGCATCAGTTTCATCCACAGCTCCGAGGTCTGGTGCTGGATGATGAACAGCATCTCGTTGTGGTCCGGCGACAGTGGGTGCTGGGCGCTGAGCACTTTGCCCAGGTCCAGGTAGTCGCCGTAGCTCATGGACTCGGAAAAATTCAGCTCGGCGTTATGCCATTCTTCCGGCGGCTGGTAATCAGGGGAGAAAGGACACTGGCTCATCGCGTGGGCTCCTTGAGCGGACGGAGGATTGCTCGTACCGGGCTGGCATCGAGGTTGGCAAAACGCAGCGGCAGCGCGATCAACTCGTAATCGCCCTCCGGCACGTCGTCGAGGACGATGCCTTCAAGAATTGCCATGCCGTGACGGGCGACGGCGTTGTGGGAATCCATGGTTTTGGATTGCTGTGGGTCGAGCGACGGGGTATCGATACCAATCAGGCGCACGCCGAGGCTGGCCAGCAACTCGACGGTTTCCTTGGCGACGGCGGTGAAATTCGAATCCCAGGTGGTCAGCGGCGCCTGTTGATAAGTGCGCAGCAGAACACGTTCAGGCACATTTTCCAGGCGGCCCTCCAACTGCTGCGGCTGCACCAGCGCGCCGCTGTCCAGGCAATGCAGCACCCGGCACGGCCCCATGTACACATCCAAAGACACTTCGCCGATGGGCGCGCCATCAGCGCTGTAATGCAACGGCGCATCGACATGGGCACCGGTGTGAGGCGAAAGGGTGATGCGCCCGACATTCACCGGGCATTCGGGGCCGTACTGCCAGACCCGCTCTTCCTGAAATGGCGTATCCCCAGGCCAGGTCGGGGTCGCTGTGCTCAAGGGCGGGCTGATGTCCCACCACGTTTTTATTGGATTCATTCAAAAGGCTCTCGGTCGTTCCTGGGTGAATGATACGAGGGCCAGCTGTAAATATTCTTGCGAATTCCAGCGCATAGCGGGAAATCTTTCGCACTTACTGCGAGGAAATGGCTGATTAGTGATTGGATGTTTCAAATTTCGCGCCTGCGCTTCTGGGCATCCCGATGTCGAGTTCAGACCATTGGCCAGCAGCCCAAGGCGATAGGGTTCGCACTTCCCTTCCTGCCTCGGAGTCATCATGTCCAAGCCAATCACCGTCCTGCGCGATACCCACCCCCTGCCGGTGCTGGATGCCTGCAAATGGGAAAAACTCGAAGGTGACCCGCACACCGTCAACCTCAACGCCTACACCAGCGAAGACGGCAGCAAGATCATGGGCACCTGGATCTGCACCCCGGGTAAATGGCGGGTTGAGTACGTGAAGTGGGAATACTGCGATTTTCGTGAAGGCTACTGCATCATCACCCCTGACGGACAGGAGCCGATTCATTTGAAGGCCGGTGATATTTTTGTGGTTGAGCCGGGTATGAAGGGCACGTGGGAAGTGGTCGAGACTGTGCGTAAGTATTTTGTATTTGCCTGATCAGCAAACACCCATTGTGGCGAGCGGGCAAGCCCGATCGCCACAGTCTCGGGAAATCCTCTATTGGGGTTTGCGATAGCTGTTGATGATCGCCGAGAAGTCCTTGCCCCCTTCACCACGCTGGCTCATCGCCTGATACAACTGCTGGGCCACGGCGCCGAGGATCACCGGCTGGTGGGCCTGGCGGGCGGCTTCAGTCGCCAGTCCCAAATCCTTGAGCATCAACTCCGCACCAAAACCACCGGTATAACCCCGGGACGACGGTGCGGTTTCGATAATGCCCGGCCACGGGTTGTAGGTGTCCGAACTCCAGCAGCGCCCGGTGGAGCTGTTGATGATCCCGGCCAGCACCTGGGTGTCGATCCCCAGCGCATCGCCCAGGGCCATGGCTTCGCTGACGCCGACCATGGTGATGCCCAACAGCAGGTTGTTGCAGATCTTGGCGATTTGCCCGGTGCCGACTTCGCCGCAGTGGACGATGTTACGGCCCATCTGCACCAGTACCGGTTGCAGGGTGGCGAACAGTTCCGGGGTGGCGCCAACCATAAAAGTCAGGGTCCCGGCCTGGGCACCGCCGGTGCCGCCGGAAACCGGTGCATCGGCCATGGTCACGCCGTGCTTGACCGCAGCAGCGGCCACGTCGCGGGCGGTCTGCGGATCGATGGTGCTGCAATCTACCGCCGGTACGCCTTTGCCGATGCCAGCGAGTACGCCGTCTTCACCGAGCCAGACGCTGCGCACATGAGCGGCAGCCGGGAGCATCGTAATGACCAACTCGACGCCTTGGGCGGCGTCACGCGGTGAGGCGCTGATGCTGCCACCGAGCTCAGCCAGTTCGGCGAGCACGGTTTGGTTCAGGTCGAACAGGTTAAGCGCGTGGCCGGCCTTGATCAGGTTGCGGGCCATGGGCGCGCCCATGTTGCCCAGGCCGATAAATGCAATCTTCATGGTCGTCTCCTCGATCAGCGCAGGTTGATGGTGGTGTTGACGCCATCGTTGACGCTGTCATCGTCGAACCAGCGGCTGGTGACGGTTTTGGTCTGGGTGTAGAACTGCACCACTTGCTTGCCGTACGGGCCCAGGTCACCGAGTTTCGAGCCACGGGAACCGGTGAAGCTGAAGATCGGGACTGGCACCGGAATCGGGATGTTGATGCCGACCTGGCCGACGTCGATCTCGCTCTGGAATTTACGCGCCGCCGCACCGCTCTGGGTGAACAGGCCGGTGCCGTTGCCGAACGGATTGGCGTTGACCATGGCGATGGCTTGGTCGAGGGTGTCGACTTCCAGTACCACCAGCACCGGGCCGAAAATTTCCTGGGTGTAGATCTGCATATCGGTGGTCACGCCCGAGAACAGGGTTGGGCCGATGAAGTTGCCTTGTTCGAAACCCGGCACCTTGATGTCGCGACCGTCCAATTCCAGCTTGGCGCCTTCTTTCACGCCGCTTTCGATCAAGTCGAGGATACGTGCCTTGGCGCGCTTGGAAATCACCGGGCCAACATCGGTACCCGCTTCGCTGCCGGCATTCACTTTGAGCTTTTGCGCCAGGGTCTTGAGGTCCGGCAGCCATTGTTTGGCCGCACCTACCAGCACCACCACGGAAGTGGCCATGCAACGCTGGCCGGCTGCACCGAAACCGGCACCTACCAGGGCGTTGAGGGTTTGCTCGCGATTGGCGTCCGGCAGCACCACAGCGTGGTTCTTGGCGCCCATCATCGATTGCACGCGTTTACCGTGTTTGCCGGCCAGGTCATAGACGTGAGTACCGACAGCGGTCGAGCCGACGAAGGACACGGCCTTGATGTCTTTATGGGTACAGAGCGCATCCACTACGTCCTTGCCACCGTGAACCACGTTAAGCACGCCAGGCGGCACGCCGGCTTCCAGCGCCAGCTCCACCAGCAGCAGGGTCGACAATGGGTCCTGTTCCGACGGTTTGAGCACAAAGGTGTTACCGCAGGCGATGGCCATCGGGAACATCCACAGCGGAATCATTGCCGGGAAGTTGAACGGGGTAATGCCGGCGCACACGCCGATGGGCTGGCGCAGGGTGTAGGTATCGACACCGCCAGCAACGTTTTCAGCGAATTCGCCCATTTGCAGGGTGCCGATGGAGCAAGCGTGCTCAACCACTTCCAGGCCACGGAAAATATCGCCTTCAGCGTCGGCAATGGTCTTGCCCTGCTCGGCGCTGAGGACCACGGCGATGCGCTTGGAGTGTTCGCGGATCAGCGCTTGCAGCTTGAGCATGATGCGCATGCGCGCACCGATCGGCGTCAGTTTCCAGGTCTGGAAGGCGCGATGGGCGGCGTCGATGGCGGCGTTAACTTCTTGCGGGGTAGCAAAGGGCACACGGGCCAGTACTTGCTGGGTCGCCGGGTTTACGATGTCTTGCCATTGGGTGGTCTTGGACTCGACCCATTCGCCATTGATCAACAGTTTGGCCTGTTTTACGGCGGTGTCGGCAGACGTAAGCGATGCGTTCATTGTGGTCTCCAGATCTTGTAGTTATGCAGAGACAAGGCGCATGAACCGCCTTGAGGATGAGGCGTTCGGACTGTTTTTGGAGTATAGATGTGCAAACTTCTAATAAGAACGCACATAAAAGCCGGTCCAATATGCAAAAAAACATCACCTCCCTCGGCGCCCTGAACTGGGATGACCTGAAGTTTTTCCTCGAAGTGGCCCGTACCCGCAAGGCCAGCGTCGCCGCCAAACGCCTGGCGGTGGACTACACCACCGTGTCGCGGCGCATCAGTTCCCTTGAAGGGTCGCTGGGCACGCTGCTGTTTGAAAAATCCCGGACCAACGGTTTCGTCCTGACCACCGAAGGCCAGCGATTGCTGGGGTACGCCGAATCCATCGAAAGCACCCTGCACATGGCCTGCGAACAGGTTTCCGGCTCTGGCGTGGCGCTATCCGGGCATGTGCGCATGGGCTGCACCGAAGGTTTTGGCAGCTTCTTTGTCACCCCGCAATTGAGCCACTTCGTCGACACCTACCCGGCGATCTCGGTGGATATCTTGCCCCTGCCCCACTTCATCAGCCTGTCTAAGCGCGAGGCCGATATCGTCATCGCCCTGGAACGGCCGGAACATGGGCCTTATGTGTGCTGCAAGCTGTGTGACTACAAGTTGCAGCTGTACGCGACCCAGGAATATCTCGATCAACACCCACCCATCCACCGCCCGGCAGATTTGGCCGATCATCCGTTTATCAGCTATGTCGATGACCTGGCGTTCAGTTCGGAGCTGCTGTACCTGGCCAATGTGGTACCCGGCGCCAGCGCCAGCTTGCGCAGTACCAGCGTGATAGCCCAGTACGTGGCGGCGCAGCAGGGAAGGTCGTTGGCGATCTTGCCGTGTTTTCTGGCGGCGCAGGATGCACGGTTGCTGCCCGTGCTTGGGGAGGAGATCAATATTACGCGGCAGTTCTGGATGTACTGCCGCGAGGATTTGCGCAAGTTGAAGCGGATTACGTTGCTATGGGATTACATCCGCGAGGTGACTGAGCAGAACCGGCCGTTGCTGATGGGGGAAACCCGGGAGATGGTGTTTGCGGATTAGTCGGTGAGTGCTTACGCGACGTCGCGGGCAGGCCCGGCTCCCACACTGACCGCATTCCACATTGGATCTGACCGGGGGCCTGTTTAATCCGCAATCACCACAATCGACACCCGTCGATTCTCGGTGCGGCCAGCCGCCGTGGTGTTAGGCACCACCGGTTCGCTGCTGCCCAAGCCGCGCAGTTGCACGTTTTCTTCCTTCATACCCACACCAGTCAACACCTTGCCGACGCTTTTCGCCCGGCGCAGGGACAGTTGCTGGTTGTAGGTTTCCTTGCCTGAGGCGTCGGTGTGGCCGTCGACGCGTACGCGTTCGATGCCTACGTCCAGCAGGGCCTTGCCGATGCGTTCAACAATCTCGGTGCTGGGTTTATTCAACGACTCGACATCACTGCCAAACAGCACTTTGCTCGACAGGCCGAAAGCCCAGCCTTCGTCGGTCAGTTCGAAACCTTGCTGTTTAAGCACAGCGATCTGCGCCGGGCTCAGGCCTTTGGGCGGGGCTGTCTGGCAGCCGCTCAGGGCCAGCAACGCCACAAGCAGGGTGATAAATAAAACACGTGCAGTAGAGAACAAGGGATCAACTCCTGTGTTGAATATTGGCGGCTAGGGGCTCTGGCTCCGCCGTTTGCTGGCCTCCCAGGGAAAGGCGTTTGGCTTGATACATCGCCGCGTCGGCGGCATTGAGCAGGGCGCCGGGTGTGGCGCCATGATCGGGGTAAACGGCGATGCCGATGCTCAGAGAGGTCAACACCTGGGTATTGCCGGGCAGCTGGATCGGCGTGTCCATGCTGGCGATGATCTTGTCGGCGATGCGCTGGGCATCTTCAAGCTTGTGCAGGGGCGAAAGCAGGATGGCGAACTCGTCTCCCCCCAGTCGCGCCACAAGGTCGTCTTCACGCAACTGCGCACGAACCCGCGCAGCCACTGCCACCAGCACCGCGTCGCCGGCTGCGTGGCCGAAGTTGTCGTTGATGTCCTTGAAGCGATCGCTGTCGAGGAACAGCACCGCTACTCGCTCGTTGAGTTTGGAGGCGCTGCGCAAGGCACGGATCAGCCGCCCTTCGAAGAAGGCCCGATTGGGCAGACCGGTCAGGCTGTCGTGGGAGGCCTGGTGAGCGAGGGTTTCGTTTTCGCTTTGCAGGTGGGTTTGCCAGGCTTCCAGTTCGTCGAGCAAAGCATTGAAGTCATTGCCCAGGCTGTCGAGTTCGGCAATTTGCGCCGGCGGCACACGGCGGTCAAACGCTCGCTCGCTGCGGGCAGCGTGGGCCACTTCGGCAAGGCTGTGCAAGGGGCCGGTGATGCCCCGCAGCATCCGCCGCGCCAGGTACAGCGCGACCCAGGCGCTGAGGGCGGTGCAGACAATAATCCCGGCCAGGCCGCTGAGTAAAAAGCGCAACAGGCTGCCGCCATGACCGCTCACCTGGACGCTGCCGATGGTCTGGCCCTGGTGGATGATTGGCTGGCTGATGGGCTGTTCCAATAACGCGTGGGCCAGCTCCAATTCGACCGTGGACAGCATGCCGGTTTCCGGGCGCACCCAATGGGCCAACTGCTTGCCATTGGCGTCCAGCACTTGAGCTTCTGCGATCTCTTCAGTGGCTGCGATCATGGACAAGGCTTCATTGGCGGCGGTGCTGTCATCGAACACCACTGCCGCTTCCACGGTGTAGTTGATGGAGCGGGCGATCAGGTGCAGGTTATGGTCGGCGTAGACCCGTAGCGCCAGCACGCCAAGCAGGGTCAGGGATACGCTGGCCATGGCCACCGCCACCAACGCGACACTCAGGTGCCCTCGGCCAAGGACCGAGCGCAGGGTTGGGCGCGCAGGGGTTTTAACCGGCGTCATGACTCCGGCGCCCGGCGGCGGGATAGCTGCAACACGCTGGGATGAATGCGCACGCCGCTACGGGCGACAGAGTCGAGGTTGACCTCAAACGATACTTGCTCATCGCCGACCCGCAGGCAAAACAGGCTGCCCACGGTGCATTGGTCGCCACCTTCGCTGATGCTGAGTACAGGATGGCCGGTCAATGAGGCGAACAGGCGGCTACGTTCATCACCGGTCAACTTGCCGATGTACACCGCGTCGCAGGCATTGGCGATGTCCGGATGGTCGGCCAGCAGGCGCTGCACCACCACCGGTCGGCCGGTGGCCTGGGTCGTGCCCTTGACCAGGTCATCGGTGTATTGGGTGGGCCCGACGATGCACAGGCGCAGTTGCGCAGGCTCCACGGGCCAGCGGGCATAGCTGAGAATCCCGAGCACCACTTGCGTCACGGCGCTGGCCCTTTGATCGGCCATGCCAGATGGGCTGGGCGGCTGGGCATAAGCGAGGGGCGCGAGGACGCAAAGTACGGCCAGCAGCATTCGTCTCCAGCTCAAACTACGCTCTGTGGGCGAGACAGCCACGTTCATGCAGCGATTCTCTTTGATCTTCTCGGGATGATGCCGCAACGATAGCACATCGACAGAAAAGCCCGCGAGGCGACACCTCGGGGGATTTTGCCATTTCTTCAGAAAAATCAGACGCATGGATCAGAATCAAACCATAACCCTTCGGTCAGTTTTTTTGCCGCTCAAGCCCCCAGTTCCAACATCAGTCCGCTCAAGCGCTTCACCTTGCGTCGTACCGCCTCTTCGAAGACGCCGCCACGGGGTTCGATCAGACTGAACCAGTCCTTGGCGCGGGTGATGCCGGTGTAGATCAGCTCCTTGGTCAGAACCGGGTTCAAGGCATCCGGCAGGATCAACGCGGTGTGGGTAAATTCCGAGCCCTGGGATTTGTGTACGGTCATGGCGTAGACGGTTTCCACATCATTGAGCCGGCTGGGCAGCACGAAACGTACGCCGCCCTGACCATCGTTGCGCGGGAAGGCCACTCGCAGCACCTGAGGCCCTCCGTCGCTTTCGGGCAGTTTCAAGGCGATGCCGATGTCGCCGTTCATCAGGCCCAGCCCGTAGTCGTTGCGGGTCATCAATACCGGGCGACCTTCGTACCATTGCTGCTCGCCGTCGATCAGGCGGGCCTTGAACAGCGCGGCGGTGATGCGCTGGTTGAGGCCTTCAACACCCCACGGCCCTTTACGCACCGCGCACAGCAGTTGGAAAGCATCGAAGGCTTGCAAGAGTTGGCGGGCCCAGTCGGTCCAGCGGGGGTCATCTCGCGGCGTGTCGGGAGACGGGCGCAGGGTTTGCAACAGGTTCAGGTAATAGCGATAACCGTGGGCGCCCTCGCCCTGCCCGTCCAGCACCAGGCGTTCCAGGGCGCGATCGTGCTCACCCTTGAGGCTGACACAAAACAAGTCGGCGTGACTGCGGGCAGTCAACAGTTTGCGGGCTTCTTCGGCATTTTGCTGGTTGACCCAGCGCGCCAGTTGACCGATGCCGCTGCCTTCGCCGAAACGCCGGGAGTAGCGCAGCATCACTACTTGTTGCGCCAGGGGATGAGAGCCGTCGAGGTCCTCCTGCAAGCCGCTGGCGCCCAGATTTTCTCCGCTGACACTTTCCAGCCACTGCCGGGTTGGCGGGCTGTACCAACCGGCTTCGGCATCGCGGCACAAATCACCAAGGACCGCACCGGCCTCAACGGACGCCAGTTGATCCTTGTCACCCAGCAATACCAGCCGCGCATGGGGCGCCAAGGCGTCCAGCAGGTTGGCCATCATTTCCAGGTCGATCATCGAGGCTTCGTCGACTACCAGCACATCCAGGGGCAAGGGATTACCAGCGTGATGGCGGAAGTGCCGGGTGCCGGGACGACTGCCCAACAGGCGGTGAACGGTGGTGACCTCGGCAGGAATTTTCTCTCGTACCTTGTCGTCCACTTTCAGGGAGCGGACCTGCTGGCTGATGGATTCGGTCAGGCGCGCGGCGGCCTTGCCGGTGGGTGCTGCCAGCCGAATACGCAACGCGGTGCCTTTTTCCACTGCCGGCGCCTGCAGCAACGCGAGCAGTCGCACCACCGTAGTGGTTTTGCCGGTGCCGGGGCCGCCGGTGACGATGCTGAACGCACCGCGAGTGGCCAGCGCACAGGCGAGCTTTTGCCAATCGACCACACCATCCGGCGGGGCTTGCTCAAACAGAGTATTCAAGCGCTGGGGCAGGTCCGCCGCGACCGCTTCCCGGGTAGCAAGCCGGCGGCGCAACGCGTTGTCGATACGCCGTTCATAGGTCCAGTAACGGCGTAAATACAGACGTTTGCCCGACAGCACCAATGGCCGGCTTTGTGCCGCGTCACTGCCATCGACGGCCAGCGCCACCAAATTGCTGGCGGCCAGGGCGTGGCACCAGGGGCCGCCGTCCAGGCCGTCGAGTAACTGCGAAGGCAGCAACATGGCGCCAGTTTGCAGGTCGCCTTCCGGTGGCAGGGACAGGGCGAAGTCCGGCGCCTTCAGTGTTTCAAACAGGTCCAGGCAGACATGGCCATGGCCCAACTGGTGGCTGGTCAACGCAGCGGCCAGCAACACCAAGGGGTCGGCCTGCGGGTCGAGTTCGTGGAGAAAGCCGACGAAGGCCTTGTCCAACGCCCGCAACCAGCCGCGCTCAACCCAACGCTCAAGCAGCATCACCAGGTCGGCAGCGCGACTGAGGGGCGTCAATTCCTCAAGCGGTAAGGTCGACAGGCTCATAACAAAACTCCTTGTTCCCAGGCGGGCTCGACCTTGGATGGTTGCGGTTTGCCTTGAAACAGCAAGTCCAGGCGCTCGATCAGTTCTCGCGGTGGCCGGGTGAAATACACACCCTGGCTGGCAGCCCGGGTGCCGCGCAGGAACAGGTAGAGCGCGCCACCGACGTGGCGGTCGTAGTCGTAGTCTTTTAACCGCGCCTTGAGTTGGCGGTGAAGGGCCAGCAGGTAAAGGACGTATTGCAGGTCATAGCGATGATCAAGGATCGACAGTTCCATAGCCTGCAGTGTGTAGACGCTGTCGTCGGGGCCGAGCCAGTTGGATTTGTAATCTGCCACGTAGTAGCGGCCTTCATGTTCGAAGGTCAGGTCGATAAAGCCTTTGAACATGCCATTGAGTAACACCGGTTCGGCGGCCACACGGGACACGCCGTCATGGGTGTATTGGCACACCAGTTGGTCGAGGGCGAGCACGTCGACCTTGTGGCTGGCGAACCAGAACTCCATTTCGATCTGGTAGTGCTGCAAGCCGCTCAGCGTTACCGGCGGCTGGCCGTTGCCCAGGCGCAATGGTTCTTGCTGCAGGTGTTGCAGCCAGCCGCTCAGAGTGCCAATCCAACCTTCCCAGCCGCGCCGGTTGCAACGACGGGCGACCGCGTCTTCGATGGCGTCTGGGCTGGCGGTAAAGCTTTCACCGCCGGCCCATTCCAGCAGGCCATGGAGAAAGGTCCCTGGATTGGGGCCCCGTGGAAAACGGTGAATATCACCGCCGGACGCCGGTACTTCGCGCGGGGCGTCCGGGTCCAGGCGTTCGTCGTCGAACAGCTTCTGGGCCTGTGGGTTTTCTGGCGCTTCGAGGCTGGCGGCGCTCATGCTTTCGCCGATGCGCAGGGCACTGTAGGAGGCGATCCACCAGTTTTCGGCGGCCTTGCGTTTAGGCAGCAGGGGCGCGAGCAACTTGGCTTCGTTGCGCGGGGGGAGGAACGCAATAGCGTCGGCTTCGGGCATGTGTGCGTAGTGCAGCGCCGGGCAGCCTTCCTGCAAATCGAGGAGCCAGCGGGCCAGGCCTGCGGACTCATTCAAAGAGGCACCGCCACCGAGCAGATAACCCAACGCCGACAGGTGCAGCACCGAGCTGTTGTTATTGCCGCGCTTAAGGTCGGCGACGCCGAGCCAGCAGGCATGTTTTGCCCTTGTCAGCGCCACGTAAAACAAACGCAAATCTTCAGCCAGACGTTCGTCGTCGGCTTGAGCGATCAACTCGGCGGTCGGCCTGAGGCTCACTTGGGGTTTGCCGTTTCCATCGTGGTAATGCAGCGGCAGGCGACTTCCGTCCACAGGCTTGGCCGAGCAGATAAACGGCAGGAAAACCAAGTCGTATTCCAGGCCCTTGGATTTGTGGATGGTCACCACCTTGACCAGTTGCTCATCGCTTTCCAGGCGCAGTATCTGCTCTTCGCCGGCCTGTCCCGACAACGCCAGATGCTCGGCCAGATGACGGATCAGGGCCTGTTCGCCGTCCAGTTCGGCTGCCGCTTGCTGGAGCAGTTCAGAGAGGTGCAACAGGTTGGTCAACACCCGCTCGCCGTCACTGTGGGCGATCAGGGTTTGCGGCAACTTGAAGTCGTGCAGCAGACGCCGCAGCATCGGCAGCACGCCTTGGGTGCGCCAGATGCTGCGATAGTCGCGGAACTGCATGACACGTTTTTCCCAGGCCAATTCATCCTGGTTCAGTTGTTCAAGTTCGGACAGCGACAGGTTGAGGGTGACGCAGGCCAGGGCGGCGCGCAGCGGGCGCTCGACGTCTGGTTCGGCACAGGCCTTGAGCCAGGCCAGCAGGTCGTGGGCCTCTTGGGCGGCGAACACTGAATCCTTGTCGGACAGGTACACGCTGCGCACACCACGGGCGGCCAGTTCAAAGCGCACAGCCTGGGCTTCCTTGCCGTCGCGGACGAGGATGGCAATGTTGGAGGGCAGCACGCCTGCGAAGGTATCGTCTTTGACGAATCCGGCGCTGCCTTGCTGGCCGCCGTTGAGCAACGCGACGATTTGGCTGGCACAGGCGGCGGCCATCTGCTGGCGATAGAGCACACCGGAGATCGGCTGGTCGCCGGGCAGGTGCCAGATGTTCAGGGCTGGCAGCGTTTGGCCGTTGACCTGTAGTTGCTCTTTTCGGCCTTGGGACGATACCGGATAGAACGGCACCGGATTTGTGCCGTCTGGCTCACGGAACAGGAACGCACCGCGGCCTTGTTCCGCACGCTGGAACACATGGTTTACCGCTTCCACCATGGCGTGGCTGGAGCGGAAGTTAGTGCCCAGGGTGTGCAAACGTCCAAACGTGGCCTGGCGTGCCCGCAGGTAGGTGTAGATATCGGCGCCACGGAAAGCATAGATCGCCTGCTTCGGATCACCGATCAGGAACAGGCCACTTTCGGGGTTGTTGTCTTCGATGCGGTAGATGCTCTCGAAGATGCGGTACTGCACCGGGTCGGTGTCCTGGAATTCGTCGATCAGTGCGACTGGAAACTGCTCGCGAATAACACTCGCCAGGCGTTCGCCACCCTCGGCTTGCAGGGCGGCGTCGAGGCGAATAAGCATGTCGTCGAAGCCCATTTCGGCGCGACGGCGTTTTTCTTCTTCGAAGCGTTTGCTCACCCAGCCGGCGGCATGTTGCAGAACTGCGGCATCGGGGGTTGGCAGGGCGTCGAGACTGGCTTTCAGACCAGCCATGGCGTCGAGGCCAGGGTGGTGCGGCGCATCGCCCTTCCAGGCTTCGGCCATGCCGTCGGGGGTCAGGCGGGTGAAACCGGTGCCGATGTCCAGTTGTTCCAGGGACTCGTCGGCGGCCCAAACGCTGATCTTTTCAAACCAGGGTTCGAAGTAACGAGCCTGCATCTTGCGGCCATCGACGGCTTTAGCGGCGACGGCTTGCAGGCAGATGTCCCGCAGTTCGATGGCCCACTGCTGCCAGGGGGCCTTGAGGTCGACCAACGCTTGGCGGCGCTCTTGCAGGCAAGCGTTGATCAGTTCAGCGGGGGCGCGTTGTTCATCGGTGGGCCGCTCGCTGCCAAACAGGGCGCGCACGCGGGGCATCAAGGCCGCGGGGCCGCCCCAGTTGTTGCGCACCCAGTTCAATGCATCGTCGTGCATCGGATAGCAGAACAGGCGCCAGTAGTCGCGCAGCACTTCGCCCAGCAGGTCGCTGTGGTCGGTTTCCAGGGTCTGGGTAAACAGGCTGCCGCTGTCGAAGGCGTGTTCGCGCAACATGCGCTGGCACCAACTGTGGATGGTCGAAACGGCCGCCTCGTCCATCCACTGGGCGGCGATGTCCAGGCGGTTAGCGCAGCCTGGCCATTGTTCGGGACTGTATTGGTCGCGCAGCTCGTCGATCAGGGCATCAGGCTTTTCGATTTCGTCGCGGAAAAAACGTGCAGCTTCCGCCAGACGTGTGCGGATGCGTTCGCGCAGCTCTTTGGTGGCTGCGTCGGTGAAGGTCACGACGAGGATTTGTGGCGGCAGCAGTTCACGGCCAAAGCCAGATGCTTCGCCGCCGTGGCCCAGTACCAGGCGCAGGTATAGCGCCGAAATGGTAAAGGTCTTGCCGGTGCCAGCGCTGGCCTCGATCAGTTGGCTGCCTTTTAGCGGGAAGGCCAGGGCCAGGGGTTTTGTGCTGCTCATACGCCTGCCTCCTCACTGCTCAGTGATCGCCAGGGGGCGTTGATCAACGGTCGATACAGGGTTTCGCACCAGCCTTCGAAATCTTCGCTCGCCACCAAGGCAGCGTAATCGCGAAATTGTCGGGTGAGCGCGGGGCTTTCACGGCGTTCGCCATCGGTCGTTTGGCCGTCGCCTTCGTAGGCTTTGCGGGCGGCAGCCTGAGCCTTGTCCGGATCGGTTTGGCCGAGCCAGGCGAAGGCCGTTTTGACGGCGACGGGCAACGGTTCGCTCATGCCGGTTTTCCAGGCGAGGAGCAGATTGCTCAATAGCTCTTGCGCCGTATTTTGTTCCAGCGGGGACAGCAGGAGGGTGTCATCGCTGGCCACCAGGCCGGTACTCAATGGCAGGCCACAGGCGCAGGCCACCAAGTGATTGACCCAGGGGCGAATCAGGCGATGCCACTTGCGGGTCTTGATCGAGCCAATACTGTTGGGGATGGTGGTGACGCTTAGAAGGCCGCTGTCGCTGCGCCGGTGCAGGCCGCTGATCCAGCCTTCCAGCGCAATACCCTGATGCGCAAAACTGATCGGTTCGGCGCTGTTGTGGGGTGTAGGCCAAAGGGCCAGGAGTTGCTGATAGCGTTGCAGCAAGTCGGGCAAGGGCTCGATAAGTTCGTTGCGCAGGCATTCGCCGAAACCGACCATCGGCAGCAAGCCACTGGCTTGTAGGCGCAGAGCTTGGGCATTGAGGGCTTCGTCGGGGTTCTCGGGTTCGGTTAACGCGGCGGCGAGCAGGCTGTCGCTCAAGCTATAGCGTTGCAAGGCATCAAGGACGAAAGGCTCTTCATCGGCCAAGGGCACTTCGGCGGCGTCGAAAAACACCTTGAGGCGCTGGCTAAAGAAGTGTTTGACCGGGTTACGCAGGAAGTCTTGTAACTGGCCGAGGCTCAGGGGATCTTCCTGGAGGTAGGGCGTCAGGGTACCGATATCGGCGAGGTCGTCGTGGGTTTCGTGGAGCAACTGCCATTCACGGGCGTAGCTGAATAGTTTGCCGCCTTCGTGAAAATAGCGGGCGCTGAAAGGTTGAAGCGGGTGTTCCTGAGTCATGGCCTCCAGCAACAGCTCATCGTTAGCGGTGTGCCAGCCGCTGGCGAGGTGGTCGCGCAGTTGGCCGATCAGCACCGAGGCTGGGCGGTCGCTGTTGTCGCGGATGCTGCGGCCGACCCAACTGATGTAGAGCTGGTCGCGGGCCGAAAGCAGGGCCTCGAGCAGCAAGTAGCGGTCGTCTTCGCGGCGGGAGCGGTCGCCAGGGCGGTAGTCACTGCCCATCAGGTCGAAATCCAGTGGCGGCTGGGCACGGGGGTAGTCGCCGTCGTTCATCCCCAGCAGGCAGACCAGCTTGAACGGGATCGCGCGCATCGGCATCAGGGTGCAAAAATTGACAGCTCCGGCGAGAAAGCGCTGAGACAGGCGACCTTGGTCAAGGCCGGCCAACCATGCCTCACGGACGACGGTCAGTGGTAACTCGTCGTACAGGCCGACGGACTCGCAGGTTTCCAGCCAGGTTTCCCGCAGTTGTTCAAGCTGGCCCAACAGGTAGTCATCGTGCTCGTTGCTGGGGAGGAAAAACAGTTGCATCAGGTCTTGCAGGCGCTCGCCCCACTCTGTGGGTACGGCAGGCATGGACAGGGTTTGGTGGGCGCTGTGCAGTGCGTCGAGCAATGCAACCAGCGGACCGATCAGGGCCGCGTCGAGGCCACCGATTTCGTCGTAAGGTTCGATACCTTCACAGGCCAGTCCGGTGCCGACTGCGTAACCCAGGAGCATGCGGCGTAGACCGAAACGCCAGCTGTTTTGTTCAAGCTCCCCCGGCAAGCCGAGGCCGGCGCGCTGTTCGGCGTTAAGTCCCCAGCGAATGCCCGCGCCTTCGATCCAGCGGTGCAAGGTAGGCAGGTCGCGTTCCTTGATGGCGAAACGTTCGCGCAGGGCTGGGACATCCAGCAGATCGAGGATTTCGCTGACCGGGAAACGGCTGTCGGGGAGTTTGAGCAGGTGTTCGACAGCGATCAGCAGCGGGTCGCGTCCGCGTTGACCTTGGTCGGTGAGCGTGAAGGGGATGAAGCGGGGGTCGCTTTTTTCAAGCTGGCCGAAAACCGCGCGAATGTGCGGAGCGTAGCTGTCGACGTCCGGGACCATGACGATGACATCCCGTGGACGCAACGCAGGGTTGTCGCTGAAACGCTGGAGTAGCTGGTCGTGGAGGATTTCCACTTCTCTTTGGGCACTGTGGGCAATGTGGAAGCGGATTGAGGTGTCCTGCTCCAGGTTGATGGCCGGCCAGTGTTCACGGGTTTCGTTGAGTGGGCGCAACTCCAGGATATCGTCCTGGAGTTGGTTCAGCAGCGTGGTGGGGGCGCTGTCACTGAACAGGTCGATGCGACCATCGCGAAAAGCCGAGCGGTAGCTGCTGGGGTCATCGTAGCTGTCCAGCAAGTTGATGTAGTCACGCCCCTGTTTGCCCCAGGCGGCGAGCAGCGGATGGGCGTGTTGGTGCAGTACCTGCGGGTCGATGGTGACGGGCATCCCCGCTTTGCGTGCCTGGCGTTTGTATTCGCTCCTTAGCAGATCTTTGTCGGCAACAATGTCAGACCAATGATGGCGACAAGGGTTATGCACGCAAAGTAGAACCTGGCTGAAACGGGCCAGGCCGGCGAGGGCTTCCAACGCTTGGGCGGGCAGGGAAGAAATGCCAAAAACAATCACTCGGGAGGGTAGGCCAATCGGTGCTTTTTCGAGCTTGTTGATGCGTTCGATAAATCGCAGGTGAACGCCGGCACGGCTCTGCGCCATGCCCTCCTCTCCGACATCCAGCAGCAACGCACGCCATAGCTCGGCTTGCCAGCAGTTCGCTGGGCTCAAGGGTTTGGAGTCGCCTCGGCCGTTACGCAGTTGGTGGCGACCGGCGGCCCAGTCTTCCAGCCAGTCGGCGCGATAGACCTGGTATTGGTCGAACAGGTCGGCCAGGCGCTCTGCCAGTTGGTAGCGTTTGCGCAGGTCCGTGTCGTGGGTCAGGAAGCGTTGCAGCGGCTCGAAATGTGGCTGATCGATCAGTTCGGGGAGCAGGCGCATAAGTCGCCAGGTCAGCGGGGCTTTATCCAGCAGGGACTTGGGCGGAATTTCATCGCGGCCCAGGACCATGCGATAGAGCTGCCACATAAAGCTACCGGGGAGCTGAACGTCGATGGCTGCCGCAATGCCGCAGCCACCCATATCGTCATCTTCGGGGTCTTCGGCCAAAGCCAGCTTTAACCATTGGGCAATGCCATTGCTTTGCACCAGGGCGATTTCGTTTTCCAGGGGAGCCAGGGGATAACGACGCATCCAACTGACTACCAGGCTGCGCAGCTCATCCAGGCGATTGCCGTGAACCACCATGAATCCAGGGCTGAGGGACATCGCATCCGGCATAACGGCTTCCTTGGGAAAAGCAAAATCGAGGGATGGACTTTAGCATTGAAGGCGACTGGCAGGCGCTCGCTCATACTTTTCGAGCGCCCAAAACAAAACCCCATCTGCTTTCGCAAATGGGGTTTCGGAATTT
>NZ_JBUZRB010000008.1:0-156936 GCF_055407105.1 Pseudomonas sp. C321 | reverse complement strand
CGCACTGCCGATTTCAACACCTTTGTCATAGATGACGACGGTGCTGTTGGCTTCCGCTTGACCGCTGAGGGTTGGCTTGCTGTCGTCGGTGGTAGCGCCAGGTTTCAGGTTGCCCTGCACATCGCCCACATCGTCGAAGACCGATTCGATGCTTGGCTTGGTTGGCACAACGGTATCGACAACAACGACAAAAGGATCAGACTCTTCAGAACTGTTCCCGGCCGGGTCGGTAATCACCACGGTGAAACCGTGCTCACCGTCTACCAGCGCTGCTTCAGGTGTGAAAGTCCACTGTCCCTTGTCGTCGACAACCACTTCACCGATGACCTGACCGTTATCCTTGATGATCACCGTCGCGCCCGGCTCACTGGAACCGCCCAGGGTAGGCTTGTTGTCGTCAGTGGTTTCGCCGTTTTTAATCGGGCCCACAATCAGTCCGATATCGTCGATGGCACTTTCCACACCTGGATTGACCGGTGCGGTGGTATCAACGTTGATGACCCACGGGTCAGACGGCAGGGAACTGTTGCCCGCAGGGTCAGTGATGACCACAGTCAGGTCATGCTTGCCTTCAGTCAGTTCGGTACCCGGAGTAAACGTCCACTCGCCTTTTTCGTCTACTACAACCTTGCCAATCAGGTTGCCGTTGTCGATGAGGCTGACGGTGTCACCCGGCTCGCCTTTGCCAATCAGCGTCGGGGTGGTGTCATCGGTCACGCCACCGTTGATGATCGAACCCTGAATCGAGCCTTCGTTGTCCACTACATCGCCAATACCGTGCCCTTCACCGCCAAGGTCTGGCTTTTGGGGGGCTACAGTATCGATTGTTATGGCATAAGGCGGGGACATAAGACCGATATTGCCCGCGGCATCTGTAGCACGGGCAGTAAATACGTACTCACCGTCAGCCAGGGCTGTTGGTGTGAACTGCCAGTTCCCCTTTGCGTCAGCCACGGCAGTACCCAGCAACTGGCCGTGGTTGTAGATCGACACCAGGCTGCCAGCTTCGGCGCGACCATTGAGGGTCGGCGTCGTGTCGTCCGTTTCGCCATCGTGGGCAATCACGCCTACTTGCTCACCGGCGTCGTCAGTGATGCTGTCGATCTGCACTTGTGCGGGCGCTTTGGTATCCACTACCAGCTCAAAACCGTCCGAAGGCTCGCCGCCCTTTTCCGGGACGATCACAATCACGTGCTGGCCTTCTCCGAGCGGCGGCTCAGGCGTGAACTCCCAATTGCCTTTCTCGTCTACAACGATCTTGCCGATTTCTTCCCCGTTATCAGTGACTTTCAGCTCGGAGCCCGGAGTGCCGGTGCCGGTAAACGTGGGCGTAGTGTCATCGGTAACATCGCCAGGCAAGAGGATGCCCTGTTTATCGCCGACGTTATCGGTCACCGCACCAATTTCAGGTTGCTTATGAGGCGCGGGAATGACTTCAGGTGCAGGGGCAGGTTTACTGGAGCCGTTGTCTTCACGAACAGCTGCAACACCCAAACCTGCCAGGGCCAGCGCCCCCAAACCCAGCACACTCGGCCACAAGATACCCGAGCCCGCCAACGCCACCAGGTCATGACCGAAGCCGTTGACCGCCTCTACGCCCAGCACCTGAGGCGAAGACACATCATCCATCAAGAAGGCGACTTCGTGATCGTGTTCTGCATCAGAGGCTACGTAAGGGTAATAGCTGCCATCCTCAGCCATACCTACAACCTGACCAGGCGTGTCGTAGAAGCCTTCGATAATCAGTTGGGGCTGATCCAGATTAGTGCCCTCCAGACTGATGTGCAGATCTTTGCCAACGCGCTTGACTGTAACGTTTTCCGGAGCGAAGCCTTTTTCGCCTTCGGCGAGAATGTACTTGCCACCCTCAATAGCTTTGATTCGCAGCGGCTCGCCGTTCTTTGAGGCTCGAAGCTCCTGCGCCTTAATAATTGTCTTGCCATCTACCACTGCAATGCTGACTGCACTAGAAGTCACGTGCTTTACCTTCATTTCGTCGGTTGTTCTTTATGACGCGATTGCGACATGCCTTTAAACCAACCAGAACCCCCTGTTCGCCAACAGAGTTCTTGGGATAAAGGAGTATTATTTAAACCAGACGCTAAGTGATATGAGACATGTCCCAATCACTTAGTCCAAAGGACGAAAGTCAGCCGCAACTGTCTCGACAGATTGCAGGAAATTTAAGAGTAGAGAGGAGATGCAAGGACCGTTATCCAGTCCTCAGGAGATTCAAATGCCTCGCGAGGAAAAACATTTGAAGAAATCGAGGTCAGTCTTCAACCCCAGCTTTCGATACGCCGACTGTTTCTGCGCACTGATTGTTTTAACGCTGCGTGCAGAGCCGATTGCAATTTGTGTCACCGTCAAACCGCTGGCACATAAGCGCAGGACTTCTCGCTCTCGAATCGACAGCATTGCACTGTCGATCAAAGAATGCATCAACACTGTATCCCCCTGCGAGGGAACACGTTTTTGAGAGTCGAAGACGTGTTTTGAGGTCAACTTGGAGTTGGAGCAAAAATACAACTCTCCAACTGCCAGAGTACGAATCGCGTCTACATAATCGGCGAGCGGCTGGGACTTATGCAACACTCCGTGAGCTCCTGCCGCCAGAAACATCACTGCTGCTGCCAAATGAGGCCGCTCCAACACCACCAGGAACTTTAGGCGCGGGTGCTGGATACCCAGGCTTCTGATTAATTTCACGCAGTCATTACCCCCTGGAAGATGCCCTATCAACAGCACATCCCAACTGTTCATGCGCGCATCACGCAAGGCTTTGGCGGCACTACCATAGGAACCTGACACGGTGATATCCGGCTGCTTGAACAGATGTATGATCAAGCCATAACGTATGATTTCGTGCCTGTCCAGCACACCCACCCGAATAGGGTTAAACATGGTAACGCCCCATCTCTTGTCGACCGAAACGCCCACTTCAAGGGCATGAACAGATGCTGGAAAAACCAATTAATACGAATTGAACCGGCCCAAAGCCTGACTTCCAAAAAGTTCTATTTGTATGCGCATTACATACTTTATTGCCTGTGTGCGGCACTCAATAAGATAGCGACTGCGTGCGCGCGGAACCCCAAGACTTGTCTCAAAAAAAAGAAAATGGTTAAAAAACGCCTACAACCGTCCATTGACAATCGGCGAACCTCAACGACGCCCGAACGCCCGAGAACAACCTGAAGCCTTCTCAGCGCGCATGCTAGTGATCGAAAAACCGTACTCAACAGTAAAACCGTTTGAGACAAGTCTTAAAGACCGGGCTTAATCTCAGCCCTACCATTGCCTCCGAAGTTTAGTCAATACGCCCACAAACTCTTAGGTATCAATATGAAAAAGTTTTCCATCACGCTGCTCACCCTTTCGCTGCTGAGCGCCTCAGCAACTATCCTCGCCGCACCCGTCAAGGGCGGGAGTGGCCAAATCAACTTTACCGGAATTATCAACAACGACGCATGCACAGTTGATGGCAGCACCGGTAAAGACAAAGTGATCTCGATCGACATGGGTAACGTTGCGATCAAGGACATGGGCAGCGAAGCATCCCCTAATAGCGGGCGCTTGGGTGCGAACAACTTCAACCTCACAGTGAATTGCAACGAAGGCACCAAGGTTTCAATGGTCTTCAAGCCAAGCCTTAACGGTGGCTCAGGCCTGGTAGAAGGAACGAAAGTTCTAAGATTGCAAGGTACAGACTCCGCCAAAGGTGTAGGTATTGCTCTGCTTGATGATAACGGTGCGCTGATTGACTTGACCTCGGACACCACGGCAAAAATTGAAACAGGCCTGAGCGGCGACCAAATCGCCGGTGGCGACGGTACTCTTTCGTTTGCGGCCGCTTATGTCACCACTGGCGATCCGAAATCCGCCACTGCCGGTTCGGGTAATGCGACGCTTCCATTCGTACTTCAATACGAGTAACCCGCCATACAGGTGAAGCTCTCGAGTTTCACCTTTTTTGATTCAAGATACATGGGATTAATTACATGTTGCGGCACGCTATTCTTTTTCCACTGAGCGTACTGGGTCTTCTTGCATCCTTTCAGGTGTTCGCCAGTATTTCATTAAGTTCAACTCGCGTTATATTTGACGGCGCTCGCAAAGAAGCAAACGTTACCGTGCGAAACGGAGCGCAGAAAGTACTGGTTCAATCATGGATTGACGGTGACGACACGGTAAAAAAATCACTTCCTTTTGCAGTTACGCCGCCGTTGGTCCGTGTAGAAGCCAATGAGCGACAACTGTTACGCATTCTTTACGAAGGCGGCGGTATGCCCTCCGACAAAGAATCTGTACTTTGGCTGAATGTTCAGGAAATACCGCAGGCAAGTGCTGCCGATGCCAACACCTTACAGTTGGCCGTACGTCAGAGGATCAAAGTATTTTTTCGACCCGTCGGTTTACCAGGCGAAGCAGCGCAAGCGCCGGAACACTTGATCTGGCAGCTGGAAAGTGTTGCAGAGCAAAGTGTATTGAAGGTCAAGAACCCTAGCGCTTATCACGTGTCGATGGCTGATCTGAAAATGGGTAATTCGCAGAATTTCGAACTTGTCGTCGACTCCACCATGATTGCACCCGGTGAAGAGCGGATATTCAAGCTTAAAGCCAAGAACACCACCCAGCCAGTATCACTATGGTTTTCAAGCATCAACGATTACGGCGCATTGCAAAAATTTGAAACCACGCTCTCCGAACGCACGCCGATTCCGGCACGAGCAAAAGAAGTTTCCGAAAACTAACTGCCTATTTCCAGGCAGACCATTTCGATCCTTTCTATTCGACCCTACTTTAATAGTTTCAATGACTATGACGGCATAGGCTATCTGCATGTTTTTCTCCAATATCCATATAAATGATATTTGCGTAGACAAACTCGCTCAGCCGCGCGTACGTAAAAAAAAACAGGCACTACTTCTGCACCCCCTGTGCCTGGCGATAAATTTAACAGTGTCGAGCTCAGTTCTCGGAGCCGAAAAAAACACTCAGGATTCAGAAGAATTCAACACCGCCTTTCTACAGGGAGGGTCCTCGGTGGATGTCCAGATGCTGTTAAGTGCGAACCGGGTACTACCGGGTAATTACCGTGTGGACCTCTACAGTAACGAAACATTGGTGGGTCGCAGGGATATCGAATTCAAACACAACACGCTAACTAACAAGGTCGAGCCCTGCCTGACGCTGGACCTGATCCAACAACTCGGCGTCGACTTACAAAAGCTGCAGGACCAGGGTTTAGTCAGTCCCGAATCGCCAGAGGTCTTTTATGACCTTCCGGCCATGATCGATCAGGCCACGTTGCGCTATGACTCCAGCCGCATGCGGCTATACGTCAACGTGCCGCAAGTCGCAATGACTCGCGCCATCCGCGGCTACGTCGACCCGGCACTGTGGGACGAAGGCGTTGCAGTCGGATTTATCAACTATCAGTTCAGCACCAACCGCAACATTACTGATAACGGCACCCAGGTAGCCAACAACCTTGGCCTGCGCGGTGGTATCAACCTGGGCGCGTGGCGGCTGCGTAATGAATCGAACTTCAGTAGCAGGACCGGGAGCCCGAACAAGTTCGCCAGTAATCGAACCTATGTGCAACATGACGTTACTGCGCTCAAGGGGCAATTCAGCGTAGGTGAAATCCAGTCTGACCCCGAGCTGTTCAACAGCGTGCGCTACCAGGGTGTAAAACTGGCCTCCGACGAAGGCATGCAAGCAGACAGCGAGCGCGGATACGCCCCCATCATTCGTGGCGTAGCCGAATCGAATGCCACGGTCGAAATTCGCCAGGACGATTACATTCTTTACACCACTACGGTTCCACCAGGCCCGTTCGAGATCAACGACATCTACCCAACCGGGTCCAACGGTGATCTGGACATAATCATTATCGAAGCTGACGGTCGCCGCAAAGTCAGCAGGCAATCTTTCTCCGCCTTGCCCACCATGGTTCGAGAAGGCCAGTTGAAATACAGCGCGTCGGCGGGCAAGTACGCCAGCAACAACCAAACGCTCGCCTCGCCCGCCTTCGCCAGCATGACAGTCGCTTATGGCTTGAGCAGTACTTTGACGGGTATCGCGGGAGTGCAAACCAGCGAAAACTTTCAGGCACTCTCTGTCGGTGCGGCTAAAAATACCGCGATGGGTGCGGTGTCGGTGGACGTCACGCAATCCTCAAGCGCTACCCAAGGCAAAAGCACCAAGGGCACTAGCGTGAGGGCGCTGTATGCAAAAACATTTACGGGTACCGATACCAACTTCACCTTGGCTGCCTACCGTTACTCGACCGAGGGCTATCGCAGCTTCAATGATCATGTTCAAGACCTCAGCGATGATGTTCGGCAGCGCAGTGGCCACTCGAAAACCCGTACCGACCTCACCATCAATCAGACACTCGGTGGCGCCCGCCAATATGGCTCGCTCTACTTGAACGCCAGTGATCAGCGCTACTGGGATCGCGGTGGATCGCGCAGCGTATCCGGTGGTTACAGCAACAACTGGAGGGACCTCAATTACAACGTGAGCCTGACTAAAAGCGAGGAACTCAGCGCGCGTGGCACAACAAGCGCAGATACCCAGATCAGCCTTTCGATGTCCTTCCCGTTAGGCCCCCGTCCACGGTCACCGCGAGCCTTTGTTTCGACCAGCCGCGACAACAGCGGCACTACCACACAAATGGGGATAAACGGCTATCTGTCTGACAACGGTGACACTTTCTACTCTGTGCAGACGGGTGACAGCAGCAACGGCGATCGTTCAGGTTCACTCAGCGTGAACACCCGTACATCGGTGGCAGATATCGGCATGGGCTACAGCAAAGGACAGGGTTATGACTCCCAAAATCTGAACGCTTCCGGTGCCATAGTGGCCCATGCCGGCGGGGTGAATTTTGGGCAAACGGTAGGCGAAACCTTTGCGCTGGTGGAGGTCCCGGGGATTTCAAAAGTAGAGGTCAACAACTACGCAGGAATCACTACCGGCTCCAACGGGTACGCTGTCATCCCAAACGCTCAACCGTATCGCGTCAATTGGCTGGGTCTGGATACCCGCAACCTTGGCGGTGACGTTGAACTCGACAGTGCCACTCAACAGTTCGTACCGCGACGCGGTGCCGTCGTGGTGGCACGATTCGAGGGTCGAAAAGGCCGTCGTGTACAGTTCGAATTGACCGATGCCCAGAACCAGTCGATCCCGTTTGGTGCCTCGCTGGAAGATAATAATGGTAAACAACTGTCGATTTCAGACCCTTCCGGCAACGCCTTGGCCATGGTGGAAAATGACACCGGCAAGTTAACTATCAAATGGCAAGGCAAGCAGTGCCAGGCAAATTACTCGCTTCCGGAAAATGAAAAAAAGTTGAACTATGAGCGTTACAAACTGATGTGCCTTCCAGACGAAAACGATGACTAAAGCGACGCTCGCGGGCTCATAACATCTTGATGATTCCAAGTAATATTTCGTGAGACTTCGGCAATCGAAGTCTGATCCAGAACTCCTTCGCAAGCCAAGGGTACTTTATGTCGCACTCTAACTCGAGAGCCAAAAAACTAATAACTTTATCCGTCCTGCTGCTCGCTTTAAACAGCACCCATTCATTTGCTGCGTGTTACTTCAACCAGGGAAATTTCCCTAACGGCCCTACCGACGTTCTGCTTCGAGGGCCTGGCGTTACCAGCATGCCAGCCGATTTGGAAAACGACAGTCTGATTTATCAATCCAGCGCAACAGCACGACCAAACAATAATATTACGTGCGAGGAAAAAAATCTTGCGGGTTTAGTCCCTGAGCCCCATCTGGGCGCCCCAATGGTGAACAGTTACACATTTCCGATAAAAGACACCGGGGTTGCAATCGAAATTCTCGATACCATCAATGGAACTTCAAGACCCCTGAAATTGTATGGAGAAGAAACGGTAGGCAAAGGAAATGTCTTGGGTTCGAGTACGGGCCCGTTCATTATAAGATTTGTTAAAATAGGAAAAATCAAGCACGGCACTACCGTTGGCCCGTTTAAAATTGGAAGCTATAAATTCGGGAAACTGATCACTCACAACTTCACGCTTTCCGGTAATCTGACGATTTCAGCGGCGTCCTGTAAAACACCTGATGTCTCGGTGAATATGGGGGATTATGTCGCAAGTGAAATCACGGGCACCCTTGGTGAAACGAACCCGGTCAACTTCAATATTGAGCTGAATGAGTGCCAGGAAGGCATCTCCAAAGTCACTTATTCGTTGCTCGCTAACACACCGGTTATCGACCCGACGGCCGGCCTGGTCTCTTTAGACGGAACCTCCACCGCTAAAGGTGTTGGTTTGCGTATTATGGACGGTAACGGAACACCGTTAACGCTGGATAAATTTTATCCGGTTGATTCCTATGACACGAACGGCGGAAATTTCAAGATCCCGCTAAGTGCTACCTATGTAAGGCTTCAGGATAAAGAGCTTAGCGTAGGCACGGCCAATACTGCCCTTACCTTCACGATGAATTATTTATGAACTTATAGATAGGCAGGCCGATGGTAGATTAGTAAAAATGGCCGTCTTGAGGGCCATTTTTGAGACGCATCCTAAAGCTCTTCCGGTATAAAATGCTTACGATTATCCCGCCCGCCCAGCCTAACGATTTAAAAATGGGGGACTCATGGAGGGGACCAGGCTGGGCGGACTTTTTTTTGGACTTGTCAGTACCTGATAGCGCAGAATCCCATGCAGTGCTCTGTTAGTTAGAGCCTGCAGTGTTCACACGTATTAAAAATAAATCCTGAAATCCGCTCCATATTCTAAATTATTACTAAAACTTATAAAGCAAAAGCATCCGTCTACGCTCATCTATCGCAATGAAGATGGCCACCTTGCACCATTTCTGAATGGCGTCAGATTCTGAGTTACCACGCACAAAAATCTTTTTATCGCCAATATCCGCACACGCACGAAAGGATCTCCCTGCTCCTCAACCCCAGGGACTCACCCTAGTCATCACTGGAGGAGTAACCGCCATAGATCGGGCCAACCAAGACGAGCAGGAAAATAGCGCCCATGAACCTAAATCGATGAACAAGCGCATTCATTTTGAGCTATTGAGCCAAGTGAAGTGGGCTTGTGAGCGGCTTATGAACATATGACATCGCCCCCCTGTTAAATCAAGTATTACTCTATGGTCGCGCATATGTTATGCGGTACCTAAAAACCAGAGATTCAGATTTAAAAACCGTTACGTGATAAATCAACGTGTTGCGAGGTGAAATTTCGTTGCTCCCTCAGGATGTACCCGTTCGAAGCTTCCGTTATTCAGACTTTAAAAGCGGACTACTAGCTAGGCCATAACTCCTCACATACATTCTAGTACGGCCTGGAGCAGCCCAATGTCTATTTGCGTCACCCAGTCCTAATGCTAGCTCCCAGCGGATGGGGAGCCAGCGTTAACTCCGGGTTACCTGCCAATGTGCATCTGAGGACGATGCTCGCAAGGTGGTGGTTTTGACCCTGCCGGCTTCCATCTTCACGCCTGCGCTCTCCGCTTGGCTGATCATGCCCCGGTGCTGGTAGTCAGAGGATGGAGTTCAGGATGACGCCGGTCTGGAACATCATCGCCCTGCCCTAGTTTCTAATCCTCCACAATCCTCGACTCAATTGCTGGTAATGCTCATGGGCTTTAAGCACGCGGCTCAGCTAACAAGCACGGGGTATTCAAGGTAAGGGCAGAGGCCGATGCGGCCTGTACTGTTCGGATGGATAATTAAGACGCTACATGCGTGTGGAAGATCTTGCTTACTACAGTCCACTTCCCTTCGACTTTCAGCAAATGGAAGAAGTCGGTGAAGAAGATACCTGACATGTCGTTAGCGTCGATGCGAGCGCTAGCCGCAGTACCGACGATCTCGATACGAACGATAGCCGCCTGTGCGCCAGGAGATGGGCGGAAATCCTTGTCGATCCCATCGAACAGGATTGGAATCGCACCGCCTGCCAGCTTGCCATCGGCGCCGACGCTGTACATCGTCGCATGTTCGTTGAAAGCGGGTTTCATGATACTGCTCTTGGCCTGCTTGCAACCCTCAATATACTTGTTAAGCACCTCGGTGATAGCTTGGTATTCTTCTACGTACGTAGGTTTGCTCACTGTTTTACTACTGATTACTTGTTGGGCGCTCGGTAAGTTCTCTGCTTGAGCAATCGTGCCCAAGCTCGAAATTACTGCAACAAAAAACAAATTTTTGATAAAAGTAATTTTCATTTAGTCGCTCTTAATAAGTTTGGAAATTACTGATTTATACTCAACTGCAAAAAGCACAGCAGACGTTCCGAAAACTTCGGTGCTGCTGTAGCAGCGCAATGAAATGAACGCTGTGTTTTCAATAATCAATCCCGCAGTTTCACCGTGACCTGCGGGTTCTTTGTTCTTGAAATTACTTGTTCAGGTTGGTCTTGAGTTCTTGAGATGCCTGCGCGATCGCGCTGCGGGGCGCCGGCAGATGGCTGAACGCGTTCGACAGCCCAAAATCGTGAATCATTCCGTTGTAGCGCACCGACTTCACATGTACACCTGCAGCGTCGAGCTTTCGGCCGTAGGCTTCAGCTTCATCGCGCAGTACATCGAATTCGGCGGTCTGGATCAGGGTCGGCGGCAAGCCCTTCAACTGCTCAACCGTCGCCTGCAGCGGTGAAGCGTAAATCTGCTTACGTGCTTCGGCGTCGGGCGTGTAATTGTCCCAGAACCACACCATCAAGTTCTTCGTCAGGAAGTAACCGTTGGCAAACTCTTTGTAGGACGGCGTGTCGAAGTTCGCATCCGTCACCGGACAAAGCAACACTTGCGAGCGCAGTGCTGGTTCACCCTTCTCGTTCGCCATCAAGGCAACCACGGCCGCGATGTTCCCGCCTGCGCTGTTGCCAGCTACGGCGAGGCGCTTGCCGTCTACCTTGATCTCTTTGCCATGCTCGGCCACCCATTTTGTCGCTGCATAGGCTTGCTGGATGGCGACGCCGTATCCCGCCTCAGGCGAGAGGGTGTAGTTGACGAAGACCGCCACCGCACCCGAGCCTACCACCAGGTCACGCACCAGCCGTTCGTGGGTCGGGAAGTCTCCCAAGACCCAGCCGCCTCCGTGGAAGTACATGAACGCAGGTAGCGTCTTCTGTTCGCTGCCGACCGGGCGAACGATGGTCAGCTTCAGGTCGCTGCCATTGACACTGATTATCTTCTCGCTGACGACAGCTGCCGGCAAGGCCACTTGCGGGGCAGCCTGGGCAGCCACCAGCGCAGCGCGGGCATCGACCGGCGTCATGGAATCCAGTGTCTTGCCGCCTTCGAGGGATTTTAAGAATTCTGCCGTGTTGTGTTCAACGCTCCGCTGGTCGGCTGCAAGTGCATCACCATGCGACAGAGTCACGACGGAAAGGGCGAAAGCGGAGGTGATGGTTTTCATGATCTTTCCTTTGTATTGCTTGGGTGTGTGCATTATTAAATTAGGCGTGCTGCGAAGCCTCATCTGCCCCTTCTCAAGGATGGCAGAGGTTCAAGGGGCGACGTGGGTGTGGAAGATCTTGCTGATTACCGTCCACTGACCTTCGACTTTCAGCAAATGGAAGAAGTCGGTGAAGGAGATACCTGACATGTCGTTAGCGTCGATGCGAGCGCTAGCCGCTGTACCGACGATCTCGATGCGGACGATGGCTGCCGGAGCGTCAGGAGATGGGCGGAAACCCTTGTCAATCCCTTCGAACAGAATTGGAATCGCGCCGCCTGACAGCTTGCCTTCGCCATCAACGCTAAACATCGTTGCTTGCTCACTGAAAGCTGGCTTCATGACGCTACTTTTGGCCTGCTTGCATCCCTCAATGTACTTGTTCAGTACCTCGGTAATAGCTTGGTACTCTTGTACGTAAGTAGGTTTGCTCATGGTTTTACTCCTGCCTCGTTGGATTGCATTGATTACTGATTTGATTAATGCAGAAAAGCTTCAGGCTTTGGTATCAAGCCAGACAGATCCATAACGTGTGTAGGCCTCAGGAATCTCTATGACCTCCCTCAGATCATCTGCTGCGGTGCGCACCCAGAATGGATCTCGCAGCATTTGGCGACCCACGAACACTAGATCAGCTCGGCCGTTTTGCAAAATTTCTTCAGCCTGACGCCCACTCTGAATCACACCCACAGCACCAGTAGCAATATGCAGCTCCTTACGCAGTAATTCGGCGGCAGGTACTTGGTAACCCGGGTAGGTCTGCACCTTGACCATCTTGATTCCGCCGGAGCTGCAGTCGATCAGGTCAACACCCTGCTCTTTCATCCAGCGACCATATTCAAGGAACGACTCAGGCGTGTTTCCGCCATCGGCGTAATCAGAGCTGGATATCCGTACGAACAGAGGACGATCACCCCAATGATTTTTTACCTCCTCCAACACCTCGCGCAGGAAGCGATAGCGACGCTTGGCATCACCGCCGTATTCATCGTCGCGGGTGTTAGCCAGCGGCGAGAGAAATTCACTCAACAAGTAACCGTGCGCGGCATGGATCTCGAGTACATCGAATCCAGCGTCGCTGGCACGCCGTGCGGCATCGCCGTAAAGCTTAACCAAACCCGGAATTTCATCCGCCGCGAGTTCGCGAGGAACAGGGCTGGTTTCCGTGAACGGAATCGCCGATGGCGCGATGTGAATGAGATTGGGCAGGTCAGCATTGCGCCCCGCATGGCCGATCTGAGCGCCGGCTTTTGCACCAAAACTGTGAAGCAGTTCAGTTAGCGCTTTCAAGCCGACAACGTGTTCATCGCTCCAAATACCGAGGTCACCGGCTCCGATACGACCGTCAGCCTGAATAGCCAACGTTTCGGGAAAAATCAGCGCCGCCTGACCCAGAGCACGAGCTCCATAATGAACGCGGTGCCATTCAGTGACAAAGCCATCATCCGCTGCCATGTGCATGCACATAGGGGACATAACAACGCGATTTTTCAGTTTAAGGCCTTTAATTTCATGGGGCGAAAGCAGCAAGCTCATCAAGCGGATTCCATAGTGGTTAATATGGAATCATGCTAACTTACGCAGCACTTACGTGTAAGTACGCACAATTATGTGCTGTAGGCACACTTTTTATACCATGGTGATAATAGTGAAAAAATGTAGCCCTCAGGATGAAGTTGAGGCCTTCGCTTGTCCCGTGGCGTTTACTGTCGATGTCATTGGTGGAAAATGGAAATCGCTCATACTCTTTCACCTGATGTCAGGAACGAAGCGCTTCAACGAACTGCGACGCCTAATACCAGATATCACTCAGAGGATGCTGACACTCCAACTGAGAGAGCTGGAGGTTGATGGGATTATTCATCGCGAAATCTATCGCGAGGTGCCGCCAAAGGTGGAGTATTCGCTGACAGAATTAGGTAGCTCTCTCGCGCCTTTGGTGAGTGCCATGCGGGAATGGGGAGCTGTGCATGAGCGTAAAATTTTGGAACTCAGGCGCTCTGCGGTGCCGATAAGCTCGGTCGCCTCCTGTTCCAGCAGTTGATCTCGCGCGAGCGTCGGGCCTTAGCGCAGCCTTAGCCTTGATACGCCCTGGCGTGATCGGCGACCATCGCAACGAGTTCCGTCTCGCCAAGCGATTGCTGGTCGAAGGGCCTCTGCTGCCCAAGCGATGGCGGCTTAACCCGGCGCCCTACATACCAGGCGTTGCTTTATGTGACCCTAACGCCCCAGCCCGGCGTGCATCCCTGCCAGCCGAACGACTGGCCTGAGTTTTTAATCCTCGTACTGACGTTACGCAGGCTACGGCCCGCCAGAGTTCCAGCAATGCACTTGGTTAAATAAAACACCCTGATCGAAACTCGGATATTCAGCGATGGCCGCATTAAGTCAACTTAGCTGAATGTCATCAGCTTCCAAGGGCCCTTTTGCATTCAAGTTTAGAATGCTTGCCTAGCCAGGACTGGACGTGTCAATTCGTTTAAATCTTTAATGCCGGATTAGAAACAACTGAAGACTATTGTGGCCATCCACGATCAGCCCTCGTATGAGTTCCTGGTAGTGGTCTGCTGTATTTAAATCTTGCAGGTCAAAGCTTGCAGACCAATTGATGAACGTCTTGGACTGTCCCGTAAGTGAGACCAATTTCACAGCGGCGAGATAGTTATCTAATGGTAACGGGGACTCCTCGAAGCGATAGCACAACGTTAGATTGCGATCATCCACCGTTAACAAACGCTCCCTGACAACCGCACCATCGGCCAGTGTGAGCTTGCGAACACAACCAACCAATCCGTCAGGCTGGTTATCCTCAATACTGCTTTCGACTATAGAGGGATGCCATTTATGAATCTCTCCAAATTTTTTCAACACGCTCCAGGCGTGTCCTGTATCGCTGTCCAAGACAGCGGAAAACTCAACCATCGGCATCGTGTATCTCCCTTCAAATGATCTATTTGTGAAAACAGCTAACTCCGGCTCAAATGCAGCGCTCGGAGGTGATGATGTGAACACCCTGTCTGCGCTCAAGGGCTGATTCGAGCAACACCTGGGCGATTCGCGGCGCGGGGTTAAGTTGCCAGCGAACGGGTAACAATCTCCCCACCAGGCCCAGTACCACTACCAGTGCTCGCTCACCCAACCGCAGTTCGTCGCGCGCCCCACTGATGACGCCGGGCCTCACATAGGTGAGTGATTCAAAACCAAGCCCTGTAAGAGATGTCTCCAACTCGCCCTTTACCCGGTTGTAGAAAAAGCTCGAGCTTGGGTTCGCTCCGGTGGCCGAATTGAGAACGTATGCTGAGGTGCCATTCATCCTGGCCAAGCGCGCCACACCCAACGGGTACTCGTAATCAACAAGTCGAAAACTGTCTTTCGATCCAGCGCGCCGCATCGTCGTACCCAATGTGCAAATCACGGCATCCGCCCGCCACCAGTCGACTGTTTCCGGTAGATTGTCGAAGTCTGTTAGAGGCGCATGTAACTTGGGATGTGCAGCAAGCGCACAGCGAGTCGGTGCAACCACCTGACTGATTCGTGGATCATCGAGCGCCTGTTTCAGTACCTCGCGCCCATCAAGACCGGTAGCGCCAACCAATACCAACTTCATTGCGAGCAACGCCCACGACCAAGCCTGCGAACCGCGTCGGAGACTGGCGTATCACCCTGAGTGAGTTCGATAATGACCCGGCTCACCTTGGGCTGATCGATCAACTCGGCAAGTGTCGCTGCCACGTCATCTCTTGAAACTTCACCGTAAGGAATAGCGACGTCAGCACGGATTTTCCCAGTGCCGGTGTCATCCAGAAGTGTTCCTGGGCGCACAATCACCCAATCCAAACCCGTCCCCACCAAGTGAGCATCAGCTCGTTTTTTCACGGCAATGTAATTTTCGAAACTTTCGGATACCGGGGTACCACGCAGCGCATCGGGGAAGGCCGAGACCAGAATGAAACGCCGGACACCTGCTTGAATGGTTGCGGCCACTGCCAACTCCAATCCTCGTCCATCAATCGCATTGGTCAGATCCATACCTGCGCCGCCTGCACCTGCAGTGAAGACAACGGCATCACTGCTCGACATAAGCTGCGCCATTTGCCCTGACTTAAGCTCCAACAAATTGCCTTCGATGGGCGTCGCTCCCAAATCCGCAAGCTCACTCCCCTGCTCCGGGTTCCGATGCAGTGCGATCGCTTCGTGACCTCGCCCGACGAGTTGCTTAACCAATCGCCGCCCCACTTTGCCAGCGGCGCCGATGATGAAAACCTTACTCATGATCGCTTCTCCATTTGACGATAAACGAGCTCCGATCCCGGCATTGATTCAATCGGGATCGGTGAACGCTCAACCTTCGAACTGGTGATAAACCTTGGCGATGACCTTCCAGGTGCCGCCGATATTGATCAGGGTCAGGTAGTCGTTGTAGTTGGCACCGATCGCATCCTTTTCCATATCGACACGCACCACGGCTGTTGTGGGTGTGATCGCCAGTATGTCGAGCCGAGTCGAAATTTCTGGGGCGCTGCCGTTCTTCTGAACGAAATCAAACAGATTCTTGATCGGGCCGCCAAGCAGTTCACCATTTGTGAAACCGTACATCACGGCGTCTTTATGGAAAGCTTGAGCAACCCCTTCTGCACTGCCCACACGCAGACCTTCAACGTACTGATTGGCGGTAGCGATGACAGCGTTGTACTCGGAAGTCGGTACTGCCTTGATGTTCTTTGACATGGTTCTCTCCTTTCAAAAAGGGCGAGGTACAACACACCTCGCCAGAGGCGCTTGAGTGCTCAAACGCTCGAATGGGTGTGGTAAATCTTGCTGACGATCGTCCACTTGCCTTCTACCTTCAGCAGGTTGAAGAAGTCGGTGAAGCAAAATCCCGAAACGTTGTCGGTATCGACCCGTGCACTGGCGGCAGTGCCCACGATGTCGATGCGAACGATCGCGGCTTTGGCTTCGGGAGATGGACGAAACACGTTGTCGATGACGTCGTACAGATTCTGGATCGCGCCGCCGACGAGCTTGTCGCCATCGACCCCAAACATGGTCGCTTGCTCGTTGAAAGCGGGCTTCATCAAAGCGCTGTCAGCCTTGGCACCACCGTCGTTGTATTGGCTAAGCACGTCGACGATCGCGTTGTATTCCTGGACGTAAGTTGGATTGCTCATGATGGACTCCTGATTGAAAAATTTCCGATTGCCCATCAGGTCTGGATGGGCGCGGGCATGGCCCACCAACGATCACCAATCCTGGCGTGTCGGCGAGATGATTAGATCGTTGACGGTGACGTTTTCCGGTTGGTTGAGCGCGTAAATCACAGCACGGGCGATATCGTCAGGCGCAATGGCAATCCGGTTCAGCTCCTGAGCAGCCTTGCGCCCTTCAGGATCGCTGACCTTGTCCGCCCAGCCGGTGTTGATGACGCCGGGACTGACGGTGTTGACGCGGATGCCGTGCTGTACGCCCAACTCCTTGCGCATGGACTCGGTCATGGCCTGGACGAAAAACTTGGTAGCGCTGTAAACACCCGCCGCCGGCCCAACCTGGTGACCTGCGACAGAGTCCATGTTGAGAATCTGCCCGGACTTCTGTTCCAACATGAACGGCAGTACCGCAGCAGTAGCGTTGAGATAGCCCTTGATGTTTACATCGATCATCTTTTCCCAATCCTGCACGGCCAAATCGACCCAGTTGGAAAAGAGCATGAGACCGGCGTTGTTGACCAGGATGTCCACAGCGCCGTAGGTGTCTTGTGCAAACTTTGCGAGAGCTTTGGTTTGATCCAGATGGGTAACGTCTGTGGTGAAGGCGACCACGTCGCTCCCGGCCTCACGCAGCTCCGCAACAAACGCTTCCAACCCGTTCTGATCGAGTGCTGCTGCCACGACGCGGACGCCCTGTGCGGCCAATGCGCGGGTGGTGGCAGCACCAATGCCGGAAGATGCGCCAGTGACGATGGCAACCTTGTTTTGCAGATAATTCATACTTGAGTGCCTCTTTTGCGGCGAAATGCTTTCGCGCCGGAGTCTCCCCGCGCCGAGCTGACGCGAGGGGAACTGTTCATTAGTTGGAGTTGGCCGTTGGCCAATCGATGTAGCCCTTGGCGCCTCCGCCGTAGTAACTCTCGCGCGGAGCGATGGTCAGCTCGACACCGCGACGCAGGCGCTCTACCAGGTCGGGGTTAGCAATGAACAAACGACCAAACGCCACGGCATCAATCCGCCCTTGCGCCCTGCGCTCCAGCGCCATTTCCAGGTCATAGTTGTTGTTGCCAATGTACGGCCCTTCGAACTGCGCACTCAGCGCGTCCAGATCCACCCCCTCGGGAACGGTACGAGAGGTGGCGGTGGCGCCTTCAACGAAATGCAGGTAGGCCAAGTTGAATCTGTTCAGTTGCTGAATGAGGTGACCGTAGGTCGCCATGACGTTGCTGTCTGGAGGCGTGTTACCTGCATCAGGGGTTACTGGTGAAAGGCGGATACCGACCCGGTCACTGCCCCAAATCGCTACCACTGCTTCGGTGACTTCAAGTGTCAGTCGTGTCCGGTTCTCGATGGAGCCGCCGTACTGGTCAGTTCGCTGATTGGTGGAATCACGCAGGAACTGGTCGAGCAGATAGCTGTTGGCAGAATGGACTTCCACACCGTCAAAACCGGCTCGCTTGGCATTTTCTGCCGCATGCCTGTACTGCTCGATGATCCCCGGGATCTCTGAAGTCTCAAGCGCCCGAGGCATGGACACTTCGACCATGCCATTGTTGGTATAGGTGGTACCTTCGGCCTTGATTGCCGAGGGCGCCACCGGCGCTTCGCCGTTTGGCTGCAACTCGACGCTGGAGAAGCGACCTACGTGCCATAGTTGACTGACGATCTTGCCGCCTGCAGCGTGTACCGCGTCAGTGACTTTTTTCCAGCCTGCCACCTGCTCTTCCGACCAGATACCAGGCGTCATGGCATAGCCACGCCCCTGAGCAGAAATGTTCGTGGCCTCGGCGATGATCAGGCCTGCGCCTGCACGCTGGGCGTAGTAAGTGGCGTGCATTTCATTCGGCACGCCGTCCTCCGACATCCGGCTGCGTGTCACGGGAGCCATGACAATACGGTTGGCCAGCTGCAAGGCGCCCATCTGCATGGGCGAAAAAAGGTCGGTGTTATGACTGTTATAAATCATGTTGAATACCTCAATTATTAGACCGGTCGTCTAGTAATTTGGTTAAAAAAACGCCCCTAGACCAGCAGGCGTTTACTTGTGATCAGTGCGGTTTCAAAGGGAGCCGTGGTCTTCTTGACCTTGACCAACAGCGAGGCGCCAAGCCATAGCTGATAAAGCGATTCGGCTAATATCGCCGCGTCCTGAGTCTGCGATACGGAACCATCGGCCATGCCCTGCTCGACGCAACGCATGATCCGCTGAATGATCAGCGCGGTACCTTCTTCCAGCACCGTGCGCATATCTTCTGACAAGTCGCAGACTTCAGCGCCCAGTTTCACCACTAGGCATTTCTCCTCTGGATGATCGAACGCTTGCGTTTTTGCCCAGTAGTGCAGATAGCCGAGCAACCGCTCCGCTCCGGTTCCTTCTGCGGCCATGACTATATCGACGCGCCCGATGTACTCCTGAAAATATTCTTCGAGCAGTGCTTGGCCGAATTCTTCTTTCGAGCGGAAGTAGTGATAGAACGACCCTTTGGGTACGCCAGCGGTTGTCAGCACTTCCGACAGCCCCACGGCGGTGTACCCCTTGTTGGTCATCAGCGACTTGGCCACATCGATGATGTGCTGTCGCATGTCTTGGATAGGTTTCTTCATAGGGAAGGCAGCCTACACAAAACTAGACCGGTCGTCTATAAACCCCTGCCTGCATCTGATGAACCGACTCAGCCGTTAGCGTTTCCTGTCGGACGCCTTCCCGCGGATTGCTATGCTTTTTGCACTACCTGATTGACTCGTGAAGGCTCAAGGGCCGCCCTCTCCCACTTGGCGATTACCAAGGGGGCGATGGCATTACCCAGCACGTTCAGCGTGGTGGTTCCGCTATCGATAATCCTGAAGATCCCCGCGATAAGCGCCACCCCTTCCAATGGAAGGCCGGCAGAAGCCAACGTCGCAGACAAGATAATGATGGCGAATCCAGGCACCCCTGCAGCACCTTTGGAAGTCAGCACCATCGTGACCACCAGCAAGATCTGCTGAGACAACGACAGATCAATTCCATAAAGCTGAGCGACAAAAATCGTCGCAACGCCCAGGAAAATCGATGCACCATCCAGATTGAACGCATACCCCACCGGCACCACAAAACTGACGATCCTACGCGGTACACCGTAGCTCTCCAATCGCGTCATCAACTGCGGCATGACGGCGGCTGACGCGGCACTCGAAAATGCCAGAATCAACTCATTGCGAAAGTAGCGGATCAACTTGAAAATGTTTTCGCCAATCAAGTAGCAAATACCGCCGAGTATCACCAACGCGAAAACAATCAGCGCCAGATAAACCACCCCGATCAACTTGAGCAACGGCAGCAACGAGGCGAAACCAAACGTCGCCACGGTCGCGCCGATCATCCCAAACACACCGATCGGCGCGTAAGCCATGACGATTGAGACGACCTTGAACATCGCATCGGAAAGGCTCTGAACCAGCGCGATGAAAGGTGCGCTTTTGTCCTTCGGCAGAGCGTTCAATGCCATGCCTAACAGCACGGCGAAAAACAGCACGGACAGCAACTTCGCTTCTGACATAGCAACCAACACATTGTCAGGGACGATGTTCTGCAAGATGACCAATGCGCCTTTGGACGGCTCCAGAGTGATCGCTGCAGTACCGTGCGAAATACCGGAAATGTCGGTGCCCGTACCCGGCTCGAAAACGTTGGCGAAACACAAGCCGATGACAATGGCCAAGGCCGTAATCGCAAAAAAGTAGCCCAGCGACTTTATCCCCATACGGCCAAACGACTTGTTATCGCCACCGCCTGCAATGCCCAGGATCATGCAACAGAACACGATAGGTACAACCACCATCTTCATCATCTTGATAAAGATGTCACCGAGCGGTTTGAGGATCTCCGCACTCACCCATGTCTGATAGTGCGGATGCGTATTGAAGTACCAACCTACAAGCACGCCAAGCAACAGCCCGGCAACGATTTGCCACACCAAGGGAATACGTTTCATGTCTAGCCTTCTTGTTGGAATGAAAGGTCTGCGTCTATTCGCAGCTGCTAGAGTCATGAGCTTCCAGCTCACTTGAGATCAAATGGCACAACGCGGTTGTGCCATGGGTGTTGTTACTTGGCGAAGAGCTGGCTCATATCCTTGAAAGCCTTGAACTCAAGAGCGTTGCCGCACGGATCAAAGAGAAACATGGTGGCTTGCTCGCCCACTTGGCCTTTGAATCGAATGTACGGTTCAATCACGAATTCGGTACCAAACGACTTCAGACGCTCGGCCAGTGCCTCCCACTGTTCCCAACCTAAAATGATGCCGAAGTGCGGAACAGGAACATCGTGTCCGTCGACCGGGTTGCTATGGAAGCTTTCCTGCGAAGCGGTTTTTGGATGTCCGTGAATCACCAGTTGGTGACCATAAAAATCGAAATCGACCCATTGCGTGCTGGAGCGCCCTTCTTCAAGACCCAAGACCTCACCGTAAAAGGTGCGCGCCGCAGCCAGGTTGTAAACAGGGATCGCAAGGTGGAATGGCGAGAGGCTCATCAGAACTCCAAATATTTTTTGTTGGTTGGCAAACATTTCCACCGTCATTGGCTCTCTGGATTCAGCCGTTGCCGAGGATGGGAAACATCGTAGGACGGAAAACCGAACATAAAAATCAATATATATTTCTTAGAAACACAATTAATATTTGTGAATGATCAAAGAACTGAAGACACTCATTGCTGTGGCGCGGGAAGGCACATTCGCCGCTGCCGGCAACAAGATCGGCCTGACTCAGGCCGCCGTGAGCGCGCAAATCCAGCGCCTGGAAACCGAGCTCGGTTTTGAAATTTTCGACAGGAAAGGACGCTCAGCCCATCTCAACAAAATGGGTCATCAGATACTTCTGCAGGCGCAGGAGCTGCTCAGGCTTTACGACAATCTTGGCTCCACTACGCTGGGCGAACCTCCCAGCGTGCTGGTCAACATCGGTGCGATCGCATCCGTGCAGCGTTCCTATTTGCCCGATGCGCTGGCGAAGTTTCACCAACAGTGTCCGCAGTGCCGCACACGTGTCATCCCCGGGCTTTCAATGGAGATGGTGAACCTCGTAGACGCGGGCGAAATCGACATGGCCGTCATCATTCGCCCGCCCTTCTCCCTTCAAAGTGACCTGCGCTGGACGACGTTGGCGCTAGAGCCCTACCGACTGATCGTGCCACGCGAGCTGGAAGGAGAAGACTGGTCGGAACTGCTGTCCAGCCAGCCATTCATTCGATATGACCGATCATCCTTCGGCGGCAGGCAGGTCGATCGTTTCCTGCGACAGATGCATTTCACATTGCGGGAGGTTTGCGAACTGGATGAACTGGAGGCCATCATCAAGCTGGTTGAAAATGGTTTAGGCATAGCGCTGGTGCCACAGACGGAAACCCATCAGCAATGGCCCGCTGGTGTACGAGCGCTCGATTTGGGACAACACACCTTTCACCGTGATATCGGGCTGGTACATCGGTCTCGGCAGAGTTTTACGGAGCCTGTGCGAATTTTGGCTCAGCTTATAAGTGACCAGGTAACAACAGTTTCTGAATAACAGCCTCCAAGCAAAAAGGGCCTAATAGGGCCCTTTTGTGCTCAAACCAAAATCACTTGGTTAACCAAGACTCAACGGTAGCGGAGCCATGCTCTGTTTTCCACTCTTTCAGAGTCTTGTGGTTGCCGCCTTTGGTTTCTAAGACTTCGCCGGTATGTGGATTTTTATAAACCTTCAACTGGCGTGGCTTGCGGCTGCCTGCTTTGGACTCGACGGCTGGAGCGCGACGACCTGCTTGTGGATCTAGCAGGTTGATCACGTCCTTAAGGCTATAGCTATATTTTGCGAGCAAATCGCGCAGCTTCGTTTCGAATTCGATTTCTTTCTTGAGGCCCGCATCGCCCTGAATTGCCCCTGATTTTTTAGACACAAATGACTGGCAGCTATGGGTCGTTTTCTGCCTGTCGCGACAGGCCGCAATCGACCCGAAGAAGCCGCTCAGGTTACTCACCCTAGACCCTATGAAACTAGTGAGCAGCTTCAATTCGTGGTCAGCCGCATAGAGTTGTGAGCTTGATCAGCAAACGAAGCTCAGCTGAAAACTGTCTTTCCCAAGCAAGGTGTAACTGCCAAATAGCTACGGGGAAACTCTCAGCATTTATATGTGCGGACGCTAGGCATTAGAGGCAGCAGGGAGTACTCGTTTGAGGATGTCGGCCAGTGTTACAACGCCCAGCAAGCGATCCGCGCTCACGACTAAAGCAAGCTGAGTGCTCGATTTACGCATGCGCGCAAGCGCTTCATAGACGGGAGTTTTCGCGTCAAGCACAAAAGCTTCTCGTGCAAGCTCATGCGCAAACCGAGTCTCTGGCTCAAGCAAGGTGTCGCGTACGTGAACCACCGAGGGTTGTATGCCCTCGGTTCCCAGAACGAGAATGCGCAGGTGCCCAGACTGGATGGCCGCAGTACGGACATCCGCCACCGTCGCATCCCGCGTAACGTGAACCAGCGCCTCCCGCTCGATTAGCAGAGCTTCGACGGGTAGCGTGCCCAGGTCGATCAGGCCTGAAATCTGCTGCTGCATCTGCGGCTGTAGCGTGCCGACCTTCGCCGAATGCTCAACGAGTTGCCTTATGGTCTCAATATCCTGACCACCAACTGCGGCGCTTTCAACTGGCTCAACACCTGAGGCTTTTACGAGACGGTTGGCGATTCGATTCACCCAGCGCAACAGCGGACGTAGCGGCCAGGTATAGATGCGCGAGACGATGCCAATTGCCAGAGCGGATCTTTCCGGGTGTGCAATGGCCCAGGACTTGGGCGCCATCTCACCGACAACCAGGTGCAAGAACGTCACCAGGAAAAGCGCAAAGCCGAAAGCTGCGCCACCAGCAGCCCACTCAGGCAAGCCCCACGCGATGAACACTGGGCCGAGCCATAAGTCGACCGCAGGTTTTGTCACCGCACCTAGGGCAAAAGTACACAGCGTGATACCCAGCTGAGCACCGGCAAGCATCAACGTCAAATCATTCATGCCGCGCAGCGCAGCACGAGCAGACGGACTGTTGACGGCCAGCTCTTCAAGGCGGTGCCGGCGAGCGCCGAGCAACGCGAACTCGATGACAACAAATAAGCCACTCAGCGCGATGAGCGCGACTGTTGCTATCGTGACTATCAGCGGATCATTCATTGGCCTTCCTCCGCCATAGACACTTTGACCAGCCGTACGCGAACTTCAGTCGGAACATGTCGTTCAATACGCAGGACATCAACTTCGAGTCGATATCTCACCGGCTCGTCGGAGACCAGCTCGGCAGCATCGATAGGTAGATCAACGGTGACTGTGTCGCCTTCTCCAGGCAGTGCGCCAAGCTCAGCGATCAGCATACCTGCCACCGTCTCAACATCAACGCGCGGCAGGTCGTGACCAATAATGCGCCTGACTTCGTCGAGGTGAACGTCGCCTTCCATTGTCCAGATGTTTTCCCCTTCAGACACGATGGCATCGCCGACTTCTGCGTCATGCTCATCGGTAATGTCACCGACGATTTCCATGGCGAGATCTTCAATCGTGAGCACCCCAGCGAAACCACCATACTCGTCGATAACACAAGCTAACTGATCGGTTGTTTGAACCAACTGATCAAGAGCATCTGGCAGCAGCATCAGCGTCGGCAGCACCTTGGCAGGTCTCATCAGCGATGCAACGGTCTCATTACTGCTTCCCGTGGAGAGACGTGCAAGCACGTCGGCGAGATGTACAACGCCCACAGGGGCATCATCGTCATCAATCACCGGGTATCGGGTGTGGGCACGCGCCATCAGCCCTCGCAGCTCTTCGAGCGTCGTATCTGGCTCAACCCAGTCAACTTGTGATCTGGGCACCATAGCGTGCTCGACATTGCGTTGCGGGAAGTCGAGGATGCGATCCATCATGAGTGAAAGCTCACGTGGTAGGTCGCCACTGTCGCGCGAGTCAGCGATTATGTGCGGCAGATCGGTAGCCGAGGCGCTCACGTCGAGATCATGAATCGGCTCGATACGCAGTAATTTCAGGAGAAGGTTGGCAGATTTGTCGAAGAAACTGATTAGCCAGCCGAAGGCCGACATATAAAAGAGCGTGGAGCGGGCAAGCCCAAGCGACAGGGGCTCAGGGTTCGCAATGGCAAGATTTTTCGGATAAAGCTCACCCACGATCATTTGGATAATCGTAGCCGCAACTAGGGCTAGACCTGTACCGACGGCCACCCTAGCTTCAACCGGAATACCGGTTCCTGCGAGCAGAACACCTAAAGACTCACCTACCAAGGGCTCCGCGACATAACCAACAAGTAAGCCTGTGACGGTAATGCCAAGCTGGGCACCCGACAGCATAAAGCTTGTGCGGTTCGTGACGGCTAATGCGCGCTTTGCCGACGTATCACCGGCAGCAGCCAATGCTGAGAGCCTGGTACGGTCAACCGCCATGTAGGCAAATTCTTGCGCAACAAAATAGCCATTCACTGCGATGATCGCCAGGATGACCAGGATGCCAAGAATGAGGGTAAGGATAGTTTCGATCATTTGGCGGCACGACCAAATTCAGAATCTGGACAGCGGCTGTGTGTTGCGGGGCTGGGGTCCACGAAGGAGTCCATGCAGATAAGGAATCGAGAGCATACGGGCGTTTGCTCCGTGTCGTCTAGCTAGAGAACCTTTTCCGTTTGTGAATGCCAACTCCAATCAACCTATGGCCTAGGAAATGGAAAAGCGCAGCTGGCTGCCACCAGCACAATCGCATTCATATCACGCAAACATCGTCATGAAATTGAACTGTGACCCGCTACTCGAAGTCGGGCTTCAGCGCATTGAAACTATATGCGGCGCCGTTGCCCATACTTGTCCCGTTCAACTCAAGCTAAGGTACCGCGCTTACAACACTACTGCGGCACATGTGCGCGCGATCCAGGCTTTCTATACCTATGCCAAAAGCCGTGACCTCAATATAGTGCTTCGTTGGATCAGTCGAATGCTGTTTTGTCGCCTCCTGATCCGTAGCACTGCCCTGCACTCCCCGCCTTCGGTGTAAAAAGCAACGACGCATCACCAGCCGGCACCGACTTGATCTTCGATTGGGCTTGGTAGCTCAATTCATCATTGAACAATCGTGAGTGAACGTTACCCTGCCCGTCGAAAAGCGCCGCCACGCGCCCGGTATAGTAAGCAGCCAAATCCCGCATTGCCCCGTACATCCAGGGTGAGGAATCCACGGTCATGGCTACCGTTCCATACTGCGGGAAATGCGGGCATTCATCTTTGGCAATACCTGAGGTCCCCGGCCCATTTTTTCGAATGAATCCATACATCTCGCAAGACGCAGGCGCTGCATTTTTCCACATCGGACTTTTGCTATCTGGGTAGGTCTTGGTGCAAGCAGAAGTGAGGGCTTCTGTGCAGTTCCCCTCAACGCTGGTACAAGCCTTCGCGATAGCTTTCAAAGAGTGAGCAACAGCCTCGCTACCCAGTGCTGGCTTAATAACGAACAGCCGTGCGAAGTACTTCCCTTTCGCTTTCTCGTCAGCGCTCGGCTCAACACAAGCGTCACCGTCAGTTGCGCTATCGACAATGCATCCGAGCAGGACAGGATGGCGCCAGTTATAGATGTCATACCCTACTGTGGGCTTACCCTCCTGAGCACAAAGCTCATCCAAGCCCTCAAGTCCAGGAAGCCGCAACGAGAGTCCTTGCTTACGGATCTGGGTTTTGAGACGGCAGATGTCATGCATGTTGCCGCCGCGATCCTCTGCGTGATCGGAAATAATGATGTTAGGCAACCCGCGTCGTATCAATGCGTAAGCACCCAGGTTCTCGGACTGTCCGCCGTCGGAGAGGTGGATGTAGGTCGACTCCTTCGGCTCCTTGAGACGGTCAACGTAGTAAAGAGGGAACGGCAATGCCATGTGGCCAAAATAGGCGAAGTCCTGCACGTTGGGGTTGCGATAGGAGCTCCCCCAGTTCAGCGTTGACACCTTCATACCCGCAGCGGCGAGATTGCGCCACGGAGGACTCATTTCCCCCTTCTGTTGATCATCAAAGAAGGCCGCGGACGAGACGACCGCCTCCGTAGGCGTAATTCCCTTGAGCTCACCTAGCCGATAACCGTATAGGCCAGATCCATACCCATAAGGGGTGAACTCATAGGAGGTAAAGCGCAAGTCTGATTGTCCCGCGAAATCAAACACAGACCGGTCCTCCCCGGCTGTGGCGTTGATGATCCACATCGGCGCCCCCTTCTCTTCGTACGTTCTCCGAACGTCTGCGAAATTTAGTTCCCGCGCCTCGCCAATATTGCCTTCGCGACGTATTTCACCTTTTTTGAACAGAGGCTTAACACACCCCCCTTCCTCACAAAGCGGTGGACTAGCCCCGTAGGTGCGAGCTATGCCCTTGGCATATGCGCGCTGAGTTGAAGACATATTCCACTGCCAATCGAAAAGCATGTTCGGCACAATGTTGGCGACTGCCGAAGCCACCAACAGAACCGAGTTTTCAACGATTTCATTATTAATGCTGCTATCTTCTTCGGTGGTGTCATAATTGAAGGCGCGGAGGCCAAACATATTGCGTCCAGTACTGAAAAGATCTTGATACGCGCGGATGTAGTTCTGATATCGATATGGATCGTTGAGGTCCTTTGCGCCCGACGCCGAAGGCGGCAAAGAAGGATCATAGTTAGTGAAATTGTTTATCGGACATGGCTTAGGAAACTTGGGCAGCAGCCCCTTTTCTAACAAATTCATGTATCGAGAAGGCAAACAATCTGCAAAAAAAGGGTTCAAGCGTTCAGACTCAAACTTATCGGGTCGTCTAAACTCTTCTCCTGTATCCGCGATCAATCGCGAGTAGTACCAGTAACCCGCGTAGCCTCCCCCAGAAACCGTGGAGAGAATGTCGATGTTTTTCATGAACTCCGAGGTGTGCATTCCTTGAAGGACTCCCATGGCAAAACTCGACGCTTTTGTCCCGCCACCCGCCAACGCGAGGCCTACGTTCGGGGGTCTACTCCTCGCGACAGCCGTTCGTTCGGCGCGAAACAGATGACTTAAATGCGCGGGAACGTAATAGCCATTGTCATTGATCAGCGCACGGTCTCTTTTCAGCGAATCATCTAGCGATGGGGCAGTGGAGCACCCGGAAAGGATGACTGAAGCGTAGAGAGGAACGTAGCAACTGAAGACCTTGAACATTGCTGTATCCACCCTTCCGTGGCGAGAATTCTGAGCATAGTTGAAGTTTTCGACACGCGTTCTGCAGTGGTAAGACTCACCCCAAATCCCCCCTTCGATCCTGCTAACGATCTATATCTACGGCTATCTCAACCGCATCAAGGCCGGCGCAGCGAACTTCGCCTACGGGCATCGAAGGACTCTATAGATCTCAGAAATCACCTGCATCGTTGCGTCTTCAATCGTTCCTTCATTACGGCATAAAAACCAGCCGTGATCTGCAATCGCTCGCTCGAACGCCTGGGTACAAGCAACATGTTCTTCCAGCTTATGGATCACAGTACTGCTCAGCCCACGCTGTCGTGCCGCTGCCCTCGCCCATGAAATATCAGGGGCGGTGACAACCCCGACATGCAGGTCTGGCACTTGCACGTTTCGATCAATATTTAGCTGTAGAATCTCTGCAAACGGGATTATCCGGCGAAACGCGGCATCCGACGGGTACCAGCGATCGATCAAGATGATGCTGCCTGGTGGCTGCTTAGCCAGCACGTGCTGGGAAATCCAGGTACGGCTATCAGCAAAGCGCTCACAAACCCCCAACTCCAAATCCCGGCTGGGATTTCTGACGAGCTTGTTAACGAGGGCCATTGTTTCACCCCTATAGGGATCGCTTTTTTTCTCGCAAAGTCGGATCACCTTTTTGTTGTCTGCCCTCAGTACTTTCGTAACGGCCTCCAACAGTGTGGTTTTGCCGGTTCCCTTGGGCCCATCTAGAGAAATAAACAGCGGACGATTCATTCTTCAAATACCGATTGATGATTGTCAGCTCAGCACGTGGGATCGCTGCTGCATTGGATGCAAAGTGAAGGTTGGAGTGAGGCTGAAATGGGTACGGACAAACACCTATCGCTTGCCCGCACCTCGGATCGGTTTACACCAGGTCAGTGCCTTCACGTTTTGCCTTGCGCATGTCGCGGTACAAGCTGACGCACAAGGTGATCATCACGGCCGCCGCAATGACGGGCCAGATCAATACATACAGGGTTAACGCAAAACCGGACATGGGGAAGCTCCTTTGTTTTCAGTGGCGCCATTGGCGCCGTAGTGGAAGGCCACGACACGTTCGTTGATGCAATCAAAGTCGAAATCTTCGTTGGACATCAAGCTCACCACTACACAAACCACGGTGCTGACGCCGTAGGCAGTGAGTGAGCTGAGCAATACCGTGTAATCACGCAAAAAGCCGAACGCAAACGGCGCCAGAATCAAAAAAGCGAGCCCGCCAAACGTAAACCCGACCTTGCGGCCGAAGAAGCCGAAGGCCATCAAGCCAATCACCACCCCACCACCGATTGATGCAAACAACTCGAAGAACAGTGCCACGGCGCCTTGCAACTCAAGCAGTTCGAAGCGCGCGACGATAAACATCAGAAAACCTGCGACGGCCGCACTGGTAAAGGCGGCATTGGTGATTCGCCCCCAGTACAGACTGGCTATTACCGGAAATACGATAGCGCCCCATAACGCGCCCACGAAGATAAGCATGGTCAGGATGTCCAGCTTGAGGCTGGCGAATACCACGGCGAGCATCGTCGCAACGACCATGGTCAAGCGCCCGACGAACAACATGGTTTTGGGGTTTGGCTTACCTTTGGCCAGGTTCTTGCCATATACATCAGTCATCACCAGTGCGGACAGCGCCGATAAATCCGAATCGGCGGTCGACGACAGCGAGCCGATTACCATGATGAAAAACAGCCCGATTGCAAACGGCGGCAGGTACGTCGAGGCCATTTGCGGGATCAGGTTATTCAAGTCGCCAGCCACCGGTTGCACACCGGCCAGCAAGGCCAGGAAACCCAGCATGCCCAGGCCAATCACAATCGATGCATAACCAATGGTGGCCGTGATAAAGGTCGACTTCATCAAGTCTTCACGCACCGCAAACAATCGCTGGGCAATCGTTTGGTTACCAATGGCGTAAGCCAATACCGCAACAAAATACGGTGCGCCCTGCTCCAGAATGGCGGTTTTCGAATAGAAACTGGCTTGCTCCGCGGAAATGTTCGGCATGCCTTGGGCGAAAAGTTCCGGACCGCCAAGCTGGAAGAAAATAATGGGGATAATCACCACGGCGGCGAAGATCATAGCTATCAGTTGGCCGAAGTCCGTCAGGACTGAAGAGCGAAAGCCTGACCAGATGGTGTAACTCAAAATCCCGAAACCAGCGATCAATACCCCCTGAATAAAGCTCAGCGGGGACAACACGGCAACCAACGCACCAGCAGCGGTAAAGTTGACCATCAAACTGATTATGCTGCCGACGATATTCGAGCCTGCCAGAATCATCTGGCTGGAACGCCCGTGGCGGGCGTGCATGATCTCTGCCAGGGTGTGGGCCTTGGGCGCCAGTGCGCGAAAGCGCCGGCCAAAGGGGTAGATAAACAAAATCATCAACGCCCCCCAAAAGCCGTAATGCAGCGCGCCAGAGATGCCGAACTTGTAGCCGGCGGTGGCTGCCGCGTAGAACGAAGCGGCCCAGATCCAGGTAGCGGTCATGCTGGCAGCCGCCATGCCAAAACCAATAGAGTTATTGGAAACCATATAGCCGTCGACGTTTTCATCCTTGCGACCCACGCGCAACGACACTAAAAAGGTCAAGCCATAGAAACAGAACAGAAGCAGCAAGACGGTGGGGGTGGAAAGTTGGAACATTCCTTTCTCCTTTATGCGCGCCACAGTCATCACAGACGTAATGAAAGACCGAAATCGGCAGGCGCAAAACAACCCGGGGTTCCTGACAGGCAGGTGGCATCGGACAGCGGTCCGCTGGGTTGTCATCGTGAAGGCTGGCAAGAGACGGAACGCAAAGGGCGTTCCAGGTCTAAGGCAAAGCGTGCGCTAGCACGTTGAACCGGTGCTTGCAGCAATGGCCGGCGGCAATGGCCGGAAGATAAGTCCTGCATCAGAGCCCCAGGGCCCTGACACGAACAGACGCGCATTATATAGACTTTGAGCGAGCGTTGCTGAAGGGCACATCCGACGCCCTACCCCGCGGTTATGAACATCTGCCCGTCATCCTGAAAACAGGGATCACGGGCAATGATCAATTATTGGCAAGCTTGTAAGATAAATCCCTTTCATTGACGATCAAAAGGACGTGGCATGCAGATTACCCAAGGGCAACGATTGCCCCTGTCGAGCATCATCCAAGGTGACCAACTGACGCTGTCCATCGCGATCAAGTCCCCCAATGTCATCGACTTCGTATGCTTTGGCCTTGATGCCAGCGGAAAATTGTCTGATGACCGTTACATGACCTTTTTTAATCAGCCTGCTACGCCCTGTAATAGCGTGACCCTGCTGAGCGGTGGCGATTTCAAATTGAACCTTGGGACGCTGCCCGCAACCATTGACCGTTTGGTTTTCACGGCATCGATCGATGGCAATGGCGCGATGAAGGACATCACGGCCAGCTTCTTCGCAATTCACCAGCTTGATGGTCATCAGCGCGCTACGTGCAACTTCTCGGGTGGAGACTTCGCTGGGGAAAAAGCAATCATGGTTGCCGACATCTATCGAAAGGACGGTGTGTGGCGGCTCCAGTCCAACTTGCAAGGCTTCAATGACGGTCTGGATGCCCTGGTTCGCCACTTTGGCGGCGAGGTGGCTGAGCAAACTGCTGCGCCAGCACCAGGAGCCCCGCTCCCCTCATCCTCCAGGATTTCTTTTGAGAAAAAAATTGCTGCAGGTGCGCCTCTCCTGGTGAGCCTGGCCAAGAAAGCGCAGATCAGTCTGGAAAAGGTCAAACTCACGGAGCTGAAAGCGCGCGTGGCACTGGTGCTCGACGCCAGTGGCTCGATGAATGGCCAATACTCCCGAGGGAAAGTTCAAGAAGTCATCAATCGACTACTGCCTCTGGCGGTTGCATTCGACGACGATGGCGCGCTCGACTGCTGGGCGTTCGGGGCCAAGCCCTGCAAGTTGTCTGAAGTGAGCATGGCCAACTACTCGGACTACGTGAACAGCGAGGATGGCGGCTGGAAAAAATGGGGGGTCGGCCAGCGGATCAATGACGAACCCAAGGTTATTCGCCAGGTGATCGACTTCTACGCCAAATCTAGCGACAAGACTCCCGTCTACGTCCTGTTCATCAGCGATGGTGGGATCCATGAAGACCGCGCCATAACGAAGTTGATTACTGAGGCGGCCGCACTTCCCTGCTTCTGGCAGTTCGTGGGTGTCGGAGGGCGGAACTACGGGATCCTTGAGCGGTTAGACGATATGTCCGGAAGGGCCATTGATAACTGCGGTTTCTTCGCACTGGATGACCTGAACGATATCTCTGAAGAGGAACTCTACGACAAGCTGATGGAAGAGTTCCCATCCTGGATCAAGGAAGCGACTGCGAAGGGCATTATTGCTTGAACGTCGCGGCGCTCGATGCGCATGGCAGTATTTTCGACCCAATAAACACATTCAAATAGAAGACGTTGCGCATCAGCGAACGCCCAGTACCTTGCTGAAGCGCTTTTCTCCCGGCGACAGCCAACGACTCTGAACCAACAATGGCGTAAGTGCGGCACCGGGCTCTGCCCAGCCATCGATCTGCAGCCGCTGGCGGCCCACATCGGCTTCGACGTCAAACCGATGCATGCCGTCCAGTTGCAGGTCAGCCCGCAACTTCAATCCGTCCCGGCATTCCAGCTGAATTCGGGTGGCGCCCAGGTTGATCATCCAGGGGGTCAGCAAGGTCAGGTGCGAACCGTTCAATGCCCCTTCACTGCTGCGACAGATTCGACCCGAACCGCTGAGCTGCAATCCACCGTTCCACTGCCCGGCCAGGAGAAAGGCAGCCGTTGGCGTTGCCCTGACCGCTCCCGGCACTAGCTGTGCCTGCCAGTCCCACGGCCAACCGTGGATTGATAAATCCCAGTTGCGCTGTTGAAACGCCACGCTCAGCCGGACTGCCCGTGCCCAGGGCTCAACCTTCCATGCCAACGGTCCCACGGCCCCCAACCGGGTCATCTGGCCGTCCCACAGACTTCCCGAGATTTCGCCTGGTTGCCAGTCTGGCGACCAGGCGAATTGCCGGACGACAAAAGCCGCCGGCAGATTGAGCAGCAGGGTAAGGACAAATACCAGCGTGCCCCAGACCATCGTGCGAATCATGGCGACCCCGTCGTACCAGCGACATCCAGGCTAAAAACATAACTTTGGGCGCCGCGCTTAAGGCTCCAGCGCAGCGGTCGACCACCCTGTTCCTGCAACGTACGCATCAACTGTGTCAGGGCCTGTGGTCGAGGCAGTTCGCCTTGCACCCGCCATACATCGCCCTGACGCTCGACCTGCGTCAGGACCAATTGACCCGTCACCGCCAGCGCCTGCCATTGCTCGTTGGAAAACACCACCGCTGGCGTCAGGTTTTGTACCTGTCGGGCCAGTGTCTGCCACTGGCGCGCATCCTGCCAGACAGCCCGCAGCGGCCGCGACAACAAGACCAGAGCCAGCATCAGAACCAGCACCCCACCGGCCAGCAGACAGTAGCGACGAATGGGTGGCAGCTCTTCGAAGCTGGCAATACTTTGACGTAACTGTTGTTTCATGGTTGCTCCCCCAGATCGAATACCGCCCCCTGCGGCTCGACCCGCAGCTCGGCGCCAACACTGAGGGCAATGGCTTGCCAATGTTGCGCGGGCAGAGGCCCTGGACCGCTGAGGCCCAGGGTCCACAAGCGACCATCGAAATCATTACTCGACACCGACCAGCCGGGCTCGCGCGCCAACCACTCGGAAACGGCCTGTTCCAGCATGACCACCTGCTGCTGACGTACACGCCAGTCGTCCTCGCGGCTCTTCAGTCGTGCTAAGGCTCCGCGGGCCTGCTCGATGGTTCTGCCGGGGCCCGCGACCGTCGCAACTTGCGCCTTCCAAACCTCAAGTTGCTGCCAGGTCTGCAACAGATACACCCCGCCCCAACTGACCACCAACAATGCGCACCCACCGAGTAACCGGCGTTGCAAGCGGGTCAGCGACGGGTATCGCAGGCTCCCTGACCGAGCGGGTCGCGGGCAGTCCAGCACGCTGGGTAAGTGCCCCAGCGGGGCCAGTCGTGAAGGCCAGGCCCCTTCGATATGCTCGGCAGGAACCTCGCGCCAGGCCGGGGGTAAGATCTGACCCAGGACGTCTGGCCACACGAGCCATTTGCGGGGTTGGGCACCACCACCCATTTTCAGACAGACCATCTGCTCACGCTGCCAACGCACGGCCTGTCCGGCTTCGGGCTGCGGCAACAACTGCATCTCGGCCCAGCCGTGGGTGATCAACAAGCCCAATTCGGCACACTCAGCCAGCCAGCGCTCGACCTTTTCGCGTTGCATCACCAGCAATTCGAGATGCCCGGTTTCGCGGGACAGGCAACTCACCAGCAAGCTCTCGACGGGCTGCTGTACATACTCTTCGAACAATTGCGGCCATTCATGACGCTTGAGCCCGGGCGGTGCGGGCAAGCAGAAATGACTGCAATGCAACGCCGGAATGATCAATGCCGTGGGCAGATGCAGGCAGTCAGCCGGTGGCGGCCATGTGCCGCTCTGGCGTACCTGCTGCGCCGAGTAATGCAGCCATTGCCACGCCGCTTCGGGCATTGTCGACGGACGCACCAGCAACCACTCCCGCGACGGTAAGCGTGACCGCGACATCAGGCGCTCAAACATCCCTGGGCTCCGACTCATGGCTGCGTATCGGGTAAGGAAAAGGTACAGACATAAGGGGCTCCATGACGCGCGAACTCAAGTCGCACGCCTCGATTGGGCTGAGCGGCGACGGTGGAAGGAAACGCTAGCCAGCGCGTCCCCTGGTAGAAGCTGAAACGGGCCTGCTCGACTCCGTCCAGAGACTCGCGCAGCTCCCAGCGTGGGACATCTGCGGCATACAGATCAGCCGAGACCCACAGGTCCAGGCGCCGATCCCGAGCATCGAACGCCAGGCGCTGACGTTGCACTCGCGACGGCGATTCGGCGGACGGCCACGCTGCCAGCGCGACCCATTGCAGTTGTCCGGGAGAGGGTTGCCAATCGAACCAGGCAAAGTCCTGCGGCAAGCGCCGCTCATACAACTGACGCAAAACCAGACCGTCGAAACGACGTTCCAGGAATAGGCAAAACTCCAATACAGTCGATTCGTTTCCCGAATCCTGCAAGCGCTCACGGACCGTCGCCCAGCCATTGACCAGCGACGCCAACAACACGCCCAGCACCGCCGTCAGTGCCATCGCCACCAGCAACTCAATCAGGGTCAGGCCCTGCTGCGCGCGCTTCAAGGCCGCACCAGAAACAGACTAAAATTACCCAACGGTTCGCGACGCTCAGGGTCAGCGAACAACGCCAGTTCGCCTCGGCGCAAGCGATTGACCCCGGTGTTGCCTAGCTCTAACTGCCAGTGACAGGTGGCCTGGCCCTGGCGCAGTTCACCGCGGACCTGATTGATCGCTGGCCAGTAACGCTCAACGCCAAAGCGGACCTCCAGCTCTCGCGCGCACAAATTGCCGAGTTGGTGGTGCTGAACCGCCTGATGCACGGCGATACGTTGGCGCAACATCTGGCTAAGCATAACCGCCATCAGCGCCGCAATGCCCAGGGCGACGGTCACTTCCAGTAAGGTGAAACCACGTTGACGTTTCATGGCGGGCTCGTGATTTCCAGGGAGTTATCGGCACGCCATTGCCAACGCTGGCTACCTTGCGACCAGTGCCAGGTCAGCGACACCGGCCCGGCCAACCCCGAGGGCGTGAACACCACCTGTGGTTCGCGGGTCACCGGCCAATCCGCCTGCAACTGTGGCGGCCATGGCACAGACCGCCATGGCTCAACCTGCCACACCGACTGACCGTTGATCACTTGCAAACGGACGAGTTCAGGCGTTCGGCCATTCCAGCGCAGCCCCAGCAACTGCCCGCCATGACGGGCCTGTGCGGCCTGAATCCGGACCTCACTGGCCAGTTGCTCGAGGGCCTGGCGTAATGGCGCTTGACCACCGTCAAGCCGGGCTACTACCAGCGTGCTGAACAGACCTACGATCAACACCACCACCAGCATTTCCAGAAGCGAAAAACCTTGTGAACGCACCATGCCTAGAGATTCCAGTTACCGATGTCGGCGTCGGTGCCTTCGCCACCCTCCTGCCCGTCGGCCCCCAGGGAATAGATGTCGACGCGCCCATTCTGGCCCGGCGTACGGTAACGGTAGTCATTGCCCCAAGGGTCTTGCGGCAAGCGCCGAATGTAACCGTCAGCCCGCCAGCTACGTGGCAGCGGGTCGACCTGCGGCTTGCTGGTCAGCGCTGGCAAACCTTGTTCTGAACTGGGGAAGCGCAGATTGTCGAGACGGTACATGTCCAAGGCCTGCTCCAGGGAAGACAGGTCGGCCAGGACTTTCTGGCGCATAGCCTTGTCCTGGCTCCCCAGTACGCTGGGAGCGACGACAGCGATCAGCAGGCCGATGATGAAAATCACCACCATGATTTCCATCAGGGTGAAACCGCGCTGACGACGCTTGAGCATTGGGTTATCGGGCATGGCATAGGTCTCCATTTCAGAAAGTAAGTCCCTGGTTGAGCTGCATGATCGGCAGCAGCACTGCCAGCACGATGAACAGCACCACGGCGCCCATCACTAGAATCATCAAGGGTTCGAACAATGCCATGAGCATGTCAACCTGGCGTACGAAGCCGCTCTCCTGGTTGTCCGCGACCCGTTCAAGCATGTCCGCTAAGGTGCCGCTGGCCTCGCCACTGGCGACCATATTCAACAGCATGGGTGGAAAGTGCCCCGTCGCGCTGAGAGCCCGGTGCAGGGTTACGCCACCCTCCACCTGCTCGCTTACAGATTCCAGGGCCTGGTGGATCTGGCGATTGCCCACCGTGGCGGTGGCGACCTGCAGCGATTCGAGCAACGGCACACCACTGCCCAGCAAAATTGCCAGGCTGCGCGACACCCGTGCGCTCTCCAGCACCGACAACAGCAAGCCGATCTTCGGTAGACGCAACGCCAGCCCGTCCCGCCGCAAGCGCCACAGCGGCTTGCGCAGCAACAGGCCGGCGCCAGTGCCGAGCAGCAGCCCCAGGCCCAACAGCCAAGGACCGAACATCACCAGGGCCTCGCTGGTGCCGATCAATAGCCGAGTGATTAACGGCAAGCTCTGCCCGGTATGGCTGAATTGCTCGGTCAACTTGGGCACCACAAAGGTCATCAGGCCGATCACCACGGCCATCGACACTAGGATCAGCACACAGGGATAAATCAACGCGGTACGGGCCTTGTGGCGTTGCCGCTGGACTTGTTCCAGGTGTTCGGCCAGGCGTTCGAGCACCGGGGCGAGTTTGCCGGAGCGCTCCCCGGCCTCCACCAGTGCGCAGTACAGCGTGTTGAACTGCCCGCCCTGGCGACGCAGGCTTTGAGCCAGGCTGAGACCCTCACCCAGAGCACCGCGTACGGCGACTAACAAGTTGCGAATCGCCGGCTCCGTAAGCTGCCGTTCGAGGGTTGCCAGGGCGTCTACCAAGGGAATGCCGGCACTCAACAATGTGGCCAGTTGGCGGGTCAACTCACACAGCTGCCCATGATTCAAACGCTGGCCGCGTCCGCTGGGCGACGTCCCGCACTGCTCCTGTAGGTCGCGGGCGAACAGGCCCTGCTCGCGCAGCAACTGGCGGGCATGGCGTTCACTTTCTGCCTGAATGCTGGCATTGCGCCGACGGCCGGCCAAGTCCAGTGCCTGGTAGCGATAAGTCGGCATCAGTCACGTACCGCCCGCAGCACTTGCTCAAGGCTGGTTTCGCCTCGGCGCAGGCACTCGGTGGCCATGGCACTGAGACTTTGACGCTTGTCCGCCAGGTACTCATGCATAGCCGCCTCCGTTGCGCCTTCGTACAACAAGCTGATCAGCCCGGCATCCAGGGTGATGAACTCATAGAGCCCGATGCGCCCGTTGTAGCCGCTGCCCTGACAGTCTTCGCAGCCCTGGGCATGAAAGCTCTGGCTGAGAGTGGCCAGCTCCGGCCACAGTTGATGCTCGGCGGCCTGCAAGGGTTGCGGCTGTGCGCAATGACACAGGCGTCGGACCAGCCGCTGAGCCATGACGCCCTTGAGGCTGGAAGCGATCAGGAACGGTTCGATACCCATATCACGCAGCCGCGTGACCGCGCCCACCGCACTGTTGGTGTGCAACGTCGAGAGCACCAGGTGCCCGGTCAAACTCGCCTGCACGGCGATCTGTGCAGTTTCGCGGTCGCGGATTTCGCCGAGCATGATCACGTCCGGGTCCTGGCGCAGGATGGCGCGCAAACCACTGGCGAAAGTCATGCCGGCCCGTGGATTTATCGCCGTCTGGCCGATGCCGGTGATCGCGTACTCCACCGGATCTTCGACGGTGAGAATGTTGCACGAACCATCATTGAGCGTATTGAGGCTGGCGTAGAGCGTGGTGGTCTTGCCGGACCCCGTCGGCCCAGTGCTCAGCAGGATACCGTTGGGTCGCGACAGGCACGCACGCAGCGCCTGTTCGACTGAGGCAGGCATGCCCAGGTTGGCGAGATTCAGCAGGTTCGCCTGTTTGTCCAGCACCCGCATCACCACTCGTTCACCATAAATGCCCGGCAGGGTTGAGACCCGCACATCCACTTCGCGTGCGCCCGAGCGCAGGGTGATGCGACCATCCTGTGGCTGGCGCTTTTCGGCGATATCCAGGCGTGCCATGACTTTGATCCGCGACACCAGCATCGCCGACAACGCCCGTGGTGGCCGCAGAACTTCACGCAGCTGGCCGTCGACCCGCAAGCGCACCACCAGACTTTGCTCGAAGGTTTCGATGTGAATGTCCGAGGCCCGCAGACGTAAGGCCTCGCCAAACAGGCCGTTGATCAAACGAATCACCGGCGCTTCGTTATCACTCTCCAACAAATCCTCGATGCGCGGCAATTCGCTGATCAGGCTGTCGAGATCAACTTGCTCGCCGATCCCCTCGATCAAGGCCGCAGTAGCCGACTCACCGGCCTGGTACAGCCCACCCAGACGCAGTTCGAACTGAACTGCGTCGAGGTGTTCGACCGCCGATGGCTCACCGTGAACCCGCAGAACCTCCTGCAAGGCTGCGGTATCAACATCCTCGCGCAGCAACAACACCCATGCTTCAACACCAGGCACCCGCGCGAGCCCGGCCTGCCGCGCCAGGCGATAGGGTAACAACGTACTCACCATGCGCCACCGTCCAGACGTTCGCGGCTGGGCGGGAACAACTGCAGCAGCGTGTTGCTGTCGGAAATTGCCGGTAATGCCAGCTTCGAATGAGCCTTTAAGTTGCGGTACTTTTCGCTACTCAGCTGCGCCAGTGTCTCGCCGTCACGCATGATGCGCGGGCGGATGAACACCATCAGGTTCTGCTTGGTGCGCTCACCGGAGGTAGAACGGAACAACCGTCCAATGACTGGAAGATCGCCGAGCCAGGGTACACGGTGGTCACCGGACCTGGACTCTTCGCCGATCAGCCCGCCAAGTATCACCAGCCCGTTGTCTTCGACCATGACTTTGGTCCTGATCTCACGCTTGTTGGTGATCACATCACTGGCTGAGGTGTTGTCGGCAATCGATGACACTTCCTGGACGATGTCCAGGCGTACGGTGTTATCAATATTGATCTGCGGCTTGATCCGCAACTTGATCCCGACCTCCTTGCGCTCGATGGTCTGGTACGGGTTGGCGTTGTCCACGGTCACCGAGCCCGTAACAAAGGGCACTTCCTGACCGACCAGGATCGACGCCTCGGCGTTGTCCAGGGTTAGCAAGGTTGGTGTCGACAGCAGATTGAAGCCGCTTTCGCTTTTCAGCGCGTTGAGCAGCGCCATGAAGTTCAGCCCACCACCGCTCAGGTTGCCGATACCCGCCGTTATGCCGGGTACATCGGCCAGCAACTTGCCGAGCCCGGCAATGTCATTGTTTGCTACCGCCGCCGCGACGCCAGTGACACTGGCACCGCTGCCCGGAAAGTTGATGGCGCCACCGCCGATCTTGTCACCCATGAACATCCATTGCACGCCCAGCTCCTGGGCGCGGGTATCGGATATTTCCGCAATGATCGCCTCGACCACCACTTGGGCGCGGCGGATATCCAGTTGATCAACAATCGCGCGATAAGCCGCGATTTCACTGTCGGGTCCGATCATCACCACCGCGTTAGTGCCCTCCTCATACTCCATGCGGATACCCGAGGAGTTGACCGGCAGCGACTTGCTTTCGCCCTCTCCGGCAGGTGCACCGGCTGGCGTATTCTGGCTCAGGCCACGCAGGACCTTGACCACTTCCGCAGCATTGGCATGGCGCAGGTAGATCACCACGGTGTTGGAGCTGCGCAGCGAATCCTGCGGCTGATCCAGTTGTTTGAGGAGTGTGCGTACCCGTTCGCGGCTATCGGCACTGCCACGCACCAGCAACGCGTTGCTGCGCGGGTCGGCGATCACCTGGGCGCTGTCGGCCCCCTGTTCGCGGGCCAGCAGGCGGGTTATCAGCTGTGCGGTGTCATTGGCACTGGCGTTTTTCAACGCCAGCACTTCCAGCGGCTCCTGGCTGACCTGATCAAGTTGCAACAGCAGACTGTCGATGCGGTCCAGATTGCTGCGCCAGTCGGTGATCACCAGCAGATTCGCTGAGGGATAAGGTGTGATCACTCCTACCCGGGGATCGATCAGTGGTTTGAGAATGTTGAGCATCTGCTCGCTGGCCGCATTACGCACACTGAAGACCCGCGTGGCCATGCCATCGTTGCCTGCACCATCCTGACGCGAGGATTCCACAGGCACCGGCTCAAGGCGCGCGACTTGATCCGGAACGATTTTCACGCTGCCATTGGGCAGGTCGACCGCGGCGAACCCTTGGGCACGCAGTTGGGCCAGAAAAATGTCGTAGATTTCTTCGCTACCGAGCATTTCGATACTGCGCACGGTGACCTTGCCCTTGACCCGCGGATCAACGATGAAGGTAGTGCTAGTAATACGCGAGACACTCTCGATGAACTCGGTCAGCTCGGTATCGATGAAGTTCACCTCATACAACGGCTGCTCGTCTTCGGCGCTGGCCGAGGTGAAGCTCAGTGTCAGGCACAATGCCGTCAGTCCCAGGCATTTTCTGATCAATTGCATAGTGTCTTCATTCCTGGCGCTTGAGGCCGATCACCGGCCGTTGCGACGGCCACGGCAATCGCTCGCGCTGTCCGTGATTGTCAAAAATCAGCCCGTGCCTATCCATGTCCTGCAACACGATGCCGGGGGCCAGACGCTGACCCAGGGTCAACGTCTGCTCTTGTTGTTCGTAGCGCAGTACCACCACTGTGGCGCGTACCTGGTGGGCTTTTAGCCCGCCGAGGTAGTCGATCTTCAGTGTGGTCAACGGAAGTTCGTCGCTGGGCGCCTTGCGCACCGTCCAATGACTGCTCAATAGGTCAGGGACCGGTGCCGGGGGCGCAGGATCGGGCACCGTTTGCGCAGCGCCGTGCCAGATCAGCAACACACAACGTGCCGCCAGCCAAGCCATCAGGGTCACCAACGCGAGAGTGATCAGCCCGCCACTCCTGCTCAACCGACCACACTCAACGGATGCCAACCAGGATGCCCCTGCACATAACGCACGTCGGGCAGTTGCAAGGGGGCCAACTGCCATCCGGCCGGCCGCTCACGCAACCAGCCTTCGAGGTGTTGCCAGAGTGGCTGCCCCGCGTCGGCGGCAAAACCCAGGCCGAAGGTGCGGCAGGTTCCGACGGGGTCACTGAATTCGCTAATGCGCTTGCCGCTGGGGCTGTACATGACTTTCCAGGGCTGCCCGAACCAGCGCGGCAGATCCTGGCTGTTGTCGAGCAACAACGGCTCGCCGAACAGTTGTTCGGCACCGTTCTCCAGTACCTGCCGGACCTGACTAGCCGGCACGTCGACCACCGGCGCCGGATAGCTGGCGGTTAAGCTGATCAGGTGTTCACGGGTGATCGTCTGGCCGCGCAACAACGGGCTGTCATAACGCAAGCCGGGTAACAGCACCGCGCTGTCGGGCTGTTGGGCCAGGGCCTGGTGCAACAGGCGATCCCAACTGCCACCACGCACGTCGCGCCGCCAGAGATTTTCCGGTGCCTGCGCCAATGGTTGGTCCAGCCAGGCGGCATGAGCAGCACGCTGTTGTTGCAGACGTTGCTGCAGACGCTGAGCGTGCACTTGACCGGAAGTGTCCAGGGCGCTGCTCAGCGCCGGATAAAAACGCGCATTAAAGCGCCACTGTCCGGCCACTGCCTGGCAGCGAATCTGAAACGCTCCGCTCGCCCGTGTTCCGGGGAAAATCACCGGAACTCGTTTGCCCGATGCTTGCAGGGCCTCTACCGGCTGTGGCCACAGATCCTGGCCGCGAGCACAGAGCATCAAGTCGATTTCAGGCAACCGTTCGGCCAGCCAGAAGCCTGGGCCAGTGCCGACGTCAGCCAGGGCGATCACCAACTCGGCATCCTTCCTTGCCTGGGTCAAGGCCGGCTGCAGGCTTTGCCGCCAGAGCTTCAGGCTTGCCTGTTGATCACGGGCATAAGGGTCGGTAATCCCCACCACCGCGATGCGAATGTTACCGCGACGAAAGAACGTCACTGCGGGGGTGATCAACTCTTGCGCGGTCTTTACTGCCAGCCCACCCCCCAGTACTGGGTGACCGAATTGGCGGTAAAGCCCTTGGCATTGATCTGGCCAGAGCAAGCGCTCATCGCTGCTGACCCGCACTTCGGTGCCCAATAGCTCGCTGCCCTGAACGCCGGAGAGTCCGCGGGTCAGGTAGGCCAGGCCGCTGCCGTTCCAACACTGACCGTTTTCCAGGGTGAGGCTATTGTCTGGACCCGCCTGCTCGCGCAAGCGTTGCAGCAATGCGCCGAGCACGGCATAACCGCCGGTCTCGATACCGTCATTCATACGGGCATCGAGCAGACCGTCGAGGCTGCTGCCATCAACTTGGCGAAAGCGGGCATTGTCACCGGTAATCCACGGCGCCTGGCCGATCCGCGTAGCAGGCCCCAGGCGTGTCGCCGGGACTACCGGGCGACCGGGTAGTCGCGCATCCAGGGTATCGGCGACATACAACAGGTCGAGCGGCTGACTATTCGTCGGGGCGCCTGTGGACGACAGGCTTGAGCAGCCTGACAGCCACGGTGCCAATGCCCCTGCAGTCATCCATCCCAACACGTTGCGCCGTGCCATTAAATCCATTTTGGTCTTGCCCCTCAGACTAACTCTTCACAGGGGCGGCATAGTGGAGCGCAATTAATGACAGTTTGATGGCGTTTTTTTAACAGCACTGAAATATGCCAGCCTGTAACAAAAAGAAATATTAATTAGGGTTTAAATTCCTTTTTTAACAAAACCGCCAAAGAATCATCACACTTCGCTTTTACAGTCCCGGTTCCTTTCACAACCAATCGTACATAAAAAGGACCTGATGAGATGAGTCGAGACACCGGCGATAACCAGAACCGCAACCTGAGCGCCAACGAGCCGATGGAGTCGGTACTCAGTACTTTCCTGAGCCGTCGCAGTGTCGTCCGCGGAGGTCTCGGTGCGGCCATTGCCATGATTGCCGGTACCGGCCTGACAGGCTGCTTCGACAGCGATGACGACAGCAATAGCGACCCAGTCAAACCTGTCGACCCGACGCCTACCCTGAAGCTGGGCTTCAATTCGATCCCGGGTTCGCGCACTGACGCGTGTACTGTCGCGGCCGGTTACAGCGCCTACGTACTGGCACCATGGGGTACGCCACTGAACAACAGCGCCAACGCCTGGAAAAACGACGGCACCAACACCTCCGAAGACCAGGCCAACTCGATGGGCATGCACCACGACGGCATGCACTTCTTTCCTATCAACGGCAGTTCCACCGATGGTCTGATCGCCATCAACTTTGAATACATCGACCCGAGTTCCCTACACCCCGCCGGCCCCACCATCCCAGGTGGCGTTCGGCCAGCCGAAGAGGTACGCAAGGAAATCAACGCCCACGGCGCTGGCGTGATGCGCGTCAGTGTCATCAATGGTCGCTGGCAGGTGGTCGAGAACGATCCCCTGAACCGTCGCTTCACCAGTGCCACAGTCATGGACCTGTCCGGCCCGCTCAAAGGCACCGAGCATGTCAAGACCAAGTTCTCTACAACCGGCACCCAGACCCGCGGCACCAACAACAATTGCGGCAACGGCTACACCCCGTGGGGCACCTACCTGACCTGCGAGGAAAACTGGCCAGGGATTTTCGTCAACAAAAGCGGTGCGCTGCCAGCAGACCAGGTGCGGATCGGTGTCGCCACCACCAAAGGCAACTACAGCTGGGAGACAGCCGCTGGCCACTCAAGCGAGGTGAATGATGAGTTTTCCCGCTTCAACATCACTCCAGGTCCCACGCTCACAGCAATTGACGACTACCGCAACGAAGCCAGCACCTATGGCTATATCGTCGAGATCGACCCCTACAACGCCAGTACCCGCGCCGTAAAACGTACCGCCTTGGGCCGTTTTCGTCACGAAGGCTGCTGGCCGGGCCTGACCACTGCCGGCAAACCGGTGGTGTTCTACAGCGGCGACGACTCTCAAAACGAATACCTGTACAAGTTCGTCTCGACTGCACTGTGGGATCCGGCCGATGCTAACCCCAGCGATCGTCTGGCCACCGGCGCCAAGTACATGGACAGCGGCAAGCTTTATGTCGCCCGCTTCAACGCCGATGGCAGCGGTAACTGGTTGCTGCTCGACGTCGCCACCGCCACCACCAACGGCAGCACGTTGGGTGCAAAATTCACCGACCTGCCGGGAATCATCCTCAACACCCGCGGTGCCGCCGACGCCCTCGGCGCGACACCGATGGACCGCCCGGAATGGACTTCGGTCAACCCGCTCAACGGTGACGTCTACCTGACACTGACCAACAACACCAGCCGAACCGTCGCCAACGCCGCCAACCCGCGGGTCAAAAACAAGCATGGGCACATCATCCGCTGGCATGACGCCGATGATCATGTGTCGTTCACCTGGGACATTTTCGTCTTCGGTGCCAACGCCGCCGGCGCACCAGATCTCAACCGTTCAGGCCTGACCGAACTGAACCAGTTCGCCAGCCCCGACGGCATGACATTCGACAGCCGAGGCATCATGTGGATTCAGACCGACAATGGCGAGAAAACCATCACCGACTACACCAACGACCAAATGCTCGCGGTGATTCCGACTAACCTGCTCGACGCTCAGGGCAAACAGCTACCGATCAGTGCTCAGAACCAGAGCGATCTGCGCCGTTTCTTCGTTGGGCCCAATGGTGCTGAAGTGACCGGAGTGACCTTCACCCCAGACAACAAGACGGTGTTCATCAACATTCAACACCCGGAAAACTGGCCGTCGAACGACGTGGCCACCGACGTGACAATTGGCACCGTGCGCCCACGATCTTCGACGGTGGTGATCCAGCGTAATGATGGTGGTGAACTGGCAGTCTAAGGATTGACGCTCAAGCAGCAGATGCCCCGAACTTTTCGGGGCTTTTCAGTTGACTACAACGGCAAAGGCTCGCGGGAACGCACCAACATCGCCTGGGCCGGAACTTGGCTATGCCACTTCACCACGCCTTGCGCCTCGACCCGGTACTGGCTGCGAAACACCTGACCATCCAGATCAATCTCCAGTTGCAACAGGAAATGATCGCCATTGAGCTGTAATCGCTCACTCAACCGCTCGAAAGTCTGGTCATCCACCGCGCCCAAGGCTTGGCGCAAATCACTGGCATCTCGATAACCGCTGGCCGGGCGGCCGCTGACCAGACGCGTCAGTAACGAGCGTGATACCTCTCCTTCATACAGCGCGTCCAACAGCGGCAGTGCCTCCAGGCCAAGCACATTGACGTTAAGGCGCCAGCCAGATGTTTGCGCTACGGTGCAGAGTGCCGGGTTGCGTTGGGCCCTGCCAGCATCGATAGGCAACAGCAGATTCATTTCACTGATGTCGCGCATTAACTGGTTGGCCGCCAGGCGCGGCGGCTTTTGCCGCAGGTACTCGTTGCTTTCCGCGCCTTGCTGACGCGTCTGTTGATCAGTGTCGAGCCAGTCAGTCAGGGTCTGCGTCAATTGTTCGGCCGCCATGTCAGCACCGAGTAAATGCACCAGTTGGCGTTGAGCACGTTCAGCTTCAGCTCCGACCAAAGCGTTAACGTTGAAACAAGTGTGTAGATCGCGAATGCGGATGCTTGCCTTGCCGCCTCTGAAGTCGTAATTCAGCGGCTGCCCACGCATCGCTTGCCAGAACAACGGGCTGAGCCGCCACAGCGGGTCCTTGAGGGCCTGTTCGGTGAAGGCCAGCGCAGCACGCTCTATCGCCCGCGCCTGCACCCGTTGTTGCACGAGCCGCACGCTGTCGACCTGCTGGCGTCCTTGCTGAACCATCCAAGCCATGCCGCCCGCCAGCATCGCCAGAGCCATCAGCACCATCAACAGTGCTGCCCCCTGTTGCCGATTTTTATTCATGTAATCCGCCATACCCTCGAAGCCAGACGACAGTCAACACCAGCGATGTTTCAAGCAAGTGGCAGGCCCACACAAATCCCCTCCAACCGTCACCGCCGCGTCACAAATCCTGGGCAAGATGGGCCTTTATATGTCGACTCAATGGCTTGGAGCGTTTACATGGGCGGTATCGGAATTTGGCAATTGGTGATCGTGCTATTGATCGTGATGATGCTGTTTGGAACCAAACGGCTGAAAGGGCTAGGCTCGGATGTCGGCGAGGCAATCAAGGGCTTCCGCTCCTCAATGGGCAACGACCCTGCAACCCCGAAAGAAGCGGCACAAAATAGCCTGGCCCCTGACACGGCACATACCCAGCCCACGCAAAACAAATCCTGATGTTCGATATCGGCTTCAGTGAGCTGCTGCTGATCAGTCTCGTTGCACTCCTGGTGCTTGGCCCTGAACGCCTGCCGGTCGCCGCGCGCAACGCTGGCCGGTGGATAGGCCAGGCGAAACGGGCAATGAACTCGATCAAAACACAAATGGTCCAGGAACTGGATGCCGAACAACTGCGGCAAGAGTTCGACAGCCAACCACTGCGTCAACTCGAACAGTGTCTGCGTGAGGGCATCCAACTTGAGCCCACTGTGGCGGCGAACACCGACACCCCTGCACTTGCAGCCCCTGGACACTCCACACCATGAGCGAAACGCCCTCCTCTGACCGACCTCAATCGGTAATCGGCCTACTTACCCAATTGCGCTCGCGCCTGCTGCGCTGCGTACTCGCCATTGCCCTGGTGTTCGCCACACTGTTTCCGTTTTCCCAGACGCTCTACACCTTCGTCTCCGATCCGCTGCGCGACTATCTCCCCGAAGGCGCGACAATGATCGCTACCGGCGTGACCTCCCCATTCCTCGCACCGCTCAAGCTGACCTTGATGATTGCCTTGTTTATCAGCATGCCAGCGCTGCTGCATCAGGTCTGGGGCATGATCGCGCCGGCGGTTTATCGCCAGCAACGGCGGATCGGCGCATGGCTGCTGAGCGCCAGTGTCATGTTGTTTTATGGCGGCATGGCCTTCGCGTTTTTCCTGGTCTTCCCGATGATGTTCAGCTTCTTCACCAGCGTCACACCCGACGGCGTCGCAATGATGACCGACATCGGCCTGTACCTGGACTTCATCCTTGCGCTGCTATTGGCGTTCGGCCTGGCGTTCCAGATCCCGGTCGCCACTTTCCTTTTGGTCTGGGCCAAGGTGACAGACGTGCAGACCCTGAGAAAGAGCCGTCCGTACGTGATCGTCGGCTGCTTTGTCGTCGGTATGCTACTGACTCCTCCTGACGTGTTCTCGCAGACCATGCTGGCGGTGCCAATGTGGGTGCTGTTCGAACTGGGATTGCTGGCCAGCGGCTCGGTTGCTGGACGTCAAGGGCGCTCGCTGGCGCAAAAAGTGGCATAGCGAGACCGCTGACGCGACAACTAACTTGAAAAACGCCGGGGCTGAGTTCAGGGTCTGAGTCGAGCAACGCGGGCCGGTCGCAGGGAACTTGTGGAAACGGCCCCGAGGGCGTCATGTGACCCGAAGGTCGTCGGTACGGGCTTCGACCGTCATAGGTGCCCGAAAACGCTTGAGCCGCAGCGCATTGCCGAGCACGAAGATACTGGAGAGCGCCATCGCGGCCGCGGCGAATATCGGCGAAAGCAACGTGCCGTTCACCGGGTAGAGCGCGCCCGCCGCGACCGGGATCAGCACCGCGTTGTAGGCGAAGGCCCAGAACAGGTTCTGCTTGATGTTGCGGATCGTCGCATGGCTGAGCGCGATGGCATTCGGCACGCCACGCAGGTCGCCCGACATCAGCACCACGTCAGCCGCCTCGATCGCCACATCGGTTCCCGTGCCGATGGCGAGCCCAACGTCGGCTTCGGCGAGCGCCGGGGCGTCGTTGATGCCGTCGCCCACGAAGGCGACCTTCGCGCCATTGATCCGGAACTTCTTCAGCGCCGCGACCTTGCCGTCGGGCAACACCTCGGCTGCGACTTCATCGATGCCGAGCTGCTTGGCGATCGCCGTGGCTGTAGCCGCATTGTCGCCGGTGATCATCACGACCTTGAGTCCGAGCGCGTGCAGCGCCCTGATCGCCTCGGGCGTCGTCTCCCTGATCGGGTCAGCGACTGCGATCACCGCCGCCAAGCTGCCGTCGATCGCGGCATAGAGCGGGCTTTTGCCTTGCTCGCCGAGACGCTGGGCCGTCGACAGGAAGCTTGCCACATCAAGACCGAGCTGCGTCATAAAGCGGTCCGCGCCGACGGCGACGGTCCGGCCAGCGACCTTGGCCGACACGCCGTAGCCCGGTGTTGCATCGAAGCTCTCGATGGGTGCGAGGGTGATGTCCCGCTGCTTTGCGGCCATGACGATGGCTTCGGCGATCGGGTGCTCGGAGCGGGTCTCGACCGCCGCAACGAGCGCCAGCACTTCGTTGTATTCAAAACCTTCGGCGGGAACCAGATCGGTCAACTCGGGACGCCCTTTGGTCAGCGTGCCGGTCTTGTCGAGCGCGATAACGCTCACATCGCGCAGCGCCTGCAGGGCTTCGCCCTTGCGAAAGAGCACGCCGAGCTCGGCCGCCCGGCCCGTACCGACCATGATCGAGGTTGGCGTGGCCAGCCCCATGGCGCACGGGCAGGCAATAATAAGAACTGCGACCGCATTAACCAGCGCAAAGGTCAGCGCCGGGGCCGGACCGAAGATCAGCCAGACCAGGAAGGTCGCCGTGGCCGCCGCCATCACCGCTGGCACAAACCACATGGTCACCTTGTCGACCAGCGCCTGGATCGGCAGCTTGGAACCCTGCGCTTGCTCGACCAGGCGGATGATCTGCGCGAGCACCGTATTCGCGCCAATCTTGGTGACGCGAAAGCTGAAAGCGCCCGTCTTGTTGATCGTGCCGCCGATGACTTCGGCGCCCACCCCTTTCGACACGGGCACGGGCTCGCCGCTGATCATGCTTTCGTCAACATAAGAGGCGCCCTCGACGACCTCGCCGTCGACAGCAACTTTCTCGCCAGGACGAACCTGCACGATGTCACCGGTTGTCACCTGATCAAGCGCAATCTCGACAGCCTCGCCCTTGCGCTCAACGCGCGCAGTCTTGGCCTGAAGGCCAACGAGCCGCTTGATCGCCTGCGAGGTGCGCCCCTTGGCACGCGCCTCCAGCGTACGCCCGAGCAGGATCAAGGTAACGATGACCGCGGCGGCTTCGAAATAGACGTTGGCGGTGCCTTGCGGTAGCACTTCGGGGACGAAGGTTGCGACGATCGAGTAGCCGTAAGCCGCCGCCGTGCCGACCGAGACCAGCGAGTTCATATCGGGAGCACCGCGCAGCAACGCTGGCACGCCCTTGCGGAAGAACCGCAGACCCGGACCGAACAGGACAAGGGTGGTAAACGCGAACTGTACATGCCAGTTCGTCTGCTCACCCAGGACCGCCATCACCCAATGATGCATGGCAGGGATAAGGTGCGAGCCCATCTCAAGGATGAAGACTGGCAAGGTGAGGATGGCGGCAATCAACATGGAGCGCTGCAGCGCCCGCGCCTCGCTGTCACGACGTTTGGTGTCCTGATCGCCTTCATTCGGCGTTTCGGCGGACAAGCGGCGGGCCTTGTAACCGGCTTGTTTGACCGCCGCTTCAAGGTCGGCCGTGGAAACAACTCCGGCAAGGTGGCGCACCTGTGCGCGCTCGGTCGCCAGGTTGACATTGGCTTCAAGCACGCCGGGGACTTTGGCGAGCGCCTTCTCAACCCGACCCACACACGACGCGCAGGTCATGTCTTCGATCGCAAGCTCAGTGGTCTCTTCGTGCACGGAGTAGCCGGCGCTCTTAATGGCGCGGACAGCTGCCTGCGGGTCGGCCATGCCGGTGAAGGTGATGTCGGCGCGTTCGGTGGCCAGATTGACTGCAGCCGTTTGCACTCCAGGGACTGTTTTCAGCGCGCGCTCGACACGGCCGACGCACGATGCGCAGGTCATGCCTTCCACCGGCAGGCTCAGACGAGTGTCCAGGGACTTGGATGGATTGGAGCCTTGTGGGTGGGAAACGGAAGCCATTGAACTACCCCTTGAATGTTGCGGTTGAAGAAAGCCTAAAGCTTCCCGATGTAGGAAGGTCAAGGCCTTTGGGTAATTTGGAGGGTGTAATTTGTTTCGCCAAGCCCACGTTCGCAACCTTTGGCTCCGCCCCAGGGTCTCGGGCCCTTCGCCCAGCCTTGCCGTCAGTCCTGCGCTCAGTTGATACTCTGCCCCCTCGCTTTCTCACATAGTGATCCCAATGGCAAACCACGATCTCAGCTTCACCCCCGACCCTGACGCCGATTCCATTTCCAGCGACGTCATCGGTTTCAACGGCATTCTGGTCTCCACGCAGATCCCCACCCGCGCCGACGGTAGCCTGGAACTGGGCGACATTACCCTGCAAAGCGAATGCACCCTGCAAGCCCTCAAGGTTGCTCTTGAGCGCGCCGGCAGCTCCATCGACCGGGTTATGCACCTGACCATCTACCTCACTGACATGGCCGACCGCGCCGCCTTCAATGAAGTCTACAAACGCTTCTTCGCCAAACCCTGGCCGGTCCGCGCCGCGGTTGGCGTTGCAGCGCTGGCAGTCGAAGGCATGCGTGTGGAAGTCACCGCGATGGCGGCCAAGGCCTGATGTGAGATGCCGGTCAGGCATTTCACGGCTACAATGCGTCCCTCGACCGTGACAAGCCTGACTAAAAAAATATGTCCTTACCCAAGCATCACCTGGAGCTGCTCAGCCCTGCCCGCGACGTGGCCATTGCTCGCGAAGCCATCCTACATGGCGCCGATGCCGTGTACATCGGTGGCCCAAGTTTCGGCGCGCGCCATAACGCCAGCAACGACGTAAGCGATATCGCCCAGTTGGTGGAGTTCGCCCGTCGTTACCACGCGCGGGTATTCACCACCCTCAATACGATCCTGCACGACAACGAGCTGGAACCAGCACGCAAGCTGATCCACCAGTTGTACGATGCCGGTGTTGACGCGTTGATCGTCCAGGACCTGGGCGTGATGGAGCTGGACATCCCTCCCATCGAGCTGCACGCCAGTACCCAGACCGACATCCGTACCCTGGCGCGGGCGAAGTTTCTCGACCAGGCTGGGTTCTCCCAACTGGTACTGGCTCGCGAGCTGAATCTTCAAGAGATCCGCGCCATCGCCAGCGAGACTGATGCGGCGGTCGAATTTTTCATCCACGGCGCGCTGTGTGTGGCGTTCTCCGGCCAGTGCAATATCTCCCACGCGCAGAACGGGCGCAGTGCCAACCGTGGCGATTGCTCCCAGGCGTGCCGTCTGCCTTACACCCTCAAGGATGACCAGGGTCGCGTGGTTGCCTTTGAAAAACACCTGCTGTCGATGAAAGACAACAACCAGAGCGCCAACCTGCGCGACCTGGTAGATGCCGGCGTGCGCTCGTTCAAGATCGAGGGTCGCTACAAGGACATGGGTTATGTGAAGAACATCACCGCCTATTACCGCCAGCGCCTGGACGAAATCCTTGAAGACCGCCCAGACCTGGCCCGCGCTTCCAGCGGCCGTACCGCGCACTTCTTCGTGCCCGATCCGGAAAAGACCTTCCACCGTGGCAGCACCGACTACTTCGTCAGCAATCGCAAGATCGACATCGGCGCCTTCGACACCCCAACCTTCACCGGGCTGCCGGTGGGTGTGGTGGAAAAAGTCGGCAAGCGTGACCTGCAGGTAATTACCCACGAGCCGCTGTCCAATGGCGATGGCCTCAATGTGCTGGTCAAGCGTGAAGTCGTCGGCTTTCGCGCCAACATCGCCGAGCCAAAGGGTGAGTTTGAAGAAGACGGCGCCAAGCGCTACCGTTATCGCGTCGAGCCCAACGAGATGCCGGGTGGGCTGTACAACCTCAAACCCAACCACCCGTTGAACCGCAACCTGGACCATAACTGGCAGCAGGCCCTGCTCAAGACGTCTGCTGAGCGCCGGATCGGGCTTTGCTGGGTCGCTCGCTTGCGTGAAGACCGCCTGGAACTGATAGCCACCAGCGAAGAAGGCATCAGCGTCAGCGTCACCCTGCCCGGCCCATTTGGTATTGCCAACAAGCCGGAACAGGCGCTGGAGCAACTGCACGACCTGCTTGGCCAGTTGGGTACCACCCAGTACCACGCCACCGCCATCGAGCTGGATGCACCGCAGGCCTGGTTCATTCCCAACTCGCAGCTCAAGGCCTTGCGCCGTGAAGTCATCGAAGCGCTGACGGCTGCCCGTATCAACGCCCACCCTCGGGGCGGGCGCAAAGCCGAGACCACACCACCACCGGTGTACCCGGAGGCGCACCTGTCGTTCCTCGCCAATGTCTACAACCAGAAGGCCCGCGATTTCTATCACCGTCACGGCGTCAAACTGATCGACGCAGCCTACGAGGCCCACGAGGAAACCGGCGAGGTGCCGGTGATGATCACCAAGCATTGCCTGCGTTTCTCGTTCAACCTCTGCCCCAAGCAGGCCAAAGGCGTTACAGGCGTGCGCACCAAAGTCGCGCCAATGCAGTTGGTGCATGGTGATGAGGTGCTGACACTGAAGTTCGACTGCAAGCCGTGCGAAATGCACGTGATGGGCAAGATCAAGGGGCATATCCTTGGCCTGCCGCTACCGGGCAGCAGCGTGCAACAGGTCGTCGGCCATATCAGCCCGGCCGACCTGCTAAAGACCATCCCTCGCGCTCCACACTGAGCAAGAAGGCGAGCACGCCGCCACGGTGCCGTGCTCGCCCATCTTCACAGTTGCAGCGCAACTTTGGACCGCCACCACCAGCCCCGCTGCAACCCCGCCGCAGCCAACAGAATCGCGGCCACGCCAAGCCATTGCGTCCATCCCAAACGATGGCCAAAGGCGATCCAGTCGACAAAAATCGCGGCGATGGGGTAGATAAAGGACAGCGCACCAGTGAGTGCGGTGGGTAACTTCTGGATCGCACCATAGAGCAACACGTACATCAAACCAGTATGCACCACGCCCAGTGCCAGCAATGCCGCCCAGGAATCCAGTGAAGCGGACACGCTCTGCCACTGCATCAATGGCGCCAGCAGCAAAGCCCCGGTGGTCACTTGAATCAAGGCCATCAGATGCGGCGGAACATCCTTCAGGCGTTTGATAATCAGCGCCGCAACTGCATACAGAAACGCGGCGCCTATCGCCAGCGCCACGCCGACCAGGTAGTCCTCGCCATTGTTCTGCTGATCCCCATGAGCGGTGACGATCGCCAACATGCCCAGGAACGCTACGCCCAGCCAGACCAGCTTCGGCACGGTGATTTTTTCACCCAGGAACACCGCCGCAAGCATCACTAGCATAAAGGGCTGGACGTTATAGACCGCCGTACTGATGGCAATTGAAGCCTTGGCGTAGGAGGCAAACAGCAGCAACCAATTGCCGACGATGGCCACCCCGCTGAGCATGGCCAACGCGAGTGTCGAGTAGCTCAGCAGGTCAAGACGCAGATAACCCAGCACCCCGCAGACCGCCACCAGGGTCAAGGCGCCGATCACACAGCGCCAGAACACCACCTCGATCACCGGCACGCCTGCCGCCAGTACGAACCAGCCGATAGTGCCGGAAATCAGCATGGCGCCAACCATTTCCCACGACCCGCGACGTATGGATTTGTCCATGACTCTGCTCCTCAAGTGAGGCTCAATTATGGCAAGCTGAACGTCACCGGCTCCAGAACCTAAAAAAGGCGAAAAACCATTTCTACCTATTCTTATTAGGCAAACTCGACAAACCAGTTCAGGAGAAAACCGTGATAGACCTCATCGACCAACAACTGATCGCCGCCTTGATGGTGGACTCTCGGCGCTCACTCAAGGCTCTGGCCGGGATCACTGGGCTGTCCTCCCCCAGCGTCGGCGAACGGCTACGACGGCTGGAAGAACGCGGCGTACTCAAAGGCTACACAGTGGACATCGACCCCAAACACTTCGGCTATCTGCTACAGGCCATCGTGCGCATTCGCCCCCTGCCCGGACGCTTGCAGGAAGTGGAACGGCAAATCCAGGCAATCGCGGAGTTCACCGAGTGCGACAAGGTGACCGGTGAAGACTGCTTTATCGCCCGGCTGCATGTACGCACCATGGATCAACTGGACACACTCCTTGACCGGCTCAATGTCTATGCCGAGACAAACACAGCCATCGTCAAAAAAACCCCGGTGAAACGGCGGTTGCCGCCATTAGGTGAGTAACGTAAGCAGGCAGACAGGGAAGAAGGTGTTTAGTCATTTTGCAGGTGGCCCTTTTTCTCCACCTTCAGACTCCGTTAAGAAACGCCCCTGATACTCCTCCCGAACCCATCTGGGAGGCACCCTGTCAATGCCCGCTCTCCACTGGAACATCCCCTTGCCGCTGCCATTCGGCCCCGCCGATGGCACACCAATGAGCCTGGATCGTGCCCTGCTGGACGATCCTCTGCGGCCGCTCTTCGAGACGTTTATCCAGCAGCGCTTTCGGCAGGCTCACGGCGCTGATATCCGCCACTTCATGCCAGAACTGTTCGGCATGCGTAATACCAGCGGGGAACTCTGCGCGGTGGCCGGCGTACGCCTGGCCAGCGCCGAGCCGCTGTTTCTGGAGCGCTACCTGGACCACCCGATCGACCCGCTGATCAGTGCCGCTGCCGAGCAAGCAGTGAGTCGCAACTCCATCGTCGAAGTAGGCAACCTCGCGGCCAGCGATACCGGCAGTGCCCGCCTGAGCATCATCGCCATCACCTACCTGCTGGCCATGGGTGGCCTGGAGTGGGTGGCGTTCACCGGCAATATCGGCCTGGTGAACAGCTTTCATCGCCTCGGTTTGAAACCGGTAACGCTGTGTGCCGCCGACCCGCAGCGCCTGGGTGACGAACGACACAGTTGGGGCAGTTACTACGAAAGCCAGCCCTGGGTACACGTCGGCAATATCCGCGCCGGTTTTGTCCACTTACGCAACATGGGCCTGTTCTCACGCCTGGGGTTGCCAACGTCCGTCGAGGAAGCCAGTCATGTCGCCTGAAACACTACGTTTCAAAGAGGTATTACGCGGCCATGCCGAGCGCAAGCCCCCTGCCCCCGCGTTGTGGGGCGACCAACTGAAACTCGATTACACCACCTTGTATGCCGAGGTGGTCTATCGACAACAACGTCTGCGGGACGAACAGGTGCAAGTGGTGGCATTGGCCCTGGACAATGGCGTCGACGCAATGCTCTGGGACTTGGCCGTGCTGTTTGAAGGCCTGACCTGCCTGACACTGCCGCCGTTCTTCAGCCCTGCCCAACGCGCCCATTGCCTGGAACAAAGCCAGGCCGAGCGTGTGATCGCCGAGCCGTACCTGGAAGCCGAACTGCAGGCTGCAGGCTACGAGAAATCCGGTGAGTTCTGGTGTCGCACCTTCATCGGGCCCAACCAGATGCCGGAGGGCACCGCCAAGCTGACCTTCACCTCAGGCACCACCGGAACGCCCAAAGGCGTGTGCCTGAGTGCCGACAGCCTCCTGCGGGTTGCCCGCGAGCTGGATCAGGCCAGTCGTCCCACTGATCCGCGCCACCACCTGGCGCTGCTGCCTTTGGCGATCCTGCTGGAAAACCTGGGGTGTTACGCCGCGCTATATGCCGGCGCAACCCTGAGCGTACCAAGCCAGAAGACCCTGGGCATCCAAGGCGCCAGCGGCGTCAATGTTCCACAGTTGCTTGGCTGCCTCGCGGCTCGCCAGCCGCAAAGCCTCATTCTGGTACCGCAACTGCTGTTGATGCTGGTCAGCGCCGCCGAGCAGAAAGCCTTTAACCCCCGAACACTGCGTTTCGCAGCCGTTGGCGGCGCACGGGTATCCGATACGTTGTTACAGCGTGCCCAACGGATCGGGATGCCGGTTTATGAAGGTTACGGGCTGTCGGAGTGTGCCTCGGTGGTGTGCTTGAATCGGCCCGACGCCCAACGCCCAGGAAGTGTTGGCCAGCCGTTGCCGCATGTGGAGATTCGCCTGGCCGAAGACGGCGAGGTGCTGATCAAGGGCTCGATGCTGCTCGGCTATCTGGGGCAAGCCGGCGACACCGCTCAATGGTGGCCCAGCGGAGACCTTGGCGAGTTCGATGCCGAGGGTTTCCTCTACCTCAAGGGGCGCAAGAAACATCAATTCGTCACCAGCTTTGGTCGCAACGTCAACCCGGAATGGGTCGAGACAGAGCTGACCCAGGGCGGCGACATTGCCCAGGCCTTTGTCTATGGCGAAGCCATGCCGAGCAACCACGCGCTGCTCTGGCCTCACCGCCCCGACTGCACCGACGAAGCATTGGCAACTGCCGTTGCGCAGGCCAACGCCACCCTGCCCGATTACGCCCAGGTTCATCACTGGACGCGACTGAATCAACCCTTTACCGCCGCCAATGGCTTGCTCACTGCCAATGGTCGGCCGCGACGCGACGCTATCGTCAGCCGCTATTGCTCACAGCTGGGGCAACCCCTGTTTACCGAGGAAACACCTTCATGAATTTTTTCGACACCTTGCAAGAAGCCACTCAACAGGAACGTCAGGCGCTGTTCACTCTGCCGATTATTCGCGATGCCCTGGAAGGCAAGGTCAGCCTGGAAAGCTATCGGGCCTTTCTCGCCCAAGCCTATTACCACGTACGTCACACCGTGCCGTTAATGATGGCGTGCGGCGCGCGTTTGCCGGCGCGCCTGGAATGGCTGCGCAAAGCGGTATGCGAGTACATCGAGGAGGAATACGGTCACGAACAATGGGTGCTCAACGACATCGCTGCCTGCGGTGGCGACAAGGAGGCGGTACGCAACGGGCACCCATCCCTGCCGATTGAGCTGATGATCAGCTTCCTCTATGACCTGATTGCCCGGGACAACCCGGTAGGCCTGTTCGGCATGGTCAACGTACTGGAAGGTACCAGCATTGCTCTGGCCACCCATGCCGCCGGCAGCATTCGTGAACGTCTGGCGCTGCCGGAAACTGCATTCAGCTACCTCAGCTCCCACGGTTCGCTGGACATCGGCCACATGGAAACCTACCGCCAGTTGATGAACGCCCTGGATGACCCGGCCGACCAGGCTGCGGTGATCCATGCCTCAAAGGTCGTGTACGGCCTGTACACCGACATGTTCCGTGGCTTGCCGCGTGACGGGGAGCACCTGCATGCGCCTGTCTGAAGCCCGTGTGGTATTGACCGGCGCCAGCGGCGGCATTGGCCTGGCCATCGCCACCGCCCTGTGCGCCAGTGGTGCGCGGGTGCTGGCAGTGGCCAGGAACCGCGAACCCTTGGCCGCCTTGATTGAGCGTTACCCGCAACACCTGTACTGGGTGGGCGCCGACCTGACCTTTCTGGCCGACCGACGTAAAGTGTTGTCGGCCGCCGTGGCCATTGGCGGGGTCAACCTGCTGATCAATGCCGCCGGGGTGAATCACTTCGCCATGCTCGAACAGCTGGATGACAGTGAAATCAATTCCATGCTGGCCTTGAACATCAGTGCACCAATCTGCCTGACCAAAACCCTGCTGCCCCTGCTCAAGCAAGCCGAAAGCGCAATGGTGGTGAATGTCGGGTCAACCTACGGCTCCATCGGCTATCCGGGATACGCCAGCTACTGCGCCACCAAGTTTGCCCTCAGGGGGTTTTCCGAAGCCTTGCGCCGGGAGCTGGCGGATACCCGGGTCAGCGTGCTGTACGTCGCCCCACGCGCTACCCGCACCTCGATGAACAGCCAGGCGGCACAAGCCTTGAACGATGCACTCAACGCCAATGTTGATGACCCGCATACCGTCGCATCGGCAGTCATTGGGGCGATTGCCGCCGACCGTCGCGATCTCTACCTGGGCTGGCCGGAGCGTTTCTTCATGCGCCTCAACAGCCTGCTGCCCAATCTGGTGGACCGAGGGCTGCGCAAGCAACTGCCGCTGATTCGGCGCCTGAGTCACAAATCCGACAATGAGGACCTCAACCCATGAACAAAATCATCATCGCCCTGCTGCTGGCGGCCCTGAGCCAGGGAGCCTGGGCACTGGACCTCGCTGACGGACAACGCCTCGACGCCCTTCAAAAGCGCTGGGCGCACATCCAATACAACCTACCCGTCGAGCAACGCACCGACGCCTTCGCGCAACTCGCCACCCAGGCCTCGGCGTTCACCCAAGAGCGGCCCTTGGCGGCCGAAGCCTGGATCTGGTCGGGCATCATCACCAGCAGTTGGGCGGGTGCCCAGGGCGGTCTCGGCGCCCTGAGTAAAGTCAAAGCGGCAAAAATGGATCTGGAAAAAGCCCTGGCGCTGAACCCCAACGCCTTGCAAGGCTCGGCCTACACCAGCCTTGGCGCGCTGTATGACCGTGTACCGGGCTGGCCCATCGGCTTCGGTGACGCCGACAAGGCCGAACAATTGCTTAAACAAGCCTTGCAACTCAACCCGGCCGGCATGGATAGTCTGTACTTCTGGGGTGATCACCTCTACCGCCAAAAGCGCTACGATGACGCCAGGAGCGTCTTGCAAAAAGCCTTGCAAGCCCCCCCCCGCCCAGGCCGTGAAACTGCCGACGCCGGGCGCCGCCAAGAAATCGAAGCCTTACTGGCAGACGTCAACAAGCAACTCAACTGACTGGAGTCCGTGTGCGCCTATTACTGATCGAGGATGACGTGGCCCTCGGCGAAGGTATCTATCAGGCCCTGGACCGTGAGGGATACACCGTCGACTGGTTGCAGGATGGCAGCAGCGCCTTGCATGCGCTGCTCAGCGAAACCTTCGATCTGGTGGTGCTTGATCTAGGTCTGCCGCGTATGGGCGGCCTGGAGGTGTTGCGTCGTTTGCGTGACAGCGGCTCCAACCTGCCGGTACTGATCCTCACCGCGCGCGATGCCACCGAAGACCGTATTGCTGGGCTGGACGCTGGTGGCGACGACTACCTGATCAAGCCCTTCGACCTGGCTGAACTCAAGGCGCGCCTGCGTGCCTTGCTGCGACGCAGCGCCGGCCGCGCCCGGTCGCTGATCGAGCATGCCGGTATTTGCCTTGACCCCGGTACTCAGCAAGTCACCTATCACGGCGATTCGGTGCCACTGACACCCAAGGAATACCAGTTGCTTCACGAACTGCTCTCGCCGCCAGGCCGGGTCATGACCCGCGATCACCTGATGCAACTGCTCTATGGCTGGAACGAAGAGGCCGAAAGCAACACGCTGGAAGTACACATCCATCACCTGCGCAAGAAATTTTCCACCGACCTTATCCGTACCATCCGCGGTGTTGGCTACCTGGTGGAGGAGCGCCGATGACGTCGATCCGGCGTCGCACGCTGACGCTGATCATCGGCCTGATGCTCACGGGGCTGTTGGTAATCAGCGTATTGAACCTTCACGATAGCAATCATGAAATCGCCGAGGTCTATGATGCGCAACTGGCCCAGAACGCCCGCCTGCTCCAGGGGGTAATGAGCATGCCCCTGGCGAGCAAGGACCAGGCGGATCTGTATCGCGCCTTCAACAAGGCCCTGAAGGAAGCGGTGCCCAAGGTCGATGGGCATCCCTATGAAAGCAAGATTGCTTTTCAGGTCTGGAACCATCAAGACCAGGTAGTGGTGTTCACCTCCAGCGCCCCCACCTTTGCCACGTCACCCGCCCTACCGGGATTCAGTGATGTGACGGACCTCAAAGGCCGCCAATGGCGCGGCTTCGTGCTGCTGGATAAAGACAACGGCCTGCGGATCTGGGTCGGGGAACGTGACGATGTGCGCTCCGACCTGGTAGACCGGATCGTACGCCATACCCTTTGGCCCAATGTTCTGGGCAGCCTGATACTTGCGGCGATGGTCTGGCTGGCCATCGGCTGGGGTCTCAAACCGTTGGCCGATATGGCCGCGACCCTGCGCGCCCGCAACTCCGGCTCCCTGGAACCGATGCAATTGACGCCTCTGCCCACCGAACTGGAACCGATGCAGGCCGCGCTGAACCGTATGCTCGCGCAGATCCAGGAAGTACTCGGCCGTGAACGGCGTTTTATTGCCGACGCCGCCCACGAAATGCGCACCCCCCTGGCCGTGCTGCGAGTGCATGCGCAAAATTTGCTGGAAGCCGGTACGCAGGCCCAGCGTCGTGAATCCCTGGAGTTTTTGATCGCCGGAGTGGACCGTACCACGCGGCTGGTCAACCAATTACTGACCATGGCTCGCCTGGAACCCACCTCAGTGCTGCCAGCGGCTCACGACATCGACCTGGCTGCAACGGTTCGCGAAAGCCTGGTTCAACTGACGCCCTGGCTGCTGAGCAAAGGGCTTGAGCTGGCGTTCGAGGTAGACGATATCCCCTACCGCGCCAATGTCGACGCCGCGTCCATCGATATCGCCCTGAATAATCTGGTGACCAATGCGGCGAACTTCTCCCCGGAGCACGGGGTGATCACCGTAAAACTGGAGAAAAAACCCGACTGCTTCGAGCTGTCAGTGACGGACCAGGGGCCAGGTATCAGCGAGACTGAGCGTGACCGGCTGTTCGAGCGTTTCTACAGCCGCGGCAATGCCCACGGCGCCGGCCTGGGGCTCACCATCGTACAGACCATTGCACGCCGCTTCGGCGGCCAGGTACGCCTGGAAAACCAAGCAGCGGGAGGACTGTGCGCAACGCTGCAGGTCAATCGTTGATGAACACCGATTGAGAGTCGCAGTTCGCAGCATCGCATCCGCGGTGGGCGAAGAATCTCTCGCTTCGCGCAGATATCCTTCAGCTCAACAAGGTGCCCGCCCACATTGCACCTGTCAGCAGGATTTGCCCGGGAATGACATAAGCGGCGAAACGGCGTCCGCCACTGATCCAGGCCACCAGACATTTGCTCAGGGAGTTGCAACTGATGGTGATCAACACAGGGACGACAACCGCGCCCAAGGGCAACTGGCCGGACTTGGCCAGGGCGGCAATGGACGCGGTCGAGGCGTGAGCGTCGACGAACCCACTGAAGGTCGCTGTCAGCATTACACCGAATTGACCGAAATGGCTGAGCATCACTGCTGACAAAAAGGTAATGCCGGTCATGGTCAGCACCATGATCAGGGCCAGTTTGAGGCTGAAGGCACTGCCGACCTCAATGCTCTCACTGGCGCGCGCATTCGGCCTTGGAAGCATCAGACAGGCGCCATATATCAAGGTGGTGACAAAACCGGCCAGAAGCAGCCATCCCATCCGAGACAACAGTTCAGGCTCTACCGTGCCCAGGATCAGGCTAACCTGGGCGATCGTAGCCAGATTGGACAGGATGGCCGCAGCACTGAGCGTTTGAATGTTCGTCGGTTCCCTGGCAACGAGATGTCCCATGGTCGCGATGGTCACGGTACTGGAGGCAAACCCGGAAGCGATGGCGCCGATCGCATAGCCATACCGTGAACCCAGGGTACGCACCGCAATATGGCCCACCGCGCCCACCGCCATCAGCAACACCGTCAAGGTGCAAATGGTGCGCAGGTTGATGGCGCCGTAGGGTCCGATGAATCGATCTGGCGCCAAGGGTAAGAACACCAGGGCCGCAATTAGCAGCAACAGACCATCGCGCATTTGCGTGTCAGTCAATTGGCTACGGGCGAAGTCATGCAGTTTTTGGCGGTAGGTCAGCAATCCCGCCATGACCACCCCAATGGCAATCGCCAGTTCGGGCGCGTTGCCACAAAGAGCCCCCAGCACCAGCACCGTGAGCAATGCCACTTCACTGGTAAGGCCGGGGTCCTTGTCCTGGCTCTTCCAATAGGCGATTGCCATCAGCAGCGCCAGACACACGGCCATCAGCCCCAGCAGGCTCGCGCCGCCGACTTGCAGGGAAACGTAGCCCAGCAATGCGGTGATCGCAAACGTACGCAAGCCTGCAAAAGCACGGCTGTCGCCACGCCCCTTGCGCCGCTCGCGCTCAAGCCCGACCAGCATGCCGATCCCCAGGGCCGCCGCCGCATTGGTGATACCGAAAGTGTCTGTCATTAAAACCTGCCAAGGCGAAAATACCCGCCCCTAAGCGATTGTGGCGGCCAGCATTCTTTTCACACCGCATGGTACAGCGCCTGTTGGCCCGCAGAGGGAAGCGTCGATGATGGTAATGAACATCGTCAGCCTCGCTGTGCAGAGCAATGAGCTACGGTGTAATTGCCACTTTCATCACACCGTCACGCTGATGGGCAAACAGCTCATAAGCGGCCTCAATGTCATCGAGCTTGAATCGATGAGTCACAAGGGGCGCCAGATCCACGCTGCCACTAGCAACCACCGCCATCAGTCGGCGCATCCGCTCCTTGCCGCCGGGACACAGGGTCGAGACGATGCTGTAATCCCCAAGCCCGGCGGCAAAGGAATCATAGGGAATGCGCAAATCACTGGAGTAAACCCCCAGGCTGGACAACCGTCCACCGGGACGCAACACCCGCAACGCCGACTCAAAGGTGCCCTGGGTACCCAGTGCTTCAATAGCAACGTCCACACCGCGACCGTCTGTGATGGCCATGATCTGCTCCACCACATCACCGTCCTTGAAACTGACCACATGGGAGGCCCCCAGTCGGCGGGCAACGCTCATGCGCTCGCTCACCGCATCGACCCCGATGATCACGGACGCGCCTTTCAACCGGGCTCCGGCCACCGCACACAACCCTATTGGCCCCAGGGCAAATACCGCCACGGTGTCGCCAATACTGACCTCGCCCCGCTCCGCCCCGGAGAACCCGGTAGACATAATATCCGGGCACATCAGCACCTGTTCGTCACTCAAGCCATCGGGGATCGGGCACAGGTTGGCCAGTGCATCCGGCACCAGCACGTATTCGGCCTGGCAGCCATCAATTGTGTTGCCGAACTTCCAGCCGCCGCTGGCGCGAAAGCCATGGCGTGTATCGGGGCCGTCCTGGGAGCCGCAGCCGCACAGGCAGGCGTAGCTCTGCCCGCTGGGGGTAATGGCCCCGGCAATCACTCGCTGGCCTTCGACAAAACCACGCACTTGGGAGCCCAGACGCTCAATGATGCCCACGGGCTCATGACCCACCGTCAGGCCCTTGGCCACCGGGTATTCACCCCGCAGAATATGCACGTCGGTACCGCAGATCGTGGTGGTGGTAATGCGCACCAGTGCGTCCATCGGGCCGATCTCTGGAATTCGTTTGTCATCCAGCACAATTCGGTTCTTTTCAACGAAGATTGCTGCTTTCATGTTTGCCATGGTGAGCACTCCAATTCGCGTATTTGAATCCGATACCGGGCCCAGAGTGCGCGCCGAGGGCCTGGGACAGGTTGATCATGGTCAACAATGGGAGGATTGAGTAGCGCCGTCGATGACCGAGCGTCGGACGGGGTTTCTGCCCGCGAGCGGGACTTGATACAGATCAAACCGACGCCTCCGGCCGGCGCGATGATCTGTCCAAGGCTTTTAGTCTGACGACGGACCGCTGCCACGGCGGACTCGCCACTAATAAATGCGTATCCACGGGAGATTACTCATGACCGCTCAACCACGTTTCATGCTGCTGGTTTCGCCCCTGATGGAGCACAGCCCAGCCTTCGACCGCGCCGCCGCATTGGCCAAGGCCGCAGGTGCCGCGTTGCACATCGTGGCCTTCGATTACCTGGAAGGCCTGGCGACTGCCGGTCTGGTCAACGAACAGGCACTGGAGCAAATGCGCCTGGGTTACGTCGAGCGCCATCACCAGTGGCTGGAGGAGCAGGCCAGGCCCTTGCGCAAGATCGGGCTGACCGTCACCACTGAGGTGGCCTGGGTCGAACACCCGCTCAAGGAAATACTGATTCACCTCAAGGAGCAGCCTATGGATCTGCTGATCAAGGCGCTGGAACACGAATCGCTGCTCTCGCGGTTGATGTTCACCCCGCTGGATGTGCACTTGCTGCACGAATGCCCAGTGCCCTTGCATTTTGTCAGCCAGGTGCGCCATGCCTTGCCGCGTAAGGTGATCGCTGCGGTAGATCCGTTTCACCGCGATGATCAATACCTGGGGTTGAACGATCACATCCTCCATGAAGCGGTAAAGCTGGCGAGCGCCTGTGACGCGGAGGTCGAAGTACTCTATGCCCATGATTTGTCGTCCTTGGGAGCACAGGAGTATGGGTTCGACAGTGGGTCGGGGTTCTTCTCCAGCGCCACGGCCAAGACTCTGTTCGATGCTCAGGCAGATGCCTTCAATGCCCTGGCAGAGCGCAACGGCATCGCGCCCGAGCAACGTCACATGATCCTGGGCAACCCGGCCAAAGTCCTGGCCAGCTATGCCGATGCCTATAACGTCGATGTGATTGTCATGGGCCGTGTCAGCCACCGCGGCATATCCCGTCTGCTGGGCAGCACTGCTGAGGCGCTGTTGTACAAGATGCCTTGCAGCGTATGGGTGGTCTCACCCGAAGCAATCGACTGACCTGCCAGGCCGACGACAAAAGCCCGGGCACCATGACGCTGCCCGGGCGAGGTGCTGCTTGATGTAGTCACTCTCTCATTGGGGGCTTGATCGCCAATACACTGCAGGGCGCACGGTGCAGCAGGTGTTCGGCGGTCGAGCCCATTAACTTGTCTAGCCCGCCATGTTGAACGGTGCCCATGACAATGACATCCGTCCCCGACTCACTGGCAAACCCACAAATGGTTTCCAGAGGGATGCCTTCAATGAAGTGTCGACAGTCCGGCGCAACGCCATGGCGCTCGGCCAGGGCCGAAAAAGCCTCGCGCTGGGCCTGGCCCAATAGCTCCCCCATGCCGGTCGCCAGGGGCAGCGCGCCAAGGCCCGTGTCCAATGCGTAGATCGCCGTCCAGTCAAAGACGTGCAGCAGTTGTACCTGGGCATCGCATTGCCCGGCCAGCTTCACTGCGGCCCTGACGATTTGATCGTTGAGCCGCAGGTCCTCTATTTCACTGCGCAGCACATCGACAATCGCGAGGATTTTCTGGGGCTGCGGATGACGTGAGTCAGTGACCAGATGCACCGGTGCCGGGCAATCACGTAGCAGCCGCCAATCCAGGGGGGTGAAAAACAGCCGCTTGAGGTAGGGCTCTTCCTCGGCATTCTTGATAATCAAGGCCACGTCCATCTCGCAAACGTAGCGCAGTATTTCGACATAGGGCTCTTTTACCCAAGCCACCTCACTGGTTACCACGATGCCCCACTTGGCCAGGTGGCGAGCCTGCTCACCCAGCCATTGCCGATGTTTGTGCAAATACCCCTCACGGGCGTGGTCCACCTCATCGGGGGCAAACAGGCCCGCCACCGCAAGCGCTGCCACATAATCGAACGCGACGATATGCAACGGCAGTTGCAGGGCGGCAGCCAACGCGCCAGCACGCTCGAAGGCTGGGCCACGCGTCATGGCTGATGGCGCTATCAGCAACACTCGTTGATTAAGGGACATGGCAAACCTCCACAATCAGCCAGGGCGGGGCTGTGTCCGGCTTTTACAAGAAAGCAATTTTGTGGCTTTGATGGTGAGCGCTCAAAAGAGCGCGCACTTGATTTGCATCAAACAGTTGAGGTTTATTTCAAGTTAAACGCACGCGCAATGAGCCATTTACCGATGCATGAATTGGCCGGTTCCCAGGGGTTTCACTGCGTCGCCCTAGGGGTCCAACACCCCGCCACTCCAGTTCTCTGAAACCCTGCTGCCGGTAAACTTGGCCACCACCGAGCCCTGGGCCACCAACCGCTCCCGGTGCCGGGTCACCATGCGCCCGGTTTGTGCGGCTCGCAGCACCACCTCGGAGTCGGGCTGCCCCGGTCGCCCGATAATCCTGGCAAAGCGCTGGCCTTCCTCGACCTCATCGCCCAGGCCTTTTTCAAATACCAATACTCCGGGACACGGCGCAAGGATCGTTTCCATGCAGCCCATATCTACCGCCTGGCCCTGCCAATCGCCGATTACCGCAGGCTCGTCGATCACGCCGCTTGCACAGAGCCAGGCCCAAATCCCGTCGCCATCCTGTTGAGCCAGTTGATCACTAACGTCCGCCTGCCCTCGCAGCTCGATGGTCGCTGCCAGTCGTGGGCCTGCATGGGCAATGATGGTTTCTTCAAATGAACCATCGCCGCCGTCATCCCAGAGAATGGCCAGATCCACTTTCAGCGCAGCCGCCAATACCTGGCCTTGAGGCCAGAAACTGCGGTGGATGTAGAGGTACGGCACGGCCTCATCATCGGTGTGCAGGTCTAGCACCAACTCAGCCTCGGCGGCCAGTTGCACCAGGCTTTTTTGCCATTGGGCCAGGTTGCTGGCGGGTCGATCCTGGGCCAGGGAGTGATCGAACCCACGGTTGAAATTCTGCCCGGTGGCCTCATGAAACCGCCCCAGCTGCCGCCCTTGGCGAAACTGGCCGATGCCGAACGGATTGGCCTGGGGCACCACGGTAACGCTGCCCTTGAGCCGGCCCTGATCCGCACACGCCTGCAACCTGGGCAGCAGTTGATGCAGTACCAGCATCCCGGCGATTTCATCGGCATGCACGCCGGCTTGCAGGTGCACCCTGGGGCCGCTGCCGTCGCCTTCAATGCGCCAGGCGCCGATGTGCAGCGTGTTTCCTGAGTCGCCGGGTATGCGCCATGAAAGGTCTGTTGTCATCTCTGGGCTTCCTCGCCAACGGGTTGCACATCGGTCTCTGCCGGGTACAGGGGCTGCGTCACGGAGCATTCGGCGCCGACCACATCCTGTGACACCGGAGGCCGGGCGCTGAGCATGGCCAGCGTGCCGCTGACGGCGATAAGTGCGGCGCCGATGATCAGCGACACGTCCATCAACGTGCCCCAGATCAGGCTGGACAACAGGAACGCCCAGATCAGCCCGGTGTACTCGAACGGCGCCAACAACGTCGCCGTGGCCCGGCGAAAGCTGGCAAACAGCAGGAACTGGCCGATGCCGCCCACCAGGCCCGCCACCAACATGCCCAGCCACGCTGGCGTCGGTGAGGGCGTATGGGTCCAGGGCAAAGTCACCGCCATGCACATCACAAACACCACGTTGGTGATCAGCATCTGCTCCAACACCGAGGTACTGTCGTCTACCTGCCGCAACTGGATGTAGGTAAAGGCCCAACACAACGCCGCCGCCAAGGTCAGGGCAATCGGCACCGGATCGACCATGCTGCTGGGCCGACAGGCGATTACCACGCCGACAAACCCGATGATCAGTGCGATCCACTGGCCGCGACTCGCGCGCTCCTTGAGGATCAACGCCGCCAGCAACGTAACCATGATTGGCGCGGAAAAATACAGGGTGGTCATTTCTGCCAGGGTCAGGTCCTTGGCGGCGGTGTAGTACAGCAACCAGGCCAACAACGACAGCAACCCACGAATGATCAGCAGCTTGCGGCTGACCGAGTGCCAGGCCCGGCGCAGCAGGCCCAGACGTCCGGCGATCACGCACGCGGCGACCACCACCAGGCTGCGCCAGAACAGAATGGTGAACACCGAATAATCGGCCACCAGCCATTTGATCACCGCGTCCTGCAAGGCCAGAAAAGCGTAAGCCAACGAGCACAGGACAATGCCTTGCAGAGAACGATTGTTTTTCATCCGACGGACCTGCGCAACGGCGTGCCACGCCGCTCAGCAATGGCATACACCCCTTCGATCAAAAAGGTCAGACACAGGTAGACACCGGCCACCAACAGCAGCGGCTGGTAGATCTGCAAGGTCTGCGCACGCACCACGTTGGCCGCACCCAGCAGGTCGACCACGGCAATGGTCGAGGCCAGGGCGGTGGACTTGAGCAACATCACCGTCTCCCCCGCCAAGGTCGGCAACAGCAGGCGCATGGCCCGTGGCAAACGCACCCGTAGCAGCGCCTGGCGTGGGGTCATGCCAAACGCCGAGGCCGCTTCCATTTCACCCTTGGGCACCGCCAGCAGACCGCCACGAATCACTTCGCCGACATAGGCACCCACCGACAGCACCAGGGCAAAGACGATGTACCAGTAACCGTCGCGCAGGAACGGCCACAGAAAACTGCCGCGCACCATCGGAAACTGGGCAAACAGGCTGCCCAGGCCGTAGTAGAAAATGTAGATCTGGATCAGTAGCGGCGTGCCCCGCAGCACACTGGTGTAGGCCATGGCGCAACGGGCCAGCCACTTACGCCGCGACAACCGCGCCAACGCCACCAGCACCGCCAGGGTAAATCCCAGCACGGCCGAGATCGCCAGCAGCGACAGGGTCGTTTGCAAGCCTTTGCCAATCAGTCCTGCGTAATAAAATATCCACTCAGGCATAAGCTGTTCACTCGACCACAGGCATCCAGCGACGAATACGTCGCTCCAGGCGCCCGCACAGGTAGTTGGAGGCCAGTGTCACCAGGTAATACAAGGCAGCGGCCGTGAGGTAGAACAACAGGTAGTGCCGGGTCGAACCCGCCGCCTGCTTGGCGGTGTACAGCAACTCGTTGGTGCCGACCACGCTGATCAGCGCGCTGTCCTTGATCAGGTTGATCCACAGGTTGGACATGCCCGCCAAGGCGTAAGGCGCCATGATCGGCAACGTCACCCGGCGGAACAGGCCAAAGCCGCTCAAGCCAAAGGCTCGCGCCGCTTCAATCTGGCCGTGGGGAATGGCCAGGATCGCCGCCCGAAAGATCTCAGAGGCGTACGCGCCCTGCACCAACCCCAGCACCAGGATCGCCACCAGCGGCCCGCTGATATTGACCTGCTCAAAGCCCATCCACAGCATCAGCGCGTTGAGGCCCATGGAGCCGGCGTAATACAGCAGCAGAATCAGCAACAACTCGGGCACCGCGCGAAATACGGTGGTGTAGCCGCGCATCAGCAGGGCAATCGGTCGAGGCGCACTGAGCTTGGCGCAAGCCACCACCAGGCCGATCAGCAGCCCGACCACAAAGGACCCGGCCGAGATCTGCAGGGTCATCCATAACCCTTTCAGCAGCGCATGGCCCCAACCCTGTTCGCTAAAGCCGAGTAGATCGAACGTCGCCGGCATTTCAGGCCTCCTTACTTGGCGTAGGGGCTGTCGCAGACTTTGCTCTCGAACGCCTCGGTGTCGGCCCTTTTGCACGGGCTGACGGACAGGCCGAAATACTGTTGGGACAGGTCGGCGTAGTCCTTGCTCACCAGCAATTCGCCGATGGCCAGGTCCAGCCTGGCTTTGAGTTCGGTGTCCTCCTTGCGCAGGCCGGCGCCAACGCCACGGCCGATAATCGGGTCATAGGGCACGCTGGCGATATGGGCCAGGTCCTTGGCTTCAGGGGTTTTAACCATCATGGCGATGGCAGTGTCGTCGGCCATCATGTAGTCGATGCGCCCGGCAATCAGGTCGGCGTTGGCGGACTCCTGAGTGTCGTAGTACTTAAGCTCGGCGATGTTTTCGTAGTACTTCTTCAGGTAGTTGGCGCTGACCGTGGATATCTGCACACCGATCAGCTTGCCCTTGAAGCCCGCCGGGGAGATTTCCACTTCTGAGCCCTTCGGCCCGGCGACGCCCAGCAGCGAGTCGTAATAGGCGCGACTGAAAGCAATCTGTTTTTCACGCTCATCGGTGACGGACATCGAGGAGAAAATCACGTCGATCTTCTTGGCCAGCAGCGACGGAATAATGCCATCCCAGGCCACTTCCTTGATCTGGCATTGCGCGTTCATGCCTGCGCAGAGTTTATGGATCAGGTCCACCTCAAAGCCTGACCATTGTCCGTTGCCGCCCTTGACGGTGAACGGTGGATAGGGTTCCGCTGCCACTGCAAACACGATGGGTTTTTCCGCCGCCAGCAGCGTACCTGCCGCCAGCATCAACACCGCACTGCTCAACCACTTTGCCAGTCGATTGGATTGCATGATCTTGCCCCGTCTTATTATGGAGTTAGCGAGTTTGATGCGCGTTGACGAACTGCCGGCAACGCTCACTGCGTGGGTCGATAAACACCGAGTCCGGCGTGCCGGTTTCCTCGATCAAGCCTTGGTGCAGAAAAGCGACTTTGCTGGAAACATCCCGGGCGAAGGCCATTTCATGGGTGACCAGGATCATGGTGCGGCCCTCCTCTGCGAGCGACCGAATCACCCGCAGCACTTCACCCACCAGTTCCGGGTCGAGGGCCGAGGTGGGCTCATCGAACAGCATGACTTTGGGGCGCATGGCCAGGGCGCGGGCGATGGCTACCCGCTGCTGCTGACCGCCGGAGAGAAAGGCCGGGTATTCATTGCGTTTGGCCGCCAGGCCCACGCGGTCGAGCAAGGCTTCGGCGCGTTCGATAGCCTCGGCGCGGCTTTCGCGCAGGACCTGGGTCGGTGCTTCGATGAGGTTTTCCAGCACCGTACGATGGGGCCACAGGTTGAAGTTCTGGAACACCATGCCCAGGGTCGAGCGAATCCGCACCAGTTGCTTGGCGTCGGCCACCAGCGGCGCGCCGGGACGCCCGTAGTTGAGCTTGATGCTTTCGCCATCGACGTGGATGCCGCCCTGGTCCGGCACTTCGAGCATGTTGATGCAGCGCAGCAAGGTGCTTTTACCCGAACCGCTGGCGCCGATCAGCGAGATCACCTCGCCTTCGTGGGCGGTCAGGGAAATGCCCTTGAGCACCTCGATATTGCCGAAGCGTTTGTGCAGGTTGAGCACCTCGATCATCTTTTTAGCTTCGGCGGGCTGCACGGTGATGATCCTGGCAACCGGGACCACGCGCGGCTCTTGCACAAGCTTGGCAACAAAGCCAGAGATGCGCACGCAGGCCTCGGCCAAGCGCACTTCACCCAGGGTGAACGACAGCCGCACAAAGCCCTGGGCCGGTTCGCCGAACGCGGCGGCATCCAGCACCGATACCCCCGCTTCACGGAACAGCCGCCAGGCAAAGTCCAGGGAACTGAGCCCGGTGTCACGCACATCTACCAGCACAAACATCCCGGCCTGTGGTGTCTGCACCTTGATGCCTGGGCAACCGCTGAGCCCGGCCACCACCAGGTCACGACGACTAAGGTAGATTTCGCGCATGCCACGGGTCACTTCGTCGTGGGCCAACACCGCCGCAGTGGCCGCTTCCATGACAAAGCCCGGCAAGCCGTAGAACATGCTCAACACCAGGGTTTCGGCGTGGGCGACCATGGTCGGTTCGGCGATGATCCAGCCGATGCGCCAGCCGGTCATGGCGTGGGACTTGGACAGGCTGCCAATCACAATGCAACGCTCAGCCATGCCCTTTACTGCGGCGAGGCTGTGGTACTCGCCGTCGAACACCAGGCTTTCGTAAACCTCGTCCACCACCACCCACAGGTCATGTTTGATCGCCAGATCGGCAATGGATTGCAGTTCGTCGCGGTTGAGGACCACGCCGGTGGGGTTATTGGGGTTGGAGAAAAAGATCGCCCGAGTACGCGGGGTTATTGCGGCGGCCAGCAATTGGGCATCGAGACGAAAGCCTGACTCGGCCGAGCATGGCACCCGCACCAGTGTCGCGCCGCTGGCCTTGAGGGTGGCCTCGTAGGTGACGTACATCGGGTCAAGGACGATCACTTCATCACCAGGCTGCAGCAGGCACAGGGAGGTAACAAACAAGGCGTTTTGCGCCCCGGCAACGGTGATGACGTTTTCAGCGCTCAAAGGCCGTGCGAGGGATTGGCTGTAGCGGGCGGCTATGGCGTCCCGCAGTGCCGGGCGGCCGGGGATTTCGGTGTAGTGGGTATCACCCTGGCGCAAGGCGTTAATAGCGGTGTCGGTGATAAAGGCCGGCGTGGAAAAATCCGGGTCGCCGACGCTCAGGATAATGATGTCTTCGCATTTGCTGCTTGCCTGGAAGGCTGCATGGTGGATGTCCCAGGCTGCCACGCCCTGCCCTGCAATTCGCTCAACAAAGGGTGAAAACCGCATGCCAGTGCCTCTCGTTCAATCAGAAAAAGCGCAAGCCCGGCTGTCGCCAGCCGGGGGGTGCAGCCAACATAATTGAAACTGAACACTCGTTCAACGGTAAATTTCACAGGTGTCGTTTACAGCTAAAACAGGTCGTTGTGGTGAGGCGACTCCATCGTCAGTCTTGACGCTCGGCATTACCTGCATCCGCCGGGTCAGCCGGGTCAATGAGGGGTACTTGGGCATCATCCATCAGGGAGCCTGGATCTTCGTTGCCAGGGTCGTTGATGGGTTCTTCGGTTTCATATGACATGGTTTTCTCCTCTAGCCGCCCGGGGTGTCAATATCACCGTCGGTCTCGGGCTTGGGCTCCTGCTCGGACTTGAAGTCCGGGCTGAACTCATTGTCCTTGGCCACAGGATCACTGGCGGGTTGCGGGTCCTTGGGCGCTTTGGTCGTCGATTCAGAAGCCGGCGCTTCGTTCAAGCCACCGTCAATGGCAGGATCGTTTCTGCCACTCACTTGCGGGTCTTCACCGTAGAGCGGGGTTTCGGACTGATCGTTCATCGCTACCTCTTACAGATCACTCACAAACACATGTGCTTAACGTTAAGGGTCCGCAAGGGGCAATGAAGTTCATTCAAGTTGACCACGACTGATCAGTGGTCAGGAGCCGGGATTGTCCACCTGGATGTAGAACGCAAAAGCCCCCAGCAGCATCCAGAACACCATGAACAGCCAGGGCGTGCGCACCGAAAACAGCAAGGCCTTGCGATAGCCCTTGTGGGACGACTCCGTCTCGCAAAACAGCGGCGATTCGTCATAGGACAGCCCCATCACCGGTTCGCTGCGCAGCAGCTCGCTTTGCTTGAAGTGCCAGTGGTCAATGATGTCGTAGGCCGCACGAATGCCGGGCCAGGCATTCAATGAACTGAGTACCCCCAGCAACGCCAGGAATGCCGGCACCACCAGAGTGAACAGCTTGCCCCACTCCGGGTTGAGGTTGCTCATGCAAGACACAAAGGCGATCACCAGGAACGACTGCGCCGTTAGATAGGCGTCAGTGCGGTTGGCGAGAATGGTGGTTTCGTACTGGATCTCTCGTCGGTAAAAATCCAGGCGGTCCTTGGGCGAGCCAAAGATCTTGGCCGTGTGCTCGGTAAGGGTTGATTCAGGGGTTTGCGGAAAAATTATTCTGGGCACAAGCAGCAATCTCATGGGGCTTAATCCATTTAGAAGAGGCGCTGTTGTACAAAGTTCAAGTGAGTTCAATGCACCGTCTTGGCGCATCAGCGATACAAACCCACACCTGCCTTGGGCAAGACTGGCCCGATGCAGCCGAAATCGGGCCAACAAGTGGTTTTATTCAGCCGATATGGTCACACAGCGCTGTTTATTCAAGGCATATAACTGTCAATTTGGATCATTGATTCCGCCGCGGTGCTGCTCTTAAGGTTGGTCGGGTGCAACGCCCTTCCAATCATAAGAACAGGTGCAGAACATGTCCGACGATCTGAAATTGTCCGCCGAGGCCGCCCACACGCTGCAACGCTGGCACGCCATGCTGGCTGCCGCCGACTTGAAGGCCCTGCCCGAACTGCTGGCCCCGGACGCCGTGTTCCGCTCACCCATGGCCCATACGCCCTACCCCGGCGCGCCGGTGGTGTCGATGATTCTCAATACTGTATTCAAGGTCTTTGAAGATTTTGTCTACCATCGCGAGCTGGCGACAGCAGATGGCAACAGCGTAGTCCTGGAGTTCAGCGCCCGGGTCGGCGACAAACAACTCAAGGGCATCGACCTGATTCGCTTCAACGAACAAGGGCAGATCATCGAATTTGAAGTAATGATTCGCCCGTTGAGTGGTTTGCAGGCCTTGGGTGACGAGATGGGACGGCGCCTGGCGCCGTATCTGGCCAAGGCCAAGGGCTGATCAGCCGAGAGAGTTTGTTTGTCTTAGAAAATCGAGCAGCAGTTCGTTGACCCTTTGTCCCTGCTCGTTCTGAATCCAGTGCCCGCAATTGGGCAGTACATGCTGCTGCAGGTTCGGTACCACCTCGGGCATGCGCTTGAGGGTATGGGCTTCAAATACGCCCACCGGGTCGCGGTCGCCAATCAGGAATAACGTCGGCTGCCGCACCTGTTTACCGGCGAGAAACTCACTGCGTTGCCAATTGCGCTCAAAGTTGCGGTACCAGTTCAACGGGCCGCGAAAGCCATCGGCGAAGGTCTGCACGTAAATATCCAGGTCGTGCTGGCTGCACCAGTCCGGTAACGCGCCAGGCAGCGCGACACCTTCCAGCAGTTTGGCCGTGGCCGGTTTTTTCTGCAAAAACACATCCTGGTCCTGCATGAACAACCGCAAGGTGCGCTCGATATCGGCATCCAGCTCGCGCTCTGCCAAGCCGGGGTCCTGGAAGTACAGGATGTAGTTGAAACGGTCGGCGTACAGCTCGCGCATGATCTCGATCACCGGTCGCCTCGCGCGCCCGGCGAACGGTACCGACATCGTCACCAGGGAGGTAACGCGCGCAGGCTCCAGCAACGCCAGGTGCCAGGCCACCACAGCCCCCCAGTCGTGGCCGACCATGCAGACCTGCTGGTGACCAAACAGGTCCATGGCGCCCTGTATGTCGGCGCACAACGTCAGCACGTCATAGTCAGCGATATCAGAGGGTGCACTGCTCTTTCCATACCCGCGCATCTCGGGCACAAACACTCGAAACCCCGCCGCCGCCAGCACCGCAATTTGCAGGCGCCAGGAGTGCCAGCACTCGGGAAAACCATGGAGCAACCACACTGGCGGACCGCTCTCGGGGCCTGCGATGTGCAGGCTCAAATCAATGCCGTTGACCTTGACGGTCTGCTGCTCAATGGCGCTCATCACTGGGTTCCTTGTATGGACAGGGCTCAAGGAAGACTGCTGCAACGACCGGGTTTGCACCAGCATCATTGACGTCATCAATGCCCAGGGTGGTGGTCTTGCAACGCCGAGCCGGTCATATTGGCTGACAGTCATTGCCATTGAGCGAGCCTGAACCATGCAACTACGCGCCAAAAGCCTGGTCGCCCTGACCGCCTCCCTGTGTGCCACCTTCGCCAACGCCGACAGCCCGGACCCGCTGTTGACACAGCGAATGGACGCAGTGATCGACAGCGCTATCACCGATAAACGCCTGGTGGGCACGGTGGTGCTGGTGCTACGCGACGGGCAGTTGGTGTATCACCGGGCAGCGGGGTTGGCGGATCGAGAAGCCGGTCGGCCAATGACCGAAGAGACCATTTTCCGCCTGGCCTCTGTCACCAAACCGCTGGTATCGGCCGCTGCGTTGCGCCTGGTAGAGCAAGGCAAGTTGCGTCTGGACGACCCGGTCACCCGCTGGCTTCCCACCTTTAGCCCAAGGCTTGCAGATGGCACCGCCCCGGTGATCACCGTCAGCCAACTACTCAATCATACGGCTGGCCTTAGTTACGGTTTTCTGGAAAACCCTCACGGCCCGTATCGCACCGCTGGCGTTTCAGATGGGCTGGACGAGCCGCAGATGAGCCTGGCGGAGAACCTTACGCGCATCGCCAGCGTGCCCTTGAGCTATACGCCAGGCACCGGCTGGCAGTATTCGATGGCCACTGACGTGCTGGGCGCCGTGCTGGAAAAAGCTTCCGGCAGCAGCCTGCAGGTCCTGCTCAAGGTGTCGGTCACCGATCCGTTGGGCTTGCGCGATACCGGATTTGCCGTCACTGATCTGTCACGTCTGTCCGCCGCCTATCAGGACGGCTCGCCGCAGCCGCTGCGCATGGTTGATCAAGCCACCATCACCAGTGGCAACAGCACCGCGCTGTTTGATGTGCGGCGTATCCTCGATCCCCGCGCCTACCCGTCCGGTGGTGCCGGCATGGCCGGGACAGCCGGAGATATTGCGCATTTTCTGGAAGTTATCCGCCAGGGCGGCGCGCCTATTCTGACAAGCCGTAGCGTGCAGTTGATGATGGCCGACTCAGTCGGCCCACACGCACAAACCCAGGGCCCTGGCTGGGGTTTTGGTTATGGCTGGGCGGTACTGGATGACCCCGCCTTGAGCGGTACGCCCCAGTCCAAAGGCACGCTGCAATGGGGCGGCGCCTATGGCCACAGCTGGTTTGTCGACCCGCAGCAAAAACTCACTGTCGTAGCACTGACCAACACCGCCTATGAAGGCATGTCCGGCCTGTTTACCCGGCAGTTGCGCGATGCGGTTTACCCGCCGCAGTGATGCTCAGGCCACCGACCACCAACGGGGCAACAACTGCCTGATCCGCGATTCGGCAAAGCGATCATCGATCAACATCACCACGCCCTGGTCCTGCTGGCTGCGGATCACCCTGCCCGCCGCCTGCACCACCTTCTGGATACCAGGGTACAGGTAGGTGTAGTCATAGCCAGAGCCAAAAATGGCCCCCATGCGCAGCTTCATTTGCTCGTTGACCGGGTTCAATTGCGCCAGGCCAAGGGTGGCGATAAAGGCCCCGATCAAGCGAGTGCCCGGCAGGTCGATACCTTCACCAAAGGCGCCCCCCAATACGGCAAACCCGATGCCTTGGCTGTGCTGGGTGAACTGGTCGAGAAAAGCCTGGCGCTCGGCCTCCGCCATGCCCCGCGATTGATGCCACAACGGGATATGCGGGTGCCGCTCGGCCAGCAATTGCGCCACCTGTTGCAGGTAATCAAAGCTACTGAAAAACGCCAGGTAGTTGCCAGGCTGCAGCGCGAACTGCTCGGCGAGCAACGCCACGATCGGCTCCAGCGATGCCTGGCGATGGACAAAACGGGTGGAGATCCGATCAACAATGCGCACCTGCAACTGCTCGGCCTTGAACGGTGACTCGACGTCGATCCACGCCGTATCGGCTGGCAACCCAAGCAAGTCGGTGTAGTAATGTCGAGGGCTCAGGGTCGCGGAAAACAGCACGCTGCTGCGGGCGGCAGTCAGCCGTGGGCGGATAAACTCGGCAGGCACCACGTTGCGCAGGCACAGCCTTGATGAACTGCGCTTGCCAGCCAGTTCGCGCTTGCTGATGTCGAAGATAAAATGCTCGTTGAATAGCTCCGCCACCCTGGAAAATTGCAGGGCGTCGAAGTAGAAGGTTTGCAGTTCACCACTGAGCGCTTGCGGGTGGTCGTTGAAATACTGCCCCATGGCGCTGGTGCACAGGGATAAGGCTTGCAGGAGTTTGTCCGGCTTTTGCCCATAGGCCTGGTACGGGGCGATCTGTTCCTTGTGCAGGACGTTCCATTCGCGGTTCAAGCGCTGCAAGGGTTTCTTCAGTGGTTCGGGGGCTGTATCGCGCAGGGTCTTGAGGGCGTACTGATCAAGGTCGGCGCTGTACATCGAGCGGCCCCGCTCCACCAGGTTATGGGCTTCGTCCACCAGCACGGCGACGCGCCACTGGTTGAGTTGGGCCAGGCCGAACAGCATCGCGCCAAAGTCAAAATAGTAGTTGTAGTCGGCGACCACGACATCGGTCCAGCGGGCCATTTCCTGGCTCAAGTAGTAGGGGCATACCTCATGGGCCAGGGCCACATCCCGCAGGTTGCGCTGGTCCAGCAAACGGACCTTGGCGGCGGCTTTGCGGGCGCCAGGCAGGCGATCATAAAAACCCTTGGCCAGTGGACAGGAATCGCCGTGGCAGGCCTTGTCCGGGTGTTCACAGGCCTTGTCCCTAGCCACCAGCTCCAGCACTCGCAGCACCAGGTTCGGGCTTGCGTCATACAGCACCTGCGCTGCATCCAGGGCCAGTTTGCGGCCGGGGGTTTTCGCCGTGAGGAAAAACACCTTGTCCAACTGCTGGGGCGCCAGGGCCTTGAGCATCGGGAAGATCGTGCCAACGGTCTTGCCGATGCCGGTCGGTGCCTGGGCCATCAGGCAGCGGCCGGTGCTGACAGCCTTGTACACCGATTCGGCCAGGGAGCGCTGGCCGGGACGAAAGTCGGCATGGGGAAAGGCCATGGACTGGGCGGCAGTGTTACGGGCTTCGCGCTGGTGCATCTCCTGCTCGGCCCAGCCAAGAAACAGCGCGCACTGCTGATTGAAGAACTGTTCCAGGTCAGCCGCCTGAAAACTGTGGCTCAACACCGTTTCCTGTTCACCGACAATATCGAAATACACCAGGGCCAGGATAATCTCCGCAAGCCCCAGCTTCTGGCACATCAGCCAGCCGTAAATCTTGACCTGCGCCCAGTGCAATTGCCGGTGGTTGGCCGGCTGGGCGTCGAGGTCGCCACGGTAGGTCTTCACTTCCTCCAACCGGTTGTGGTCCGGGTCGTAGCCGTCTGCCCTGCCCCTGACTTTCAACTGTTGGTACTCACCTTCCAGCGCCACCTCGTTCTGGTAGTGGGCGCTGCGCCGCGAAGCGACGGTGCGGTGGCCGACGATGCCTTCCTGGGCACTCGGGGACGGGGTAAAGCGCAGGTCGAGGTCACCGACCTTGGCGGTGAACTCGCACAGTGCCCGCACGGCAACCGTGTAGCTCAAGCGCCCTGCTCCGCCCAGCGCACGTAGCAGACCGTCACCGGCATCTGATGCTCGCCGCAGAACTCCAGCCAGCGCAATTGGTTGTCCTGCAAGCGGTCGCCGGGGCCTTTGACTTCGATCATGCGGTAGGTTTTCTGTGCGGGCCAAAACTGGATCAGGTCCGGCATGCCGGCGCGGTTGGCGCGGATGTCCAGCAGCAGGCGCTCGAACCAGTGACGCAGATGCTCGGCGGGCAGGCAGTCGAGGGCCTGTTCAAGCAACTCTTCGCTGAGCACGTTCCAGAACACGAACGGTGACTGTATGCCCCACTTTTCGGTGTAGCGTTGGCGCAGGGTAGTTTTGTAGCGCCCGTCGCTCAGCTCATCCAGGCACCCGGCAAACAATTCGGCACGGCGCTGGTGAAAGTCCTCGCTGTGCAAATCCACCGGGCCACGCTGGAACGGGTGGAAAAACGACCCTGGCAGCGGCGCGAAAATCGCCGGCCAACACAGCAGGCCAAACAGTGAATTGATCAGGCTGTTCTCGACGTAATGCACCGGTGCGGCGACGTCGCTCAAATGCGCCTGAACGCAGTACTCCACCGACATCATCGGGTCCGCAGGCAGTTCAAGGTCCAGGCGCAGGACTTCCCGTGGCCTTGGCTTGGGCAAGGCCGGCTCGCCGAGCTTGCGCCGCAGCCGTGGCAACACTCGCAGCAGGTGCTGTTGTTCGGCGGCGCTTTGCGGTAACTGCTGTGCGAGCTGAGCCAGGCTCATGGCCTGGGCAAAATCTTCCTGCCGCTCCAGCACCCGGATCAGCCGTGCCCGCGCACCGGAATAGGCACAGCTGCGGTAGATCGTTTCGGCCAGCGCCAGCTCGGCGACTCGCTCACAGTGCTGGCCCACTTGAAACAACAGCTTGGCCCGACGTTTTTCCAGCCAGGGGTTGTCGGTGCTCAAGGTGGCGATCTGTTCCAGCACAGCCCCCAAGGCCTCGCCGGCTTCAAAGGCCTGCTGGCATTGGTGCAGAAACACAAACCCGTGAACATCGTCCCGGCTGCGCAGCCCGCGGGATTCGGCGCAGAACGGGACTTTTTCGTAGGTGTAGATTCCCAGGTCCGCCAGCACAAACTCCGACCAGTCCTGGTACAGGTTGCCGAAGAACATCAGCCGCAGCCGGTCGCACAGGTCCATGACGGTGAGGCTGTAGAGCCGGTCGTCCACTTCCGGGCACCAGTGCTGGAAGCTGCGGGTTTCGGCAAACTGCGCCGACAACACCGGCAGCCAGTCAGATTTTTTCCCCTTCGGTTGATCGATCCAGGGTTTGAAGGCCCCCAGGATCTCGCCTTTTTGCAACAGCGCGAACACCTGTTCAAACGGCAAGAGACATTGCTCATCTACCCAACCCCGCTCTATCAGGGGCAAGACTGCCGCATGCACCGGGCCGATCTCGGCATAGTTGAGCTTGCTCGCCCGAAAGTGCACACCTTTACGCATGATCATGCGCACCAGCAGCGCCTGGGAGGCTTGCGGCAAGCTGTCGAATTGCGCAATGAAATGCTGTTCGTCGTGGTCCAGCAAATCGGCATAACGCTGCCCAAGCCAGTCGAGGACTTGGCGGAAGTTATGCAGGTAGTAGAACGGGTCTTCCAGGGGGTTGGACATCACGGGCACTTGAGCAAACACTGGTTATGCATACAGAGTGCCGTCCCCCGCCAGCCGTTGCAATCAGTAATAGATCAGTGGCGCACGCAACTTTTTGCACAAAAGTGATCAGATGGGGGTGGTTGCGCGTAACATTTGTTGCCCGTAGCGCCTTGGCACGGGACTTTTGAAGGATGAAGGTAAGGGTTATGAACATGAAAAACTTGGGTCTGCCGCTGGTTGTACTCACTTTTCTGGTATTGGCCGGTTGCTCGACGCAGACCGTCGTGACCTTGCAGAACGGTACCCAGTACTTGACCAAGGACATACCAAAAACCAAGACCGCCGATGGTTTCTACGAGTTCGTCGACATTTCCGGCAAACATGTGCGGGTCAAGGCTGATGATGTAGCGACGGTGCGCAAGGAAGACTGATTCAGTTGTGGCGTGCCTCCCCCCTTTCGTAGCCGCGTTCGAGTAGAACGAGGCTACGAGGGGAGCCGATTACTGCCTTTACTCAGGTGATGACGATTCCGTCCGCCGACAAGCTATTGAGCCCCACTCCCACCAACGTCACCGAATCCGCCCCAAAGCTGAGCACCGTATCGCTGCCCACTACCTTGGCATGTTCACGATAATCCGATGGCCCCTCCACCCCGCTGAACACCAACGTGTCAGTCGCCTGATAACCGATAATCCGATCCTGGCCAAAGTGCCCGCTGAAAGCAAAAGTGTTGTGGCCGCTGCTGTCGCGCAGGGTATCGTTGCCCGCGCCACCTTCCAGGAAGTCTCTGCCAGCCCCGCCCCGAATTAGATCGTCGCCGTCGCTGCCGATGATAAAGGTATCGCCCTTATGGGGGTTGGCATTGCGGTTGAGGTCTTGCACCCAGGTATTGGCCCGGGCCGGGTCCGACAGATTGGCGACAATAATCGTCGAGTCGCGGGTCATCAGGTCATAGAACGTCGAGTCGAGGATACGGGTCATGCCGTCGCCGTAGCCGGTTGGCAAATGAGAAATCCAGGTCGGCAGGTTGACGATGGAAAACGGCAAGACATTCCACAGCGTCGAGGCGTAATGATCGTTGAAGCTGACGATGTTGTCGGTGGTCGAGTCATGGGGTTTGTCGTGCACACCCAGGGATGACAGGTTGGTCGATGAACCGTCGAGGGCGCGGAACACCGGGTCGTTTTCATAGCCGATGTTCAGTACTTTATCGCCGCCACCCTGGGTCGGTGAAGCAAACGCCAGGTAGTTGGCCTCCTTGTAGAAACCCGCCCATTTATTAGTGCTCAAGTCAGCCATGCTGTTGACCGCCAGGCCGCCCAGGCTATGGCCGCTGACCAGCACGTCCTTGCCCGTCAGGCCTTGGGTGCTGGCGTAGCTGGCGACGTCCTTGAGCAAGGTGCCGAACGCTTCGCCGGCGTAGTTTTTTGCGTAGTCCTTGGGCCCCAGGGCCGCCAGCAAATCGCTGATCAGGTCGCCGATAGAGTCGCTGACCAGGCTTTCCCGCGGCCCTGAAGTGCCGCGAAAAGCAATGCCGACTTCCAGCAATTTGCCGGCGTCATCGTACTTGCCCAGCACTTCCACTTGGGCAGTGGTGTAGCCAGCTTTTTCGCCAAAGAACGTGCCTCGGGCGTCGACCTTGCCGCCATAGCCCAGAGCACTAGCGCTGATGGGCGTCCAGCCGGCTTTTTGTACAGCGTCCAGGGCGGCTTTTTCCGAATCAGGGTTCCAGGGAATGCCGGGGATTACACCCTGGGAGTTGGTACTGCCGAGCAAAGCACCCACCAGGGTCGCCGGCAATCCCAGACCCAAGCCATTGTGCTGGTAGCCCATGGCAAAGCCGTTATCCAGGTTGTGGTAGGAATACAGCGTGATCGCCATGGCATCAGCGAACAGCGCCTTGGAGTCCACGGTTTCGAGGTTTTTATAGTCAAAGACACCCATGGTATTGCCTCTCTTTTGTTGGAATTGTCGAGAAAGCTGAAACACACGCAGATGATCGTTCCCACGCAGGGCGTGAGAACGATCGGTCAACGATTCAGAACGCCCAATCCAGGCTCAACCCCACCCCGTGGACTTTCTCCTTGCTGGCCAGCAGGCCGTTGTAGTCAAGATTGACCCGCGCATCCTTGCTCAGCGCCAGGCTGACCCGCGCGCCCACCAGCGCCGCATCCCGCACCATCGGAGAACTCTCCACCGAGAACGGCGTGCTGCCTGAAGCAAACGCCAGGTGTTGCTCGGACTCGGTGCCACTGAGGTTGTGCTGCCAGCCCAAGGTGCCGGACACGTCCAGTTGCTGGTGATCGGTCACGTTGAATGTCTTCAACGCCCGCACACCCAGGGTGCTCAGCACCAGGTCGCGATTGTCATCACCACTTTTCAGCGCCGCAGCGTCACCCTTCTCGGTAAAACCGTCGGTATCCAGGTGCACGTAAGCCAGGTTGGCGAACGGCTCCAGAGCCAGTGGTTGCAGGTTCAAGCGATAGGCCGCTTCGGTAAACAGCTGGGTGCTGCGGGCATCGACCTTGGCTTTCTGTTTGCCAGCCACTTCGCCGTATTGCAGCTCACGTTTCACATCGGCGCGATGCCAGCTGTAGGTCGCCCCGCCACTCAGGCGCCAGGCGCCGATTTCCTTACCGGCATAGGCACCGAGGTGGTAGCTGTCCACCGACGCCCGGGAGTGGGTGTCGCTGCCCATGTTCAGCGACGTGTCGCTGTAACCGGCTACCAGGCCCAGGCGTGTGTCCTCATCCAGCGCACCGTCGACACCCGCGAGCATGCCGCCGATGGAGGTGGTGTAGCCCGCCGTGTCGCTGCGGCTATCGGTCTTGCCCCAGGCGCCGAGGGCCTTGACCCAGACGTTGCCACGGCTGTCGACGGTCTGGCTGGCAGCGCCCATTTCCCCTTGCTGCAAACGCTCGCCAACCGCTTCGCGCAGGTAGCGGCTGTCATTGATCAGCGCGGTTTGCAGCGCCGGGTAGATTTCCCCGGACAACTGCTGGAGCGCCCCTTGGGCCGACGCGGCATTGGGCGCCAACAGCAGGCTTTCATAGACACCATTCCCTGCGCCCAATTGCTCGGCGGCTGCGGCCACTGAGCGCTGGTTGTCGGTGGCGGCAACACTGGCAAAGCTGTTGGCGTTGCGCGCGACATCCAGTTGCACGCCATTGGCGGCGTAGTTCAAGTTGCCGCCGACAAACAGGTAGTTCGGCAACACGGCACCGAAGCTGCCGGTGATGCCACCCGCTGCCTGGAGGATGTTGTACTGGCGACCGATCAGGCTTTGGGCCTCGGTCTGGCTGAGCAAGGTCGGGCTGTTTTCCAGGGCCAGGGTCACCGTGCCGCCGTTGAGGGTGGCCTTGCCGCCTGCCACGATCTGGTCGCTGCTGGTGTTCGACAGTTCTACCGCGTAGGTGGAACCGGCGTCGAAGCTGACATCACCCGCCACGTTTAAAGTGCCGATGGAGTTGCCCGGTGCCACGGTGCCGCCGCTTTTCGCCGTCAGTGAGCCGACGCGCCCGGAACCACCCAGCACGCCGCTGTTGCTGACGGTGACATCGGAGGTGACCGAGCCATTGATCGCCAGCAGGTTTTGATTGACCAGGGTCGGGCCGCTGTAGGTGTTGCTGCCGGTGAGCACCAGCGCGCCGATGCCTTGTTTGGTCAACCCGCCGTGACCCGAGATGTTGTTGCTCCAGACATCCAGCCCGCAATGCACATCCGTGCACAGCCGTTGGGTCGGTTTGCCGGCGTCCACCACGGCACCAATCCCTGGCAAGTCCGCGACAAACTGGCCGCTGCCATAAGCGCCATCGATACGAAATTCAGCCGGGATATCCTCGGCGGTGATAAACATCCCTGGCCCGTTCACCGCCTTGCCCAGGTTGATCATGCCCCAGCCGTACAGCGAGTCGATGCCGGGGGCGCCCAGGTCGGTGGCGGTGGTTTTCAGCAGCGTGGAGATCTGATCGCCGCTCATGTACGGGAAACGCTCCATCAACACCGCCGCACTGCCCGCCACATGGGGCGCGGCCATGGACGTGCCGTTGAAGTTGGCGTAGTCGGTGGTCAGGTTTTCCAGGGTGGTGCCGTTGATCACCGAGCTGTAGATCTTGGTGCCGGGCGCCGAGACACAGAAGCTGGCGGCGTAACCGCACCGTGAGGAAAAGGTACTGATCACGTACGGATCAGGGCTGGCAGTGTTGGGGTTCTGCTGCAAGGCCGCCACCGACAGCCAATTGGGGGCGATCTCTGGCACGAAGTACGCCAGGCCCGAGATGGCATCCGGGTTATTGCGGTTGTAGTCGTTGCCGGCGGCGAATATGGTCAGCACACCGCTGCGGGCAGCGTCGATGGCGCCTTGATAGGCGCCGCCAGCGACAGTTCCGAGGATCGGCCGGATGTTATCGAACTGCGCCTGGGCTTCGTTGACGGTGAAATTGGGAAACCCTGGATCGCGACCGCCCTTGGCATACTGGTCACCGATACCGATGCCCCAGCTGTTATTGATAATCCGCGCGCCACTGGCCACCAGGGCGTCCCAGCCGGCCTTGTACACCGCGCCGTCGTTGCCGAGGATAATGCCGTCTTCGGGGCCGGGGTCGCCGTTTTCGGCGGTAATGATTTGCGCGTCAAACGCCACGCCGTGCATTGGCCCGCCATCACGGTTACCTGCTGCAATGCCGCCGACGTGGGTGCCGTGATTGCCCAGCTTGCCGTTGGAGCCCAGGGACGGCGTGCCGTCGTAGCGAAAGGCATCGCCGGCCTTCACCGGAATATACGGGTCGGTGTATTGGCGAATACCCTCGGTGACAATCGTCACCACCTTGCCGGGGCTGGCGAACTCCGGATGCAGGGCGTAGACCGGCTGATCAAAGATCCCCAGCTTCACGCCCTTGCCGGTGTAGCCAGCGGCGTAGGCCGCATCGGCATGCACGGCGCCCAGGCCCCAGTCGGCCTTGAACTCATTGCTGCGCCAACTGGCAGCATCCCCCAGTTTGCCGGTTTCCACGTAGGGTGCGGCCTGGGCGGTACCCAGGCTGGCCAGGCAACACAGCAGCGCGCCGTATGGCACGCAACTCAGGGCCTTGAGCGGATAGCCCGGGCCTGTTGGAATGGCGGTGTGTAACCCACGGTTTTTTAGTTTCACGGTGACCTTCCTTAGTTTTTATTGCACGTGTTGAATCACTTCTGTTTCGAGTCCCCCGTAGCGAGGCTGCGTACTCAAGTTCAGAGCTGCCAGTTCAGGCTTAAACCAACGCCCTGAATTTTCTCCCGGCCACCCAATTGGCCGTTGTAGTCCAGGTTGATCCGCGTGGTTTTGCTCAACGCCAGGCTGGCCTGTACGCCCACCAGTGCGGCATCGCGCAGCAGCGGCGAACTCTGCACCGCAAACGACGGTCCACCGGCGACAAACGCCAGATGCTCTTCGGATTCAATGGCGCTCAGGCTGTGCTGCCAGCCCAACGAGCCGGAAAGGTCCAGTTGCTGCTGGTCATTAAGGTTGATGGTTTTCAAGGCACGCAGACCCAAGGTGCTCAGCACTGCATCACGACGATCACTGCCACGCTCCAGCGCCGCGGCATCGCCTTTTTCGTGGAGGCGATCACTGTCCAGATGCACATAGGCCAGATTGGCAAAAGGCTCCAAGGCCAGGGCTTGCAGGTTCAAGCGGTACGCGGCCTCAGTGAAGACCTGAACGCTACGGGCATCGACCTTGGCTTTTTGCTTGGCGCTGACTTCGCCGTATTGCAAGTCACGCTTGACGTCGCCGCGATGCCAGCTGTAGGCCGCGCCGGCACTCAGGCGCCAGTCACCCAGTTCATGCCCGGCATAGGCACCAAAGTGGTAACTGTCGATGGATGCCGAAGAGTGAGTGCCGCTGCCCATGCTCAGCGAGCTGTCGCTGTAGCCGGCCACCAGCCCCAGGCGGGTTTCCTCATCCAGCGCACCGTCCACACCCGCCAACATCCCGCCGATGGAACGGGTGTAGCCGGCGGTTTCGCGGCGGCTGTCAGCCTTGCCCCACGCGCCGAGGGCCTTGACCCAGACGTTGCTTTCGCCGGCGACCGGGGTATGGCGCAGGCGCTCGCCGACAGCATCGCGCAGGTGACGGCTGTCATTGATCAGCGTCGCGCCAATCGCCGGGTAGATTTCCCCGGACAACTGCTGGAACGCCTGTTGCGCCGAGGCCAGGGAGTCCGAACGCAGTACGCTTTCATACACGGGATTACCCGCACCCAGTTGTTCGGCAGCGGCCGCGACAGAGCGCTGGTTACGGGTGGCGCCGACGCTGGCAAAGCTGGCGTCGCTGCGGGCGATATCCAGTTGCACGGCATTGGCGGCGTAGTCGAGGGTGCCTCCAAGGAACAGGTAGTTGGGCAAGACCGCCCCGAACTGCCCCTCAATCCCGCCAGCAGCCTGGAGGATGTTGTACTGCCGACCAATCAGGCTTTGGGCCTCACTCTGGCTAAGCAGCGTCGGGCTGTTTTCCAGGGCGAGGGTGACGGTGCCGCCGCCCAACACAGCTTTGCCGCCCGCAACAATCTGGTCACTGTGGTTGGGGGTCAGTTCCACCGCATAGGTGGAGCCGGCTTGCAGCACAACATCGCCCGCCACCTGCAAGGTGCCCACCGAATTGCCCGGTGCGACGGTGCCGCCGTTTTTCACCAGCAACGCAGCAATACGGCCAGAACCACCGAGGGTACCGCTGTCATTGACCGTGACGGCGGACGTCAGCGAACCGTTGACCGCCAGCAAGCCGCCGTTGACGGTGGTCGCACCGCGATAGGTGTTATCCCCCGTCAAGACCAGGCTGCCAGCACCGGACTTGATCAGGCTGCCTTCATACACGCGCTGGGCCGCCGCAGCATCACGGGCCGTGCCGACGGCGTAGTCGGTCTGGTCCTGCTGGCTGGCCGTGGCACTTAGGCCGTTTTCCCAGCCCTTGTCCTGCAAGGTTTGCTGCCAGGCCGCGTGCTCGACGCTGTCTTCGGTTTGGCGCTGGATCAGCGCCTTGTCGGAGATGGCATTGCTCCACACATCGCCCTGCCCGGCGGCCAGGCTCACGTCCATCAGCCCGAGCAATTGCCCCGGCCCATGCATCGCCCTGCCCAGGTCCGGCACGCCCCAGCCAACCTTGCTGGTGGGTGCATCGGTGATCGAGCCATCCAGTTGCGTGGCGGTGGTCAGCAGCACCTGCAAGGCCTGCTCGTTGTTCATGTACGGGTAACGCTCCATCACCAACGCCAGGGCGCCGGTGGCATGGGGCGCCGACATCGACGTGCCGGACTTCACCCCGTAGCCGCCGTCGGGAATGGTGCTGTTGATCAGCGCGCCCGGCGTGGCAATACACCAGTATTTGGCGATGCCGCACTGGTTGTATTTCTGGTTATTGGCCTTGTCCAGGCCCGACACTGCCAGCCAGTGACCTTCCAGTTCAGGCTGAAAGTACGGCAAGGCCGAACGCACGCTGGCGTTGGCATAGCCGCTGTTGCCGGCGCTGAACACGTTGATCACTCCAGCCTTGGCCACATCGGCGGCGGCATCCAGCCAGGTGTTCTGGTTGTAGTGCTGGGCGTAGGCCGCATGCAGGTCGCCAAGGGTCTTGTAACTGACGTCCTTGGGTTGGCTGCCCCAGCTGTTGTTGATCGCCCGCACGCCGGCATCCACCATCGCGCTGTAGACCGCCTTGAAGTATTTCGGGTCTGGGGTCGGGCCAAACAGGAAACTGTCGTTGGCGTTGGTATTGCCGACGTAGATTTGCGCGTTGTATGCCACGCCGTGCATGCCCACGCCATCACGGGCAGCGCCCATGGTGCCGGTGACGTGGGTGCCATGGGAGTCGTTGTTGGGGTTGAGCGCGCCAGTGACGCCACTGGCGGTGACCGGGTGAAAACGATCCTTCGACGCTTCGGGGTGGTTGGGATCGAAGCCCGAGTCCAGCGCGCCGATCTTTACGCCGCTGCCGCTGATGCCAGTGGCGTAGGCCTCATTGGCTTTCATGCGGTCCAGGCCCCAGTCGCTCTGGTATTCGCCAGAGCGCCAGCTGGCGGGGTCGCCACGTTGGCCGGTTTCGCTGTACAGCGCGTGGGCCGTGGCCGGCAGTACCGCGGTCAACAGCAGCAAGGAACCGGTGGTGAATCGTGGATTAGTGCTCATGCAAAACTTCCTTTTATTGTTATTCGCCCCTACAAAAAAACTAACGGCCGAATGCCTCATCCACCTTGGCCAGGTCGGTATCGCGCAGGTTGCCGGCGTAGTAATGCAATTTGGTCCAGGCCATCAGGTAGTCGTAACGGGCCTGGGCCAGGTCGCGGCGGGTGCTGTAGAGCTGTTGCTCGGCATTAAGGGCATCGAGATTGACCCGCTCGCCGCCGAGGATGCTTTGCTTGGTCGAGACCACCAACGCCTCGGCCGATACCAGCGCCTTCTGGTAGGCACGCAGCTTGCTCACCCCCGACAGGCAGGCGCTGAACTGGCGGCGCAGTTCGATCAGGGTTTCCCGGGTCTTGCCTTCCAGTTCGTACTCGGCCTGCTCCATGGCACGGCTGGCCTGGCGGGTGGACGCTGAAACGCCGCCACCGGCATACAGCGGCATGCTGATTTCGACGCCAATGGTGTTGGTGTCGTAGCGCTGGTTGTAGGTGTTGCCGCTGTCGGATTCCTGCTGCCGGGAACTGGCATAGGCGGTGACGCGAGGTAAGTGCCCGGCGCGGTTGCGCTCCACTTCATAACGGGCCACTTCCAGGGATTGGCGCTGGGAGGCCAGGGTCGGGTTGTTGGTTATCGCCAGCTCATGCCAGGTGTCGTAATTGGCCGGGGCCAGGGTAAACGCGGCAAAGCCTTCGCTCAGCGGTGCAAGGTCGGTGATGTTGACGCTCTGCACGCCGATCAGCGCACCAAGCTCACGCAGCGAAGCGTCTTGCTCATCGAGGGCTTCGATCTCTTCGGCGGTGGCCAGCTCGTAACGCGATTCGGCCTCCAGAATGTCGGTGCGAGTGCCCTCGCCCTGCTTGAACAGGTGCTGGTTTTGCTGGAACTGTTGCTCAAACGCTTTCTTCTTCGCCCGGGCGATGTCGATCTGGTCCTGGGCAAACAGTGCCTGGGTGTAATAACTGAGCACCCGTACCAGCAACGCCTGGCTCTTGTCGCGAAAGCTCTCATCGGCAAACAGCGCCTGGGCCACGCCCTTGCGGTAGTTGGCATAGGCTTCGTAGTCGAACAACGGTTGTTGCAGGGTGAAGGTGGAGCCGAAGCTGTTGTAGTTACGATCGTCGTGATAATTGCCGCCACGCCCATCGGGCAAGGTGGCCTGGGAGTTATTGCGGCCCTTGTTGTAGTTGTAGGACAGCTTGGGCAACAGCCCGGCGCGGCCGATGGTGCGGTTTTCCAGGCCCGCGTCGCGCTCCTTGAGGGCGCCGAGGAATATTGGATCGTTGCGCAGCGCCTGTTCATAAACATCAAACGGCCCCATCGCCGCCTGGGCGCTGCTGCACGCGAGCAAAAGGACGAGGCACACTGGTTTCATGCTCATTGCTCGGTCAACGCTGAGCCGGCGCGATCCAGCAGCGGCTTGAACAGGTAGTTGAGCAACGAGCGCTCACCAGTACGCACAAACATCTCGGCTGGCATGCCCGGCTTGATCACCAAGCCGTGGAGTTTTTCCAGGGCATCGTCGCTGACCGTGGTGCGCAGTACGTAATACGGCGCACCGGTTTTTTCATCGAGCATCTGGTCGGCGGAAATCAGGCTCACCTCTCCCGGCACTCGGGGCGTGCGACTCTGGTTGAAAGCGGTGAAGAGAATGTCCACCGGCAGGTGCATGCCGACCTTGTCCACCAGATTGACCGGCAGATGCCCCTCCACTTCCAGACGCGTGCCCTGGGGCACGATTTCCAACAGGGTTTCACCGGCGCGCACCACCGCGCCTTCGGTGTGCACGCCAAGGTTGACCGCGATGCCATCGGCCGGGGCGTTGATTTCGCTGTGCTGCAAGTCAAAACCGGCAGAGGTCAGCTGTTGCTCCAGGGTCAGGCTGCGCAGCTGTGCGTCAGCCAGTTGGCTGCGGACTTCCTTTTGGTATTCCTCGCTGTGCTGTTGCAATTTCAGGCGCGATTCAAGAATGCCTTGTTCAACGCGACCGCTTTCCCCGGTGTTCTGCGCCAGGTCCTGTTGCACCTGGGACAGTTGGCGCTGGTATTCCATCAGCCGGTTGCGTGGGATGTAGCCGTTGTCGGCCAAGGGTTGCAAGTTGCTCAGTTGATCGCGCAGGGATTGCGCCTGGGTGCTCAGGTCACTGCGCGCGCGGCGCATGCCATTCAATTGCGCGGTGGCGCCTTCGATGTTGGCGCGAATGCCGGCCTGCTCACGGGCTAAGGCTTCGCGGCGGCTACTGAACAGTTGGCGCTGGCCTTCAAGCACCAGGGCCAGGGCCGGATCGGGACTGGCGCTCAGCTCGGCCGGAAAGCTGATGCCAGGCAGGCTGTCGCGCTCGCTCTGCCAACGGGCGACGCTGGCCCAGGCCATGCGGTACTGGGCTTGCAAGGAATGGACGTCGGCCTGGTTTTGCGTCTGGTCGAGGCGAAACAGCGGTTGGCCTTGTTTCACCACTTCGCCCTCGCGCACCAGTATCCGGCTGACCACGCCGGGGCTGAGGGTTTGTACGGCCTTGCGTTTACCCGAGACCACCACCGTGCCCTGCACTGGAATGCCCTGATCCAGGGGCGCAAGGCTGGCCCAGAGAAAAAATCCGCCGGCGCCGACCACTGTCAACAGCCAGCCCAGGCGGGAGAAGAACCCTGCGCCGCGCTCGGGGTGGGTCTGTTCGTAGTCATGGTTGATTTGGGTGCTGTTATCGATGCTCATGCGCCTGGATTCCTTCCAGCTTGGTATTGACGGCTAAGACTGATGCCGGCCTTTTCCCGTGGCGGGTCCTGCTGACCTGACAACGCCCTGAGCACTTCCTGGCTGGGGCCGAAGGCTTGCAAGCGACCTTCGTTAAGCACCAGCAGCTTGTCGGCCTGGGCCAGGGCCGAGGAGCGATGGGTCACCAGGATCACGCTGCTGCCCTGGGTTTTCATCTGCATGATGGCGCTGGCCAGCGCCGCTTCACCGACGGTGTCGAGGTTGGAATTGGGCTCGTCGAGGACGATCAATCGCGGCCCGCCGTACAGCGCGCGAGCCAGGGCCACCCGTTGTTTCTGGCCACCAGAGAGGCCGCTGCCGTCGTCGCCCAGTACGGTGTCGTAGCCTTGGGGCAAACGCAGAATCAGTTCGTGTACGCCAGCTTGTTGGGCGGCCCGCACCACCAGATCGGGATCGGCTTCACGAAAGCGCGCGATGTTGTCGGCGATGCTGCCGCTGAACAGTTCGATGTCCTGGGGCAGATAACCGATGTGCGGGCCGAGGTCGTCGCGGTCCCAGCGATGGATATCGGCACCGTCCAGGCGCACGGTACCGGCCAGGGTTGGCCACACCCCGACCAGCACCCGCGCCAGAGTGGATTTGCCGGAGCCGGAGGCGCCCAGCACGCCGAGCACTTCGCCAGCCGCCAGGCTGAAGTTGACCTGTTGCAAGGTCGCCACCCGCCGCCCCGGCGGGCCTGCGCTGACCTGTTCGAAACTCACCTGGCCCTTGGGTGCCGGCAGCGCCATGTGTTCGGCCTGCGGGGGAAACTCTCGCAGCAGGCCGTCCAGGCGCTGATAGGCCAGCTTGGCCGAGCTCCACTGCTTCCACACCGCAATCAACTGGTCAATGGGGCTCAGCACCCGGCCCATCAGGATGGTGCCGGCAATCATCATCCCCGGCGTCATATCGCCCTTGATCACCAGCAGCGCGCCCAAACCCAGCACCAACGATTGCAGGCACAGGCGCAAAGACTTGCTCAGGGAACTGATCACCGAACCGGTGTCGCTGGCTTTGTTCTGCAAGCCAAGAAACCGCGAATGCACCTGAAACCAACGCTTGCGCAGCGCGCTGAGCATGCCCATGGCCTGTATGGTTTCGGCGTTGTGCAGGTGACTGGTGGCCAGTTGGGTGGACTGCTGGGAGTAGCCGCTGGCCTCACTCAGTGGTTTTTTGGTCAGGTATTCGTTAAGGCACGCCAGGGCGATCAGTAACACCGCGCCGGCACTGGCCAGCACGCCGAGCCAGACGTTGAACAGGAAGATCACCAGCAGGTAGATCGGAAACCACGGCGCATCAAAAAAGGCGAACAGCGCCGGCCCCGTAATGAACTGGCGAATGTGGGTCAAATCCCCCAGGGATTGCCCGGCATGGCCCTCGCCCCGCTGCAGGTTGCGCTCGAAGGCGGCCTTGTACACCTGCAAGTTGAAGCGCCGTTCCAACTGGCTGCCGATGCGGATCACGATAAAGCTGCGCACCACTTCCAGCACGCCGATAAAGGCAAAGAAGCCCACCACCATCAGCGTCAACATCACCAGGGTGGTTTCGTTCTGCGACGACAGGACACGGTCGTAGACTTGCAGCATGTAGATAGACGGCACCAACATCAGCACATTGATCAGTGCCGTGAAGCAGCCGACGCTGATCAGGATGCTTTTATAATCGCCAAGCGCTTTGAACAGTGGTGCAACGGGAGTGGTCTTCGCCATGTTGCTTGATCTTCCCTGAGCTGAAATACGCACAATAGTTTGCCGGGCGCCCAACTAACGGACGGGCAAAATTTCAAAAACATGAACATCGTTAAAAGTGACAGGCGAGCGAATGCACTTGCGTTAAATCACAACGCTTTATCAACCCAGGCTATGGACTTATAGTTATAAGGATATAACCGATAACTTGCGCTAATAAGGTGCCCGCTTCAATACGAGTACGGCTCCTGACTTGGAACGGCCTTGATATTCGCCCTCTTTCTGGCGATTCAAATGGGTAATACCTGTGCCCTCGGCATTCATCAGCCAAATGCCATCGGGTGTCGGCGACCAACTCCGCAGGTTATCCCCCAGCCATTGTTCGGCGCAGGCTACGTCCCCGCCCAGGGCGCTGGCGTTTTCAATCAAGTCCAGCGCGCAAACCTGCTCCTGCTGGTGTAACTCCCAGTGGCCGGCCAACTGCGCGGTGGTGGGTAAAACAAGACTGCTTGCCATTGCGTTGGCTCCTGCCGACACGAGCACTGCCTGTATGAACCAGGCGACTGCATTGCGATATATGTTCATCACCATTACCCGTTTGCGGGGCTGTTGCAAGGAGAGAGCAGCGCCTGAGCGCCGCTCCCCTTTACACATGTATCCTTACGCCTGAATCAAGCCACGACGTCGCTGAACGCTGCCTGGCCTACGGTGGTGACGAGGAAGTCCGCCACACCGTGCCCGGAAAAGTCCACGGCCAGCGTGCCCAGGTTGGTACCCGAGGTATAGCTGAGCACCGCGTCGCCGGCTGCACCAGTGAACGCGTTAACAAAGTGCAGGCCCGCGCCGTTGGTGATGCCGGTCAAGTCGATCTTGTCCGACCCCGAGGTGAAGTCGAGGATCTGATCGGCTGCGCCCGGCCTGGAATCAGAGCTGGCACCGAACACAAAGGTGTCCGAACCTGCGCCGCCCCACAGCTTGTCGGCACCTGCGCCGCCGTAGATCAGGTCGTTGCCGGCCCCACCCTTGAGGGTGTTGGCCGCTGCGTTGCCGATCAGCAGGTCATTGCCGGAACCGCCCAGGGCGTTTTCCACGGTCACGCCCTTGGCAATGGACACGTTACCCACCAGGCCGCCAACGTCGGAGAACGAGGTCTCATTGAGGTTGATTTTCTGGTTCTGGGTAAAGCCGGAGAAGTCCAGCGTGTCGTTGCCGCCACCGTCCCACACCGAGAACACCAGCTTGTCGGCATTCGAGGAAGCACTGAGGAAATCACGCCCAGTGTTGGAGTTGAAGCCGTAGGTGGTGTCGCTGGCGCGGGTATTGAAGTTGGCGCCGTAGAGCTTCTGGATCGCGGCGATGTCGTCGATCAGCGGGCCGGACGCGTAGGCTTCCACACCGCCTTTGCTGAAGTTCTGATTGGTGTTGCTCTCGCTCCAGTAACTCATGAGGCTGTAGCCGCGAGTGTCCTGGCCGTAGGTGGCATCGTTGTAGGTTGGGTTGCCATTCCCGGCGTTGTAGTCGCCAGGGTGGGCCAGACCCAGGGTGTGGCCGATCTCGTGGGTCAGCGTCTGGCGGCCATAGTTGTTCAGGCCTGGGGTCTTGTTCGGCGTGTAGCTGTTGTTGATCAGGTACCACGAGGTACCGTCATAACCGGTGCCGGTACCCGGCAGATAGGCAAAGGCTGCCGCGCCGTCCTGGCCGCCGCTGTAATTGCCGAAGGTCATGTGCCCGTCGCCGCCGCTGGCCTTCTCGGTGAAGTTGACGTTGGCCACGTCCGCCCAGGACTGCATGGCCAATACCGCCTGGCCTTTTTGCAGGGTGCTGAACTGGCTGAACCCGGAAATACCATGCTTGTTCATGGTGCTCGAAGAGGCCGAGGTGAGGAAGGTGTAGGTCAGGTCAATCTTGCTGTTACCGTCAAAATCCCGGTACGCGGCGCCGTCTCGCAACAGCTGGGTGGCTGCCTGGTCGACGGTGTAGGAGGGTTTGCCATTGACCGTGAGATTACCGCCGCGGTCATACAAATGGCTGAAGCTATCGATTTGCGTATAGGCAGTACTTGCTTGGGCCGCCGATACAATAGCTTTGTCTTTAACTTTCGACATAAACGTACTTCCTTGTTTGCAACTGGAACAGTTTTTGTCCGACAGGACCCTCTCTGGCGAGATTGTCCTATCACTCGCCTCTTATGAAGGCGAAAGAAAACTGACACAATTGGAAATCGGTCGTCCAGCACTTTTTTTGTGACAAAAGTACAATTGGCGAATAACTCCTGCAAACAATGGTCAAGGTGTCTTAATATTTATTTTGATTGGCCGTGAGAGGCCAAGCCCGATATTTAAATATTAAATACTACTAAAGCGTTATTTGTTGAGTAGCTCACACTTCTGACTATTTTTAATGGATCAAATATATTGCCAGGGGTGCACTAGGAAAGTGTCACCGTGTCATTGGCAACATTAAAGAGCCACTACCTTTAACAATATTGACAGTGCGTCCCCAATGACAGGGACAGCACAAAACCCTTTTTACCGAGCATGCCAGCCGGTAGTGCGCAACGCCTCAAGCAGCGTTTGCGCATTCAGCCCCGGCACCCGCACACCATCCTCGGTGGTCATGTCTTCCCCGGCCAGCATCGCATTGATGATCGCCTCTTCTACCGCCTCTGCCGCCGCGCTGAACAAGGGCGAAATGTGATCGTTATTGACCATGGCCAACGGCGTACTTAACGGCAAATCCTTGCGCCCATAATCCGCCGGCGGTAAATCCTGGTTGCCGGTAGCAAAGGCCAGGAACAGATCGCCACTGGAATCCTCGGTGCCGCCCCCGGTACGGGCGATGCCGATAGACGCTCGCTGTGCCAGGCGCTGGCACTGGTGCGGCAGCAACGGCGCATCGGTGGCCAGGATGACCACGATCGACCCCATTCCCGGTGTTCCACGGTCGGCAAACGGCGACGGGATCTCCAGCAAATACCGGCCCACCGGGTAGCCGTCGACGCGTAATTCCTGGCGTTTGCCATGGTTGGCCTGCACCAGCGCGCCGACAGTCCAGCCGCCCTGCTCCGTCGACAACTTGCGCGATGCCGTGCCGATCCCTCCCTTGAACTCATGACAAATCATCCCGGTGCCACCACCTACCGCGCCCTCCGGTACCGGGCCCGACTCGGCATTGGCCAAGGCCTCGCGCACGTGCTGCGGGCCGATGTGCTGGCCCCAGATACCGTTGAGCAGGCCGTCGTAGGTTTCCATCACCACTGGCATGCACCAGTACACCGCGGGGTCGGCAAGTGTCTCTCGCTCCAGGGCAATCAGCGTATCCCGCACAATGCCGATGCTATGGGTATTGGTGATCGCCAACGGCGTGGTCAGCAATCCCGACTCGCCAATCCACTCCAGCCCGGTGGCGTCGCCATTGCCGTTGAGCACGTGGTAGCCGGCAAAGCATGGCTGTTGCCGGGCCGCACCGGCTCTGGGCTGGATCACCGTGACGCCAGTGCGGACCTGTTTGCCATTGGCCTGGGTCTTGACTGTGCTGTGGCCGACCCGGACACCGGGAACGTCGGTAATGGCATTCAACTCACCGGGCGTGCCCAACCCCAGCTTGATACCCAATTGACGTGCGCGCATAACCACTCCTTACAGTTTCTGAAAAGCCGGACTCGACCGGCCACTGACACAATACAAAATCACCGACACCGCCAGCAGGCCGATGATGACCATGATGTCCCGAGTCGATGCCCCAAGGATCAGGTTGAACAATAGATAACCGGCACCCAATAGCGCCAGGATCGCCGGCACCGGCCACAGCGGCATGCGATAAGGATGCTCGCGGATGACGAACACCGAACTGGCCGGGGTTACTGCGACGACCGTGTTGCCACAAACGTAGCCTCGCTGGGGCTCGACAACTGCTACGGTAGACGGACCTCCACGCTCGTAGCAGTTGTCGAGCTTAAGCGAGGCTACGTCCGGCCGCGCAGCGGTCGTAAAGTCTCAAAGCCACCACACATCCCAAAGCGGATAATCGTGAACACGGCTCACCAACCCCGCCCGAACCGGATTGCAAACAACATAGCGAGCAAAGTCCTTTAGATCTTCCTCCCCACGCATACCGCGGTCGTGATACCCCTTCTGCCAAAGCGCGCCTTTGCGGCCCAGAACACGATTGACCGTCAAACTGCTGCGCGATTTTATTCGGCACATCAGTTCAGCCAATGTCCGGTCGTGAAGCTGGACCAGCCAGTGAAGATGATCAGGCATGACCACATAGGCCAATGAGCTTGCCCAGCCATCTTCGTGCGCCAGGCGGATTTGCCTGACAACCAGCCGTCCCAATCGCCAATCGCTGAAAATCGGGGAGGCAAGGAAGCTACAGGTTTCGACGCTTAAACAGAGGCATCGATGAACTACGAAATATTGCCAATCAACTCCCGGTACGAATCTTGTTCCAGGTGCGCGTGCGTATCCGGTCGATGTTCAGCGGCATCGCTTCCAGCGCAAACAATTTGCCCATCATCTCCTCGCTCGGATACACCTTGGTATCACTCTTGATCGCCGGGTCCACCAGGCTGTCGGACGCCGCGTTGCCGTTGGCGTAATGCACGAAGTTGGTAATGTCGGCCATCACTGGCGGACGCAGCAGATAGTTCATGAACGCGTAGCCGGCCTTCTCGTTCGGGGCGTCGGCAGGCATGGCGACCATGTCGAACCAGATGGCGGCGCCTTCCTTGGGAATGTTGTAGCCGATGTTCACGCCGTTCTTGGCTTCCTTGGCGCGGCTTTCGGCCTGCAGGACGTCGCCGGAGAAACCGACCACCACGCAGATGTCACCGTTGGCCAGGTCGCCGGTGTATTTCGAGGAGTGGAAGTAGGCGATGTAGGGCCGCACTTTCATCAGCAGCGCTTCGGCTTTCTTGTAGTCCTCGGGGTTCTTGCTGTGATGGGGCAAGCCCAGGTAGTTGAGGGCAATGGGCAGCAGTTCCGGACCGTTGTCCAGGATCGCCACCCCGCATTTGCTGAGTTTTTCCATGTATTGAGGCTTGAAAATCAGATCCCAGGAATTCACTGGCGCGTCGTCCCCCAGGATCGCCTTGACCTTGTCGATGTTGTAGCCAATGCCGGTGCTGCCCCACAGGTACGGGAAGCCGTACTCGTTGCCCGGATCGTTGGTTTCCAGGGCCTTGAGCAGCACCGGGTTGAGGTTCTTCCAGTTGGGCAACAGGCTTTTGTCGAGTTTCTTCAACGCCTTGCCCTGAATCTGACGGGCCATGAAGTGGTTGGACGGGAACACCACGTCGTAGCCGGAGTTACCGGTCATCAACTTGCCATCGAGGGTCTCGTTGCTGTCATACACGTCGTAACTGAAGCCGATCCCGGTTTCTTTCTGGAAGTTCTTGGTGGTGTCCGGCGCGATATAGCTGGACCAGTTGTAGATCTTTACTGTCTCGGCGGCGTGACTGAGGGAGGCCACCAACAACAAGGGCAACAGGACAATGGGTCTCATGGTTCGATTTCCTGGCGGTTATAGGGCTGTTTTTATGGCAGGCGATCAAAGATCAAAGATCAAAGGGTTACAGAATCAGCACGTAGGTTTTGCTCATGGTCATACCTGTGGTGATTGAAACGGCTTAGTGCATGAACCCTTCCATGAACCCGGCGACGCTGCTGGCCAGCTTGCGCCGCCAGGGCGCGGTATTGCGGTTGGCCAAGGTCTGGTCTTCGTGGACAAAGCTGCGAATGATCGCGTTGTAGCCCAGCCAGCGGCAGGGTTCGGGCTCCCAGGCCTTGAGGGCATTGAGGCCGCCTTGTTTGAGGACCCAGGGCTGATGGACCAGCGGCGTATCGTGGCCCAGGATCAGGTCCGCCAGGGTGCGGCCGCCGAGGTTGCTGGCCCCTACCCCTTCACCGCCGTAACCGCCGGACAAGGCGATGCCGGTCTGCTGATCGCAGAGCATGTGCGGCTTGAAACGCCGCGACATGCCCAGGTTGCCGCCCCAGGCGTGGCTGATGCGCACCTTCTTGAGCTGGGGAAAGAGTTCGCCGAACAAGTAGCGGCGCAGCTCCACTTCACTGTCGGTAAGGTCGAAGTTGTGCCGCAACTTGCCGGCAAACTGATAACCGCCGCGGGCGCCGAATACCAGGCGGTTGTCGGCGGTGCGCTGGCCGTAGGTCACCTGGCGGCTGCTTTCGCCAAAGGCCTGGCCACGGTTCAGGCCAATTTCATCCCAGGTGCTGACCGGTAGCGGTTCGGTCGCGACGATCAGGCTTTGCACGGGCAGTTGATAGCGCCCCAATGGCGCCAGCGTGGTGGCATAACCCTCAACCGCCGGCACTATCCAGGAGCCGCGAACCTGAGCCTTGTCGGTACGCAGGCTACCGGACTGCCAATGGGTCACCGGGCTGTTTTCGTAGATCTGGACTCCCATGTGCTCGACGACCCGCGCCAACCCCCGCACCAGTTTGGCCGGTTGAATGGTCGCGACATGGGGCGCATAGATGCCGCCGTAGGGCTTGGCGATGCGAATCTGCTCGGCCAATTGCTCAGGGCTCAGCCAGCGATAGTCGTCGTCGGTGAGGCCTTGCGCATGGAGCTTGCCCAGATACTGGCGCAAGCTTGTTTCCTGCTCGGGATAGCGCGCTGCGCAGTACAGCGCCCCGCCCTTGCGGTAGTCGCAGTCGATGTCTTCACGTTCGATCACCCGCGCCACTTCGTCGGGGATGCCATGCAGCAGGTCGAAAGAAGCGCGACGCTGCTCGGCGCTCAGGCCTGCGAGCAAGCGGTCTTCCCCCAGCAGATTGCCCATCAGCCAGCCGCCATTGCGGCCTGATGCACCGAAACCAGCGGTTTGCGCCTCGATGATGGCGATTTTCAGCTGCGGCGCCTGGCGCTTGAGGTAATAGGCGGTCCACAGTCCGGTATAACCAGCGCCGATGATGGCCACGTCGACGTCCAGATCTTGCTCCAGGGACGGGCGTGCCACCAGCGGTTCTGCCAACTGGTCCATCCATAAACTGATATTGCGCCATGCCGGCATGCCGAACTCCACCACCAAACGTCGATGGCGTGATCCTAGTGCCTGATATCAGGGAGCGTCTTGCGCGCGTGCACGCAAAGAAATTTGCTTGACGTAGGCCTTGGGCGACAAGCCGGTGTGTTGGCGGAAACAGCTGTAGAAAGCCGACAGGGAATTGAAGCCGGCGGCAAAGGCCAACTCGTCGATACGAATCGGCGGTGTGGCTTTATCCAGGGCTGCCAGCAAATGCTGCAAACGCGCCTGGTTGACGTAGCGGTAAAAGCTCTGGCCCAGCACCTGGTTCAACAGATAGGAAATCTGGTTGCGGCTGTAGCCGCACTCCTTGGCCACCCGCTGCAGGTCCAGCTCGGGGTCGAGATAAGGTTGCTGGTGCTGGAAGTACTGCTGCAAATCGTTGGCCAGGTAGCTCAACTGTTGGGGCGATAAACCCAGGCGGCTGACTGTCGGGCGCAGGGCCTGGTCGCGGGAACGACTGGTGGGCTGCTCATGCACCAGTGATGCATATTCATTGACCCGCCAGATCAAACCATCGCGCACAGTGATCGCTTCACTGGTGCGAAATGACACCAGGCCCTGGCCGCCACGCAAGGTCACGCGGTACTGAATAAACGCCGTGTCGCCGTCCACGCGGATGCGGTCACTGTGCTCAATGGCTTCGTCCGGGTCGCGGGGCATGCTCGCGTGCAAGTACTCGCGCAGCTCAGCGAACCCAACTACGCGGTTCTGGAAGAAGTCGTTGTATTGGATATCCGGGTGATAGTGCGCCATCACGCCATCCAGGTCCCGCCGTTTCCAGCACAGGTGATGACGCAGGACGATCTCGCCGGTGGCTTGCGTCTGTTGGTGGGTATCGTCCGGGACGGTGTCGGGCATACAACGCTCTAATGCAGGTAAAGCCTGGAGCTTGCCCAACTTTACAGGCGCCTTCAATGGCAAACGGGCGGTTCCGACTAATGGCCTTTTGCCTAATTTTTTGTGGAACATGACCTACGTCAAAATAATGGAAAACAACTGCCGAACGGGCACAAAAAACTGCCTCGGTGTTGCGAGTGAGTGCTATTTTTAACCCTTAATGGTCAGGACCATAGAAGGACCTGGCGCCCCTGTCGCGAGCTAAAGGAAGCGCTCAATGAACAAGGTGGGCAACATGAATAAAGTGACGTTCCCCAACGCCTGCCAGCTGATGCGTTGGCATTTTCACCCACTGGGCTTTGAAGGGAGCATGGACGCCCAGGCAAGCATGATCGCCCGCCTGTTCAACCGGGAAAGCGGCGAAACCCTGATTGCCATCGCCGGCCTGCCCTGCGCCACGGTAATGAATGCGGCGGATGTCGAGCGCATCATCGAAGCGATCGAGGACGAGTTGGAGTCGTTTGTGCCGCCGGCGTCTCTGCGGGCCTGAACTCCACCGATATTTCAGGAGCGAGCAAGCTCGCTCCTATGCTTTTGATCCGCGCTGATCATCAAAAAACGGCTTGTCTCCAGCAACCCGATCCGATGCCTTAGGCACATTCGCCCCTTGGCCGTCCTGCCCCTCGATGTACCAATAGCAATGGCTCACCGCCCGGGTAATCCCGACATAGGCAAGGCGCAGCACCTCATCCTTTTGCGCGGTGTCATAGGCCTCCATATCGCCATCCTTGCCCAAACCCGCCATGCGATAGACCTGGTTCTTGTAAGGCGAACGGGTCAAATGCTGGCAATCCCCCAACAGGAAAACCGCATCTGCCTGCAATCCCTTAGCGCTGTGATAGGTCAGTTGCTTAAGCCGCCGCGCCGCTGGCGGCAAGCTAGAATCAAGATTAACTACAGACTGAATATGCTCTTGAATCAACAGTTTATCGCTGCTTTTTCGATACAACATTAATACAGAATCGCCCTTCTGATAGTGCGCCGATAGCTGCCTTGCCAGGCTGGCATCATCCCGCTCACGCACCGTTACCGGCACCAGTGGCTTGGGCGCGCCGCTGGCCTTGGCCTTCTTGCCGCTGATAGCTGGCGCAGCTTTAACGATGTGCTCGGCGGCATCGATGATGTGCTGATGGCTGCGGTAGTTTTCCCCCAGCATCACCCGCGTCGTACTGGGCGACGGGAATTCCTTGCTGAACTCCATGAAATACTTGGGCGAACTGCCGCGCCAGCCATAGATCGACTGCCAGTCGTCCCCCACACACAACAACGAGGAGTGCTGGGCACCGCGGCCGACGTGCATCGCCGGGCCGCGACTGCGAATTTCTCGCAGGCTGGCACGGACCCACGAGACGATCTGCGGCGAGACGTCCTGGAACTCGTCGATCATCAGGTGCGACATCGGCCGCAGCAGCCCGTCGCTGAGCAACTTGAGGTTTTCCGGGGTGTTTTCGCCAAACAGCGAGAACATCCGGTTATAGGTCATGACCGGCGGCGACTGGTCAAGCAGGTGGTCTTCCAGGGCTTTCCAGAAAACACTCAGGGCTTCGAAGAAGAAGCGATCCGGGTCGTCCTTGGCAAAACTCATCTGGCCTACGGCGGTGGGCACATCCAGGCCCAGGTTCTCGATAAACCCGGCGGCGGTGACAAAACTGTCCAGCAGCGGCGCCGATGCCAGTTCGCCCTTGACCTTGTAATCGAAGCCCGGCCCGGCAGTAGCATCCCCGGCAAGGCTGCTTAAAAGACGCTTTGAAGACTCATAACTTTCAAGCCATATCAATGGCTTACGACAGAAAGCTTGAAACAGGGTGCGCTTTACCGCCCACTCCGCTCGCACCGACAACTTGGCGCCTAGACGGCTGATCTGGGCATTCTCCCGAGGATCGAAGCCCAGCACCACCCAGGCGTCCAACTCGGCAACGTAGCCATGGCAATGGAACCGCGCGCCGTTGATTTCAACCACTTGGCGATTCGGCTCAATACCCTTGATCGGCCAGGCGCCGGCCCTGAACCACAGGTCTTCAATCACATCGCACAGCTCTTCGTCGCGCTTGGCCGCCAGTTCCGTCACCGCCACGCGCTTTTGCACGTCGGGGTGGTCTCGCTCCAGTTCCTTGAGTTGCAGGGCATGGCGAGCCAGTGGTGCAATCAGCTCGCGAAAGCGCTCGTGTCGCCCGTAAAGCCCGTGATAGCAGGCGTTCAGCTGTTGACGCTGGGTGTCGTTGATGCGCAGTTCAAAGGGGTTGCTGTCAACCTCATCAAAACCCGCCTCTATGCGCACATTGAGATTTTCAAACGCTTGCAGTCGCTCAAAGCCCGGCAGACTGCGAACCATCGGCAGGATGCGCGAGTGAAAGGTGCGCACCACCGCTTGGGCCTCTTTGATTCCAATGGTTTGGCCCCAAAGGTTGAGAACTTCCATGAGTTTGCTGATGAAGTCCTTGCGTGACTCGCGGGTGAAGGTCACCACCGTCATTGAACTGAGCTCAAAGCCCAGGTAATGGGTCAACAGCAAGATACGCAACACCAGCGAGGTCGATTTACCCGCGCCTGCTCCGGCAATCACCGACGTGGACGGCGTATCGCTGAAAATCATCTTCCACTGAGCGAGGCTCGGCTGGGCGTGAGCCGGCAGCAATCGTGCAACGTCAGCCTTGATGCGTTTTTTCAGTTCCGCCGTCAGAGGCAGCCGCCAATCGTCAAACAGGCTGTCGTCGACGCCTGGAGCACGATGCTCGTCGGGGCGAAAGTCACGGATCAGCAAGACCTGCCGGCCTTCCTCGATGCCGTCAAGCTTGCCTTCCTGATAGCCGTACTCCACGCCCGCCGTATGACCGCTGCGAAAGCCGTCTGCCTGACCATGCAACCAGGAGAAGCGGTGCTGGGCGCGCAGGCGCGTCAGGCCGTGACCGAACAAGCGGGCGGCAAGGCGTTTCAACAGGGGCATTTCGGCCAGGGGCCGCAGTTCGGGAGGAAGATCGGGGGTGTGTTGCGGCACGCGGACTCCTGCGACGGCTTTATACGGACGGGAAGCCTATGGTCGCCGGAATCCGCTATCAGTTCTAGTCAATTGCTTTGTGCTCATGCAGTTAGGCGATGAAGTGAAGCTTCAGCCATAAGTCATCACCCGGTACAAACATCGAAATAACCGATCGAATTCAGGCACTTTTTACGCTTTTTATCGATTGTGAGTAGGTGGATGATTGCCGGTATCAACAGGAGACGATCATGCTTGAACTTCGACCTTTCAGCTCCCTGGGCGGCGCCAACCACGGTTGGCTCGATGCCCATCACCACTTTTCGTTCGCCGAGTACCATGACCCCGAGCGTATGCACTGGGGCAACCTGCGGGTGTGGAACGACGACATCATTGCCCCTGGCACCGGCTTCCCAAAACACCCGCACCGGGACATGGAAATCATCACCTACGTGCGTGAAGGCGCCATCAGCCACGAAGACAACCTGGGTAACCGCGGCCGCACCGAAGCCGGCGACGTGCAGGTAATGAGTGCCGGCACCGGCATCGCCCACAGCGAATACAACCAGGAAGCCACGCCCACCAAGATATTCCAGATCTGGATCATCCCCAATGAGGCTGGTTCCCCGCCGTCCTGGGGTGCCAAGCCGTTTCCAAAGGGAAATCGCGAAGGATTTGTGACCTTGGCCAGCGGCAAGGCCGGCGACAGTGAAAGCCTGCGTATTCGTGCCGACGCTCGCCTGGTGGCGGCCAACCTGAAAGCCGGGGAAAGTGCCGAGTACCGGCTGGACAGCGGGCGCCGGGCGTATTTGGTGCCGGCTAGCGGGGTGATTGAAGTCAATGGCTTGCGTGCACACGCTCGGGACGGTATCGCGGTTGAGGACGAGCAGGTGCTGCGGGTGACGGCGGTGGAGGACAGCGAGATTGTGTTGGTGGATCTGGCCTGATCGCCCCCTAGAACGCTATCAGCAACCTTAAGAGCGGTGTAAATACCCATGCATATCACGGGCAAGCCCGGAACAGTCGCCGCAGGAATAGGTTATAGGTAAGATATCGGCCTTTCGCGCAGCACTTTTCTGCGCCTCGCCGAAAATAAGTCGCCTCCATGCCTTTCGAACTCAGCGTTGACCTCACCACCCTGGCCATTTTGGTCGTTGTTGCTTTTGTCGCCGGTTTTATCGATGCCATTGCCGGGGGTGGCGGCCTGTTAACCACCCCCGCACTGCTCACTGCAGGCATGCCACCCCATATGGTGCTGGGCACCAACAAGTTGAGTTCGACCTTCGGCTCGGCCACCGCCAGCTTCACCTTCTACCGCCGCAAGCTATTTCATCCACGCCAGTGGGTACACGCCATCGTCGGCACTTTGATCGGCGCCTTGGTTGGGGCCGTCGTTGCCCACTACCTGCCGGCCGAATGGCTGAACAAGATGTTGCCGGTGATCGTCTTCGGCTGCGGCGTGTACCTGTTGTTCGGCGGCACACCCAAGGCGCCGCTGGACGCTGATGCGCCGATCAAGAAGAAATGGCAGTCGACCCAGGGCTTTGGCCTGGGGTTCTACGATGGTGTGGCCGGGCCGGGTACGGGCGCATTCTGGACCGTCAGCACCCTGCTGATGTATCCCGTTGATCTGGTGAAGGCCAGCGGCGTGGCCCGCAGCATGAATTTCGTCAGTAACGCGGCGGCCTTGTCGGTGTTTATCTTCAACGGCTCGGTGGACTGGGTTGTCGGCTTGAGCATGGGCTTTTCGGTGATGGTGGGCGCGTTCTTTGGCGCCCGCAGTGCCATCAGCGGCGGCGCCAAATTCATTCGCCCGGTGTTTATCACCGTGGTCCTGGGCCTTACCGTGCGCCTAGCCTGGCAGCACTGGTTCAGCGTGGCCTAAACGCTGGGCCAGGTAGAGGTCAATCAGGTAACGGGCAATCGAGCGGGATGCTGGCAACGGTGGCAGTTCGCGGATATTGAACCATTGCGCGTCCTCGATCTCATCGGCCTGAGGCACGATATCGCCACCCGCGTATTCGGCGTGAAACCCCAGCATCATCGAGTGCGGGAACGGCCAACACTGGCTGCCCACGTACTGGATATTCTTTACCTCTACCTGCACCTCTTCGCGCACTTCGCGGATCAAGCAGTCTTCGGCGGATTCCCCAGGCTCGGCGAACCCGGCCAGGGTGCTGTAGACGCCCGTGACGAAGCGCGGCGAACGGGCCAGTAGGATCTCGTCACCACGGGTCACCAATACGATCATGCTCGGCGAAATACGCGGGTAACTGCGCAGGTCGCAAGCCTGGCAATACATCGCCCGCTCACGTGGAACCTGGGCCATAGCCTGGCCGCAACTGCCGCAGAAGCGATGTTCACGGGCCCAGGTGCCGATTTGCGCGGCATAACCCAGGACTTTGTACAGGGTGTGATCGCCTTGCAGCATGAAGGCCCGCAAGCCCTGCCAACTGCAGCCCTGCACGTCGCTGGGGCTGTTGAGTTCCAGCAGGTACACAGGTTCGCCGTTCAGATGACCGATGCCGTGTTCGGCAAACACTGACAAGTCCTGGCGTTTGAGCCATTCCCTGGGGAACAGCGGCCCGTTGTCATCGCGCAGAAAGCCCTCGCGACTACGGGCTACGGCCCAGCCGCCAGGCGTGTCATTGTCCAGCAACGTTGTGGTAATCCAGCCTGGGGTCATGTTCAGTCAATCCACGAATTCGGGTTTCTGCTTGCTCATATGGGCCGCGATGGCCACGCGCAGGTCGTTCGATTGCAGCATAGCTGCGTTCCAGGTGGCAACGTATTCCAGGCCGTCATTGATGGTGTGATCACGCATATAGCTGATCATCGCCTTGGTGCCGGTCACGGCAATCGGCGATTTGGCGGCGATTTCCCGAGCAATGTCCATCACCCCGGCCAGCAGGCTCTGTTGATCGCTGTAGGTGCGATTGACCAGGCCAATACTGCGCGCTTCTTCGGCGCCGAAGGTGCGGCCGGTGTAGGCCAGTTCACGAAGCATGCCGTCGCCGATAATCCGAGGCAGACGTTGCAGGGTGCCGACGTCGGCGGCCATGCCGATGTCGATTTCCTTGATGGAAAATTGCGCATCGTCGGCGGCGTAGCGCATATCGCAGGCGCTGATCAGATCGATGGCACCGCCAATACAGTAGCCCTGAATCGCTGCCAGTACCGGCTTGCGGCAGTTGTCGACAGCGTTGAACGAGGCTTGCAGTTGCAGGATCTTGCGCCGCAGCAGGCGCGCGTTGCGGCCGACGTCCTTGCCAAACTCATTGGCCACCGAGGCCAGCATCATCAGGTCGATACCGGAGGAAAAATGCTTGCCCGCACCGCTGAGCACCACCACGCGCACGGCGTCGGTGTCTTCGACCCATTGGAAAATGTCGATGATTTCGGTCCAGAACGCCGCGTTCATGGCGTTGATCTTCTCCGGACGGTTGATCTGCACATGGGCGATGTTGTCGTTGAGTTCGACAACAAAGGCTTGGTATTCGGACATGGCAGTGATCCTTGACTGGCGGCTGAGATAAGGGCCGAACTATAACAAGGCTGTGTGATGGGGGGTAAGGCTGTGCATCGGCCAAAAGCGGGACTACACAGTGGGTAACCACAACCTGAACCGCGCTCCGCCCAACGGCGATGCCTGGGCCTGCAACGTCCCACCCTGCGCTTCCAGTGCCCGCCTGCTGATTGCCAGCCCCAGCCCAAAACCACCGGTTGCACGGTCACGGCTTCGATCCAACCGGTAAAACGGTTCGAAAATTCGTTCGCGTTGATCTTCGGGAATACCTATGCCGTCGTCATCCACCCAGATTTCACAGCCCTTGGGACACACCTTGACCCCCACCTGAATTCGCTGATCGCAATAGCGCATGGCATTACGCAGCAGGTTTTGCAGGGCGCGGGCGGTGAGGCGCGGGTCGAGGGTGAAGCGTTCCACAGCGCAATCGAGCGCCACATCAATGACGATCTCGGGGTTTTCCAGTTCATCGTCGACGCTGCCCAGGATGCTGTCGATAAACTCGTCGAGCACCACCTCCACCTGCTCCGGCAGTTGTGCCGGGTTTTGCAGGCGGCTGTAGGAAAGCAATTCCAGCACCAGTTCATCCAGTTCACGGATGTGTGCCACCAGGCCCTGCAAACGCTCGCGGTTGGGGGCCGGCAAGTCATCGGAGAGCGCCAGGGCCAGGCCGAAGTCCAGGCGGGTGAGCGGTGTGCGCAGTTCGTGGGAGACCGCATTGAGCAAGTCACGCTGCTGGTTGAGCAGGTGTTCGATGTCGCTGGCCATGGTATCGAACACGGCAGCCAGGCTGCCGATATTGGAACTGGGGGGGATCTGCGTGCGTTCACCGAGGTTGCCCTTGCCCAGTTGCGCCGCCGTCGTTTTCAGCCGCTCCAGGTCTCGCCAGTGCGGACGCAGCCAGAACAGCAGGCAGGCCAGCAATGCTGCGCCGATCAATACGTTCATGGTCCAGTACAACAGGTTCATGTCCAGCGGGTCCGGCGGGATGGTCAGTTTGACCGCCAACTGCTGGTTGAGCGGCGAGCTGATCTGCTCCATCCAGCCCCACTCCCCCAGGCGGATGACCGGTTTGCCTTGCTCCAGTAACTGTTCTTCGGCCGGGGTATAGCTGGCGTCCTGGCGGTGCAGCAACTGCACTTTCAACGGCGCGAAATCGCGCCCCAGCTGTTCGGTGACATCGGACCAGTGCTCTACCGACACGGCGTGGTACTGCCTGACGATGAGGCTTTGCAAGCCCCGGGACTGCTCGATGTTGTAGCTCATGTAGCGGGCGTGGAAGACCTCGATGATGCCTTTTGGAATCAAGTAGATCGCCGCACTATAGGTGATGATGGTCAGCAGGTAGAGGCGGATCAGAACCCGGAGCATGGTGTCAGCATTCCCACTCGGAGCGGCTGAACAGATAGCCCTTGCCCCATACGGTTTTGATCTTGCGCGCTTCGCCGGCATGGTCGTCGAACTTGCGCCGCAGCTTGGAGATCGCCACGTCCACCGAGCGGTCGGTACCGTTGAACTCGATGCCCCGCAGGCGTTGCAGGATCTGGTCGCGACTGAGTACTTCACCGGCGTGACGGGCCAGGACTACCAGCAGGTTGTATTCGCCGCTGGACAACTCCACGGCCTGATCGCGCCAGATGACCGAACGCTCGGACAGGTCGATGCACAGGTTGCCCATCAGGATCTGGTCATTGGCAACCTGGGGCTCAGTGAGGCTGCTGCGGCGCAGCAGGGTGCGCACGCGGGCCAGCAACACCCGCGGCTCGCAGGGTTTGGTCACGTAGTCGTCGGCGCCCATTTCCAGGCCCAGGACCTGGTCGTGGCTGTCGTCGCGAGCGGTGAGCATCAGAATCGGCAAGCTCGCCGAGTCGGCCCGCAACAGGCGGCAGACTTGCAGGCCATCCAGGCCCGGCAGCATCAGGTCGAGGATCACCAGGTCCGGCGGATTGAGCCTGGCGCGCTCACGCACGTGGTCACCACGGCTGATGACGCTGACGTGATAGCCATTGCGTTCCAGGTAACTGGCAATTAGCTCGGAGAGTGCAGCGTCATCTTCGACCAGGAGGATGTTGGGCATTGAAGGTGTTTCCAGAGATTACGGTTTCTGTAGGCGCTGGCTTGCCTGCGATAGCATCACCGCGGTTTTTCAGATATACCGAGTCGCCTGCATCGCGGGCAAGCCCGGCTCCCCTGGTTTGCTAGCCGTGAAGGATATACGCCCGCGCGCATCACGTGCATTGCACCTTACATTTCTTCACACACCACCTACACAGCTTCACAGCACTGTGGCGGAGGCGCCCGTAGGATGCGCCAGTCAATATTGGGATATAAGCATGTCGAAGAATCTGTTTGCGCCTTTTTGCCTGTTAGCACTGACACTGGCCTTGAGTGCTTGTGACAAGTCCGCAAGCAGCACCCCGGAAATGCCGCTGGCCAAGGTACGGATCGAAACCCTTGCAGCCAAGCCCCTGTCCATCACCAGCGAGCTGAGTGGTCGGATTGCCGCACCGCGCATTGCCGAAGTGCGCGCACGGGTCGCCGGCGTGGTGCTACAGCGGGTGTTCAAGGAAGGCCATGACGTCAAACAGGGCGACGTGTTGTTCCGCATTGATCCGGCGCCATTCAAGGCCGATCTGGACAGCGCCCAGGCCAGCCTGCGCAAGGCCGAGGCCAACGCATTCCAGGCGCGCCTGCAAGAGCAGCGTTACAGCCAACTGGTGGAAGGCAATGCCATCAGCGGCCAGGAATACGACAACGCTCGCGCTGCCGCCCGGCAAACCGCCGCCGATGTAGCCGCCAATCAGGCCGCGGTGCAGCGGGCCAAGTTGAACCTGGGTTACGCCACGGTTACCGCGCCGATTTCCGGACGCATTGGCCGCGCATTGGTGACCGAAGGCGCGCTGGTGGGCCAGAACGAAGCCACGCCGATGGCTGTGATCCAGCAACTGGACCCGATCCACGCCGACCTCACCCAATCCACCCGTGAACTCAATGACCTGCGCCGCGCCTTCCGCGCCGGGCACTTGAAGCAGATCGGCCAGGACCAGGTCAAGGCCACACTGATCGAGGATGACGGCAGCCTTTACCCGCTGCCGGGCAAGCTGCTGTTCGCGGAGATTTCCGTCGACCCAGGCACCGGCCAGATCATCCTGCGCAGCGAATTCCCCAACCCTGACCTGGACCTGTTGCCCGGCAGTTTCATACGTGTACGCCTGGAACAAGCCGTAGACCAGCAAGGCATCAGCGTGCCGCAACGGGCCATCACCCGCGACAGTGCCGGCATCGCCATGGTGTTGCTGCTGGACGCCGAGCAAAACGTCAGCCTGCAGCCGGTGGAACTGGGCTCAGTGATCAATGATCGCTGGATTGTCAGCAGCGGCCTCAAGCCCGGTGACCGCATCGTCGTTGAAGGCTTGCAACACGCCAAACCCGGCGAGAAAGTCCAGGTCGACGACAGCCCCGAGCCACTTGCCCGCGCTTCTGGCCAGGCTTTTGCCCAGTAAAGATTAGGGATAACAAACAATGCCACAGTTCTTTATTGATCGCCCGATCTTCGCCTGGGTGGTCGCGCTGTTTATCCTGCTGGCCGGCGCCCTCGCCATCCCGCAGTTGCCGGTGGCCCAGTACCCCAACGTCGCGCCACCGCAAGTCGAAATCTACGCGGTGTACCCAGGCGCGTCCGCCCAGACCCTGGATGAAAGCGTGGTCAGCCTGATCGAGCAGGAGCTTAACGGCGCTGATCACTTGCTGTATTTCGAATCCCAGAGCAGCCTGGGCACTGCCACCATCACCGCTACCTTCCAGCCGGGCACCGACCCGGAAATGGCCCAGGTGGATGTGCAAAACCGGCTCAAGGCCGTAGAGCCTCGCCTGCCGCAGGCGGTCACCCAGCAAGGCTTGCAGGTGGAGAAAGTCTCCGCCGGTTTCCTGTTGCTGGTGACCCTGACCTCCAGCGACGGCAAGCTTGATGACGTGGCGCTCAGCGATTACCTCGCACGCAACGTAATGAACGAACTCAAGCGCCTGGACGGCGTCGGCAAGGCCCAGTTATATGGCGCCGAGCGTGCCATGCGCATCTGGATCGACCCGCAGAAGCTGATCGGCTTCAACCTGACGCCTGCTGATGTCAACGCTGCGATTACCGCGCAAAACGCCCAGGTATCGGCGGGCAGCATCGGCGATTTGCCAGGCCCTGCAACCCAGGAAATTACCGCATCGATCCTGGTCAAGGGCCAGTTGTCGACGCCTGCCGAATTTGCCGACATTGTCCTCAAGGCCAATCCGGACGGCTCCACCGTGCGCATCGGCGATGTAGCGCGGGTCGAAATCGGCAGCCAGGAATATCAGTTCTCCACGCGCCTGAACGGCAAGCCCTCCACCGCCGTCAGCGTGCAGTTGTCGCCAGGGGCCAATGCCCTGAGCACCGCGACCCTGGTGCGGGCGAAGATGGATGAGCTGTCGCGCTACTTCCCGGCCAATGTGGAATACAAGATTCCCTACGACACCTCGCCATTTGTCAAAGTGTCCATCACCAAGGTGGTCTACACCTTGGGCGAAGCGATGTTGCTGGTGTTTGCGGTGATGTTCCTGTTCCTGCAAAACATCCGCTACACCCTGATCCCGACGCTGGTGGTGCCAATTGCGCTGATGGGCACCTTCGCCACCATGTTGTTGCTGGGCTTCTCGATCAACGTCCTGACCATGTTTGGCATGGTGCTGGCCATCGGCATCCTGGTGGACGATGCCATTGTGGTGGTGGAGAACGTCGAGCGGATCATGGTCACCGAAGGCCTGTCACCCAAGGAGGCGACGCGCAAGGCCATGGGCCAGATTACCGGCGCGATTGTCGGTATCACCCTGGTGCTGGTGGCGGTGTTCCTGCCAATGGCGTTCATGCCAGGCTCCGTGGGCGTCATTTACCAGCAGTTCTCGCTGTCCATGGCCACCTCTATCCTGTTCTCGGCGTTTCTGGCCCTGACCTTGACCCCGGCTCTGTGCGCCACCTTGCTCAAGCCGATTGCCAAGGGCGACCACCATGCCAAGGGCGGCTTCTTCGGCTGGTTCAATAAGCGTTTTGAACAACTGACCGACCGCTATGAAGGTTGGGTGGCCTATGCCGTCAAGCGCACAGGGCGTTATCTGTTGATTTACCTGGTGCTGCTGGTGGGTCTGGGACTGTTGTTCAGTCGCCTGCCCTCCTCCTTCCTCCCGGTGGAAGACCAGGGCTACACCATCACCGATATCCAGTTGCCGCCGGGTGCCAGCAAGAACCGCACGGTGCAGGTGGCCGAGCAGATCGAGGCGCACAACGCCAATGAGCCGGGTGTCGGCGACACGACGATGATCATGGGCTTCAGCTTCTCCGGCTCCGGGCAGAACGCGGCGCTGGCGTTTACCACGTTGAAGGACTGGTCTGAGCGCAGCAGCGACGATTCCGCCGCCGCTATTGCCGACCGCGCGACCATGGCCTTTACCGAGCTCAAGGATGCGATTGCCTATTCGATCCTGCCGCCGCCGGTGGATGGCCTGGGCACCTCAAGTGGTTTTGAGTTCCGTTTGCAGGACCGTGGCGGTGTCGGCCATGCCGCACTGATGGAGGCGCGTACCGAGTTGCTGGCCGCCGCAGAGAAAAGCCCGATCCTGGCCAATGTGCGCGAAAGCGCCCTGGCCGAAGCGCCTCAGGTACAACTGGAAGTAGACCGCAAGCAGGCCAATGCGCTGGGGGTTTCCTTTGCCGATGTGGGCAATATCCTGTCTTCGGCCATCGGTTCGGCCTATATCAACGACTTCCCCAACCAGGGCCGCATGCAGCGGGTGGTGGTGCAAGCCGAAGGCGATCAGCGCAGCCAGGTGGCTGACTTGATGAAGATCCATGTGCGCAACAACGCCGGGAAGATGGTGCCGCTGTCGGCCTTCGTCGAGGCCCGCTGGATTCAGGGGCCGGCGCAGTTGACCCGTTACAACGGCTACCCGGCCATTGCCATTTCCGGCGAAGCGTCGCCTGGGCACAGTACCGGCGAGGCCATGGAGGAAATCCAGCGGTTGGTGAGCCAATTACCGGCCGGCCTGGGCCAGGAATGGACTGGGTTGTCGTTGCAGGAACGGTTGTCCAGTTCCCAGGCACCACTGTTGCTGGGCCTGTCGTTGCTGATTGTGTTCCTGTGCCTAGCAGCGCTGTATGAAAGCTGGTCGATTCCGACTTCGGTGCTGCTGGTGGTGCCGTTGGGTGTGCTCGGTGCCGTGTTGGCGGTGAGCTTGCGCGAGATGCCCAATGACGTGTTCTTCAAGGTCGGGCTTATCACCATCATCGGTCTGTCGGCGAAAAACGCGATTCTGATCATCGAGTTCGCCAAGGACCTGTACGACCAGGGCGAAGACCTGATCGACGCCACCCTCAAGGCCGCGCGTCTGCGTCTGCGGCCGATCATCATGACGTCCCTGGCGTTCATCCTCGGCGTGGTGCCATTGGCCATCGCCACCGGCGCCAGTTCGGCAAGCCAGCAGGCGATTGGTACGGGTGTGATTGGCGGGATGATCACGGCGACGCTGGCGGTGGTGTTTGTGCCGGTGTTCTTTGTGGTGGTGATGAGGTTGGTGCGCAAGCGCAGCGACAAGCCATAAGCTTCAAGCCGCAAGAAATCGCCAGCCCCCTTACAGCTTGAAGCTTGAAGCTGGCTCTCCTGCTATGGTGCTCATAAATCCCGAATTTGTGAGCACCATGCCCTTCCTCGCCCGCACCCACCCTCGCCTTTCCTCCGCCGCCGTCCTGGGCCTGGCGGTTGGCATCCTGGCTCCCACAGATTCAATCCTCAGCAAAATCCTTATGGGCTGGAACGCCGGCGTCTGGACTTATCTGGTGCTGATGCTGTGGCTAACGATCCGTGCCAAGGCCGAGGATGTGAAGCGCATTGCCGAGGTCGAGGATGAAAACGCCGGGCTGGTGCTGTTCATGGTCTGCATTGCGGCCATCGCGAGCCTGGCGACCATCGCCTTCGGGCTGGCGGGCAGCAAGGACCTGGACACCACTGCACGCCTGCTGCATTACGGTTTTACCGGTCTAACGGTGATCGGGTCGTGGTTGCTGATCGGCGTGATCTTCAGCGTTCACTACGCACGGCTGTATTACACCTGTGAGGGCAAGGAACCGGCGTTGCGTTTTGCCGAAGGCCCGATAAACCCCAATTACTGGGACTTTCTGTATTTCTCTTTCACTATCGGCGTGGCGGTGCAGACTTCCGACGTTGGCGTGGCCACCCGCAGTATGCGCAAGGTGGTGTTAGGGCAATCGTTGATCGGGTTTCTGTTCAATACGGCGATCCTGGGCTTCTCGATCAATATCGCGGCGGGGTTGTTCAGTTGAGGCTGCTCGGTTCTACTGGCCTGAGTGTGCTGGTGTAAGCCAACTCACACCCACAAAAAAGGAAGCCGAAGCTTCCTTTTTTATTTAGCTGAGTATTTTAGAAGTCGTAACGAATACCGACGTTGACACCCCACGGCTGGTCGATGGCCTTGCCTTTGCTGTGCTCGAAGTCGGCATGCAGCTTGAGGTTTTTCGACATTGATACCGCCATACCCGCAGCCAGCTCAACCCGCGAACCCGAGAGGTCGTTGTTGAAGCTCTGGCCGTTGATGAACACCTTGTTGCTCTGGTCGAACTCATGGGCCAACGCGGTACGCAGATACGGCTGCAACACACTGCCGCTGTCCAACTGGATATTCTTGCCCGCCGTCACACCCACCTTGCCAATCACTGAACTTGAGCGATCGCCTTTGGCGTGCAGACCGTTGTCCAGGTCATAGCTCTGGGCCTGAGTGATTACCGTCGCCAACTGCGCATAGGGCTCAACGAAGAAATCATCGGCCAGCTTGATGTGGCGACCGAACTCTGCAGAAGCACCCACGGCGTTTTGCGCGTAGTTGCCCTTGGCTTTCTTGCCATCGCTCATGGTCACGTTGTTGTCAGTGTGCAAGCGGTTGAGCTTGACCACACCGTCGAAGTACAGGCCACTTTCGGCATCAATCCAGGTGGCATATGTACCGACGTAGTAGCTCTTGACCTCGCCGCTACTGCCACGGGTCAGGCTCAGGTCAGAGGTACTGTGACCGGCCATCACACCGGCCAGCCATTGGCCGTCACCGCCGGACAATGGAGCATCGGCACCGATGGTGAAGCCCTTCTGGGTTTGCGAGTAGCCCGCGCCATTCTTGTTGGCCGCCACGTCATATTTGTTGCCGTAGCTGCGCATCCACAGGCCGTTGCTCTTGCCGTCGCTGAAGCGCAACTCGCCCATGCGGGTACGCAAGTTGGTCATTTCTCCGTACAACACGGTGGGTGCGGTGTTAAACAAGGCTAGTACCGAGTGGGCGCTGGTGCTGGTGCCCTTGCGGGTCGGGTCGAGGAACCAGTCGGTGCCTTCCTGTTTCAGCCCATAGGCAAAGGCACCCACGTCAACGGTGCCGCCGACCAGGGAGAACTTGCCAGCGCCACCTTCGGTGTGAACCACGTGAACAGGTTGGGCGTTGGACAACTCCGAGCCGGTGGCGGCCAGCAGTAGGCTGTGGCGGCCTTCGGCCTGGCCTTCGACGTTGAGGAAGTCGGTTTGGCCGTTGGAGAAGTCGGTGTGCATGATGTAAGTGCCTTCACCGGACAGGCTTTTGACGTCCAGTTGATAAAACTCATCCGCCCCGCCGAAGTGCACGGTACCGCCGCCCATTTTCAGGTCGCCTACTTCACTGTTGCCTACCAGCACCCAATGAGAAGCCTCGTTGACGCTCAGCTCCGCAACATTCTTCAGTTGCCCGGTCAGCCAGGAGCCGTTGTTGAGCTGCAGCTTGGCGGTACTGCCCTCTTCAACCACAACGTCGCCCACCAGCGAGCTGTTGTCGACGTTCATATTGGCAGTGGAACCACCGATGACTTCCAGAATATTGCCGTTGCCGCCGGTCAGGGTCGAACCATTGTGTACCTGAATGTTCGCCTCAGTGCTTCCATAGGCGTCACCTTCAACCAGCAGAGCGGCGCCGTTACGACCTTCAACACTGGTGCGGTCCAGCACCAGGGTGCTGGTATTCAGATCCTCACTTTCATAACTCAGGCGTACGCCATTTTCGCCGCCTATGATATGGCTGTTGATTACGTTGGCTTCGGCGCCCCACAGCAATATGCCAACACCATCCTCGTCGGTACCGATAACCTGCGAGTCGGTGAAGTTGAGCTGGCTGAACGCTGTGGCAAACGCCCCTCGGGTAGATCCTTTGATGATGCTGTCGAAGACATTGACAGTAGAGCCATCATTGGTGAGGAAGTTACGCGCAGCAGAAATGCCTATGCCGTTGGTGTGAGTGATCGTACTACCATGAATATCAGCTTGACTGCCTTGCAGGTTGATAGCAGATGCAGCCGAGCTTCTCGCCACGACTGTCGTGCCGTTCAGAGTGACTTGCGAACCCCGCGCGGCATGAATGTCCTGCGCGGTGGTGCCCGTATTAAGGGTCAGTTTGCCAGCCGTGACCTTGGACTGCCTCAGCGTGGCGCCGTTGGAGGTCAAGTGAGCGTTCTCTCCGATGACCCAGTCGTCCTCCCTATGGCCTTGGTCGATGGTGCGTTCCATGCCTGGATGGAGCTCGGAGCGAGCCTCCACCAGTGGCGTAGTCAACATCAGGAAACTGACTACAGGCACCTGAAGCGCGATTGCCAGCGGATGTTTTTTAAAAAGTGCGTTGATACTCATTGCATGCATACCCGTACATAGACTTCCCAAAGGAACGAATTGACCGGCACCCAGCGAGATGGGACCAGGCCTCGACGGGCCGAAGATTAGGGACGGAGGGAGAATGGGTATGTAGGACTTATCTGCACGTAATGACTGAACGAATGGACGAAAGAGGTAGGGCTGATAAAAAAGAGGAGCTTTACGCTCCTCTTTTCCTTTGCACATAGCGTTTTTTACGTCGGCCAAGGCGAGCCATCGCAATAGGCAGGACCCGCTACGACACCACGAACCAATAGAACGGCCTCGCCCGAGACGACAGGAGAAGGACCAATGATTGGTACGGTATAGGTGATGTGCACAGAGCCCCTACTATGGTTAGCCAGATTGATGGGCTTGATGTAGGTCGCATAAGGCCCGACGGACACCGTGAAGCCGATTTGCGCCTCCTGGAACGAAATAGGGCCATAAGGAAACGTCCCGGTGGCCCCCGCAATTGGCATCGCACCGGCATCATCGCTGCAGCCGGTCCAGTTCACCGTGACGATCATGCCCTGCGTCAGCAAAGGATGGGGCGGCACAAACACACGGGCGTTTCTCGCCGGCACTAGTAACGCCCCGCAACGTATTTCCCCAGGTAATGGTGGTGGTCCGGGTACGGCGGGCAAGGCTCCTGTGACGCTGGGCGCCAGGAAGGCAGTCACGTTGGCATTAACGTTGATATCCTGGGGCGGCGATGAGGTTCGGTTGTGGGTGGAGGCGACCGCAATTTCGTAACGCAGCGGAATCAACCCGTTGGAGTGCCGCTGGATATAGGGCCACGGTACCGTCATGGCGACCGTGTCACCCGGCATCGCGGTGGTAGGGTCCACAGGTTTTCTATCGACCTGTTCGTTCATGTAGTACAGAACGATATCGAATGCGCGGGCTGACGGAAGTGGTGTAGCACTCCACAACGTCACCTCGACATCCGCATCCAGCCCATTATCGTCATCATCAAGCTCATTTACCTTGCCTGAACCTCGCCCTGTCAGGACGGGTAACAGCAGGGTGATATTGATCGGGTCGGGATCATGGGGGTTTGTCGGGCCACCCACCTCTAACTCCAGTTCGATATTGGTGGCTCTCGGTACCCAGTTAAGCACCTCGTGGCGGTTCACTGCGTACTCCACTGCCAGGTTGAGCTTACCGGTGCTGGTCCCGTACAACGCTAAAAGCGTTGGGAAATCCACATGAAAATTATAGGGCAGTTGAGAGCCACCCAAAGGGTAAGGGCCCAGTTCACGTATGCCATGAGTGGTGGTCAGGCGGACATGAAACTGATCTATTGCACGGTCCTCATCATAGTCAGGGATGATCACAAACATCCCGGAGGACACCGCGGTGTCTGCACGATCGATCAGCCGGTCGCCAATGCCAGTCAGTGACACGGCATCCCTGACGCCCGCCGGAGCAAGCGTTGGGGCTGGGTTGAGCGCGACAGATATTGGCAACTCGAACGAGCGCTCACTGATATTGCCCGCGACATCAACCAGGCGGTACTGCAGTTTTTTTGACCCGTCCGACACCTCGGCCAGCGCTCTGCTATAGCGCACGACCCTATCGGGAAACGCCGGGCCTTCTGCAACAGGGACGTCGGACTCGCCGTCAAATAGACGCCACCTGTCACCTGGGTCTGCACCCTCTGCCGCATAATCAGGGATTCCAAACGGAACACCACCGGCAGCGTCGTGGGAAGCCATGAACACCTCTGTGAGGCTCCCCGGCCAACCCGCTGGCAGCGTTAACATACGCGGGCCATCGGGAATGCTGTCGTAAGGTGCCGTACGGTCGACAACCAGCGGCACCTGGGGTGAGCCTGACTCATTCCCCCCTAGCCCGCCCGAGGTGATTTTGTAACTGAAATGGTGGTTCCCCTCTGTCAGCAACCTTAGCGGGACTCTTGTTGCATAGGAGGCTGGAATAATGCCAGGGAAAAAAACCGCCTCGCTAAGGATGAGGCCGCTCTGAAAATCCCCGATATCGTCAAGGTACGTGTCCAGAACATCTGGCCTACCTGGATTGGTGGGTGTCGGAACCCAGCTAGAGGTAGGAATATTCACCTCCAAAAAAAGAGCGTCTGCCTTATCGCGGAAAATCAGGCCCGGATAGTTGACGTCATCCACCAGACCATCGATAACAGGATCATCTAAAGTGATAGGCACCGCCTGTATGTCCGCGCCTGACTTTATCTTGGTACGATTGATGTTTTTCATCGATTATTCACTCGCTATTGTTAAGTAGTTCGCCTTACCGATTAATGCACACACGCGCACGCCCCTAGCCAATACGCACTTCGCCTTACAGAAGCCTTCATGGCGATTGGAATTATCACCTATCAAAAAAGCAAGCACGCCTTAACGTGTTACGTACCATGTTTTTTATTTATCAATGGTTACCCGAACAATCACCCTGCACGTTATCGCAAAACCCTTCATCGCCTGGCTGGCAAACTTTTCCGGAGCCGGAAAACTTGCGGTCTATTCTGACGCGGCCTGGCGTTGACTCTCCAACGAGAGCTCCGTTGCGCACTAGTGAATAACCAGAAGTTGCTGAAGCAAAACTGCGCATAGGTTCTATTTTCGTGTCCCAAGGCAGAACCGTTATATATACACCAGCGTTCAGGTGGTCGGCGTCAAGCGGGAGAGAAAATGAAAAGTCCGTGTCGTCAATGGGGTCCTCCCAGTTGTTCTTGGAGTAGCCTTGCCAAATAAATTGAATGATGTCATTTAATTGAAAAATAGGGTCAGGGCGCACCCACCAAATCACACCATGACAAATAGCCGGAATAGAATCACAAGTAAGATAATTGGCCCCGCCATGCAGGCTGTGTTGTATCACGGGGGGATTCAGACGCACCAACGGCTCAACATGAACATTGACCAGCGTGTTCCGAGCATCTTGTTCATTCACACCATTACTGGTGATGTAAAAGACTGGAAGTTGCGGGTGGTTGCCTCCGGCAACAATGACACTGCCGGGCACATCGGTAAATCTGACTGGCTGGTCGAATACATCACCTGGCTGAACGTCATAATGCGCAACCGGCCCTGCGCCGCTCCAATAGAGCTCCAATCGCTCTCCAGCAACAGGGCCGACATATAGCCGCACCCACACCTGCGCGCCCAAGTCGCGATCCCGCAAATCAAGTTCGTTGTGCAATCCGGAGCCTAAACCGAAAACGTCCACTCGTGACAATGTCTGGTTGAGCCTCGCTGGCGCAAGCGCGTGGTCTTGCCCGGCGATCGTCAAGTCAACCCAGAAAAAACCAGACGGTGAAGGAACATCCGGGCGACCAGTGCGTTGAATGGCGTACCTCACTTCCACCAGTTCGCGAACCAAGGGAGTCGGGCCACGCAGAGTGTCCCAGGGTATCAATACCGTAAACGGAAAGCCGGTAATGATCTGCGGTGGAAGCACGTCGCGACCGTCCCAACGCATCACGACACGGTCTCCCGGTGCAAATCCATCGTATTGATTCGGGATGACAGCCGCGACGATCGCCCGCGCATCGTCACGCTTGATGAGAAAATCGTTATAGGCCGGAGGACGTATTTGAGGAGCGGGTAGATTGCTCGGGCCCGCAATCAAACTGACCTGAAAAGACAATGGCGCGCTGAACCCGGAGAAATTGCCGGCGCGATCATAAAGGCGGTATTGCAGGTGAGCCGTACCGTTTGGCAGTGAACGGAAATCGTCCGCAGGTATCCTCAGAACCAGGGGTTCATCAATAAAAGTGAACTCTTGAATACCTTTCTGTATCGCGGGAACTGGTGGGGCATTGTCATCAAGATAGTAGCCAACACGGTCACGCCCGGCTCGACCAATGAAATCAGGGACAAGGACTTCGATAAAGGGATTGTTTGCTAGCACCTCTTCGGTGATGCCTGTCGCCTCGATACCCGGATCAACGAACTGCGCCTTGTCATCCGGGTCTTGAAATCTGGGTGGGTTGTTGTCCACCGTCAACGTAAGGGGAAGCGAGGGAGTAGAGAAACCGGTCTCATCCACAATCGTGAAGTAGATTTGTACTACTGCATCGATCTCCCTCATGTAATCCACTGGCACATACAGTGAATAAGGAAAGTCCGCAGGACTCAGCGGACCGGGAAAAGGCTCAGAGTCAGCCTCAACGTCAATGCCCTGAATTCTCCACCACAGCTTGAGGGTCTCGACCCTGCCCGGTGACGGCCCGGGTATCCATTGGGGAATACGACACTCCAACGGTTGCAATGAGATAGCGAGTGGAATCAACCCTTCGGCATCGGTTGGGTCAACGCCGACGATCTCCGCAAAGTCTCCGTGCATGTTAATCCCTTCGGCCCTGCGAGACAGAACGGTGATGTGGGAGGCAGACGCGTCAGAGCGATACATTTTGGCTTCCTTCCTTCACAAGGTTTGGGAAGAATTAAATGCCTAAATTTCTCCTTTCGATACTGTCAAAACTAACAGGTAAGGCCCGCCACTCGTCGGTTTTGCCCTCCCTGCTTCCACGCTGCCTTGTTCGACAATCGCTTGACGAATTTGCGCGTCTGGTGTTTCCTGAAACCGGTTTCAGTGCTGTGATTCAGTACTGACACCCCATAAATCCAATAAGAAAGGCCCGCCACTGTGACAACCTTTTCCGCCGCCCAGCGCCGCCGTGTAACCATGCTTGACGTGGCCGAGCGCGCCGGTGTGTCCAAAGCCAGCGTATCGCGCTTTATCGGCGATGACCGCACATTGCTGTCCGACGCCATTGCCTTGCGCATCGAACAAGCCATTGATGAGTTGGGCTACCGCCCCAACCAGATGGCCCGTGGCCTGAAACGTGGGCGCACCCGCCTGATCGGCATGCTGGTGGCCGATATCCGCAACCCTTATTCGATTGCCGTGATGCATGGTGTGGAAACTGCCTGCCGCAAGCATGGCTACAGCCTGGTGGTGTGCAACACCGACCGTGATGACGAGCAGGAGCGCCAGCATCTGGCTGCGCTGCGCTCGTACAATATCGAAGGCCTGATCGTGAACACCCTCGGCCATCACCTCGACCAATTGCTGGAGCTGCAGCGGGAAATGCCCCTGGTGCTGGTGGATCGCAAGGTCGAGCCACTGCACAGCGACCTGGTGGGGCTGGATAACCCGATTGCCGTGCGCATGGCTGTCGAACACTTGGAGCAGCAAGGCTATCGTGACCTGCTGCTGGTCAGCGAAGCGGCAGATGGCACCAGCTCACGGGTTGAACGCCTGGACAGCTTCAAGGCCCAGATCAACCAGCGCACAAGCCTGCGCGGCGCCGTGCTGGAAATTGATGCGCACTTGAACAGTCAGCTGCAAAGCTTCCTGATGAATCCTCAAAACGGTCCCAAGGCGCTGTTCTGCGCCAACGGCATTGCCGCCCTGGCCTGCACGCGAGCGCTGCAGGAACTGGGCTGCACTCTGTTCACCGATATCGGCCTGATTGCCCTGGATGACCTGGACTGGTACCCGCTGGTAGGCAGTGGCATCACCGCCCTTGCCCAGCCCACCGAGGCCATTGGTGCCAGTGCGTTTGACTGCCTGCTCAAGCGCTTGCGTGGTGACGATTCGCCGGCGCGAACCCTGGATTTCCTGCCGCAACTGATTGTCCGCGGGTCAACCCGCTCACTCTTCAAAACGCCGCAACTCTCTGTGGGAGCCGGGCTTGCCCGCGATGGCAGTGTATCAGTCACCAAAGAGATCGACTGACAGGACCCTATCGCGGAATGCAGGGCTCCAAAATTTAACTTTTGTCAAAAAATGAAACCGGTTTCAGAGGTCAATAATAATGCACAAATACCCCGTTTCCATCAGCCTCTCCAGCTACGGCGCGGACGTCGTCCGCCAGCGTGGCCAACTGAGTTTTGTCCAGGTGTTGGCGGATGCCGGCGCACAACGTATCGAATGGCGAGAAGAGTTACTGACCACCGAGCAACCGGCCGAGCTGACGCAAACTGCCGCAGACCAAGGTCTGGAATGCGTATTTTCCTCGCCACTGGAGCTTTGGGTCGCCGGCCGCGCGCAGCCCAACGCCGAACTGGCTGCCACTCTCGACCGCGCACAGGCCTTCGGGGCTCGCTGGCTGAAAGTCTCCCTCGGTTATTTCACCGATACCAACGACCTGCAAAGCCTGGCGGCCCTGCTCAACCGTCACCCTGTTCGCTTGCTGGTGGAAAATGACCAGACCCTGCACGGCGGACGTATCGAGCCAATGCAGCGCTTTTTCAACGAGGCCGAACGGCTCGCCGTGCCGGTGAAAATGACCTTTGATATCGGCAACTGGCAATGGCAGGACCAATCGGCCGCCACGGCCGCCCGCCTGTTGGGTCGGCATGTCGATTACCTGCACTGCAAGGCCGTGGCCCGCCGCGCGGATGGCAAGTTGGTAGCACTGCCGCCGGGCGCCGCAGACCTGCATCTATGGGAACAATTGCTGCGCCACATGCCCCAAGGTATTACCCGGGCCGTGGAATTTCCCCTGCAAGGCGAAGACCTGACACAGGTCACCGCCCAACAGGTCGCTGCCCTTACTGTCCTTGGCCAGCCCCGCCTGGAGAACGCTCATGTCTGAGATCGATATTCTGTCGTTTGGTGAAACCATGGCGATGTTTGTCGCCGAGCAAACCGGCGACCTGGCCCAGGTTGGCCAGTTTCACAAACGCATCGCCGGAGCCGACAGCAATGTCGCCATTGGCCTGTCACGCCTGGGTTTCAACGTGGCCTGGCTGAGCCGGGTGGGCGACGACTCCCTTGGGCGTTTCGTGGTGGACACCCTGCAGAACGAAGGCCTGGACTGCAGCCATGTAGCGATTGACCCGCTGCACCCCACGGGCTTTCAGCTCAAATCACGGGAAGACACGGGTGCTGATCCGCAGGTGGAGTATTTCCGCCGTGGTTCGGCGGCTAGTCATTTGTCGGTGGCGGCGATCCGTCCCGAACTCCTGCAAGCGCGTCATCTGCACGCCACCGGTATCCCGCCAGCGCTGTCGGATGCCACCCGAGATCTGTCCCGCCAATTGATGACACAAATGCGCGAGGCCGGGCGCAGCGTCTCGTTCGACCCCAATTTGCGCCCGACCCTGTGGGCCAGTGAGCAGCGCATGATCAGCGAAATCAACGCCCTCGCCTGCCTGGCGGATTGGGTGCTGCCGGGGCTCGGTGAAGGCCGCCTGCTGACCGGTTTCGAAGACCCGGCGGACATCGCCGCGTTCTACCTGGACCAAGGCGTGGAAGCCGTGGTGATCAAGCTGGGGCCTGATGGTGCCTATTACCGCACCCAACTGGACGAAGGATTTGTCGCCGCCGTACCGGTAGCCAAGGTGATCGACACCGTGGGCGCCGGCGATGGCTTTGCCGTGGGCGTGATCAGCGCCCTGCTGGAAAACCTCAGCTTTGCCCAGGCCGTACAGCGCGGCAACTGGATCGGCAGCCGTGCCGTGCAGAGTCGAGGAGATATGGAGGGGTTGCCGATGCGGGCTGACCTGCCCCTTTCACAAAAAGCCGGTTAGTCAAAAACACCCAAGTTACCTGTTGCCACAACTACAACAAGCTCAGGAGCACCCTCATGCAAACGCTGAAACTAGCCACCCGTCGTTGGTGGTACATCATGCCCATCGTCTTTATCACCTACAGCCTGGCGTACCTGGACCGCGCCAACTATGGCTTTGCCGCAGCCTCCGGGATGGCCGAAGACTTGATGATCACCCCCGGCATGTCGTCGCTGCTGGGTGCGCTGTTCTTTCTCGGTTACTTTTTTTTCCAGGTACCAGGGGCGATCTACGCGCAAAAACACAGCGTCAAGAAGCTGATTTTTGTCAGCCTGATCCTCTGGGGTGGCCTAGCGACGCTAACCGGCGTGGTCTCCAACGCCTACATGCTGATCGCCATCCGCTTCATGCTCGGCGTGGTGGAAGCAGCCGTGATGCCGGCGATGCTGGTGTACCTGTGCCATTGGTTTACCCGCGCCGAACGTTCCAGGGCCAATACCTTTCTGATCCTCGGCAACCCGGTGACCATGCTCTGGATGTCGGTGGTGTCGGGCTACCTGGTGCAGCATTACAGCTGGCGCTGGATGTTCATCATCGAAGGCTTGCCGGCGGTGCTCTGGGCGTTTATCTGGTGGCGCCTGGCCGACGACCGCCCGGCCGATGCCAAGTGGCTCAGCGACGCACAGAAAAAAGACCTGGAAACTGCCCTGGCCGCCGAACAGGTGGGGATGAAGGCAGTGAAAAACTACGCCGAGGCCTTCCGCTCGCCGAAGGTGATCATCCTGGCACTGCAATTCTTTTGCTGGAGTATTGGCGTCTACGGCTTTGTGCTGTGGCTACCGTCGATCCTCAAGAGCGGTTTGCAGATGGACATGGTCGAGGCCGGCTGGCTGTCGGCTTTGCCATACCTGGCCGCAGTGATCGCGATGCTGGCTGTGTCCTGGGCGTCGGACAAGCTGCAAAAACGTAAACGTTTTGTCTGGCCGCCGCTGCTGATTGCCTCTATTGCCTTCTATGGCTCGTACGCCCTGGGCGCCGAGCACTTCTGGTGGTCGTACACGCTGCTGGTGATCGCCGGGGCTTGCATGTACGCGCCTTATGGACCGTTTTTCGCCATCGTCCCGGAAATCCTCCCGGCCAACGTTGCCGGCGGCGCCATGGCGCTGATCAACAGCATGGGGGCGCTGGGTTCCTTTGGCGGATCGTATCTGGTGGGTTATCTCAACAGCAGCACCGGCTCCCCTGGCGCCTCGTACCTGCTGATGAGCGGCGCATTGATGCTGTCGGTGATCTTGACGATTTTTCTCAAGCCCGGTGCCAGTGACCGTGAACAGCCTCAGGCGGCTTCTTTGCGCCCCCTCGAATTGAAGGTAAGAACCTGATGAAAAAGCATGTCGTGCTCTACAAAAAACTCTCCGCGCCACTGATGGCCCGCCTGCATGAACAGGCAAACGTCACGCTGATTGAATCACTCGACGAAGGCGGCCTGGCGCAGCTACGCGACGCCTTGCCCAGCGCCCAGGGCCTGCTGGGAGCCAGTCTGCGCCTGGACGCAAAGTTGCTGGACCTGGCGCCACACCTGGAGGCAGTGGCCAGCGTGTCTGTGGGTGTCGACAACTACGACATCAACTATCTGACCCAGCGCGGCATCCTGCTCAGCAATACCCCTGACGTGCTCACCGAAACCACCGCCGACACCGGTTTCGCGCTGATCCTGGCCACCGCCCGACGGGTGGTGGAGCTGGCCAATATGGTCCGCGCCGGCAACTGGAACCAGAACATTGGCCCGCTGCATTTCGGCAGCGACGTGCACGGCAAGACCCTGGGCATCATCGGTATGGGCCGCATCGGCGAAGCCTTGGCCCAGCGTGGGCATTTCGGTTTCGGCATGCCGGTGATCTACCACAGTCACTCGCCAAAACCCTTGGTGGAGCAACGTTTCGGCGCGCAGTACCGCAGCCTGCCGCAGCTGTTGGAACAAGCCGACTTTGTTTGCCTGACGTTGCCGCTGACCGCTGAAACCCGGGGGTTGATTGGTGCTAAAGAGTTCGCACTGATGGGCCCGAAGACAATCTTTATCAACATCTCTCGCGGCAAAGTGGTGGACGAAGCGGCGCTGATCGAAGCCCTGCAACAACGCACGATCCGCGCTGCCGGGCTGGATGTATTCGAGCGCGAACCGTTGAACCACGATTCGCCGCTGCTGCACCTGAACAACGTGGTCGCCACCCCACACATCGGCTCGGCCACCCATGAAACACGGGAGGCAATGGCGCGATGTGCGGTGGACAACCTACTGGCGGCGCTGGCGGGAGAGCGGCCGAAGAATCTGGTTAACGAAGCCGCTTGAAAACACTGACACCAGGCACAATACGTAGTAAATCAAGGAGTTGGGTAGAGTACATATCCGTTGCTGCGGTAACGGCAGCTTAGGGTTACGCCCTTACGGCGTGTCACTTTGCAAAAGCGGCACCCTTGCCGGTTTACCCACTGCGCAACACCTGCGTTCGGCCTCTGGTTTTATGGGCAGGCAGATCAAGAGCCACCCGTTTTTCTGTAGGAGCGAGCTTGCTCGCGAAGAACCTGAGGGCGCCGCGGTGATTCAGGAAGCCAGCGTCATCGTTAACGACCATCGCGAGCAAGCTAGCTCCTACAGGTGGCAGTTGAATCCGCTCTTGCTTCTCACCACTCAGGTCGGCTACCAGGCCGCCGTGCTTTTGATCTTGATCTTGATCTAAGGCGCCCCGTTAACCACGATGGCTGAACGCAGGCATTGATCCGTGGGTAAACCGGCAGGACGCCGGTTTAGCCGCGCTGGGCCAAGGATGGCCCATCGCGGCGGCCCACGGAGCAATGCCGGAGTGAAGGCATGCCGAGCCACAGCGAGGCACCGAGTGGTGGGGCAAGAGCGCTTTGGTTACTTTGCCGCTTTTGCAAAGTGACACGCCGTAAGGGCGTAACCCTAATCCGCCCTAACCAAAATAACGGATATGCCCCCAGCCCACACTCACCCTGCGTACGTTACAGATCAGGTCAGATCACAAACCTTGCAACCATCCCGCTCAAATCCACCGCCAGCCTCGACAGTTCATGACTGGCGGCGCTGGTCTGGTTGGCGCCCGCCGCCGATTGGGTCGCAAGATCGCGAATATTCACCAGGTTGCGGTCCACTTCACGGGAGACCTGGGCCTGTTCTTCCGAAGCGCTGGCGATCACCAGGTTGCGTTCGTTGATCAGGCTAATGGACTGGGTGATCTGCTCCAAAGCCACCCCGGCAGCACGGGCCATTACCAGGGTTTCTTGGGTGCGCTGGTTGCTTTGCTGCATGGACTGCACCGCTTCCCCGGTGCCGTTCTGGATACCGGCGACCATTTTTTCGATTTCCTGGGTCGACTGCGCAGTGCGATGCGCCAGCGCCCGGACTTCATCGGCTACCACGGCAAAGCCGCGTCCTGCTTCACCGGCCCGCGCCGCTTCAATCGCCGCGTTGAGGGCCAGCAGGTTGGTCTGCTCGGCAATTGCGCGGATCACATCCAACACCTTGCCAATATCACGGCCTTGAGTGGCCAGGCCTTCGATCATGACTGAGGTGTTCTGCACGTCCTGGGTCATGGTCTGGATCGCGCCGACGGTTTCCACCACGCGATCACGCCCTTCCCGCGCGGCCTGGTTCGACTGGCTCGACGCCTCGGAGGTGGATACGGCGTTGCGCGCCACTTCTTCCACGGCGGCGGTCATTTCGTTGACCGCAGTGGCGGCCTGGTCAATTTCGTTGTTCTGCTGCTGCAAGCCCTTGGAGGCTTCTTCGGTGACGGCACTGAGTTCTTCGGCAGCGGAGGCCAGTTGCGTGGCAGAGCCCGCAATGTGCTGGATGGTCTGGCGCAGATTGGTCTGCATGGAGGCCAAGGCGCCGAGCAGGCGGGCCGGTTCGTCCTTGCCGTCGACCTCAATGGCTTTGGTCAGGTTGCCAGCGGCGATGGTTTCGGCAACTTCCACTGCTTTGCGCAACGGGGTGACGATGCTACGGGTCAGCAGCCAAGCCAGCAGTATGGTCATCAGCGCCGCCGCAGCCGATACCACGATGATGCCAGTGATGGCGTCCCGATAGCTTTGGCCTGCATCTTCACCAGCCTGCCTTGCGTCGGCGACATTGATGGCAACCAATTTGTTCAACTGCTCGCCCATCTGGTCGGTGCCGTCCTTGATCCTGCCGTTGATCAGGGCGCGCATCTCTTCCACCTTGTTCTGCTGGGACAGTGCCAGCATCTCGGCCTGGGCCTTGAGGTAGTTATCCAGGGTGGTGACGAACGTTTTGTACAGCGCCGCCTCTTCATAACCGGCAGGCATCGCCGCGTAGCCGGTTTGTGCCTGCCTGAGCTTATCCAGCAGCACCCCAATGCGCGTCTGAGCTTCCTGCAACGCGGCGGGCTCGCGATTGACCAATACGCGAAATGACAAGATCCGCAGGCGCAGGACGCTTTCGGTCATGTTGCCGAGAAAGCCGACGCTGGGCAGTTGGTTGGCCCCCATGTCCACCGAAATCTGGCGAATCAGAGTCATGCGGTTGACCGCAAACACCCCCAGGACAATGACAAACAACGCAATGAACGCAAAACCGAGAAAGGCTCGAGGTGCAATATTCAGATTACGCAGGGACATAGGACGACTCTCAGAAGGTGATGGCTGCGCGCATCCTTGCCGCGACACGGCCATCGAGCGTCAACGCGCTACCAATGACCGTTCGGCGCCACTGTTATCATTAGTGTGTGGGCCTAATAAGAGGTATCGGCAGGCTTGAGCTTTTTATGCAGTTAGCGGAGAAATATATTTTCACACTTTTGACAGTTGACGCTTTCTGGCATCCTGCGCCTCCACTTTCTGACCCGAGCCTGAATTTTGTCTGACGCTCAAGCCCCGCGCCCCCGCTATAAATCTGACCTGATCTATGGCCTCGAAGACCGGCCGCACTTCACCGCGGCAATGTTTGCCGCGCTGCAGCATGTGCTAGCCAGTTTTGTCGGCATCATTACTCCGACCCTGATTGTCGGCGGCGTACTGGGCCTGGAAAGCGAGGTACCGTACCTGGTGAGCATGGCGCTGTTCGTTTCGGGGCTGGGCACCTTTGTCCAGGCACGACGCTTCGGCCCGGTGGGTTCCGGGTTGCTGTGTCTGCAAGGCACCAGTTTTTCCTTTATCAGCGTGATCCTCAGCGCCGGCTTCATGGTCAAGGCCCGAGGTGGCGGCACCGATGAAATCCTCTCGACGATCTTTGGTATTTGCTTCTTCGCGGCCTTTATCGAGGTGGTGCTTAGCCAGTTCATCGGCAAGTTGCGCAAACTGATCACCCCGGTGGTCACCGGCACCATCATTACGCTGATGGGCCTGTCGCTGATCAAGGTGGCGGTCACCGACATGGCCGGTGGCTTTGGCGCCAGCGACCTGGGGGCGGCCAGTAATATGGGATTGGCGGCGCTGGTGTTGCTGACCATCGTGGTGCTTAACCGTTTCAATAATCCGTTCCTGCGCCTGGGCTCGATTGTGATCGGCTTGACCCTGGGCTTCGTAGTTGCCTGGTGGATGGGGCGCGTCGACCTGGCAGCGTTGCCCCAACTGCCGCTAATCAGCGTGCCGGTGCCGTTCAAGTACGGCTTTTCCTTCGACTGGGTAGCGTTTATCCCGGTAGCAGTGATCTTCCTGATTTCGCCCCTCGAGGCAGCGGGTGACCTGACCGCCAACTCGATGATTTCCCAACAGCCGGTCAAGGGCCCGCTGTATATCAAGCGCATCAAGTCCGGGCTGTTGGCCGACGGTCTCAACTCGGTGATGGCCGCCACCTTCAACAGCCTGCCAATGGTGACGTTTGCGCAGAACAACGGTGTGATCCAGTTGACCGGCGTGGCCAGCCGCTATGTGGCGTATTTCATTGCCGGCCTTCTGGTAATGCTGGGGCTGTTCCCGATGATTGGCGCGGTGCTGCAATTGATGCCCAAACCGGTGTTGGGCGGCGCGACGCTGATCATGTTCGGCACGGTAGCAGTGGCCGGTATCAAGATCCTCGCCGAGGCCGGTCTGCATCGGCGCAATATGCTGATCGTGGCCATCTCCCTGGGGATGGGCCTGGGCGTCGCGGCAGTGCCAGAAGTGCTGCGCGAACTGCCCAAGGCGCTGCACAACATCTTTGAGTCGCCGATCACCGTCGGAGCGTTCTGCGCTATCTTGCTGAACATCTTCCTGCCCGAGGAGTTCATAACGTTACAAGAAGATGAATTTGATCCGGAGTCGTCGACCCTCAAGGTTATGCAGGATCCGGACGTCACGAAATAGGAGCACCTTGTCATGCGCAACCTCGTTGTCCTGTCCCTGCTGTTGTTTACCCTGAGCGCCTGCACGTTATTCCCCAATCGCGACCCGGTGAACATCAATGTAGTGGGTATCGAGCCGTTGCAAAGTCAGGACCTGGAAGTGCGCTTCGCGGTGAAACTGCGGGTACAGAACCCCAACGAAACCGCCATCGACTACAACGGCGTGGCCCTGGACCTGGAGGTCAATGGCCGGCCGCTGGCAGCTGGGGTCAGTGATCAGCAGGGTTCCATCCCACGCTTTTCCGAGACCGTCCTGACCGTGCCGGTGAGTGTTTCAGCGTTTTCTGTGTTACGTCAGACCTTGGGCCTGAGCCAGACCCAGAGTTTGAACAACCTGCCCTACGTCTTGCGGGGCAAGCTGGCGGGCGGGCTGTTCGGGACCATGCGCTTTGTCGATCGCGGCACCCTCGACCTGCCGAACGCGGCCGCTACCTGGTAAACAAGGAGGTCACCACTGCATGGACGTACTACCGACGCTGTACACCGAACGCTTGATCCTCAAACCCCTGACCCTGGACGATGCCGAGGGTATCCAGCAGCAGTTTCCTCACTGGGAAGTGGTGCGCTACCTCAACGCCATGGTGCCCTGGCCCTACCCGGCCGATGGTGCTCGAACCTACCTGGAAAAAGTCGCCCTGCCCGCTATCGCTGTGGGTCGCGAATGGCATTGGTCGATCCGTCTTAAAACCGCACCTGAGCAGTTGATTGGCAACGTCAGCCTGATGGATGAGGTCGACAACAACCGTGGTTTTTGGTTGGGCCCGCACTGGCAAGGTCAGGGTTTGATGGCCGAGGCCAGTGCAGCAGTGACCGAGTATTGGTTCGACGTGCTCAAGCGCCCGCTGATGCGGGTGCCCAAGGCCGCGCCTAACCTGGCGTCGCGGCGGCTTTCCGAGCGCACCGGCATGCGCTTGATCAGAAGCGACGAAGGCAGATTCGTCGAAGGTAACTTTCCTCGGGATATCTGGGAAATGACCCGTGAGGAATGGCTGCTTAGTCAGCGATAAAACGCACACCCGTGCTGCCACTGCGCTTGATCACCCCCACTACCAGGCTGGCATCGGTGCGATGCCGAGAGTCCAGCCAGCACTTGGGTTTCGCTGCCAGGCACATTGATGGCGTTAGCGAAGTAGCGGGCAAAGGCTTCGCGACCTTCAGGCAGCCGATAGCCCAGTTGCGCACCAAAACCTTCGCCCTTGGGGTAGCCACCAAGCAAGGCTTCGGGCATGACCACCAGTTGCGCGCCGCTGCGTTTGATTTCGTCCTCGTAGGAGAGGATCTGTTCCAGGGTTTCGCCCTTGCCGCCGGGCAAGGAGCCGATCTGCAGCGCAGCAACAATTGAAAACGCTTGCACCAGCGGGTGACTGAAACAACGGAGAGACCGGTCAACTGGGCAATATCGTTACGCGAACAACCTCAAGCGGCCAGTAAAATCACCGTCGTCCGACGACCGTCGCGCTGACTGATCGTGGCGGATCTTATACGCCGACTCAGTTCTATTTGTTCGTCTTCACTGAGCATGATGTCCTGAGAGTTCATATGATCACTACAAACACTGACTGACCACAGAAGCATAGCTCAGGTTAGAAACTTGTTTCGAATACAGGACACTAGAATCAGTTACTCGCAGTGGCCATTAGCATTAATACAAAAGTAGTCTCTGCTTATGTAACAAAGTGTATTGCAAGGCTCGCTGACGCCTCCAAGTGCCTGTAAAGGTTGAGCAATAGGCAGCTCCGCAAACATTAAAGTCGCGAGAAGGAGCCTGAAAGCTGGCGCCAAGCGTATAAAAATGGCGCCATAGTAATGACAGTTAACAGCTGTTTATTTTTTGACGCCATAAAAATACAAACTTTAACTTATTGATTTAATAGGGTATTTTTCATTTATGTCCAAATATTAATATTTATTTAATAAGCCTTGCTCCACCCTATTGCGCAGTTAACTCCACATCTCTACGATATGCTTAATTCGAAGAACGCCTCCATTTAAGACTTAACCTTGAGCAACTGTTTGCGCCTGCTAGTTACACTAAAATTACAAAGTAGCTGATTGAGTTTGCACTTAAGCACACTCAGGGAGAGGGATCTATGCGCATCAGTATATTTGGACTGGGCTATGTGGGCGCTGTTTGTGCTGGCTGTTTGTCCTCCCGGGGACATAAAGTCATTGGCGTCGACATCTCGCAAAGCAAGATTGATATGATCAACAAGGGCCAGTCGCCCATCGTCGAACCGGGCCTAGGCGAACTGCTTGCCAAAGGTATTGCCACTCGGTTGTTGCGCGGCACCACCGACGTTGCCCAGGCGGTACTGGACAGTGATTTGTCGATGCTCTGCGTCGGCACTCCAAGCAAGAAAAACGGCGACCTAGACTTGGTCTATATAGAAGCGGTATGCGAGCAAATCGGCGCGGCGCTGCGTGACAAGACCGACCGCCACACCGTGGTCGTGCGCAGCACCGTGTTGCCGGGTACCGTGAAAAACGTGGTCATCCCACTGCTGGAGGCGGCCTCGGGGAAAAAGGCCGGCGTAGACTTCGGCGTGGCTACCAACCCTGAGTTCCTGCGCGAAAGCACTGCGATCCAGGATTACGACTTCCCGGCCATGACGGTCATCGGTGAGTTTGACGCACTGTCTGGCGACATGCTCGAAGAGCTGTACCACGACCTGGATGCGCCGGTGATCCGCAAGTCGATTGAAGTCGCTGAAATGATCAAGTACACCTGCAACGTCTGGCACGCCACCAAGGTCAGTTTCGCCAACGAGATCGGCAACATCGCCAAGGCCTCGGGTGTGGACGGCCGCGAAGTGATGGACGTGGTCTGCCAGGACCACAAGCTCAACCTTTCACGTTACTACCTGCGCCCAGGCTTTGCCTTCGGCGGCTCCTGTCTGCCCAAGGATGTGCGCGCCCTCACCTACCGTGCCAGCCAGTTGGACGTCGAGCACCCCTTGCTCGCCTCGATCATGAACAGCAACCGCAGCCAGGTGCAGAACGCCTTCGACATCATCAGTGGCTATGGCAAGCGCAAGATCGGTCTGCTGGGACTGAGCTTTAAGGCCGGCAGCGACGATTTGCGCGAAAGCCCTCTGGTGGAGCTGGCCGAGATGCTGATTGGCAAGGGCTTCGAGCTGAGCATCTATGATGCCAACGTCGAATACGCCCGCGTATTCGGTTCGAACAAGGAATACATCGAATCGAAGATCCCCCACGTGTCATCGCTGCTGTGCGCCGACCTTGCCCGCGTGGTGGAGGGCGCTGAGTTGTTGATCCTGGGCAACAACGACCCTCACTTCGCCGATGTGCTGGATGGCAACGACGACAAACAGATCGTCGACCTGGTGGGTTTCATGAGCCATCGCACCAACGACACCCAGGAAGGGATTTGCTGGTAATTCACCCGTTCGTGGTGAAGCACCCCAAGGACTGACTGTCTGCGTCACGCCCACATAACTGATCACCCCAGGCACAAGCCCAGGCTGGCAGTGTAAGCGCGTGAAGCGGTCAGGCGGTCGGCAAATATATATTTAAGGAGTCAACAGCAGATGGATCGACACGCTAGCAGTGCGGTCAGTGGGGTTTTCAACAAGCCGTCCTTTGCACGTTTCTGCGCCTGGGCGTGCCTGTTCGCCCTGATTGCACTGGCCTCAGAAATGATCGCGCCCGAGTACCTGAATCCGGACCACGCCAAGTTCATTTTCATCATTGGTACGATCGGTATGTGGCGTTATGGCAATGCTATCGTCCACTACTTGCGCGGCATGTACTTTCTGTACTGGAAGTTCCCGCGCCTGCGCCGCCTAGTGGACCGCATGGGGGACGCGGCGCTGCCGGACCACATGTACATGGTGGTGACCAGCTTTCGCATCCCCACCCACACCACCTTCAAGGTCTACCAGTCGGTGTTCCAGGAAGTGAAGCGGCTCAACGTGCCCTGCACGGTGATCGCTTCGATCGTGGAAAAGGGTGACGAGCAGTTCATCAAAACCATCATGCGCAACGAGGTGCAGAGCCGAGACGACATCAAGCTGATCATCGTACGAGCCCGCGGCACCGGCAAGCGCGATGGCCTGGCCCATGCGTTCCGAGCCTTGTCGCGGCAGATGCCACTGGAAAACTCGGTAGTGGGCGTAGTCGACGGCGACACCATGATGCTGCCCCACTGCGTGGAGCGCGCGGTCAAGCTGTTCGCCGCCCTGCCCAACGTCGGCGGCCTGACCACCAACGAATACTGCGAGGTGGAAGGTAGCACGCTGATGCGCGAGTGGCACTCGATGCGCTTCGTGCAGCGGCACATCAACATGTGCTCGATGGCCCTGTCACACCGCGTGCTGACCCTGACCGGGCGGCTGTCGTTTTTCCGCGCCAGCGTGATGATCGACCCCGACTTCATCAAGGACGTGGAGGCCGACTTTCTCGATCACTGGCGCCTGGGCCGCTTCCAGTTCCTTACCGGTGATGACAAGTCGTCTTGGTTGAGCCTGATGCGCGCCGGCTGGGACACCTTCTACGTGCCTGACAGCCATACGCTGACGGTGGAGCATCCGCCCGACAGCAACTTCTTTCGGGCTACTCGGCAACTGATGTTCCGTTGGTACGGCAACTCGCTACGCCAGAACTTCCGTGCCACCACCCTGCTGGGCCGCGCACACCTGGGGTTGTTCACCCTGTACGTGCTGTACGACCAGCGGGTATCGATGTGGACTTGCCTGATGGGACTGACCGCCTCGGTGTTCGCAGGATTGATCTTCGGCATGCAGTACCTGTTGGTGTACGTGTTCTGGGTCTTGCTGTCGCGAACCCTGGTGACGCTGATGTTCATATTCTCCGGCCACCCGGTAAGCCCGGCCTACCCCTTCGTTCTGTATTACAACCAGATCGTTGGCTCGGTGATGAAGGTGTACGCGATGTTTCACATGGACCAACAGAGCTGGACCCGTCAAAAAACCACTCTCAGCAACGGCAGCGTCAACTTCGATGCCGCCATGAACCGCTGGTCCTCGAAGGCGATGATGTTTTCTTCCATCGCGGTGTTCTTCGGGGTCATTTCAGTTCTGCTCGAACTCACGCAACGTTAAAGGAAAGGCGCCTGCCATGAGTAGCTCACCGACATCTGTACTCCCGGCCAATGTGGTCCATGAAGCGATCGACGAACGCCAGTACGTGCGCACCAAGATCAACGCCAAGGTCAAGCTCGACGGCAGTAGCCAGCCTCCGTTCGAGAGCGATATCCAGGACATTTCCCTGGGCGGCCTCGGCCTGTTGCATGCCGAGCCGTTGACGATTGGCAGCCTCTACAACGCATCGATCAAGCTGCGACTGAACCAGATGGACCTGGCGATCGACGCCAAGATCAAGATCGTCTCCCAGCGCGGCGAAAACGTGGGCGCCGAGTTCGTCGAACTGGATTCGCAGAAACGCGACATCTTGCGCTACATCATCTCGGCCTACATGTCTGGCGAGATCGCCGACATCAATGGCCTGTTCAACGTGATGCAGCGCGAAAACTACATCAAGGAACGCAAGCACAAATACGCCATCGCCCGTGGCTCGCTGGACCGCCTGCGCGCGGTGATCGGCACACTGGCGTGGCTGGTGCTGGGCCTGGCGGCCGTGGCGTTCGTGGCCTACAAGAGCTACATGTTGTTCTTCCGCATCCCCGCAGACCAGGCTCTAGTGAGCGCCAACGCGCAAGTCATCAGCATGCCCGACAACGGCTACTTGAAGTTCATGCTCAAGCCGGGGCAGACACAGGTGAGCGTCGGCGAGCCCGTTGCCACAGTGTCTACGCAACTGGCCACCAGTTTTACCAGCCCGGCCGACATGAAGGCCGTGGCAGACCTCTCGCCCGGTGATCTGCAGACCCTGCTGGGCCGCGCAACCATCGAGACCGTGATCGCCAGCCCGTGCAGCTGCGAAGTCTACTTCCCAAGCAAGCCGCTCGACGGCTACGCCTATAAGCAAGCACCGCTGGTGCACCTGCTACCCAGTGATGAAGGCTTGTTCGTGAAGGCCAATGTGCCGTTCGCGCGCCTAGCCGACATTTCGCGGGTGCGTTCGGTGAACATGCAGGTGTTCGGTATCGAGCAGCCGTTTAGCGGCAAGGTCGTCGGCTCCGAGGTGGACGAGAACAACCACAACCTGCAGTTGACGATCCAGCCCGACAGCCCGCTGCCCCGTTCAGCCTACCAACAGCCTGTGGCGGTGGACCTGTACCTGGGCCTGCCGTTCAACCTGTCGCTGTAAGGATGCCGCGATGAAATTGCCGACGCGCCCGTCATTGTTGCTGCTGGCCCTGTGGCTGGCCAGCCCGGTTTACGCCGGGCAAAGCCTGGAACAGGTACGATACGCCCTGTACAAGGACCCCAATACCAACGTCGTGGCCGACCTGCGCGAGCTGTCAGCACGGGGCGACCGCGCCTCCAAGCAACTGCTGGGTGACGTTCTCTCGAACTCGGAAACGGTCAACTTCGACGAAGTGCTGGGCCTGTACAAGGACGCCTTTGCCGACGGCACCGGTGAAATCCTGGCGTTGACCTCGATGGCCCGCCTGCTCGATCGCAACCCGCGTCTGCGCGATCAACAGCACGGCTACGTGACCCGGGCGCTGACGCTTTACCCCCACGCCCAGGACCCGCGCACGCTGAACACCACCCTCGAAGTGTTCCTGGTGTACCCCCGGGACTTCAGCGTGGCCGATGCCCGGCAACTGCTCAGCCTGTACCAGCAATCCTGCCTGCTTAACTGCCACTTCGATCTGTACCAGGCGGTGCTAGCCGAGCGCGAAGGCAACCGCAGAGAGGCTGACCGTCACTACCAGGCGGCGGTTAAACTCGATGTGCGCGCAGTGGACCGCTACTACCGCTTCCTCGGTGAGCAGCAGGACAGCCTGTTCCAGGCCTTCGCCTTGACGCTCGAACCGCAGCGCGCCAGCCTACCAGTGGAGATCGTGCATCGCATCGGAGCGCTGCTCGACAGCATCACCAGCCTGCAGCGAATCGACGAAGAGGCCGACAAGGACGATCGCCTGGCCAGCGGCATGGGCCCAAAGGCTGTGAAAGCACCGCCGACGCCCGAACAGATCGCCGCCGACAAGGCCATGGCTGCCGCCACCGCCCGCGTACAAGGCTGGTTCGACAACGCTGCCGAGCGCGGCTACGTACCGGCACTGGTGTCGAAGGTCAACTTCATGGTCAGCAACCCTACCGAACACAATGCCGAAGAAACCCAGGCCCTGATCAACCGCGTGCAGGCCCTCGACCCGACCCGGGCCAAGGCCTTGCAGGCGTCGTTCTACATGGTCACCAACTGGCTGACCCTGGACCCGGAAAAGGCCCAGGTACTGATCAACGAGCTGATCGAGATGCGCTACCGCGACGCACAGTTGCTGCTGGGTGAGCTGTACAGCAAGGGCGGCCTGGACCAGCCCGATCAGGAAAAAGCTCTGCAGATCTACCAGGAGCAGGCGCGCCTGGGCTCCACCGCCGCCTACTACCGCATCGCAACCCTCTATTTCCGCGCCCGTGCGCTGTGCCATGACCAGGTCAAGGCCTATGCCTATGCCCAAGTGGCCGTGGACTTGGGTGAAAACCGCGCACGCGGGCTGATCAAGCGCCTGGACCGGGTGTTGAACAAGGACGACATCGACCGGGCCCAGGTGGCCCGCGCCGACCTCATGAAGGAAGCTCAATTGTGAAGCCCTGCCCACCTCTGTACAGCGTCCTACTGATCCTGGCCTGCAACGGCGCGGCCCTTGCAGCCGAAGAAGTGACCGGCCCTGAGGCCGACAGCAGCGAGCCGGTACGCATTGCCCCGGCCGACGGCAGCCAGCCGCCGATTACCTCGGAGTTCTTCAATAAGCTGACCCTGCAAGGTGGCTACGGCCCGGAAAACTCCGAAATAGGCAACGGCCGCGAGTCGTTCTACAGCCTGCGCTACGAGCCTTCGTTCGTATGGTACTCGCCGGAAAAACGCTGGGCCAAGTGGCAGGTGTACGGCCGCGTTTGGCTGGACTACGACTCCAGCCAATCGGCCAGCCTGGTGCAGAACGAAACCAATCAGAACAACGCCAGCGGCCGCGAACAGGCCGAAGGCTTTTACGCCGAGTTCCGCGAACTGTACGTCAAGCGCAACCTGCTTTGGGACGACCCGCGCTTCTCGGCGTCGGCCGGGCGCCAGCGCTTCAGCGACAAGTACGGCATTTGGTGGGACGACAGCATCGAGTCGGTGCGCTTCAACTACACCGACACCTTCTCCCACGGTTTTGTCGCCGTGGCGCAGAAATTCCACAACTACAACACCGACATCAATACGCTGGACGACACCGAGAAAAACACCTTCTATGCGATGGGCGAATACGCCTACCGCTGGAGTGAGCACAACTGGGCGGGCGCGCGTTTGATGTACGAGGACGACAAGAGCAACCACGACATCAACGACCGTTACGATTTTACGGGCGTGCGCAGTGGCCTGTTCTTCAAGGGCGATCAGTTGACGTTCACGCCGCTGCTGAGCGACTACCACCTGGAAATGGTTTCGCTGAACGGCAAGATGGACCGCACCAGCCTGACCAACTCCAGGGACCCGTCGTCGAAAATCACCACGCACAATAACCACAGCAACGGTTGGGCCGTGCTAGGCGAGGTCGGCAAGCGCTTCGATAACCTGGCCTGGACACCACGCGTGGCCTTGCGCGGTGGTCTGACGGACAAGACCGACGACGACACCGACGGCTTTCGCCTGAATGCCATCCAGTCCGACCGCATCACACAACCCGGTTCATACAGTACCCGGTTGGTCAGCTCCTTCGTCAGCCTGGATTTGCGCAACCTGCAGTACTACGGCGCGGCCCTGGAAACCCGCCCCACTGCGCGCAGCAACCTGGACTTTCGCGTCACCGACCTCAAGTTGCGTGACCAGAACGGTGCGCTGCCGATTCGTATCGACGCAGACCAGCGTTCGAAGCGTAACGCCCAGATCAACAGCGGCGGCAATACCGGCGGGCGCTCTGTGGGGCAAATGTATGACGTCAATTACTATTGGAAGATGTTTCCGTTGGCCTATGAAGGCAAGCGTTTCGACGTCAATGGTTTGATCACCGCCAGCTACCTGAACGCCGGCAACGCGCTGACCAGCGGCGACGACTACCAGATTTCGTTTGGCGTCGTGATGAGTTACTAAGGACGGGACTGCCCATGATTTTCGCCTCCAACGTGTTCCTGTTTCTGTACCTGCCGGTGTTCCTGCTGGTGTACTTTCTGTCGCGCCCGCAGTGGCGGTCCACGGTGATCGTAGCCGCCAGCTACCTGTTCTATGCCTGGTGGCGCCCGGACTTCCTGCTGTTGTTCGTCGGTATCACTTACTGGAACTATTGGTTCGGCCTGCGCATCAAGGCGCGACTCGAGGCGGGCGACAAGCGCTGGGCATTTCGCCTGTTGTGGATCGGTATCATCGGCAACCTGTCGACGCTGGGCTACTTCAAATACGCCAACTTCGGCGCCGATGTGCTCGCCACCCTGCTGGCACCGCTGGGCATCAACACCTTCACCCTGGAAACGATTTTCCTGCCCCTGGGTATTTCGTTCTACGTGTTCCACGCCCTGAGCTACATCGTCGACATTTATCGCAAGGACGCAACGCCGACGAATAGCTTCATCGATTTCGCCGCCTTCGTTGCATTGTTCCCGCATCTGGTGGCCGGGCCGATCCTGCGCTACAGCCAACTCGCGCCGCAACTTCGCCATCGCGAACACTCCCTAGAGCTGTTCAGCCTGGGTGTGTGCCGATTCATGCTCGGGTTTATCATGAAGGTGCTGATCGCCGACCAACTGGCTCCCATCGCAAGTTTGTTCATCAGCGAAGGCACCTTGCAGATGGGCGATGCCTGGTTCGGCCTGGTGGTGTCGACGCTGCAGTTGTACTTCGACTTTGCCGGCTATAGCCACATGGCGCTGGGCCTGGCACTGATGATGGGCTTTCGCTTTCCGGAAAACTTCAACCAACCGTATGTGTCCCAGAGCGTCACAGAGTTCTGGGCCCGCTGGCACATGACCCTGGCGCACTTTCTGCGCGACTACGTATATATGCCGCTGGTGCGCAAGCGCATTGCCGGCGCCATGCCCGCGCTGGTCTACACCATGCTGCTGTCGGGCCTGTGGCACGGCGCAAGCTTTGCCTTTATCTGCTGGGGGCTGTTCTTCGGCCTGGCCATGGTGACTGAGCGCAAGCTGGGCATCGCGACCAAGATCACCACCCCCTACAAGCTGCTGCGCAACCTGCGCACCGTCTTTCTGATCACGCTGAGCATGCCACTGTTCTTCACCAGCAACCTGACCCATAGCCTTGAAATCTACAAGGCGATGCTCGGTTTCAACGGTACCGGCAGCCTGGATCTGTACGTGCTGGGCGCCTCGAAAATGGCCATGGCCTTCGCCTTGGTCGCGGTGGCGTGGCTGATCCTCTCAGGCATCAACAACGTGCGTTTCTATGCCGGCAACAAGCAGCAGTATTTCATGCGTCATGTGGGCGGCATGAAGATGCTCTTGCTCTGGGCAGGCTTTGCCTTGTCGCTGAGCAGCCTGGCCGCACATTCCTTTTCACCGTTTCTGTACTTTCAGTTCTAGGAGGCACCCATGTACCCCGTGATGAATTCGGCGAGCAAACTCAATGGGCTGCTGTTCTGCGTGTTGCTGCTGGGCATGTTCGGGTACTCGCTGCCGGTGGTGTTCAGCTTCGGCAAGAGCCAGTCCGACGCCTACTCACTGTTCATGGATGGCAAGCTGTTACGCAAATTTGAACAGGTCTACGACAAGCGCTTCTTCCTGCGCGAACCTTCGATTGAGCTGTGGGCCGATGTCCAGTACCAGCTGTTTCATGAAGGCACCAGCGGAGTGGTGCTGGGTCGTGATGGCTGGCTGTTCACCAATCAGGAATACCGCGTGCCTAACAACCTGGAGCACAACCTGAGCCTGCAACTGGCACAGATCGGCGAAGTGCAGGCGCGCCTAATGGCCCACAACAAGCGCCTGATCGTGCTGCCGTTGCCGATGAAACTGGACATCTACGCCGAGCACACTCTGCGCGTTGCAGACCTGCGAGCCATAAGCCTGTACGACCGTTTTGTCGAGCAACTGCAACAGCAAAAAGTCACCGTGGTGCCACTACGTGCACGTTTTATGGCCGTGCGAAACGAGGTGCCGCTGTTCCTCAAGTCCGACACTCACTGGACCCCACAGGGCGCCCGAGAAGCCGCCCGTGAGTTGGCCCTCCAGCACCCGGAGTTGATCGGCAGCACGGCCTATGCCTCCCAGTCCGTGGCGCAGAAAACCATCAAGGGCGACCTGATGAACTACATCCAGTTCGACCAGCGCAACGAGCCGCCGGCGTACGGCGCCAGCACCATCGCGCTGTTTGAGACCCTCAAGGCCAGTCAGGCCGTCAGCGATTCCAGCCTCTTTGGCGACGAGCCGCAGCGCATCGCCCTGGTGGGCACCAGCTACACAAAGATTGATGACTGGAATTTCAGCGGCTTTTTGAAAGAAGCCCTGAGCACCGACCTGTTCAGCGTGGCGGTGGAAGCCCGTGGTCCGTTTGAGGCGATGAATGAGTTCCTCAAAAGCGACCAACTGACCAACGACAGCCTGGACACGGTGATTTGGGAATTCCCGCTGCGAACCGTATTGGCCCACCGCGCCAGCTCATCCAGCCTGCCTACTCTATCTGTCCATTTTTGAGTTTAAGGAGTTAACCATGACTGCCTCTACCCTGATCCAACGGCTACTCGGCGGCGCCAGCCTGCTGCTGATCACCGCACACGCGCTGGCCGCCGAAAGCAATGCCGACTTATACGACGCTGTGGCCCCGGCCGACTCTACCTTTGTGCGGGTGCTGAACCTTAGTAACAGTGGCATCGACGTGAGCCTGAGCGGCAAGACCAACCCGCAGAAAGTCGCCGCCGGGCAACTGAGCGGCTACCGCTTCACCACCCCGGGCAAGCACAGCATCGCCGTGGCCGGCCAGTCTATCCAGCCGACCCTTGCGGCCAATGCCGCCAGCACGGTGGTATACGACGGCAAGACCCTGAACCTGATCGCCGACAAATACGTCAACGAGCCGAAGAAAGCCCAGGTGGCGTTCTACAACCTGACGTCGACCCAGGCTGCGTTGAAAACCGTGGACGGCAAGCACCTGATCGTCGACCCGCTGGGCAAAGACCAGACCGGCAGCCGCATGGTCAACGAGATCAAGATCGGCTTTGCCGCCTACGTGGGTGAACAGAACGTGGCCAACTTTGACGAGCTGTTCCTGAAAAAAGGCCGCTCCTACAGCTACGTGCTGCTGCCTCAGGGCAGTGGCTACAAGAGCATGAGCCTGGCCAACGGCATCGACCCCACCGAGTGAGGACGCGTTGCACCGGTAGTTCGCACGCCCCAATCAACAGGATGATGAAGTTTGCGCCCATGAAGATACCCTTACATTTCGGCTTCGCCGTATTGCTCTCGCTGTTCGGCCTGCCCGCGCTCGCCGCCCAAGCCCAGCCTGTCGCGGCCAAGAACGCCCCCGCATGCACAGGCCTGGACTGCCTGATCTGCCCGGCGCTCAAGGACCAGCAAAACTACGCCGAGGGGCGCATGAAACTGCTGCGCGAGATCGTACCCGGCAAGGACCGTTGGCTGTTTCGCTCCGAGGTCGATCTGACCAATGACTTCGGCATCCCGGCCAACATGCGCAGCGAATACGCACGGCTGATGGCGGCCTTCGCGCGCCAGGGCATCCACGTGGTCATGGCCATCCAGCCGACCCGCGGGCTGATGCACCGCGACAAACTGCGCCCCGGCCAGGAAATGGGCTTTGAGTTTGCCCGCGCCAATCGCAACCTCAGTGCCTACCTGCAACAGATGCGCGCAGGCGGCGCGGTAGTGCCCGACGTGATGCAGTTGGTGGCCAAGCCGCCAGCCGGCGAATACTTCTTTCGGCGCGACCACCACTGGACCCCGGCCGGCGCCCAGGCCACAGCCCAAGTGGTGGCCGACGAAATACGCCGCCAGCCGTTTTATGCAGGTCTGACCAAAACGCAATACCGCACCGAACCCGGCGTGGTGGTGCCCAAGGACGGCACCATGAACCTGGGGCTGACCTATTTGTGTGGTAACAACTTTGGCATGCAATACGTGCGCGGCTACCAGACGGTGCCAATGGCCAATAGCGCCGACGCCTTGTTTAACGAAACGCCCGACTCGCAAGTGATCCTAGTGGGCGACAGTAACGCCGCTGCTCGGGAAGACGAAAGCAAGCAGTTCAACTTCGACGGTTACCTCAAGCAGTACCTGGACGTGGACATCCTCAACTTCGCCCTGCCCGGCGCCGGGCAGGACGGCTCGTTGCTGGAGTACCTGCTGTCGGACAGCTACAAACCCGCGGCTCCGCCCAAGGTGGTGATCTGGGAACTGCCAGCCAACTACCAGTTGGAGTCGCCGCAGATGTACCGGCAGTTGGTGCCGGCGATCAAGGGCGGCTGTGCCACCTCGCAAACACTGTTGAGCAATCGCCTGGACCACCCAGCGCTGAAGGTCAGCGACCGTATCGAGCTGCTGAGCAATGCCGGCGAAAACCGCAGTAACCTCAAGGGCCCGACAGGTTTCTTGGACATCAAGATCAGCGACAAGAACGTCAAAGACTTCTACATCATTGTGTATTACGACAATGGCCTGCGCGACAAGGTCTGGTTCCGCCGTGAAGCAGCCGTGACTGGTGGCCAGTACTACTTGGAATTGAGCAAAGCCAAGGAGTTCCAGGGCGCCAACCTGCTGTCGGTGTTCATGGAGCCGACCAAACCTTCCAGTGGCGCGACCCAAGTGGACACCAGATTATGCCTTTGAAGTCCTTGCTGCTGGTTTTGCTCAGCACCGCTGGTTGCCTGCAGCTGGCCGCTGCTAGCGCCACCATCTCGATCTGGCCGGCACGGGCCACAGCCACCTCGGCGATGATTGCCGATTACCGCACCCTGACCTGTGTGAAGGAGCCGCCACCGCCCTACACTGGCAGTCTGCAGCTCAAAAGCAAGTACGACCAGAGCGACGCCAGTAAATCGACTCTGGCCACCAACCCCAACCAGGGCACCGAGGAGATCGGCAAACAGGTCAAGGCCTTCATTGGTGGGCTGATCTACGCCACCAAGCAGTTCGAGCGGGCCAAAAGCCCGCAACAGGCGAACATGGCCCTGGCCTGCCAGGACCAGTGGCTGGAAACCTGGGCTAAAGCCGGTGCCCTGCTCAACCGAGACGCCAGCGGCAGCGGTATGGCCGCGCGCAAGTGGGCGGTGGCTGCCATCAGTGGCACCCTGCTGATGACTGAGGCCATGGCGGACAAAAAACTCGTGCTGTCGCCGGTGCAGAAAGACTGGCTCGCCCGCCTCGGCGCGCTGATCATCGAAGAGTACCAACCCCGCCATGCGCCAGGCTTTGCCTTCTTCAATAACCACGACTACTGGGCTGGCTGGGCCGTGTCAGCTACCGGCATGCTGATCCAGCGCGACGACTTCATCCGCTGGGGCGACGGCAATCTGCGCCGTGGCTTGCAGCAGGCCACGCTGTCCAACGCGGGTGACTACGCCTACCTGCCGCTTGAGGTGGCCCGCGGCAAGCTGGCCGCTAGCTACAGCCAGTACGCCATGGTGCCCTTGGTGATGCTGGCCGAGACCGCGCGCAGCAACAACCTGAGCTGGTCAGCCGATGACCAGTCGCGCCTAGAGCTGCTGGCCAATTTCGCCGCCCGTAGCGTGCTCGACCCCCACGGTTTGCCAGAGCTGCAAGGCCAGTCCCAGGCCGACATCGCCCCCTACAAGATGGCATGGTTGATCCCGTTTCTGCAGCGCAGCCCGCAGCATGAGCTGTCTCGCAAACTGTATGACTCGCTGGACGGTGACGTCGATAACTACAGCCAGCTCGGCGGCCCGCTCAAGCCGCTGTACTCCATCGGCCACTGAGCCAAGGATGACTACTATGCCGCCATTCATTCGTATCGGTCTGTTCGCCACCTTGCTGGCCAGCACCCTGGCCTGCCAGGCCCAGACCCAACCGTTGCCCCTGGACCGTGCGCTGAGCGTGATCCCCGCGCAACAGCAGCGTGACCAACAGGCCGAGCTGTTGAACCGTACCCGCCAGGCCGTGCAAATGGCCGACGTGACCATCCGCAGGCCCGCCGGACGCGCCCAGGTCAGCCTGCAACCGATGTTTTCGTCCCAGCAAGGCAGTTGGCCATTCGAGCCGTTCGTCAACAATGGCCTGTTCCGCGCCATTGCCGGGTACCAGTCGCATCACCCGCAAGCGGTAGTAATCAGTGGCGGCAGCATCACCCTGGCGCAACTGGCCGACGCCCTGCACGACCCGCGCGTGCTGCGCCGCCACAAGGACGGTTACCTGTTGAGCTACCCGCTGATGATCACCGCCAGTGGCGGGCTGATACTCGAAGGCACCAGCCTCTATATGTACAACTTTTCCGGCACCGCGCTGATCAATCAGGGTTTGCTGAGCCTGAACCAATCCCGGCTGGAAGGCTGGACCGGGGGAAAGACCAGCGACACCGACCGTGCCTATCGGCCGTTCGTGGTGTCCTGGGCCGGCAGCTCCACGCAGATCCTGGACTCCACCCTCAACCGCCTGGGCTATAGCGCCAACCTGTCACAAGGCCTGAGCACCGCTATCAGCACCCAACAGGCGCCCAGCACGCCACCCTCCAATGTGTTGATCCGCAACAGCCATTTTACCGAGCTGTCCACGGGCGTGAACCTGCAGCATGCCCGGGCGCAGATCGAGCATTCAACGTTTGAGCAGCAACAGCAGTACGCCATCGACCTCAACAACAGCCAGGCACAGCTGGTCGGCAACAGTATTCGCGGCGTCGAAAACAACAGTGGCATCCGCGTGCGCGGGCAAACCCGTGCATTGGTCAAGGACAACCTGATCCTCACCACCGCCAAGGCCGGCATTGAAGTCAACGAACAAAACGGCGCCCTGCTGATCACCGGCAACCGAATTGGCGACTCCAAGGGGAATGGCATTCAACTGCGCAGCCTGGCCGGCAAAGACGGCGCCTTGATGATTGTTGGCAACCTGATCAGCAACAGCCAGGGCAGCGCCATCGACGGCAGTGAAGTGCAGTCGTTGTCGATACTCGATAACCGCATCAGCACCAGCCCCGAGTACGCCATCAGTCTGCGCAACGCCCTGCCACTGCCGGGCGAACTGGCCCTGACCGGCAACCGCCTGGGCAACATTGGCAAGGCCGTAGTGCGGGTCGAAGGGATCGACAACGTGGTGCTGGGGCACAACCAATATCAAGGCAAGCCGTTGCTGCAGAACTTGCTGGTCGGCGATCTGATGCCGGTGCAAAGCTTGCTGCTCGATGCCACCGTGCGCCAGGGTTGCATGGTGCAGATCCGCCGCATCCCAGGCGTCGGGCAGCCCGCGGCACTCGCGTGCACCGACAGCGCCCTTGCCCGGTAACAACACCCTAATGTAGGAGCAGCTGTGTGGCCCAGGTGGCACCGGCTGGTTCTTTCCTGATCGCTTGTAGTGGAAAAGCCAACTTGCGCCACCATGCGCGCACGTGGCACATCAATGGAGTTGCTATGCTCACCCCTGTAATCCTTGCTGGCGGTAATGGATCGCGTCTTTGGCCTTTATCACGACAGAGCTTTCCCAAGCAATTCCTTGCCCTCGATGGCCAGGATCAGGGGACGATGTTTCAGCGTACGTTGGCTCGGCTGCAGGGCCTGGAGTATTCACCCCCTGTCATAGTGAGCAACGAGCAGCACCGTTTCATCGTTGCCGAGCAACTGCGGGTAGCGAAGATGACCAGCCGTCGGATCATTCTTGAGCCGCTGGCCCGCAATACCGCGCCCGCCATTGCTTTGGCTGCGCTGGAAGCCACTGCCGACGGCAGCGATCCGATCCTGCTAGTACTAGCTGCCGACCACCATATCCATAACGAAGAATCCTTTCGTGACACTGTGCGTCAGGCTCAGGTTCATGCGGAGAAAGGGCATTTGGTGACGTTCGGTATCACCCCAACCCACGCCGAAACCGGCTTTGGTTACATCCAGTGCGGTGCTGCCATCGAACAAGGTGGTTTCGCTATCGCCGCCTTCAAGGAAAAGCCCTCGCCAGAAATGGCCGAGGAGTATCTGTCTTCGGGTGCTTATTTGTGGAACAGCGGCATGTTCATGTTTCGTGCCTCGGTGTTCTTGGCCGAACTGCGGCAGCATCGCCCGGAAATTCTGGCCTCATGCCACTTTGCTCTGGAACACGCCGAACCTGACAGCCACTTCCTGCATTTGCAGGCTGAGCATTTCGCGTTGTGCGCCGATGAGTCGGTGGACTATGCCGTGATGGAGAACACCGCCACAGGTCTGATGGTGCCGCTGGATGCCGGTTGGAACGACCTTGGCAGTTGGGCTGCGATCTGGGATGTTGGCCCGCACGACGTTAACAAAAATCGCCTTGAAGGCGACGTAATGGCCATTAATACCCGCAACTGCTTGGTGCAATCGCATCACCGTCTAGTGGCCACCGTCGGTCTTGATGACTTGATCGTCATCGAAACTAAGGACGCAATACTGATCGCCAACAAGCACGACAGCCAGCAGGTCAAGGACGTGGTGAAGCGTCTACTGGTCGAAGAGCGCGCCGAGTTTATCACCCACCCACTGGTTAATCGTCCGTGGGGCCACTACGACACAGTTGATAAGGGTGAGCGCTATCAGGTTAAGCGGATCTGCGTGCTGCCAGGCGAATGCCTGTCGCTGCAATTACATTACCATCGCGCCGAACACTGGATTGTAGTGTCTGGTACTGCTCGGGTGATCTGTGGCGACAACGAATTGATCCTTTCCGAGAACCAATCCACTTATATCCCGCTGGGGGTCAAGCATTCGCTGTCCAATCCGGGCAAGGTGCCATTGGAATTGATCGAAGTGCAGTCCGGGGCTTACCTGGGCGAAGACGATATCGTACGTTTCGAGGACCGCTACGGGCGTTTGGCCAAAAAGGACATTTAGGACATTGGCGCTGTAGACGATTTTTTAAAAGTACTTGCGATAGTTCGTGATACACAGCCCAGGGCGTATATCGCCCGCGGGTTCCCTCAGTGCCGGAACGTCTGTAGCTCTTCGCAATGGGTCACGATGGTGTGGGTATAACGCTGGGCAATTTCTGGCGAAGCCGTCGTGGCAATGTAGCGATAGAGCGCGGCCACTGCTCAAGGGCAGTGCGGCCGTGGCGACCATTCCCGGACACGCAGCCCAGGCCATCGCCCGGATGACCGGGTTGACAGTCCTGCCCTGCCCGCTGGCCTTGCCACGCTATCCGGTGGAAATGGGCTGGCGCACCCAGGCCCAGTTAGACCCGATGCTGCTCAAGGCAAGGGACGCGGTGCTGGCGTGTTTTACATGAAGCGAGTTACTTGGCCGCCATCAACCGATTGACTTCACTACGCACCATGTTGGCGAACTCCGGCGGCGACATGCCGTCCAGCTCCGAACGCACCCATTCAGCCCATTTGCCCTTGCGCTTGGCGCGCTCGCCGAACAAGCGGGCGCCCTCGCCCTTGGCCTTGCCCAGGTTGCTTTGCCACAAGTCGTACAGACGGGACTTTTCATCTTCGAGCTCAGCGCGCTCGGCAAGGGGCTTGTTGGCCAGATTGAAGCTCATGTGGAATTCCCTGCGGTACAAATAGGTGACATCTTACACTGTAGGTCGAAATTTCCCGCTCTGGATTTTGCTCAGGCCAGGCCAGCGGAAAAAAAGCTGCAACTTTTTCAGCCGGCGAATACTCCATTGTTCGCTGTCACATTCACCTGCAAGGAGTCACCCAATGGCCCGCAAAACTGCCGCGCAAGCCGTCGAAGAACAAATCAAGGATCAAGCCTTCAGCGAACTCCAGGCGCTGATCGAGGAATCGGACAAGCTGCTCAAGAGCAGCGCCTCCCTGGTGGGCGAAGAAGGTGAAACCCTGCGCGAGCAGGTAGCCCTCAAGCTCAAGCAGGCCCTGGACTCGGTGTCCAGCGTGCGTGAGCGCAGCAAGCCAATGGTGGACGCTACCGAAACCTATATCGGTGGTCACCCATGGCAGACCGTGGCAATTTCTGCAGGCTTCGGCCTGGTGGTCGGCCTGCTGTTGGGTCGTCGTAACTGAGGTTTTCCCTGTGGAGCGAGTTTGCTCGCTCCACAGTCGGCCGAGTTAACCTTGCACCAACCGCCGCAACCGCGCCAACTCCTCCACCTCGATAACAATCCCCTCCTCCTCGGCCCTCGCACGTGCGCGATGACGACGATCGCCCGGCAAACGCCGCAACCCCGCAGCATGCATCTGCCGCACCAGCTCCTGGCTGCGCTCGGCAAAGTTTTGCCCGGCGGTTTTGCTGGGGTCGATGACGATCAGTAACTGGCCGGTCCACGGTGTTTTGGCACCAGGATGATTGGACCAGTCGAACTCGAACGAAAAATTCCCGCCGGTCAGTGCTGCCGCCAGCAACTCGACCATCATCGACAACGCCGAGCCCTTGTGCCCGCCAAACGGCAACAAGGCGCCGCCTTCGAGGATGGCCCTGGGGTCCTGGGTCGGCTGGCCCAGGCTATCGACCCCGGTACCGGGCGGCACACGCTCACCCTTGCGCGCGGCGATCTGCACATCACCATGGGCGATGGCGCTGGTGGCCAGATCAAAGACAATCGGCGGGCCGTCGGCCCGTGGCGCGGCAAAGGCAATCGGGTTGGTACCGAACAGTGGCCGATCAGCACCGTGGGGCACCACGCACGTCATGCTGTTGACCACGCTCAGGGCCACCAGACCTTCGTCGGCGAAGGGTTCGACATCGGGCCACAGCGCTGCAAAATGATGTGAGTTACGGATGGCCAGTACTGCGATACCGGCGCTGCGGGCCTTTTCCACCAGCAACGGGCGGGCGGCGGCCAGGGCTGGCTGGGCAAAGCCATTACAGGCATCTACCCGGACAAACCCCGAGGCGACATCTTCGACAATCGGTACGGCCTTGCCATCCACCCAGCCGCTGTCCAGGGTCGATACGTAACCGGGCATGCGGAATACCCCATGACTCTGGGCGCCGTCGCGCTGGGCGCTGGCACAGTTGTTTGCCAGCACGGCGGCGACGTCAGGCGAGGTGCCGTGGTTGAGGAAAATCTGCTTGAGCAAGCTAACCAGTTCGGGAAAGGCAATAGTCTGCGAGTCACTTGCAGCAATAACGGGCGTGGCTGACATCTGAAGCTCCAGAGTAATTATTGGAGGGGGCAACAGCCTGCTGGATTCAGCCTCTTGATTAAACAACGCCGAGCGAGTGGCCTGTCAACCACCCGTTTCGGTACAACGCTGTTTATTTAACGCAGGCTTTACACCACTCACTCCTGGGCTGGGTGGACTCCCAGGCTTGAGAGAGAATGACTTACAGATCCTGATTTTCAGGGTGCCTGGGGCAGGAATTAGTTCCACATTGATGTTCATTCGCCATGATGACTGTTCTCGGCACCGTGCCGGGAAGGTTAGAATGCAGGAAACCAGGAAGAGCAAATGACCGAGCAGTCCCTTTCAGAAGCCGAATATGACGCCATCACCGATGCCGCTGCGCACTGGTGTATGCGTCTGCATGCTTTCGATTGCACGACTGCCGAACGCCAGGCTTTTGAACAGTGGCATGATGCACATCCGCTGCACGCCTTCGAATACGCAGCCATGCTGGAAATCTGGGACGTCGCCGATCATTTACCTCGCAGCGAAACAGCGCCGGTGGCACAAATCGCACCGCGCAGCCTATTGCGTACCTATGCCATAGCCGCTGCGGTATGCCTGGTGGCGTTGCCGTTGGTCGCGTTCACGGGCTGGGAAGCCGGCTGGTTGCCCAACTCGTATAAACATTACGAGGCCGGGGGCGAACTGCGACAAGTCACCCTGGAAGACGGCAGCCAGGTGGAGCTGAACCTGGGCACCGAACTGGTCTACAGCAACTACAAGGACGAGCGTCGAGTCACCCTGAAAAAAGGTGAAGCATTCTTCAACGTCAGCCATGACCGCCTGCGCCCTTTTGTGGTCCGGGCCGGTGATGGGCGGATCAGGGTTACCGGTACCCAGTTCAACGTCTGGAAATACGAAGACCAGGTCCGGATCATGTTGCTCGAAGGCTCGGTGCAAGTCACCAGCGATGTGGGCCACAGTGGCCTGAGCTTGTCCCCTGGCATGCAGGCCCGCTACGACCATGGCGACACCCGCCCTCATGTGAAGCCGATCGCGCCAGACGATTGCGCCCTGGCGTGGCGTACGGGCAAGTTGATTTTCGACAACCTGGCCCTCGCCGATGCCTTGCCGCTGATCAACCGTTACCTGAGCAAACCGATGATGCTGGCAGACGCCAGCACCGGCGCCATTCGCATTGGCGGGATCTACAACATCCATGAAGTCAACAATCTCGTCGCCTCGCTGCCCAAGGTCCTGCCGGTCTACCTGACCCAGAACCAGGACGGCAACCCCGTGCTCAACTCGATACCGGGCAAAGCGCCCAAGACTTGAGCTGCCCCTGCGGCACACACCCCTCGCCATAGGCACAGTGTCCACTTTTGAGACACTGGGCCTGCCTGAACCGTCCACTGGCTGCGGGTTCATTGTTTTGTTATCCAACGTGTTTCATCGCTGATACAGGTAACGCCCCGCGGCGTGCCCATGCCCGGCTGGGGCGGCTGCTGGGCAGATCAACGTACTGTTGTCTCAGCGCTGATACACACGGGTTGCCCGCATCGCGATGATCAAATCCAACTCATTGAATAATATATAAAAATAAAAAACGGCACAGCTCCTGCTCTGTTCCTGATAACGCTGTTTAGGGTCAGCGTTAAAAACAAGGAATGCTGCCGTGGTCACTCTCAATACAGGCTCGATGAGCCTACTGCTGATCAGTTGTGTACTTAGCGCCAGTGTGAGTCTTGCGGCCCTCGCGGGTGACGGTGTCATCGTCACTGGTCGCAACGTGCAGGGTCATATGGCTGGCCGTTCCTCATTCGCTCCCGACCCTTATCCAACCACCGTTAACGTCAACCCCGCTGCACAAGTACTGCAAGCCACCAGCGGCGAACTCAGCGATAACGATATCGCCGGGGTCAGCAGCGGTTCCACCATCACTCGCGCCATTCTGCCCAACGGCAACCTTCCCGGGCTGAGCACTTCCCACGGAACCAGTTCGTCCACCTTGGGTGCTGGCGCAGCGGCGGGTCATGGCGGCGGCGGTAGCAGCATCGCCGGGCAAATCAACGGTTCGATCCAGCGTGGCATGGCCCCGTTGAGCAATATCGGCAGCATGATGGGGGCGCAGCAATGAGCCGTTCATGGTTGATTCTTCTCGCGTTGGGCTGCTCATCAGTCATAGCCGACAGCAACAACAATGCCGTGATCGATAACTCCGGCAAACAGTACAGCGGCAATCTCTCAGTCAACCAGGCCGCCGGCAATCAGCAACAACAAATCAACAGCCGCGCCATCGCCATCGGTGCCCATGCCCAGGTCGGCGGTGCGCTCATCCAGAAACTCGACGGCAAGGCCGATCCATCCCTGAATGCCAAGGCGGCGATCCAGGGATCTTCTTTCAGCAATGGCAGCGGTGTACTGGGGGTCAACCAGTCGGCCGGGGCCAACAACCAAATGATCAATGCCGTGCGGATCAGCATTAGTGCTGGCCCGCAGGGCATCGATGACAGCGTCCTGTCGCAACAGAACACGACGCTGTTACCAGACTCAGGGCTCACCTCACCCACTGGCAGCCGCCAGGTCGTTACCAGCGACCAGGCCTTCACCGGCAGCCGGGGTGTGACTCAGGTGAACCAGAGTGCCGGGGTGGGGAACCGATTGGCTAACACCCTAAACGTTAACATCAGGTAACCCCTGATGGTTGTGTGCAACACCGTACCAACACTTAACCAACTAATTAGAAGCAAGGAGATACACCATGAAACCTACAATGGCTCTTAAACCACTGGTTTTTGCTCTGGCTGCGCTCATGGCTGTTGCTGCACAAGCGGATAGCAACAAATACAAACCAACTCCAACTCCAGCCGGTGGTGTTGTCGCTGCGGTGGTGACTGACTCTCAAGTCAGTAAAAACAACAAGTTCGGTGATACAAAAACCGAAAACGATGCATCAGCTACCAAATCGCTGAACGACAGCAACGGCAACCTGGGTGCTAACGTGGCCTCTGGCACCGGCAACCAGCAAGACAATGCGGCCGCAATCACCAGCAGTGCCGGGAAAGCCTGGTTCGTCCTCTCCGAGGCCGATATCTTCCAGCAAAGCCAACACAACAACTTTGTAAACCAAGGGACGCAAAACAATGCATCCCTGAAAAACTCGGCCAACGACAGCTCCGGTAACGTGGGCGTCAACGTCGCAGCCGGTCAAGGTAACCAACAGAAAAACAACCTGACTATCGTGGTGGCCGATGGCACCTCGGTTGCCTCTGTGGCAAACACCGAGCAAGAATCGCTGAACAACAACTACCTCAACCAGGCGGCTACCAAGCACGGCTACTTCGGCTACGGCAAGTCTCAGTACGTCAACAACAACGCCAGCCTGCAAAACTCTGGCAACAACGCTTCCGGCAACATCGGGATCAACGTTGCCGCGGGTTCGGGCAACCAACAAAGCAACACCTTGTCTCTGGGCAGCGGCTGCACTACATGCCCAAGCGGCAGCAAACTGAGCTTCTGATCCAACTAGGGCCTTGGCAACAAGGCCCTTTTTAATTCCAGTGTCCATCAGGTCATTCGATCATGCGCCTCGCCACCCTCACCGTCCTGTTACTGCTCGCCGGCCCGACTTGGGCAGGGCAAATGGCGATTTCTGCCATGCCCGGCGGTGCGGTGATCTTCAAGAAGGTCGAGAGCATCCGCGAGCGCCGGTTCGCCAACCTGGTGGAACAGAAAACCGATTTCAGCTGCGGTGCCGCGGCACTGGCAACCATCCTGCGCCAGGCCTTTTGGCTGGACGTCGATGAGGCTCACGTCATCAAAGGCATGCTGATCAACGCCGATCAGGACCTGGTGCGAACCCAGGGTTTCTCCATGCTGGACATGAAGCGCTACCTCGAAAGCATCGGCATGCGTGCGAAAGGTTATCGGATAGCGCCAGAAACCTTGGTCACAGTGAGAGTCCCCGTCGTGGTGCTGCTGGAAATTCGCGGCTACAAACACTTCGTGGTGATGCAGCGGGCTGACAAGGACTGGGTTTATATCGGCGACTCTGTCTTGGGCAACAAACGCTATTCCCATGACGACTTCATCAAGGGCTGGAACGGCATCGTATTCGCCGTGCTCGGTGAAGGTTACGACAAAGCCAATGCCCTGCTCGACCCGCCTACTCCCTTGACCGCCAAGAACAAACTGAACGAGTTCAGTCCTGTCCGGGATTCAGAGCTGATGGACTTCGGTTTCATCCAGAGCGACTTCTTCTAGAAGCGCAATAAGGGGCAGGACGCTCCAGGAGCGAATGATGAACACTTTCCGTTGGCTGACGGTCATGTGCCTGGCAGCCTCGATGCCCGCTTATGCTTCATCGGTGTTTAAGCCGATAGAAATAAAAGACTCGGAACTTGCCGAGCTGCGCGGTCGTTTTGTGATGCCCGGGCGGATCATCAGTTTCGGCATTGTCATGAGCAGCACCTGGACCAACGCTGCCGGCGACAGCATTACCGGCAAAGCCAGCATGAACATCGACGCATCCACCATTACCCCACAGTTTTATGTCTCCGCCACCGGAGACTCCGGCAAGGGTCCGACTTCGAATCCAACCATCGGCAGCGGCACAGTGGTCGGCGGTGCGGGCCTGGGCAGCGGCACGGGCGTAACCCAGAGCGTACGCGCGGCTGGGGATGGCAACAGCGCCTACAACAATGTCGGCATCAACATCAGCGAAAACGGCCTGGCTCCGGGCAATGTCGTGCACTCAGGCCAGGTATTGATGGCCGGAGGCACCCTCAGCGGTTCCAGCGGCGCAGGTCAGGTCAGCATTTCCAACGCCGGTGGCGGCATCAATATGGCAATCCAGGCCCGCAACGGCCAGGGCGATTCCCTGCAAAGGATTGCCCAGGGCGGCATGCAACAAGCCGTACGCCTGACGGGCAATATCAACCAGGTACTTAATACCACCACCCTCAATGTGGTGATGAATAACAGTGGCCTCAACAGCGGCGTTCTGAACTGCAATCTCGATCAACTCAAGGGCCTACGTACTCTCGGTTATTGAACTACGCTGACCCTCGACACCTACGCATTAGAAAAGGACGGCTTACTTCATGCATCGATCGTTATCGCTACGCGCCGTTGTTTGTTTAAGTACGCTCTTGCCCGCGACCATACTGTACGCCGCGCCGGACGCCGACATTGCAACCCTAAAACAGGAACTGTTAGAGCTCAAGCAACGCTACGATGTACAGCAAAAAGCCTTGGCGGTACTGGAACAGCGGGTTCGCCAGGTCGAAGATCAGCCTGCTACACCTGCGCCCAAACGCCTGGCCAAATCACCGGCGGACTTCAAGAAAGGCGGCAGTACCGTTGCTGCCAGCGGTTCTGGCGCGGCGGCAGGTGGCAGTTCCTATGGGCAATCCCTCAAGGACGATTCGGCCCCTGCGCAAAGCGTGAGCAACTTGTATGACGAAGCCAGCGGCTTCTTCGGCAATGGCAAGTTCAGCTTTGAAACCGGCATTACCTACGCCCGCTACGATGCCCGTCAGTTGACGCTTAACGGGCTCTTCGCATTTAAGGGTGTAGAAAAAATCTGACCGGCTGGAAAAGGAGTCGAGGATCTTAGAAAATGTAAGCTCTCACACCAACAAAAACTAA